>CAIKZZ010000021.1 GCA_903832085.1 uncultured Pseudomonadota bacterium | reverse complement strand
CTCCGCCTGCTTCAGAATCGCCAGTATCTGGCTGTCCGTAAACCTCGACTTCTTCATATAGAACTCCTCAGTGAGAAAATTCTACTTATCAGAGCACCACTTTTGTGGGGGGATTACCGTGCGCCGGGACCGATGATCACTATTTGGGTGAGTACGGCGTCAAGGACGATACTAAAGCTAGACATATCAACAGTTAAGAGCCCTCTGCGTACCTTTCTTACTTATTCAGGCGGGATCGACACTGGCAGCGCTCTTAAATTCATTAGTGTCGAAACGCGTTTATTCGCCCAGACCGTTTTAACGGCTCCACTTCATTTTCAGCAAACATCGGGCTTAGCCAGATATGTGAGATCACCATAGTACGCAAGAGTGGTGAGCGAATTTGATCTTCACACTTAGCGGGGCCAACCGGGGCTCATATTGATAGTTGTTTTGATAGTCAACCACTCGCGTAAAACATAAAATATCTTTAAAATAATGATATTAAGAAAGTTTATTGGCGGAGAGTGACGGATTCGAACCGTGGTGCCAGCCTTGGGTCGGCTGCCACTCCCGAGTCGACAGGATTATCCAATTAGTTTGCCGTGCAGGACTTGAGGAAAGTTATGACGCCCCTGACTCGTTAAAACACAAAACGATCACACAAAACCATACGAACCACGCACACCGCCGGGTCTAAGCGGTTCTTAGTCACGGGAATTGCCACGGTGCCTCTTTGCGCTCTTACCGACCGCACGGCGCTTCGTAGCACTGGATTTCCGATTCACAGGTACCTTTCGCTTACGACCCAATGCGTTTTTAGCTTGGGCAGGTTTGGGTTTCCTGGGGGACCGATTTTTTGTTTTGTCCGATACCCGCGTCTTTGGATTAAGTGCGGCACGTTTTAGCTTACGCCGCACCAGCCGCGCTGCGGCACGGGAGGTTTGCCGTTGGGCCGCTGTCTCCAACTCCATCCGCGCGGTCACGAGCGCCATCTCAAGTACAGCTATTTGCTCGCGAGCGCTTTCAAGCGCTCCTTCACGACGGGAGAGTAGGGCGCGCGCCTCAGCCAGTGACCTTTCGGCACTGGCCCGATGGTGCTGCAACTCACGATTCAAGACCTCGAGCGCTGCAATCTGCGCTAAAAGGCTACCTCGCTCAGCTTCAAGCACGCGTATGTTAGCGTCGTCGGCAGCGGCCACCTGGCCGCCACTCCGATCCGCTACAGCGATCCGCCAAAGCTCACCTAAGAGCGAAACAGCTTCCCTAGGGAACCCAACCAACGGCTCCTCAGTGGCCACCAGACGGCTACCGAGCTCCTGGTACCAATCCTGAATATAGGCTGTCACAGAATTAGGTGACCCTCCGCCTAGCAGCTCTCGGATTGCCTCCACAGTCGGTCGCCGGCCGGATCTCAAAATCCGATCCGCCGCCTGAAATACCCGAACGCGACTGGCTTTGGGCTCAGGCGTCGCTTCTAACGGATTCGACATGACATGTGCTCCGGACTGGCGGCGTTGGAGCGCAATGATGCCTTTATATTTAATACATATCAACTACGTAATATTTGTATCTTATTAACCTCTCTAACGGCTATTTCATGTTATCGATATGTTTACCATATCGCTATCATCGCATTCCTAGAGCCTATATGCCGTCAACACCGAAGATAGCGCGCGTTGTGAATCGCTTTTGAAGAACACTGCGCATAAAAAGAAATATCTCGCGTCGTTTATAGGAGCTCACACATCCCATTACCTCGCTGATATCCGCCTGCAGCTCAGACAGTTCGACGATCAGGCAGACTTCTCAATCACAGTCACTGACGTTGGAATAATTGGTGCTAGACGACTGATTGTCGAGACTACTCGAATAGCTCGTTCGAACAGCGTGGTGGTGCGCAATGACGCTTGAGCGCTTAGGCCTGCGTGATTCCACGGGCGAGGTCCAAGCGGTGATTCGCCTTAATCTGCTCGACGTAGGCCGCTGGCGCACCGGCCTTTGCAGCAAATTCGTCCCACCGCATTACTGCACGAGCAACCTGCTCCACGATCTCAGCGGCGATGCGTTTCGAGAGGCTCGCCGTATCGGCTAGAGCACTCAAGTCCTCGCGCGCAAAGCTTTCGAACTTTCCGTTCACGCCCATTTGATGCTGCGCCATCCAGCGATTTGTCGGGTCAAAGCTGTAGGTCAGGTCATAGGCTGGAGCAAGCCGCCAAGTGCCTTGGGTGTCCATCAGAAATGAGATGTTTTTGACATGATCGTCTTGATTACGGGCGATGAGATTGAAAACGCATCTGCGGTACAGCTCCTCGCGCGCTGAGGCGGCACCTCCAAGCTGACGCAGCACCTGAAATGCGCGCTCGTAGGTGTTAGCACGCGGGGTGTTGTAGTCGAGGTGCGCAAGGGCTCCAAGAGTCTGCATGTGCAGTTTCAAGCCCGCGTCGGTGCGGTCAAAGCGCTTTGTCATGAAGTGCTTGCGCGGGCCTTCCTCAAGCAATCGGCACTCGGCCATCTCAATGCCACAAGCCCGTGCCATCAGGGAGTACGCGTACTCGACACGGGTAAAACCCTGAGGATCTGAGAGCTCATGGTCCCCGGCCCCACTCACCCCATCGAACTTCAACAGCCAATAGGAGAACCCGGGCGGCGCAGTGACCTGCCCGGAATGCACCTCGTGCGTCTCACGGTTCCAAGCAATGAGCGCCTTAGGACGGGCGCCGCCCGCGGAGGTGCCAACGCGCAGGAGCTCCGCAAGTCCCGTATGGGTAGAACCTGGGGCGAAGGATGTCGTCAGAGTTTGGCGGTGCTGCAGCACGTGGGAGGCAAGCTCAACGAGCGTCGCGACCTTCAGCTTCTGGCTCTTGCGCGCTCGGGGACCTTTAACGGGCTGGAACTCAAGGGCGCCCATGCCACGACTACCGGTGTAGCACAAGCGCTCGATGGGCCCAAAACTGCCGGGCGCGCGCCCTTGAGTGGCCAGCCATACATCAATCAGCGTGTTTCCGAATCGGTCCGGAAGACTGTCTGCGAGCAGGCCCGGCAGCCCTCTAAAAGTAGTGCGGCTCAGCGCGGGGAACTGATAAACCGTGGGCGACAAGCGCATCGTCAGCGGCGCCACCTCCAGACCCAACGTCAAGAACCGCGGACTGTATTCAAAGCGCGCGAACGTATCTGAACTCGTTTGGACCACTGCCCCGACGAGTTCTCCCCACAAATGCACTTCGGCAATTTCGCTCACGCCACCACCGTGGAACGCACGCCGCGTGCACGTTGCCGTTTTTTGCCTTGGGCGCGCAGCAGCGCCATCGGGCTGGGTTCATCCGTCGGAATACCGACCAGAAATCCCTCCAACAACTGCAGTGCACGGAGCACCCGCACCAAAAGCTTCAAGTCCGCACCCGCGCCGCGTTCGAGGCGCTCGACGGTGGCGCGCGAAACGCCCGCTTCCCGGCTAAGCGCCATCTGCGTGAGGTTGAGCTTCAAACGCGCGGCCGCCAAGCGCGAGCCTAAAAGCTCTAAAGCGGCAGTATCAGTCAAGGCATCTAGAGAATGTAACTGTATAAAGATAAAACCGCCCATAAGAATCAGTAAAAGCTGATAACGCCTATATTCTATCTTATAGGATGTTTTATAATATAAATATATAGTATAATAATAACTCTTAAAAGAATCGTAAATACTATTTTATAGATATTATGACGTTTATTAGAAGCATTATTGAAGTTCAGTTTCAGATAAGCCCTCCAGGGTGCGATTACCAAGGGGCGCTGTATACCGCGCGTGACCGCAGCCGTGCTCCTTCCACCATTCGCGGCCCTCGATGGCCATGCCAAAAACTTTGAGCCGCTACGCGGATGTCGGACCTATGTATCGGGGCCCCTCCGCCATCTATTCTCGAGAACATCAGACCAGTGATTGCAGGTCAGCGTAACCTACACACATGACGCAACAACGGCCCCTCACTGGTGTGACTCGCCGGCAGAAAGCGAAAACCCTTCGTAGTCGCTTGCCTGCAAAACCTGCCACGATCGTGACAGACGTCGTCAAACATCTACGTGCTCACCACTTCAGTGAGTTTCCGGAACTTCCAGATCGTGTGCTGCGCGTGCTTGCGTCCAAAGCCGCCAACACGCGTCTATCCATCCGAGCAAACTATCGAATTTGGCGCGCTTGGTGCCAGGCCCAGCAGCCTAGATGTCAACCATATCCGGCGCGTCCTGCTGATATCAGTGCGTTTCTACAAGATCAGGCGCCGCCCATTCGAGTCACGCAGGCGGGAGACTTTGAGGTCTTAAAATCAGGCGTCACCGCGGACGGACATCCGGCGAAGCGCTATGCAACGCTCTCGCGTTATTTAGGCACTCTGTCGAAGTTGCACAGTGACGGCAACCATCCGGATCCGACGCGTGATGCAGAGGTGTTAGCTGTCTGGCGCGTCCTGCGGCGGGGACTGGTCAGTCCGCGTCAGAAGGCGGCGCTGAGCTTTGACGTGATCAGCCAAGCTGTTGCGGCCTTGCCCGACACGCTCACCGGACAGCGGGACCGCGCACTACTCTTGCTTGCGTACACCGTGATGGCGCGACGCTCAGAGCTCGTGGCGCTCAACGTCGAGAACTTTGAATTTCATGAGGATGGCAGTGCCACAGTCACGTTTGAACGTCTAAAGACACGGCAAGTCTCAACAAACTATCTGTCTGCGCCCATCGTGGAGGCTGTGACTGAGTGGCTGCAGGCAGCGAAACTGCGGCGTGGGCCAGTGTTCGTTCGCATGGATTTTGCCGGTAGTGCGCGGCGCACCCGCCTAACCTCCCAATCTGTGGCAATCGTGTTTAAGCGAATCGCTCGCAAACTCTCACTTCCCAATCTCGATCCGCAATACGTCAGCAGTCACTCTGCCCGCATCGGTGCCACACAGGATCTAGTAGAGGATGGAGCATCGGATGCGGCCATCATGCGAGATGCCGGCTGGAAGACGCCGCGAATGGTGGGCATGTACTCAAGAGGTGCGAAAGCGAAACAAGGCGCGATGGCGACCCGTCTGCGGCGACTCGCCGGGGACACTGCTCAGCGAAGCAAATGACAGCCGTTCAGCTGCAACTTTGCTTCCTATGCATTTTGGTGCATTACCGCGCAGAGCTAACGCAAGAATTAACCCAACCTCTACTGACAGCCAGAGTCACTCCGTTGTCGACGCGTGCCGGGTGACTGACTTTCAACGCTTGGTCGCGATCCTCAAAATGAGGTACTCGCGCGTCAAATGCTCCCGCCCGCGGACAGCCACGCTCTCAGCATTGATGCAGTGCGTCATTGTATGATGCCGTGAGCTCAACCCCGAGCGACTCAAAGCAGTTGACGATTCCACGGTGCATCACCGAGACTCAAGTCAGGGGTGGGTCCACTGAGGACTCCGTCACATGTGCACCTCGCATGAGTCCGCGCACGTGATGCATTGAAATATCACTAGATCGAGATCGTATCGGTGGTGCCACCGGTCGGGGGAGTTGTTGATGACTACGCGTCTGATTGCCGTCATTGCTGCAGGGGCTTTACTCGGTGCAGGACTTGCTCATGCAATCGTGGCAGGAAACACCCCGCCGCCGTCCCACACCATTACACCGCTACCCAGCAATGGAACTGCGGATACGTCCTGGTCGTCCTACAACCTGAACTTACGCAGTGATCGGTACAGCAATATCGCCGACCTCAATGCCAGTAATGTCGGGCAATTAAAAGAACTGTGCCGCGTGAAGGTGGAACCTGCCGGCAGCTTCCAGTCCGGATTGCTCTTGGTGGATGGCATTTTGTATGCCTCCGCACGCTCCGGCACGATTGCGATTGATCCCACCGATTGCACCGTGCTGTGGAAAAGTCTCTATGTCCCTGAACAAAAAGAACCCTATACCAGCAACCGTGGACCTGCGATCGCTGACGGCAGATTGTTTCGTGGTACCACGGATTGTCATCTGCTCGCGCTCAACGCCAAAACAGGCGCGCCGCTGTGGAATGTAAAGCCTTGCGATCCGGAGGCAGGCGAATGGCTTGCCGCTGCGCCCATCGTTTGGGATAACAAAGTCTACATCGGGATCGCTGGCGGCGAATGGGGCGTGCAAGGACGCATGTTTGCCTTCGACGTTGCCACGGGCAAACAACTCTGGCGGTTCAACACCGTACCGACTCCGGGTGAGCCTGGCTCTGAGACGTGGAAGGGTGATTCTTGGAAAACAGGCGGTGGCGGACTATGGACCTCGTACACACTCGATGCCGATACGCACGAGCTTTTTTTATCGGTGGGTAATCCGGGATCGGATTTTGATTCCTCCGTGCGGCCTGGCGCTAATCTATACACCAACTCATTGGTCGTACTCGATGCCACCACCGGTGCTTTAAAATGGTGGTACCAGATTAGTCCGCACGATGACAAAGACGTGGACGTGGCAGCCGCTCCGATGCTGTTGTCGTTGCGCGACGGACGCGGGGTCGTGGCATTGGGCTCTAAAGATGGGCACCTGTATTTGATCGATCGCCAGACACACAAGATTCTTCACAAAACAGCGATCACCACCATTACCAACCAAGATCAGCCTGTGACAGACAACGGCATGGTTGTGTGCCCAGGTATTTTAGGTGGCGTGGAGTGGAACGGGCCGGCCTATGACCGCTTACACCACGCTGTGGTGGTGGGTGCGGTTGATTGGTGCAGTGTGCTAACGCGCAAGGCCGATCCCAACCACGTACGTGGGGAAGTGTACCTTGGCGGCACGTGGACATTAGTCACAGACCCCGCCGCCAGTGGTTGGGTCACATCGGTAGACCCTGAGACCGGGCGCGCACGCTGGGCGTTCCATGCCGATGCACCGGTCGTGTCGGGCATCACGCCCACCGCCGGCGGGCTTATTTTTGCAGGCGACATGGGAGGCCACCTCTATGCGCTTGATAGCAATGACGGGACGGTGCGCTTTAAACAGCAAACCGGTGGCGCCATCGCAGGTGGCATCATCACCTACCGCATCGCGCAACATCAGTACGTTGCAACAACGTCCGGCAACATCTCGCGCTTTGTGTGGGGCGAAGCGGGGCTACCGCACATCGTGATCTATGGACTCGGCAGCCCTGTAGTCAAAGAAACAGCCAGCGCTGAGACGAAACCTGTCGCTCTGACAGGCGATGCCACTCGCGGCTCTGCCGTCTATAACCGGCTGTGCGTGAGTTGTCACGGCGCCTCGGGCGAGGGCATCTCGGGACCTGCACTCAAAAATATTGCCAGTCGCCAGACTGTGGACGCGATCGCCACGATCATTCGCACCGCTGGCAAACGACCGGAGTTACCGAGTGGGGGTGCGATGCCCAGTTTGTACCCAGGTATTCTCAATGACCAAGAGGTCATGGACGTCGCTACCTACGTACACAGCCAATAATCGTCAACGCGCGCAAACGCGCGTCACCCCTAGCACGTCAGGTGGCGGCGCCCTGCTGATCGAGGCGCTCAAACTCAACGAGCGCTGCGCCCTGTGGAACTTGCTCACCCTCGGCGTATAAGAGGCGCCGCACGACACCATCCGTCGGCGCCCGGATGGCCTGCTCCATTTTCATGGCTTCAAGCACGAGCAGTACATGCCCAGCCTTGACTGACTCACCAGTGCTCACTTCCACCGACACCACGCGTCCCGGCAAGCGTGCGATAAGGCTTGCTTCAACCACGGTCTTTTGTGGCGCAATGACGCGCGGATCCTCAACCACCACATCGAGTCTGTCCGCACCATGCCAAAAAGCAACACGATCGTGCTCGAGCACACACTCGAGCACGCATCGTGTCCCGTGACTCCATACCACCAGACCACCGGCAGACGGTTGCAAGGTGATCTCCTGATTGCCTAGCGGCGTCTCAATGAACCACTGGGCTGCCAATGCGTCGGTCTTACGCCACGTCACGGCAACGAGGTGGCGTGCCTGCTGGTACTGTACAAACCACAGCTGCCGCGCGGATTGCCCTAACCGAAATCCATCGCGTGCCCCCCAACCAAATCCCTCATCGACGCTCACGGTACCTGGCGCGTGTAAGCACACAAGCACTGCCACGCCTAACTCAATCGCCGTGATATCAAAAGTGCGTGCGAGAGCCGTCTGCTCTTGCGCAATAAAACCCGTACTGACACTCCCTGCGGTAAACGAGGCGGTCCGCAAGGCGCGCTGCAACCAGCCCGCATTGGTGGTTACCCCCACAACGCGACAGTGGTTAAGTCCACGATCCAGTGTTTGTATCGCCTCTGCGCGGGATGCGCCTACCCCGATCACTTTGGCGAGTAATGAGTCGTATTGGGTAGGGACTACGTCCCCCTCGGCATAGCCTGCATCCACGCGCATATCTGCCGCCTGCTGGGTGGGCCATGCCACATGCGACAGCGTGCCGGCACTCGGCAGCCCATCACTGTCTGCATCCTCCGCACACAGTCGCACTTCGATTGCATGGCCACGCGGGATTAACGTCTGCTGCGTTAGCGTCAAGCGCTCGCCTGCAGCAATGCGTAGTTGCCATTCAACAAGATCAAGACCAAAAATCTCCTCGGTCACACCGTGCTCGACTTGCAAGCGTGTGTTCATTTCCATAAACCAAAACTGGCCATCCTTATAGATAAATTCCACCGTACCGGCATTGTGATAGCCAACGGTGTGCGCCACCTGTAACGCTGCCTCGTGCAATTGCTCACGGACAGCTGGAGAAATATCGGGTGCGGGGGCTTCCTCGATCATTTTTTGGTGACGCCGTTGCACGGAGCAATCGCGCGTGTGCAAATGAATTGCTGTACCAAAATGGTCACACAACAACTGCACTTCCACGTGGCGTGGCGACTCCACATAGCGCTCGAGCAACAACCGCGGATCCGCAAACGCGCTTTCAGCCACTCGCCGCGCACTGTGCAGCGCCGTGCTCAGTTGATCCGGTGCGCTGACAATCTGCATACCCTTGCCACCGCCACCACCACTGGGCTTGATCATAAGTGGAAAGCCGAGTAGCAGGGCCTGGGCGGTCAGCTCGGCAATAGTTTGCGCCTCACCGTGGTAGCCCGGTAACACCGGAACACCCGCCAAGCGCATGCGCTCCTTGGCGGCGTTTTTTGAGCCCATCCCTGCAATCACGTCAGAGGGTGGGCCAACAAAAATAAGGCCCCCACGCTCGCATGCATCTGCAAAGGACGCGTTCTCTGCTAAAAATCCGTAGCCCGGATGCACCGCGTCCGCGCCTGCCGCACGCGCGATCGAAATAATGGCATTGGTATCAAGATAACTGTCATCGCCTGACTTTTTCAGCGCATGCGCTTCATCTGCAAGCCGCGTGTGCAGGCCATGTCCATCGGCTGTGGTGTACACCGCGATGGTATAGATGCCAAGGCGCTTGGCTGTACGGATGATCCGACACGCAATCTCGCCGCGATTTGCGATGAGTAGCCGGCGCAACATCAGGTACGCCACGTGGGCTTGCGCCGCTCGATGCCAGCGAGCAGGCCTTCCTGTGCTTCGGGCGTTGCACGCCGATGCGCTAATAACTCTGCGGTGTGCGCGGCAAGCGCAGCACTTGGCGACTCGTATGCGACCTGATGCAGTAAGCGCTTGCATGCCGCGAGCGCCTCGGGACCGCCGCGAGACAGTTCATGTGCAAACGCGAGCCCCTGTGCGTGCAAATGTGTCTCCGCCACGAGCTCGTGCAGCAAACCACAAGTCGCGGCCTGTTCGGCACTCATTAACTCTCCCGTCAACCAATAGCGATGAGCACGGCGAGCGCCCATGGCCGCGATCACATACGGTGAAATCGTTGCCGGTATGAGCCCGAGGCGCACTTCGGGAAACCGGAACGTGGCACTCGGTGTCCCAATGGCAATATCACAGGCGCTCACCAGCCCAGCCCCACCACCCACGACTGGGCCCTGCACCAATGCGATCGTGGGCTTCGGGCAGTCATGCAGGGTGAGTAGCAATTGCGCCAAACGCGTCGCTTCGGTGAGATTCTCCGTAAGGTCCCCGGCTCCCAGAGCACGCATGGCAGACAGATCCGCCCCCGCGCAAAAGGTGCTGCCACTGGCACTTAACACGATGACCCGCGTCGTCGGGGCACTGCCATGGTGTGCTAGTGCGTGCTGCAGCGCTTGCATGAGAGCTTTGTCTAAGGCATTGCGGTGCTCGGGGCGATTGAGCATTAACTGCACAATGCCATCTGCAAGAACTGATTCGAGTACGAGGCCAGTCTCATTCATGGGTCACATCCTAAAGATGCCATAACGGGTGTCAGCGATGGGAGCGTTCTTGACCACCGACAGCGCCAACGCAAGGACGCGGCGTGTATCCACAGGGTCAATGATCCCATCATCCCACAGCCGTGCACTGGCATAGTACGGATGCCCTTGTGTTTCGTATTGGTCGCGAATGGGCTGCATGAACGTCTGCTCCTCAGCCTCAGTGGGTGTGCGTCCTTGCGCGCCTAACTGATCGCGACGAATGCTGGCGAGCACCTGCGCTGCTTGCTCACCACCCATCACGGAGGTCCGTGCATTGGGCCACTGCCACAAAAACCGCGGCCCAAACGCACGTCCACACATTGCGTAATTACCAGCGCCGTAACTGCCGCCCACAATGACGGTGAGTTTCGGCACTTGGGCCGCAGCCACGGCGGATACCATCTTGGCTCCATCGCGCGCAATGCCACCGGCCTCGGCACGCTGGCCCACCATGAACCCTGTGATGTTCTGCAAAAAGAGCAACGGGATGTGCTCGCGCGCGCACAGCTCCACAAAATGAGCGCCTTTAAGTGCGCTTTCAGAAAATAAAATCCCGTTATTGGCAAGGATCCCGACAGGGTAGCCACCAATGTGTGCAAAGCCCGTCACCAGCGTGGTGCCATAGAGCGCTTTAAACTCGTCAAACTCCGAGCCATCGACCAGTCGCGCAAGCAGCTCGTGGACATCGTAGGTCTTACGCAGGTTTGTGGGCACGATGCCATACAACTCCGTCGGATCGTACAGTGGCTCGCGCACCGGCACAGGGGCTGCAACCGTCGGTCCCGCTTTGAGTCGTTGAATAATGCCGCGGGCAATCACCAAGGCATGCGCGTCGCTGTCCGCATAGTGATCGCACACACCCGACTGGCGGCAATGCACATCGGCGCCGCCGAGGGACTCCGCATCAATCTCCTCGCCCGTCGCCGCCTTCACTAACGGGGGACCTCCGAGAAAAATCTGCCCCTGCTTGGCAACGATGACGTTCTCATCTGCCATCGCGGGCACGTATGCACCTCCCGCAGTACATGCGCCATGCACCACCGCAATCTGTGCAATGCCGGCAGCCGATAGCGTCGCTTGATTATAAAAAATACGCCCAAAGTGCTCCCGGTCCGGAAACACCTCGTCTTGCGCTGGCAAAAAGGCACCACCGCTTTCAACAAGGTAGATACACGGCAGGCGGTTTTCGCGCGCGATCTGTTGTGCGCGCAAATGTTTCTTCACCGTCAGCGGATAGTAGGTGCCGCCTTTGACCGTGGGATCGTTCGCGACAATCATGCACTCGCGCCCCGAGACGCGTCCGATACCGGTGACGATGCCAGCGGACGCGATGTCGCCTCCGTACAGGCCGCCAGCAGCCAATGCCGACAGCTCGAGGAAGGGCGCGCCTGGGTCGAGCAGTAGATCAATCCGCTCGCGCGCCAACAGTCGGCCGCGCGCACGGTGCTTAGCAATGGCGGCTGCTGAGCCCCCCATTTTTACTTTGTCGTGTTTTAAACGTAAATCGGCGCTAATCAACTCATATTCTTGCTTATTCGCCGAATATTCTGCGCTCTTTAGATCAACGTGACTGGTTAGGCGATTCATCTTGCCTCGACCCTCTAATTGTCCGACAATCATACTATCGTACTTTTTAAAGGCCTGCTACTGTGACCACCGCAACCCTTATCGACACGGATCTGGATGCGGGACTCACCGACGAGATGCAGGCGCTGCGCCATGCCGTGCATCGATTTGCGCAAGAACGCATCGCGCCGAGGGCTGCGGCCATTGATCGCGATGACGCCTTCCCGCGTGATTTGTGGCCTGAACTCGGCGCACAAGGCTTACTCGGCATCACCGTCCCGGAGGCCGATGGCGGAACGGGCATGGGGTATCTCGCCCACGTCATTGCGATGGAGGAAATTTCCCGCGCGTCTGGCTCTGTGGGATTGAGCTATATCGCGCACTCCAATCTGTGCATTAACCAACTGTGTCTCAATGGCACCGTTGCACAAAGGCAACGCTATCTGCCGCAGCTGATCAACGGGACGCATGTGGGGTCGCTTGCGATGTCCGAACCCGAAGCGGGCTCCGACGTGATCGGGATGCAATTGCGGGCGATCGAGCACGCGGATGGCTTTCGGTTAACCGGGACTAAAATGTGGATCACCAACGGGCCCGACGCCGATGTGGTGATTGTGTATGCAAAAACAGCGCCGGAGCTGCACGGCCGTGGCATCACCGCGTTTATTGTTGAGCGAGGGATGCCAGGTTTTAGCGTCGCCCGTCACCTCGACAAACTAGGGATGCGCGGCTCCTCGACCGGCGAACTGCACTTTCAGGACTGTTATGTGCCGCGCGAGAATGTACTCGGCGCAGTGAACGGCGGTGTCGCGGTGCTGATGAACGGACTCGACTACGAACGGGTCGTCATCGCAGGGGGGCCACTCGGGCTCATGGCCGCGGCGCTGGATGTGGTTTTGCCCTACGTGCAAGACCGGCGGCAATTTGGTCGGCCGATTGGCAGTTTTGAGTTAATGCAAGGTAAGCTTGCCGACATGTACGCGAATCTCTTCGGGAGCCGGGCCTTCGTGCACGCGATCGCGCGCGACTGTGACCGCGGCCATAAAACGCGCCGCAGTGCTGCTGCCTGCTTAATGCAGGCATCCGATCGAGCCGTTGCGACGACGCTCGAGGCCATCCAATCGCTCGGCGGCAATGGCTATACCAATGACTACCCGACAGGGCGCCTGTTACGCGATGCAAAACTCTATGACATCGGCGCTGGCACGCAAGAAATTCGGCGCATGCTCATCGGCCGGGAGCTGATGGAGCTGGCATGAGTTCTGATTTCGCGCCGCTGCCGTTTGAACCAGGCTACCGTCGCGTCGCGGCTGCCATTGCAAGTCGGATCCACAACCGCAGCCTGCGCGAAGGTGACTCACTACCATCCGAAACGGAACTTGCCACACAATTCGTAGTGAATCGTTCGACCATCCGCGAAGCATTACGCGAGCTTGAAAGTGCCGATCTAGTCACCCGCCGTCGTGGCACGAAACGTCTGGTGGTCAATCATCCGGCCACGTTGCAAATTGCAAGTCGGATCAGCGACGCGCTTGCACTGAACGACATCACGGTCCGTGAAGTCTGTGAAATGCTCGAAAGCATTGAGCCTCCAGCGGCAGAAGCTGCGGCACTGCGCGCGTCCCCTGAAACGCTGAGTCGTATTCAATCTGCTGTCATTGCTTATGAACAAGCCAGCACCGCGGCGCCCGAGGCCATCGCGGGAGTCATGGAGTTTTTCAGAGCAATCACCGCCGCCACCGGCAATCGGATTCAGCCCATCATTCAAGAGCCGATGTTTATGTTGTTAGCCGCAGCGTTGATCCTGATGATCGATCGCGCGCCCGCTGCCCGACACCGCATCGGCACAGCGCAAAAAGCCATACTCGCCGCGATTGAACAGCGCGATGGTGCTACGGCACGCCTCTGGATGGGAAAACACGTCCGCGATTTTCGCCGAGGTTTTGATGTCACCGGCATTGATCTGGCAACGCCACTACCCGCGCCATTTATCGACCGAGACCCATAACAGCCTGAAATCCTAGGCAGCGCTGTTTAACCGCCTGCAACAGCTCGCCGTACTCGCGCGATGTCCTGATAACGACTGGCAATATCGTCACGAGGAGCTGCCGTGCGCAGATCACGTAAGGTCTCAAGCGCTCGCAACAAAATCGGTAACGGTGGGCCACTTGCCGTGAGTGTGGCGCGATGCGACTCCACTACGCTGGCTGCTGGGCCTTCGATAAACCGTGCCACCAACTGATCATGGTGCTGTAAGGCTGTCTTACCATACAGCTCACACACATCCAAAAATGCGCGCGCACTTGCCTTAAACCACGCCGTGTGGTGCTGGGTGTCGATCACCCCCAACAGCTCATCCAGCAAGCTGGTGCGAGTCATCACCTCACGCAGACGACTTTGATCACGCGGCGGCATATAGAGCATCTTATCGACGAGTAGCTGCGCATAATACGCGTCATTCGCTCGGCAAAGACCCAGCAACAGATCAATCTCGTTGATGCCCGAAAAGTCACCCGCATTGGCGCCACGGTATTCTTGGCGGCCCACCCGATAGGGTTTGTAATAGGGTCGTACGTTACAAAAGAAGCGCTCCACATCGAGTTTTGTAAAGAGCCGCTCGTTAGCCGCCATCACCTGCTGCAAGCCAGTTTTTGCATCAGCAAAAAGCTCGTCAATGACCGCATTCGACATTCCTAAGGGCACGATTCGCGATAGCGCGTCAGCAACCTTTTGAAAACTTAAAATCCCGCGCGTGTTCTCATCGATAAATAACTGCTCATCGGTAAGCGTAGTGAAGCTTTTTCTGATGCCGTTATGCGCTAAATTATGTGTTGCAAGATGGGCAGTCGCAAAGCGTGGCGCCATCCCAAGTGAGGCTCCCACATGCAGGGCGAGCGAGGACGCTGCCGTGAACGGTGACTGAGTTTCATTTGAGGGATTTGTCAATTCGTGGCGACGCATCGCGCCGAGATACATGCCCACATTGCCAAGTACCCCAAAGGCACTTTCAAAGCCATCATCGGTGTTTCCTTCGGCACGTAAAGCTTCAATGAAGCCGTGGCCTTCGTCGCGCAATGTGGCTTTTAAGTCGTCTCCAACTCCCTGTACATTCAGGCGATCCGCCTGCTTGAAATACAGCTCCTCAAGCGCTGTATTTAAGTGCTTGAAGCGGCCTCGAATCCACTGATCAAATGCCTCGACTCGTTCACTAAAAATACGCATGAGGGCCTACTGCAGATGACTGGTTTTGGCGACAGTTGAGCACCCCGTCAGTGTAACCGCGATAATCGAACCTAGATAGCAGGCTAAGCACAGGTTTATCGTTTGTGGCACTTCTGTGAAGAGGCAGTACACCATGGCGTTATATGCGCTAGGATTCAAGCATTCCAAGGCTGCCTTGTCGAGCGTTCGCATGCGACTGATTCGATTCAGCTTCATTCTTGTGTTGGCCGCTTTGTGTCAGGCCCCTGACGGCGTCGCTGCCACCACCACTCGCGCATCGCTGAGTTCAGCACACACGGCGCCCTCTGCGAGCCGCGCACGCTGGCAGCACTTTGTAACCCACAGTCGCATCACCCGTGATGACTGGGGTATCGCCCACGTCCATGGTCAGACCGATGCCGATGCGGTATTCGCCATGATGTATGCACAGGCTGAGGACGACTTCCCGCGCATCGAAAGAAATTACTTAACCTCACTCGGCCGCCTTGCCGAGGCGGAGGGAGAAAAAGCGATCTATCAGGATTTGCGGATGCGGCTATACGTCAATGAAGCCGATCTTAAAAACCGTTACTCAGCATGCCCTGGGTGGCTTAAACAGCTGATGGTTGCGTGGGCCGATGGATTAAATTGGTATCTCGTATCGCACCCTACGTTTAAACCGCACGTCATCACGACCTTTGAACCATGGATGGCGCTGAGCTTTACTGAAGGGAGTATTGGCGGCGACATTGAACATATTGCGCTTGGTCCATTACAGGCCTTCTACGAATCAGGCGTGGAGGTTCCGATCACAGCGGATAGTGAGCGCTTAGTAGAACCGCGCGGGTCGAATGGGATTGCAATTGCTGGGGCCAACACCGTAAACCACCACCCGCTGTTACTGATTAATCCACACACCTCCTTTTATTTCCGTAGTGAACAGCAAGTCACCAGCGATCAAGGTTTGAATGTGTATGGCGCGGCGACTTGGGGACAGTTTTTTATCTATCAGGGATTTAATGAGCATGCGGGCTGGATGCATACTTCCAGCGGGGTCAATAGCATCAGTCTATTTCGTGAGGTGACACTGACACGGAACGGCAGGCCCTACTACCGCTATGGCGCAACGCTGCGACCCATGCACACACAGCGTGTGAGTATTCACTACCGCACACCAGATGGGACACTTGCCACGCGACAGTTCACTGTCTACAAAACCCACCACGGTCCTGTGGTGCGGCAAGATGGCGATCATCTGGTGAGCGTCGCACTGATGTACAAGCCGGTCGCAGCGCTGACTCAGTCTTTTTTGCGCACCAAGGCCACCGACTATCAGCAATACCTGCGCGTACTCGGCCTACAAGCCAATTCCACCAATAACACCATCTATGCTGATGCAAAGGGCACCATTGCGTACCTGCATCCACAATTTATCCCACGGCGCGATAATCGTTTTGACTACACGCGCCCTGTGGATGGCAGCACGCCCGCCACCGACTGGCACGGCCTACACACGCTCAACGAGGTGCCACAGAGTGTAAACCCCTCGACCGGCTGGGTTATGAACACCAATAATTGGCCGTACTCAGCCGCTGGACCCGATAGTCCGCAACGTCAACGTTTTCCAGCCTATATGGACACCGCTGGCGAGAACCCCCGCGGCATACATGCCACCCAATTACTAACCGGCAATAGCAGCTTTACGCCTGAGACACTGCGTGATGCTGCCTTTGATGCGTTTCTGCCGGAATTTTCAGTATTGATCCCGCACTTGCTCACGGCTTACGATGCTCTACCGGTGGATAGTGTGTGGCGCGTACAACTCGCCGAACAGATGGAGCTCTTGCGTGCGTGGGATCGCCGTTGGGCATTGCAGTCCATTGCGACCACACTGGCTGTGTTGTGGGGTGATGAGTTATGGGAAAGTGCGAAGACGCGTGCGGAATCCAAAGGGGTCTCCGTCTATACAGTACTTGAAAATCACCTAACAGACACGGAGCGTTTAGCTGCCTTACAGACGGTATCGGACCGATTACAACAGGATTTTGGTACATGGCAGGTGCCATGGGGTGATATGAACCGTTTTCAGCGCCTTAACGCCACACTAGTGCCCACCTTTGCAGACACCGCTGCCAGTACGCCCGTGGCTTTTGCCTCGGCGCGCTGGGGATCGCTTGCCTCGTTTGGCGCTCGCCGCCAAACAGGGACTCAGAAATACTATGGGACCAGCGGCAATAGCTTTGTCGCCATCGTCGAATTTGGTGAGACGGTATCAGCGCATGCCATCATGGCGGGCGGCGAGAGTGGCGACCCGACGTCTGTGCACTTTGGTGACCAGATCGAGCGCTACGCCACGGGGCATCTGCGCGAAGTGTATTTTTACCCGAAGCAACTCATCGGACACACAGAGGCGGTCTATGCGCCTGGCGAGGGAGTCTTTGCAGGGTCCAAACACGACCCGACGCCTTACTGAGTACCCGGGTGCTGCGCACCAAGAAACAGTGCAACAGTCAGGGTGAGGCCCAATACAACAACCCCGAGTCGAAGATACCGCTCATTGATGCGACGCATGAGCAGCATGCCGCAGTAGCCACCGACGAGTGCACCAACGGCAACCACTGCCACCCGCAACCACGAGATGCCAGGTGTGAAGACCAAAATCAGCACCGTGGATGCATTCATCATCATGGCTAAGCCGTTCTTGGTAGCGCCTGCCGCTCTGACGCCAAGGCCCGCTGCAGTGAACACGGCCAACATCAAAAAGCCGATACCACCACCAAAGTAACCGCCATAGACCGCGATCACAAATTGCAGCAGTGCCGCCGCAGCCGGTGACAAATGCATCCCACTGGTCGTGGGTGGCCGAAAACTACCCCACGCAAACATCACCGTCGCAAAGAGCACGAGCCACGGTAGCAACACTGCAAAGACCACAGGCGGTGTTAACAATAATAAGCCTGCGCCGATCATACCGCCGAGCACACTGATCGCGGCTAGCACACCAAAAGACACCTGTCCCACACCACTCACCAAGGTGCGTCCTAGCCATGCGGTGTTGACCTGTCCGGGGAACAAGCCGAGGCTGGACGTGATATTCGCAGCGCGCGCGTCAAGGCCGCTCGCCATCAATGCCGGTAGTGTGAGGAATGTGCCCCCGCCGGCGAGTGCATTTTGAGCCCCTGCCCAGACAGCTGCGATAAAAAGAATCAGCACAAGCGTGGTCCTGTGAAAACAGATAGGGCTCAGTTTGAATCGTATCGTGAGGGAATTTTTGTCTTTTTAGACTATTTATACTTTCTTGCCTGACTTAAGCCCCGAGCTTAAGCACACGGCATGACAGCACTATTTAATATAACTCCCGAATATTCTTGTGCACCCTCATGCGAACGGACTATTATGTCAGCGTGCATTGTCGGTTAGCACTCATACCCCCTCGACTTCATACACTGATTGGATGCCTATTCCTATGCACCAGAAGACAACAGCAGGATTCACACTCATTGAACTCATGATCGTGATCGCGATCATCGGTATTCTCGCGGCCATTGCGCTGCCTGCGTATCAGAATTACACCATCCGCAGTCAAGTGACGGAGGGCTTAAGCCTAACAGCTGGCGTGAAAACAGCGGTTGCTGATTATTACACGCAAAACGGGACGTTCCCTGCCGCCGGCATCACCACGAGTTCGTCGTCCAGTGGCTTAGGGTTTACCAGTGCCCCATCAGGAAAATACGTCAGCAGTGTGGCGCTCTTAGCAAATGGCGTGATTCAGGCATTTTTTGGCGGCCCCGCCGCAAACAGCAAATTAACGAGCACCACCTCAGTCGGCCTTGTGCCAGGCGTCGGCAGCAATGGCGATATCGTTTGGTTTTGCGGCAATGCCAACGTCAGTGGCGTGTCCGGACTGAGCTACACGCCAACCCAAAGCGCCGGTACATCGGGCATGCAATCACCGTGGCTGCCTTCGAGCTGTCAGTAAAACTCGCGCTGAGTATTTGCGAACCCGTACAGGCGCTTAGTGGCCTGTACGCGGATGATCAAACGCGGTCATAAAATGCTTTTGAAAATCGAGTGGCGCACGGATGCACTCGATGGGTGTCTTATCGCCTCCCGTACCAGCCAAGGTAATAGAGCCAAAATTCAGTAGGCGCCCCATGAGGTGCTGATCCACTTTAATGCTCTCGATTTTATCGAGCCGTAACTCCATCGTGCTACGTCGTAAAATTCCTGTTTTTGACACAATACGTTTCGTGGTGATGGCAAGTTCTGTGGTGCGGTAAATAAGCCACGCACGGAGTAGTAAGAACACGCCAAACCCAACCAGCGGCAGCGTGACCATGCCGAGCGCAATCAGTCGCCACTGCGACCACAAGCTCACGCGTGCCTCAAACACAACGTGCTCACCATCAGTCAGAATTTTGTCAATATACCGTGTCATTGCGTCTCCGAAAAATGGATCGTTGCGTTTACCTGACCGCTCAATGTCCCATTAATTGGGTTGCTAATGCACGAAAAGCAGGTAGCGTGATTGGATCATTGGCAGCACTCGAACCCACCGGATGCGACGCAAAGCGCGCGATCACGATCTCGGCTTTCGGCGCCACATACAAGCGCTGGCCAAAAATACCCCGTCCCTCAAATGTGCCGAAGGCGTCATTGGCAACCCACCACATGCTGCGATAGGCGTAGCCAGCAAGCAATGGATACTCGGCCTGCGGAAACTTACTTCGGTCAGTGTGGCGCGTCATGTTCTCAATGACGGCCGCTGGAATCACCTCGCGACCGCGCCAATCTCCCTGACAACGCAGTAGTTCCCCAAAGCGTGCGACATCCCGCAGGGTCGCGGCCAGTCCCGCACCCCCGACTTCTGTCCCCGCAGAATCCACCATGAGATCAGCAGAGTGATCGCACCCTAAGCGTGACCATATTCTATCCGCCAAGAGTGCAGCGAACGTCTTGCCACTGACGCGCCGCAAGATCCAACACAGCACTTCGGTACAGACAGTGGCATAGGCAAAGGCCACGCCATGTGCCCCCTGTGCTGGCAGCGTAGGCAGGTAATCATACAAAGAGCGTGGCCCTGTATAGCCTAATGGAAAGGGCCGCAAGCCTGCGGCCCGGGTGTACTGCCACACACCCGCCGCAGGATCTGCATAGTCCTCGTTAAACATAACGCCGACCTGCATATCGAGCACCTGACGCACCGTGGCGCCTGCAAATGCTGATGAACCCATCTGCGGCAGATAAAACTCTACAACTTGCTCAGCATTGAGCGCGCCTTCGTGTATCAGCAACTCAGCGATCGTGGCGGCGTACGACTTCGTGATTGAAAAACACGCATGCGTGAGATCAGCTCGTAATGCGCCGCCATACCATTCGTACACGCATCGGCCGCGATGCAATACGATCATCCCGTCCGTGTAGGTCTCGTGTAAAGACTCAGCCCAAGTTCTCACAACCCCATTCAGGTCTAGAAACGTCATCGCATCGATATCGGTCGCAAGAGCGGCATTCACGCGCCCAAGATCGCTCGGTGGCCCAATCCCGCGCGAGACAGTCACCGTCGGCACAAACTCCCTCAAATGTGACAAAGACCAGCGTAACTGGGGAAAGCGCAAAAACGTGTCATCACTAAACCGGATTAATCGGGATCTCGGTGGCGGCGCGCCGTCCATATACCCCAGTGTCACGGGATCAGACGCCGCGGCATCTGGGTAGCTCACCCCATCAAACGTACGAATTGCGTGGTCCATAGCCTACTGTAACGCCAAATAGGAGTCGCTGCTTCCGCACAGCGATGAGTGAGCGCTCATTATTACCCGAGATTGGCATCGCCCAGACGAGCGTGCAGGCGCGCCACTGTTGACTCTGACTGTCATTCCACAGACAGTTAACGCCTCCACATCACAATCCCGAGACCACCGTGCCGCGCTTGTCAGCCCTGCTTATTCTTTTAGCTTCCACCCTAGCCGCCTGCACAGGGACGCCCGCCACAGTAGAGCCCCCAGTGGCGGCGCCCGATAGCACCCGCGTTCTCAGCAGTGGGCCAATCACAGGCTTCATCAATCCGCGTGGCGGGCATGCATGGCTCGGAATCCCCTATGCGGCGCCCCCGGTGGGCGCACTGCGCTGGCATGCTCCACAAGCCGTGGCCAGCTGGGAAACTGCACGCCCTGCACTACAGGCAAGTGCGCCGTGCCTGCAATTTGGATGGGCACTCGGAGGGGTGGGCACTGATGGCAGCCACCAAGGCAGCGAGGACTGCCTGTACCTAAACGTGTATGCGCCACGCCTACAAGCTGGCGAACTTGCGACCACGCGGCTGCCTGTGATGCTGTGGATCCACGGCGGAGCCAACACCGTCGGCCACGCGGCCTTTTATGATGGCGGACACTTAGCCGAGACCCAGCATGTCATCGTTGTCATGCCCAATTACCGCTTAGGTCCGTTCGGCTGGTTTGTAGTCCCAGGCCAATCGGACCCTGAGGGTATTGAAGCGTCGGGTAACTGGGGCAACTTAGACACGCTAGCGGCACTCAAATGGGTACACGCCAATGCGGCAGCCTTCGGTGGCGATCCGAATAACGTCACTGTGTTTGGTGAGTCCGCGGGTGCGACGAACGCGCTAGCACTCCTCATCTCACCATTGAGCCCAGGCTTACTGCACCGAGTGATCATCGAAAGCTTGGGCTTTGGGTTTGCGCCATACACGCGTGCTTTAAATTATGTGGACGACGCCGTTCCTGGCCACGCGTACAGCAGTGGCGAGGTGCTCTTAAAATTACTTGTCACAACCGGACGCGCAGCGACCCGCGCCGACGCCCGTGCGCTCGTCGCCACGTGGACGCCCGCGGCTATCGGCACGTTTTTGCGTGAGCTTGATCCTTGGGTCGTCTATGCCGCTTATGAAGCGACCAGCATCGATGCCGATCGCTTGCCCACCGTGTTCCAAGATGGAGCTGTGCTGCGCACTGGAGATCCTTTGTCCTTGCTCGCACAGTCCGGCACACATGTGAACGTTCCCACACTCATTGGAAGCAACCGCGACGAAAACAAACTCTTCATGGCGTTTGACTCGCGCTTGGTCCGAAAAGTTGCCGGCTTCCCTGTGTGGGCCAAAGACCCCGCCGCCTATGATCGCGAAGCATCCTATCGCTCCGCATGGTGGAAAACGACCGCGGTCGATGAGTTGGCGAGCGCGCTCACCAAAGGTGGCGCCGATGTCTATGCGTATCGTTGGGACTGGCGCGAAGAAGGTCGTCGCTTTGGTCTTGTTGATATCTCGCAATTGCTTGGCGCGGCACACGGCCTTGAGATCCCCTTTGTATTTGGTAATTTTGATGTGGGAGCGCAAGGACGCTTGCTGTATTCCACTGACAACGCGCCGGCACGTATTACTTTAAGTGAGGCGATGATCACGTATTGGACACAATTTGCCCGTAGCGGAAAGCCAAATCCCCCTGAGCACGTGCTACCCGACTGGCAGCCATGGTCGGATGTGCCTGATGCCAACCGGTTATTGGTCTTTGATACCGACTCACACGGTGGCATCCGCATGAGTAATGAACTCGTCACCCGCGAGTCTGTCATCGCTGCGATGGCCAATGACCCACTCCCTGAGGCTGAGCGCTGCGCTTTGTTTCGTCACACGTTTCGTTGGAAATACGACCCTTGGGCTGATGCTGTATGGGCTCAGTTCCTTGGTGGCCGGTGCGCCGCAGCACATCCGGCACGAACCGACTAGCGCGCTCAGCATGTCAATCACTGCATTACACTCGCGTCCGATCAGCACCTGCATTTTCCATTAGCTTTATACGATAGGTCCTTCGATATGCATACCGCCGTACAGCTCCCCATGGATCGTCCACACAAAGCGATTCGCCGGTTGAGAGTGCGCCTTATCGGATTGTTATTTGGTCTGTGTGGTTTCAGCGCGGTGATGGCTGATGCTGGTGCAGAGCTTAAGGACAGGCCTCCGTCGCACAGTGAATCGATTGTATCGGTGCGTGCTGTTTATGATGGTGCCATGACGCCTGATGAAGCGGTCAGCACTTTCCGTCATATCGATCGACTGTTCCCAACTCGCACGATTGCGCATGGGCCGCGGGTGTTTGCACTGCCTCCTGCAACGAAACCAGTCAATAATATTCACTTTCAGTCCAATGGTCGCTCGTGGGATCTATATGACTATTTAGCTGTGAATCGCGTCGCGGGACTGCTGGTTCTCAAAAACGGTCGCGTTGCGCTTGAGCAGTATCAGTATGGAAACACCGCCAACACTCATTGGATGTCCATGTCGGTGGCAAAATCCATTACCTCCACGCTCATTGCTGTGGCTCTGAAAGACGGCGCTATTCACAGCATTGACGATGCTGTCACGCAGTATGTGTCCGAACTCAAGGGCAGCGCTTACGACGGCGTGTCGATCCGTGACCTATTGTGCATGTCCTCTGGTGTGCGCTGGAACGAGACATACACGGACACGACATCGGATCGGCGCAAACTACTCGACATACAAATCGGCCAAGAGCCAGGCGCTGCACTTGCACTGATGCGCTCATTACCGCGCGCCGCGCCGCCAGGGACTGTCAATAATTACAACACCGGTGAGACCTTAGTAGCCGGTGAGGTCGTGCACAGAGCCGTGCATATGCCGCTATCGACCTACTTCAGTCAGCGTATCTGGCAACCATTTGGGATGGAAGCGGACGCGAGCTGGTGGCTTGCTTCGGCCGATGGCATCGAGATCGCTGGCAGCGGATTCAGTGCGACATTGCGCGACTATGGCCGCTTTGGTTTGTTCTTTTTGAATGACGGCGTCATGAATGGTCAATCTATTTTGCCAAACGGCTGGCGTACCCAGGCAAGCTCTAGACAACGACTCAAGACGGGGACAATCATGGACTATGGCTACTTCTGGTGGCCAGCCACGCCCACGACAGACACGCCAGAGCCAGGCGATGCCTTTTTGGCAGAAGGCATCTTTGGCCAGTTTTTGTATATCAATCCCCGTGAGCAGGTGGTTATCGTGGCTTGGGGTGCGCGGTCTAAACCCGAGGGCATGGATATAATTAATGATCAGGATGCGTTTGCCGCGATCGCTCATTCCTTACACGACGCGCCACCGTGAGTACTGCGGCGCCCCCTGAATCACCGATCACACCGCTGCGCGCTGCGCTTGTCGAGGTGTTGCAGCCCATCGAGCAGGCCCGTGGATTACCTAACGCGGTATACACCAGCGAGACGCTCTTCACACTAGAACGCGATCGCCTCATCGGCCCCACGTGGGCGGGACTACTGTTTACTGATAGCATCCCGCTGCAACCGTACGCACAGCCAGTCGATTTTATGGGCTTGCCCTTACTGGTCACGCGCGATCGCACGGGAGTACTGCGTGTGTTTCACAATGTCTGCAGCCACCGCGGCATGAAGCTCGTCGATGCAGCGGCTGATAGCCATGGTGTACTCACCTGCCGCTATCACGCTTGGTCGTATGCGCTAGATGGAACATTGAAAGCAACACCACACATCGGTGGCGTCGATCAGCATCAGTGCCCCGCATTTGACAGTAGCCAACACGGTTTGCGGCCTATACGCTCCGCGACCTGTTTAGGGGTCCTGTTTATTAACTTAAGTGGTGATGCGCCAGATTTTGAGGAGCATGTCGCGCCACTACGTCAGCACATCGCGCCTCTGACCGGTATCAAGCAAGGCTTCCCGCCGGTCGTGGCAGACCCAGACTCCGGATTTACCCTAACCGTACACGCCAACTGGAAGCTCGCGGTGGAAAACTATCTAGAGGCGTACCACTTGCCCACCATCCACCCAGCGTTAAATCGCTATTCACCGCTGAAAGATCACTACCACTTTGTCAATGCTGAGCACTTTGCAGGGCAGGGCTCGCGCGCCTACCAGCCGAGCATCACGACGGCAGCCGCGCTGCCGCTATTTAAGCGCTGGCCAGCGGAGCGCCGTCACATGGCCGAGTATCCCACGCTGTATCCCAATGTGCTGCTGGGCTTCCAGGCTGATCATGTTTTTGTGATGCTGTTAACGCCAAACTCAAGTACTACAACCACCGAAACGGTTCGGATTTACTATTGTGGCGAGGGCGCGAAGGCGCCGATCTACCAAGACCTACGTACAGCCATACAAAAAGGGTGGCGTCTCGTGTTTACTGAGGATGTGATGGTCGTCGAGGGCATGCAAGCGGGTCGTGCATCCATAGGCTATCGCGGCGGCACGTTCTCCCCCATGATGGACATCCCCACTCACCACTTTCACCAGTGGGTCGCGCGTCAGTTGCTGCAATAATCCGTTGTGAGCTGTCCCCTGCTCCGTCGCTGTTAGACACATTACCAGAGGCCATGTATGTACAAGAACTTACCGAGAATGCATTCCATAGTACTTGCCACACTACTCCTCGCGGTCAGTAGCGATAGTCTTGCGCAGACGCATATCATCCATGCCGGTCGGCTCATCGAGCCCGTGACTGGGCGAGTGCTCGAACGCCAAACCATTCTCGTTAAAGATGGACTCATTGTGTCGGTCGCTCCCACACGGCCGAATGATGCACCAAACGCAAGTACCGTGACGGACTTGAGTCTTTACACAGTGATGCCAGGCTTCATTGACGCGCATACGCATCTGACCATCGATGAAAAGAGTCAAGATCCCTTAAGTGAACTGCAGCACACGGCGGCACAACGCGCGTATTCGGCTATTCCAAACGCTCGCGCCGTACTCATGGCCGGCTTCACCACCGTGCGGGACTTAGGCTCCTACAGAGCATTAGTTGATGTAGCGTTGCGTGATGCCATCAACCAAGGCGATGTGGTAGGTCCCCGCATGCTAGTTGCTGGCGCGTACATCACCATGACGGGTGGATCTGGGTCCGTGTCCGGCTTTGCGCCCGACGTGACTCTGCCGTGGGATTTGCGTTTTGGCACAGCAAACTCGCCCACTGAGGTACGCGAACGCGTGCGTGCGCTCGTCAGTCAGCGAGTGGATGTCATTAAAGTGTTTGCAACCGGAGCGGTCCTCACCCACAACAGCAATCCGCTGGCGCGCGAAGCCACGCCGGAGGAATTGGTCGCAGCGGTGGATGAAGCGCGCAATTTCGGATTAAAAGTCGCCGCCCATGCGCACAATGCCGAGGGAATTAAAAATGCGGTCCGTGCAGGGGTGGCTTCCATTGAGCATGGCTCACTTTTAGATGATGAAGGGCGCGCACTCATGAAAGAGCACGGGACCTATTTGGTGCCCACATTGGAAGTGCACGACTGTATCGGCAGCAACTATCCGGATGAATTTATCCAAAAATCACGTGCGCTACGGGTGGCGCAGGCCGAGAATTTTCACAAAGCAGTTCTCGCCGGCGTCAAAATCGCTTTTGGCACTGATATTGGAGTATGCCCCTTCGGTCAAAACCCGCTTGAATTTGCCCACATGGTCAAAAACGGCATGACCCCCATGCAGGCGATTCAGTCTGCCACGGTCAATGGCGCTGATTTATTAGGGCTCAGTGCCAGGGTTGGCTCCCTTGAACCTGGCAAGGCTGCCGATATTATCGCGGTACGCACGGATCCTTTAAAGGACATCCATGCACTCGAACATGTGAGCTTTGTCATGAAGCAAGGGGTGGTGTATCGCCATGACTAACGCGCCCTTAGCGCGTTGGCGTCACTGAGCCCAGTCATTACGAATCACTAGACCGCCTTTCATCACCAAACCAATGGTGCGTAGCGCGTGTATGTCGCGCCGTGGATCGGCTGACACAGCCACGAGATCGGCATACTTACCGACCTCTAAGCCCCCCAGATCCTTCTCCGCACCGAGTAAGCGCGCGGGGTTTCGCATTGCCGCCTGCAGTGCTTGCAGTGGGGTCATCCCAGCATCCACGTACAGTTCCGTTTCACGCACAGCCGCGACCGTGCCTTCATTGGGCTCAAACGGATATTGATCGGTTCCCATCGCAATATTTACGCCTACAGCGATCGCCGTCTGTAATGCCTTCCAGTGCGCCTGCCCGACCGATTTGGCACGCTCTAAATACCAAGGTGGCGAGCCAATTTTTTTGAAAAACTCCAGCGCCCCCGCTTGGCTGACCACGATCGTCGGCACGTACCAGCGATCGTATTTTTTTATCTCGCGAAAGACCTGCTCGTCCAAATAGTAGCCGTGCTCAAAACAATCGACTCCCGCATGCAACGCAGCAAGGGTTGCGGTCGGTGAACCCGTATGCGCCGTGACTTTCACGCCGTGACTGTGTGCCACATCAACCGCTGCCTGCATCTCAGCCATGCTCATATCGGCTGCCGCAATATCGCCCTTGGTATCGGCCAGCCCTTTGCTAATCATGAGCTTAATCCACGTCGCGCCTGCCTGAATCTGGCGACGAGTGAACTTGGTCACTTCCACGGGGCCGTCCACACCACTGGCCAAATACTCAGCGCCATGTCCCCCCGTCGGAATGAGTGGCTCACCGGCGGAAAAAATACGTGGCCCTAACAGATCACCACGATCGATCGATTGCTTCACCGCAAACTCGACATGCTTGTCCTCGCCCGTCAAGCGCACTGTGGTCGTCCCCGCACGTAAGGATGCGGTTGCATTTTTTGCCATGCGCAGTGCGAGCGCTCCGTCACTTTCGTGTGCAAGCTCAGCGCCTTCAGCCCCCGGCAACACGAGTCCCAAATGCACATGCATGTCCATTAATCCGGGCAACAGCCACTTCCCCTCGGCATGCACGATCGTGCTCCCGTGGGGCACTGCCACACGCGCGGCAGGTCCGACGGCTTTAATGCGCTCCCCATCAATCAGCACGACCGCGTTGGGAATCTCCTGGCCCGTGGCCACATCAATGACCGTCCCGCCGACGACGGCGACCAGTGGCTCGGCGGCGCAGACTCGTGGGGCTGCCGTCAGCACGAGCCACGCGCAGAGCAGCAGTGCACGGGCTGTCCTGTTATCGCACTGCCTGCGCGCTTGAATGACGGTGTCGCTCATCGAGACTCCTTAGGCTGCGGGAGTGTTCAGGTTGTACTTCATAATGCGTCCGTGTGGGCCCTCGCGGTCTCGCTCGAGGCTATAAACCTCACCTCGTGGCCCCTGCGCACGGCACATCACCCCATCGAGCGCCGCCCGATCAGCCGCACTAAAGACGATCTCGCCTAGCTGTACATTGCGCGCAAGGTGACTGGTACTCGTGGCGCCTACAATGACC
The DNA here is from genome assembly GCA_903832085.1 of uncultured Pseudomonadota bacterium. Taxonomy (GTDB): domain Bacteria; phylum Pseudomonadota; class Gammaproteobacteria; order Steroidobacterales; family Steroidobacteraceae; genus CAIKZZ01. The sequence goes on along the minus strand of CAIKZZ010000021.1, from coordinate 111,592 downwards.
GCCGCAACCGCAGAGCGTGCCAATACAGCAGCACTTGCAATCGTTGCAATATCCGTCTGCTGCCGTTTGGCAATGTCGTTTAACACGTGCAGCAACTCCTGAAAAAGAGTCCAGCCGCCAAAATCATCGATAATTAGTTTGTACTTGACGAGTGAGCGGTTCGCAAACGGCGCGATCGGTTCTGGTACCGCCAGCCATCGCTCCGCTAAAAATCCCCCCGCCACCGTGCCATAGCATAACAAGGCAATTTTATGCTGCTGACACAGCGTGGTCATGGCAGCGGCTGGCCGCTGATCAAGTACGGAATACTGTACCTGGTGACTGACTACCCGCACGCCGGCGCTCAGGAGCTCACTTAGCCGCTGCGTGTCAAAATTGGTCACGCCAATTCGATCAATCTTGCCACGTGCCTGCAGGCGGGCGAGCGCCATCGCGGCTTCAACGTATCCTGGGACCCTATAATCCCACCAATGCAATTGCACGAGATCAAGACGCTCCATCCGTAAACGCTGCAATGAACGGTCAATGATGCTTGCAATCACCTGATCGTTACAATCGGCCAGTTGCTGCAGGTCAGGTACGCATTTGGTGTGCACCCGTAATCGCTTTGCATGGTCCGGATACTGCGATCGAAAATCTCCAATTAGCTGCTCAACACCCGTATAGATATCGGCACAATCAAAGCTAGTGACTCCCGCGTCAATAAACGCTGCCATGTCGCGTTTAGCTGTGGTCGGATCCACCGCGCCGTGACCTCCCGCCAAATGCCAGCCTCCTTTAATGAGACGGGACAGCGGAAAATCGCCATCAATGTACTGCTTTGGAACCAAACAACCGCTCCTTCAACGCCACTGCGACCGCATATCGGCTGCACGGCTGCAGCGTGCTGTGTAACACATGCCGACAACGCAAGGCGCTAAACCTTCAGTCCCTCACGCCTCGCCCGCCTGAATTTGGCGTCAGTGCATACCTGCATTGCGCGGTGACACGACGCGACCGTATTCGGATGCGCGTGCGAGTCGATCAAAAAGTCGATAGGTGTCACCAGAAATGCGACTAATGGCGAGTTCCCCGTCACGCTCACGCGCAAGATAGGTGGTCATCACACAAATGATATACGGCCGATGCGCGAGAAATACGACACCTACATCGTTGCGTACACCTTCTAAAAATCCGGGCTTGTTAGCAATTTTAAGATCGCTCGGTAGCTCTGCCGGCAACCAACTGTCCTTGTGCGTTGCTAAGACGTTGAAAAAATCCTCGAGCAAGGGAGCGGCGATGACTCGGCCACGGTAGACGGCTTCTAAAAACAACATCATCTCCCGTGGTGTCGATAGATTCTCACGCCCCTCGCCAGCCGCTTTGAGATCCATCATCTTGCGTCGCAACACGGTGTGCGCGAGGCCTAGATCGACAGTGAGTTTCTGTACCTGCGTCATGCCCACCCGATCAATCAACACATTCGTGGCCGAGTTATCGCTCACCGCAACCATCATGGTTGCCAAGTCACGATTGGTCAGTACCGTTACACCCGGAGTGAGACCCGCCATAATATCGCTCTCGGCAACCAAGTCGGTGGCCTGCATCACGTAGCGGTCGGTGAGGCGCGCAGGGGCCGGGACCGTACTTGCATCCAGTGTATGCTGCCGATAGAGCTCAGCTAGCAACGGGATTTTTATCACACTCGCCTGAGGAAATACCTCGTCCGGGTGCACGAGCAAACTGCGCCCCGTGGTCAGATCAAGAATCGCCACCCCAAGGACGCCATCAAGCCCCTGCTCCACGGCCCCAATCTTTGCCTGCAGCTGCGCCCACAGCACATCCTGTTTGTCGGTGGTTATCAGTGGCACTGCGGCTACACGTGGTGGTGGAGCCGCCACGGCAAGCGTACTGACCAACATGCACAGAACACTGAGACGTTGCAGAAACATAATCCCTCACGGCGATTGGCGCTTGTGGATGCCGGCGACTACCAGCGATATAAATACAGCTCAAAGGGCTTATCAAACGTTACCATAGACTCCGTTTGATTGCCTCTGGAGTCCGCTATGTCCATTCGTCAACACCCCATCAGATTGCTCAGCAGCATCCTCTGCGCACTGACAGCCTGCAGTGTACTTGCTGCGCCCGCAACGACCGACTACCACGCACGGGTCGAGCGCATTCTTGCGCAAACGCCACTCATTGATGGCCACAATGACCTCCCATGGGAAATCCGCATGCGGGCACACGGAAGTTTCTCGCAGATTGATCTTGCCACCGATACGAGTCACATCCCCGTACCGACTGGGGCCGGCTCTTACATGACCGACATCCCCCGCCTACGCGCAGGTCACGTCGGTGGGCAGTTCTGGTCCGTGTGGATTCCGGTCGAGGTCAAAGGCGCTTTGGCGGTGCAAACCACGCTAGAACAGATCGATATCGTCAAGCGCATGGCGAATCGCTATCCGACGGCTTTTGAGATGGCCTATACCGCCGCTGACATCAAGCGCATTCATCAAGCACACAAAGTGGCTTCTCTGATCGGCATCGAGGGCGGTCACCAGATGAATAACTCGCTCGCTGTGCTTCGGCAAATGTACGAGCTCGGTGCTCGGTATATGACGCTGACACACACCTCAAATACCGATTGGGCAGATGCGGCGACCGATAATCCTGTCCATAACGGACTCACGCCTTTTGGTATCACAGTCATCCACGAGATGAACCGGCTCGGTATGTTGGTGGATTTAAGTCACGTCTCGCCACAAACCATGCGTGCGGCTCTGAGCGCCACCGCAGCACCGGTGATCTTTTCGCACTCCTCAGCGCGTACACTCGTGGATCACCCACGCAATGTGCCCGATGACATCCTGTCACTGGTCGCGGCAAATGGTGGCGTGGTGATGGTGAATTTCAATCCAGGCTATGTGTCGCAAGAGCTTGCACAGTGGGAGGCTAATCTCGCCGCAGAGAAGACTCGTTTCAGTAGCCCACCCTACGATGGCCTCTACATAGGCCAACCGGACCGCGCGCAAGCGGCATTGAATCGCTGGCTAGAGGCGCATCCGAAACCGGTGAGCACACTGGCGCAGGTTGCCGATCACATCGAGCATCTTCGTGACGTCGCTGGCGTCGATCATGTGGGCTTAGGCTCTGATTTTGACGGTATTACTGAAACCCCACAGGGGCTGTCCGGAGTGGATCGCTTTCCAGCACTTCTTGAAGAACTGTTGCGTCGTGGCTGGTCCGATGCGGACGTTGCCAAGGTCGCGGGCGCCAACCTGCTACGCGTGCTTAGCGCCACTGAACAGGTGGCCCTGTCACTGCGCAGCACACAAGCGCCTACTGAGGACACGCTGGACATTCCACGACTGCATTAATACAAGCACACGGCAGACTCGCCATTGCGCCAGGCAGCAAGCATGGCAAGCACAGTGCACTTGTCAGCCGGTGATGGCCTCAGCGCCATCACCGGGTTTGACTAACACGTGGTGCGTTATTTCGCTGCCGCCTCGCGCGCTTTGGCGTCAGTCACCATTTGCCGCACATCAGCAAGTAATTTCGGCGCGTCATACACAATGCCATCGTGAATGGTGTAGCGCACACCACCCACACGGGTCACTTGATGCGTTTTATCATCCAGCTTCAGCGCGCCTGTGCCATACAGCACTTTAAAATTTGCTAATGGGTTCTCAGGCACAATAACTAGATCTGCCATCTTGCCGACTTCCACGGAGCCGATGCGATCAGCCATACCGAGGAGTTCTGCCCCTGACAGCGTCGCAGAGCGCACCACTTCCAACGGATGAAACCCCGCCTCTTGCAGAAGCTCAAGCTCGCGTACCCACGCAAAACCGAAGAGCTTATAGATATACCCTGCGTCATCCCCGACGGCCACGCGTCCACCTGCATTTTTATAGTCATTGATGAATGACATCCAAATCTGATAGTTCTTACGCCAGGCCACCTCATCGGCCGTCGTCCAGTTGAACCAATACGCACCGTGCGCCTCGCGATTGGGGGCATACCAGCGCGTCAATGTGGGTAGTGTGTATTGATCGTGCCAGTCAGCGTGCATCTCGCGCATTAAATCCCGACTTGCTTCGTAAATCGTAAATGTCGGTACCATGGTGAAATCACGGTCAACCAGCGTTTTAATGACCTCGTTCCAGCGCGCACTCCCGCGGGGCGCGGCTTGCGCCCATAAGCGTCCCGCTTCACCAAATCGGTTGGACTCATCGCTATAGTTATAATCGGCAGGAAAGTCTTGCACAGTGCGATCGGTGAATAAGGCTTCCGGCAGTCCATACCAATGCTCAAGACTTGTGAGCCCCCAGGCGGATGTGTCCATCACGTTCATCCGTGCAACGGCAAATTGGGAATGATGGCAGGCACTCCGCAAGTTTTTGATTTTTGCCTCGGCGAGTGCGGCTTTCATCAACGCGGGGGGCGAGCCTACAAACTTAATGCCATCCGCGCCACTTGTGGCAATCGCATCCACCCAGCGTCGCGCGTCATCTGGCGTACTCACGGCCCCCGGAACATTCGCGCCCACCGGAAACCCCGCATACACGGCAAGACGTGGAGAGACTGTTTCGTGCGCCGCACTGTGCTGCTTCTCATTTAGTGTCCAGCGCAAGCCATTAAACGCTCCTGCCTCGCGCACCGTGGTGATGCCATGCCCTAGCCACAACTTATAGACGTACTCAGCCGAGGGGACCTCCCCCACCTTTCCTTGATCGGAGTCTGCAATATGCGCATGCGCATTAATAAAGCCTGGCAGCACGTACATACCCGTCGCGTCGATCTCGTAATCGCCCTTCTCAGGTCGGCGACTTTCGTGCAGCGGCATTTTAGGAAACCCGACACTTGCGATGCGCACGATCCGGTCTTGCTCAACAACGATATCGACAGGGCCGATGGGCGGCGCCCCGGTCCCATCAATCAACGTCGCGCCGCGAATGACTAATCGCTTAAAGGGGCCCAACCCTTCGCCTTGACGGCGCGGCGGCGCGGGTAGTGGCGGATGTATAGAGCCACCAGCAATAGAGCCAATGAATTCCTCGCCAGGCGGCGCCTTAGGCACATCCGCACTGACACCACTGACAATCACACAGCCGAGCGCCGCCACGATGCAAGCTAAACGGCACCATGTGCGGCCTGCAGCGAGGAGCGATCTATTTAAAGAAAGTGACATCACGGTTTCCTTATATACGTGTCGCGCGACTGGATAGCGCAACATTTAAGACTGACCACCCGCACACATTAATGTGTGACGGGCGGTTGTACCTGCTTCCACAACACATCAGAACCATCCGCATCAAAAAAACCCACAAGCCCTGCTTGTGCCGCATACCCTAAGTGCTGCGCGATCCCAAACACATCTTCCAGTGATTTTAACAGCGAGTAATGATTAAACGCTGTCGTGGACACACGGCCCGCATCTAAGAATGGCGATAGCAACACCGCGCCGGTGCGATCACCGCCAAAACTATCGAAGATTTCTAGGTACTCACCGTCTCTAATAGTCTGTGGGAATGGACCAAAGTTAGGCCCAGGCTTTTGCTCGCAGCAGCTCGCACCGATCGCATGATCAATAAAACCACCCTGACCATTAGGCGTTTCACTCACCTCGCCTTCATCGAAAGTCACCACCAATAAGCCGTCCTGCTGATAAGCGGGGGACTGCAGTATTTGTGGCACGAGCTCCTTTAAGTATGCATCGGCAGAGACGAGCCCGCCGGGCTCCCCATTTTTGCAGGGCGCATCGTGCCCGTCATGACACAGATTCGGAGTGATGAAAACAAAATTTGGCGTGGTGCGTACGTTGGCTAAGTCGTGCTGTAAGACCGACAGGTTCACCACATGAGTTCGACATGCTGGTGAGTCAATGATCGAATGAAAATAGACAAAAGGATTGTGCCGCGTCGCGTATTGATCACCACGCGGAACATGCGCTGATGGCGCCTCGGCAGACTGGGTGAGATCCATCGTATTGGGCATCGGATGAGCGCAGACCAACGCTTCACGTGCGGGGTCATTGCCCATGTCTTCCATATACGCCTTCCACTGCAGTCCGCGCGCCGTCAGTTGATCCGCAAGTGTCTTGATCGTCGCCGGATACAAACAGCCGCTGCCAATGGCTTGTCCATCCGCTGTCATGCCCTTTAAATCAAACTCGGTGTACCGCTCGCAATCCCCTTGCGTCTGCGGATTCCCTGCTTGGCCACTCATCATGGCGATGTAATTGCCCAAACTGTAATGGGTCGTCCCAAAATACTGGGTCAATAAGACGCCATGCGACGGTAAGGTCTTTCCGAGGTACGGCGCCTGTGACGCGGGTCCAAAGGTTTCGTCGAAGCCTTTGTTCTCGAGCACAATCACGAACACGTGCTTGATCGGTGGCTTTGCACCATGGGCTACTTGATGTGCAACCAGCGAACCGGTTTCTGCCGCGAGGCTCACCGCTAACAGGGTGAGGCTCAAGCACAGGATCAGCACGGCGCGCCTTTGGTGGCTCATCGCTTTTGCCCCTACCAGTAATAACCGACGGCCCATAGTGCCTGACAATGACCGCAGTGCCTACTCGCAGTGGCTATGAGCGACGTCTGAGGCGCCTATCATCTGGCTGGTTCTTCAGCAGCAATCCAGTTAATAATGCCCCCTAGTCTGGAGATCCTGCCATGCACCGCACCCTCGGGTTACTTTGCCTTATGTGTACACTGTCCGCTGCTGCCGATCCGCTGACCATTGAGCGGATCTTTGCCGATCCCGCACTGGCCGGACCCACCCCCCGCGGCGTCAAAATAGCCCCTGATGGCTCGCGCGTGGGGCTGCTGCGCGGGCGTGCGGACGATCAACACCAACTGGATCTGTGGACCTATGACCTTAAAACCCGCGCTCTGCACCTTGCGGTCGATTCACGCCAGCTGCTGCCCAATGAACAGCTCTCCGACGTGGAAAAAGGCCGGCGTGAGCGCGCGCGCATCGCCGACTTCCACGGCATTGTGGACTATGTGTGGGCACCGGATGGCCGGCGCGTGCTGTTCACGCTAGGCGACACACTCTATCTGTATAACCTAGATGCCCCCACGGCGACCGCACTGACGACGCTCATACAAAGCGCTGAACCACTACTCGATGCACAAGTGTCGCCCAAGGGGCAGTATGTGTCCTATGTGCGCAACCAAAACCTGTGGGTCATCGAACTTGCATCGGGCAAACGTACGCAGCTAACGCACGATGGCGGCGGTGCTGTGCATAACGCGGAAGCCGAATTTGTCGCTCAAGAAGAGATGGATCAGCGCAGTGGCTACTGGTGGGCCCCCGATGATGCTGCTATCGCCTACAAGCGCTTCGATGAAACGGCCGTGCCTTTGGTCAAACGCATGGAACTGCATGCGGATCACGTCGATGTCGTTGAACAACGCTATCCGGCGGCGGGGGATCCGAATGTCACGGTGAGCTTAGGTCTCGTTGCGCCCACGGGTGGAGACTCCCGCTTCATCGACCTAGGGTCTGATCCGGATATTTATCTTGCGCGCGTGGACTGGGCCCCTGACAGTCACCAGCTGGCCTTTCAGCGTCTAACGCGCTCACAAAAACGTCTGGATCTGGTGCTCGTTGATCGCATGAGTCTCGCATCGCGGATGGTACTCACCGAAATCTCCACAGCGTGGATTAATCTGCACGAGGACTTGCACTTTTTGACAAAGCAGTCGGCATTTGTCTGGGCGTCTGAACGCAGCGGCATGAAACACCTGTACTTGTATGGGCTTGATGGCACGCTCTTGCGGCCATTGTCGGTGGGTAACTGGAACATCGACACGCTCCTTGCAGTGGATGAATACTCAGGTCTTGTGTATTTTGATGCCAACAAAGAGGCGGCCAGTGATCGGCAGATCTATGCCGTGCGCCTCGATGGGACAACCGCGACACACCCACAGCGCATCAGCCTACAAGACGGCTGGCATGATGCTCAGTTTGCGCATGGCGCGAACCGTGTTGGCTTATACGTTGACACCTACAGCAACCCCACCACACCACCGCAAGTCGCCATTCACGCGCCCAATGGTCAGCACCTTGCATGGATTGAAGAAAATGCTCTGAACTCCACGCATCCATACTGGCCCTATCGGGAGCAACACCTCACACCGGAGTATGGCCACATCACAGCAGACGATGGTCAACGCCTTGAGTACCAACTGATTAAACCCTTAGGCTTCGATCCGTCCAAGAAATATCCGGTGTTTCTCAGAGTCTATGGTGGACCAACCTCGCAGCAAGTACATCGCGGTTGGCAGTCCGCTTTTGATATCTACATGGCTCAGCACGGGTATCTAGTCTTTATGCTGGATAATCGTGGAACCCCACGCCGCGGTCGCAAGTTCTCGGATGCCATTGCCGGTCAGCTCGGTGCGATCGAAGTCAAAGACCAACTCGACGGAATTCGTTGGCTCGGCAGTCAATCCTTTGTTGATGCCAAACACATTGGCGTGTTTGGTTGGAGCTATGGCGGCTATATGACGCTGATGTTGCTGTCCAAAGGATCGGATCTCATCGCCGCAGGAGCCGCGGTTGCTCCGGTCACGGACTGGCGTTTATACGATACGTGCTATACGGAGCGCTATCTAGAACGCCCCCTAGTGAACCCAAAAGGCTATGAGCAGTCCGCCGTCTTTGCGGCACTGGACGGCTTGCACTCGCCACTGTTTCTAGCCCATGGCATGGCAGATGATAATGTGCTCTTTGCTAACTCAACATCGCTCATGTCAGAACTCCAAAAGCGGAATGTCCAATTTGAGCTCATGACATATCCGGGCGCCAAACACGGGCTATCAACGCCACAAATGAAAACGCATATCTACACGTCCATTAAAAACTTTATGGATGCCCATTTAAAACCGCATAGCTAACGCGACCAAACCCGCGCCTGAGCATGACGCAACCGGTGATCATTTACTACAATCCTGCGTGTGGCACATCTCGGGCTGTACTCGCACTCATTCGTGAGGCCGGAGCTGAGCCACACATCATTGAGTATTTAAAAACGCCACCCGATATGGCAACACTCGTACAGCTTGCAGAACACGCCGGTGGCGTGCGCGGATTGCTGCGCGACAAAGAGCCACTGTGTCAGGAGCTCGGGCTCTCATCCAAGCAATCCACTGATGCGGAATTACTCGCACAGATGCTAGCGCATCCGATCTTGATCAATCGCCCCATCGTGGTGACGCCACTCGGCACGAAGCTCTGTCGTCCGCCAGAGACGGTACGGACTTTACTCGCAAAAAGTGAATAAGCTCACGAGCATTAAAGCATCTCAACCCGTGTCGTTAGCAATTTTCCAGCGGTTACGGTCGCAGCCCATTGAAACGCAGGGTGCAGTACCGACATGGTATTTAAATCGAGTGTGCTATCGACGTCGATGCCTGTGATTGACACATCAGATACGCTCAGTGGTGCATTGGGCGCCACACGCGTCAGGGTACGTGGCGCACGCACCAGCCACGCATATCCTCCGGTATTGGTGTACAGATGTGCCGTGCCATCGGCCTCTACACACAGTGCCGCCTGCTCATCCACCCCAAGTCCAACAATTGCAGGATCGTGGTGCTGCTGCGATAGACGCGCCACAAACGTGATCAAGCGCCCGAGCCGCTGACGAATTGCAAAATGACTGTCCGTAATCACGGCGCTCAAGTGCGGCAAGTGCAGAAAGTTTTCCACCAACGTCACTTGGGTGCCATAGGGTGCGCGCAGTGCGGTGCGCGACAGCACACTTCCGCCATCCATCGCACCATAACTATAGGCGCCCAAGATGGCCAATCCCGCGCTCGTGCCGCCGAGCGGCTTCCCCGCGGCGACGTGCTCCTCCAGCAAGCGACTCAGTGGTGTGTGTTGCCAGGCGCGCACGTATTTTGATTGATCACCACCCCCGATAAAAATCGCATCGGCTTGACGCAGTCGGGCGAGTACGATTGGATCACTTGCTGCAGACCGCGAGTGAAAAATGAGTGTCTCAATGGACGAAAATCCAAAATTGCCCTGCACAAAATCGTCTTGAACTTCAGTGGTCCCGGCAGCCCGCAGAATCACAAGCCGACCGTGCCCCGCTTGCTCGGCAAACCATGCCACCGCCGGAGGTGGCCACTCACCACCGCCCATGAGCAGTAGACCCGGTCGCGTGTGCTTTGCCGGCGCGCCGGCTAAACCCGAGACCTCAAAATGTTGATAGGCCGTGGTTGCACAGCCACTCAGCAGGCAAAGCCAAAGCCACACCACGCTGACATGGATTAAGCGCATGTGCTGCACCCTACTATCGATATTAAGTCAGCGCCGCCGACTTTCCGAGCCTTCGTAAGCAGCCCAGCCCACAACGATGCCGATCCCGATGCCGAAGAGCACCCGAGCAATGCCATTAATGACTGTGCCGCTGAATAACGCGGCGCCCGTGCCGTCGTCTGCGCGCGTGACGTGCGTCAGAGCAGCAAGAGCAAGTCCCAACACACCAAACAAGAGCAGCATGATCCACGGCCGTCCCTGTGGGGCGATCCCGGGCAACCGGCCGCGCGCGGCAAGCCAGCCGGAGCCCACGAGCACGCCGCCTAAGATTCCCATCAGCCACCGCGGTGCCGCGAGTTGCTCGGCGATCCCCGGAAGATCCCCCGCCGTCATTCCAATCAAGCCGACACCGATCATGATGAGCCCGGCGACAGTCGCCGTGGGCAAGGGCTCGGTACGCCGCTCGAATACAGTCATGGGGACGCCTCCTAGGACACGCCTTGACTCTACTACGGTCTGCCGCGAACGGCACCTCTTGATTGCAGCGCCGCCTGAATCCGGCCTCTCACAGGCCGCAAAAAGCCTGATAAAAGTGACCCCGGCTCGATAATCCACTGTTCATAACCACCTCGGCCCTGTCGCGTACGTCTATACTAGTCCCCATCCCAATGTATCCCAGACTCATCAAGGATTTACCATGACTCTTGCGCTTTACGACACCTCAATTCCTGCCCTGACCCTGGGCCTGACCAATCTACTCACAATCCTCGACAAAGCCGCTGCCCACAGCGATGCCAAGAAGATTGATCCGAGCGTGGTTGCGCAAACGCGCCTGATCCTCGACATGCACCCACTCTCACGCCAAGTACAAATGACCTGTGACACGGCCAAGGGTACGGCGGCCCGCCTCGCAGGCGTTGAGGTGCCAAAGCACGAGGACACCGAAACCACGCTCACACAGCTCAAAGCGCGTGTGGAAAAAACGCTCTTGTTCATTCAGAGCATTCAGCCTGCGCAGTTGGCAGGAGTTGAGTCACGCGAGATTGTCCTGTCATTCCCTAGCATCACTTTAAAATTTAACGGCCTCGACTATGTGGTTAAGTTTGCGTTACCGAATTTCTACTTTCATCTGACCATGACCTATGCTGTTTTGCGCGCCAACGGTGTCGACGTGGGCAAGGGTGACTATCTGGGCGCCATTCAGTAAGGAGCGCATCATGCAGAGTCTGCGAGTCATTCGGTGTGTGCTGCGTTTTCTGGTGAACGCAGCGTGGCTAGGCGCGATCGCAAGCACAGCGCTTGCCAATCCCCCAAGTCAACCGGGAGTGGATGCACCGGAGCTGGCGGCTTTGGGATCCTTTGCAGTGGGCGTACGGACCCTCACACTCATTGAGCACGATGCGATCGACGTGCTGTCGCTGAATCCTGATACCGGACTGCCAACGACACACGATCGCACCTTGCTCGTGGACCTGTGGTATCCCGCAACAAATACCGTTGGCGCTAACCCACTGACATATCACGCGACGTTTCCTACCGAGGTGCCCAATCAGTCAATCGAGTTCAGCGCGACCGGTCTTGCCATCACGAACGCAAAGCCTCTCCTAGGCCCGCATCCACTGGTTGTCGTCTCCCATGGCTACAGCAATGCAACAGTCGCCCTGAGCTGGCTAACGGAAAATCTTGCGTCCAAAGGCTACGTGGTTGCAGCCATTCGTCACGAAGATCCGCCCATCACCGATCGCGCACAGACTGTGGGCCCGATGTTGCGCCGACCGCTCGACATTGTGTTCGTCACAAGCTCACTGCAGGCCTCTCTTGCCAAAGAAGGACTGATCGATGCATCTCGCGTCGGCCTCGTTGGTTACTCCATGGGTGGCTACGGTGTACTTGCCGCAGGCGGTGCCACACTCGACCCGCAAGCACCAGCCGTCAAACGCGTGCCCAATGGGGCGCTTGCGGTCTACGCGAAGGGAGGCGCAAAACGCGACGTCTTATCGATCCAAGGATTAAAAGGGATTGTGGCACTTGCGCCCGCGGGCGGCGGCAAAGAGCCGGCGTGGGGAAATACAGGGCTACAGGACATTCGCGTGCCGCTTTTCTTGATTGCAGGCAATCGTGATCACACGGTTGACTATGCGACCGGCGCACAACAGTTTTTTGAAGATGCCATTCATGCACCGCGCTATTTATTAACCTACCGCGATGGTGGCCATCACATTGCGCTGGATCCTGCACCCGAGACGATGAAAAAACGCCTCTGGGATATCGATTGGTTTGAAGACCCCGTGTGGCGCAATGAGCGTGTGCTAGCCATCAACCTGCATATGATCACGGCATTTTTTGATACCTATCTCAAAGGCGAGTCAGCGAAGCACGCCTATCTGGACGTGCGCGTGACAGACTCCAACATGGGCACATGGCCCGCACCTGGCCCTAAAGACTATGCCGATTACAGTCCCAACACGGGCGACATTACTGTGTGGAAAGGGTTTCAACGTAATTACGCCGAGGGGCTTGAGCTACTATCACGGCCTGCAGCGAGTCACTAGGCGGATCGTATTGCCTGCGTATAGGTCTTGACCTGAACAGATTGCGGCATGAATAAAACCGGCACCCAGGCACGCTTTTTAGTCATCGCTGTTGTGATCCTCAGTTGCTGTGGGGCGTGCGCGGGCTATCGCGCGGTACCTTTGAATAATCAACCTCCTGCGCCGCTCGCACAGATCACTGTGCCCGCGAGCACGCTACTACCCGGTGGCATGCACTCCCACGTGTTTGATCCCACGGACGGGCTTGATATCACTGAAGTGGCGATGCTCGCGATTACGCAAGCGCCAGAGCTGAATCAGCTGCGCGCTGAGGCGCGGATTGCTCATGCACAAGCCTATGCGGCGGGTTTGTTGCCAGATCCCGTCGCAGGCATCAGCAGCGACCGTCCGCTTGCCGGTCAACCCGATGCGGCCACAGCTATCACTCGCGCGCTCTCGTGGGACATCGGCAACCTAGTCACCTTAAGCGCACGCCAATCTGTGCGACGTCAAGAAGATATGCGTGTGAACCTCGCGCTGCTGTGGGCCGAGTGGCAAACTGTCATGCAAGCGCGTCTACACTTTCTGCATATCGTGCACGGTCGTGCACGCGTCGCGCGACTGACCGAGGAAGTCAACACATTGCGACCGCTGGTGGCGCACACCCAAGCGGCCGTGGAGCGTGCAACACTCGCCGCCGATACTGCTGCCATTGCCGTCTCTGCCTTTGTAGATAGTGCACGTCAGTTAAGTGATGCGAGTGTCAATTTAAATGCCGAGGAGCAGGCGTTGCGGCTCTTGCTCGGGCTATCTGCCGCAGAGCCGCTTGCACTAGTAGGTGATGCAGATCTCGCCCCCCTTGATGAGGCAGGCACTGATAATGCACTGAGCCATCTTACACAACGCCGTGCGGATCTACGCGCGCTAGCAGCCGGCTATGCGGCGCAAGAAGCGCGCGTCCGCAGTGCAATCCTTGGGCAGTTTCCGGCTATCAATTTAGGTTTCAATCGTAGTCGTGACAACAGTGGTATCGGTAGCACCGGCTATGGTCTCGCTATCAGCTTGCCGCTGTTCGACGGTAACCGTGGCGCCATCCGTATAGAGCGTGCGACGCGCGCTCAATTGCGCGCCGAGTACACGCTACGCTTACTAACAGCCCAAAGTGATATTGCGCATGTGCGCGCGAGTGAGCATGGGCTCACAACGCGTGCGGTGGAACTACGCACGCAAGTAGCGCTGCTGGAGACCCATCTGCTGCATGCGACTGATGCGTATACCGCAGGCACGCTCGATTGGATGACCTATCTTAACCTGCGACAAAGTGCGCTAGCCGCGAGTCTGGACTTAAGTAATGTAAACGAGAGCATCGCGGAGTGTCATGTGACGTTAGCGCTGCTCCTGTTCCGCGACACCGATCAATCGACAGCTAGCGCCGAAGGAGCCTCACCGTGACAGCCCGTCCATATCATCGGCGACTCGGATCTTCATACTGCGTCCGCGCTCTGACACTCGGCATGGTGCTGATGAGCGCTGCCGCCCAGGCCAAAGAGTCTGACGAAAAGACGGCCCATGTGGTCAGAACAGCCCACCCAATTGTGCGCATGGTCAGCCAAGTCATCACTGGGGTTGGTACCTATGGCCAAGACGCACAGACCCAGCGCAGTATCAGTAGCGGCACGGCCGTCGAAGTCATCGCCATCCATGTAGCCCCCGGTGAGCAGGTACGGCGCCAGCAAGGCCTACTCACCGTCGCTGCAGACCCAAATGCGTATCTCGTTTACCAGCAAGCCCTCAGCGCCCGCACTCTTGCAAACGCTGAGTTGGAACGCCTCACAACTCAGCAGCGCGATCATCTTGCCACGGTGACGCAAGTGGAAACTGCCGCTAAAGCGCTCTTTGATGCCGATGCGGGTGTGGACGCCGCGCGCCGCCTCGGATCGGGCTCAGTAACCGAGGAGTTGCGTGCGCCCGTTGACGGGATCGTCACTGCAATTAACACCTTCACTGGTGATCGCCCCGCCGCTGGCAGCGCACTTGTGACCTTATCTCCCTTAACCCTCACGCGTGTCACAGTGGGCGTTGAACCAGGAGCGCAGCGTTTATTGCACACGGGGGATCACGCCAGCCTCCGTACAGTGCCTGCCAGTCAGCAGGACATCAGCGCGCATGTCGTCGTCGTGGGAGCATCCCTTGATAAAGAGACCCGCTTAGTTCCCATCACCCTTGCGATTGATGAGGCTGCAAACAAAGGTCTGCTACCGGGCGCAATGGTCGAGGCACGTATCAAGACAGTGCCTGTCAAGGCACTGACTGTCCCGCGCGCGTCGCTCGTGAAAGATGAGCAAGGCTTCGGGGTTTTCGAAATTGTTGCGGGTAAAGCGCATCGCATACCGGTCGCGCTACTGATCGATGACGGGCCCACAGTGAGCGTGCTCGGTACACTCGATCCTGCGCGTACAATCGTCACGACCGGAGCCTATGAACTCGAGGACGGTACAACGGTGACGGAGCCCGCGTCGTGATCGTCATGCGCTGGCTGCGTGCGCACCGGCGTTCGCTGCTGGTGTTCGCCGCGCTGCTTGCGATCACGGGGCTGCTGTCGATCCCGGGCTTGCCTGTGTCGCTGTTTCCGATCACTGATTTTCCGCGCGTGGTCGTCACTTTGGATGCAGGTGATCGCAACGCCGAACAAATGGTGTTGCAGATCACGCAACCTGTCGAGGAAGCCATTCGTCGCGTACCGAATGTCAAAACCGTGCGCTCCATTACGAGTCGCGGCGCAACCGATATCTCGGCCAGTTTTGCGTGGGGCACCGACATGGCGAGCGCCACGCTTGCCATCAATGCCGCCTTAAGCCAAACACTTCCCAGTTTGCCCACAGGTATCACGCTCACCACGCGTCGCATGGACCCGACGGTCTTTCCGATCCTCGCCTACAGTCTGCGTTCCGACATACTCTCCGCAACCGCCCTGCACGATCTGGCCGCCTACACCTTGCGCCCTCTGCTCGCGGGCGTCGATGGCGTTGCCCATGTCGATGTGCAAGGCGGGGCGCGCGAGGAATATCAGGTGGATGTGGATCCGGCCCGCCTGCGCGCGATGGCTGTCACGCTCGACGATGTCACTAGCGCTGTTACCGCTTCCACATCGCTTGACGCTCTCGGACGGGCGACTGATTTTTATAAACTGTATCTGTTGCTTGCCGATAACCATCCCGTCAACACGCAAGCCATTGCCGACACCGTGGTAAAATCGACCGCACACGGAGTCATCCGAGTGGGTGATGTCGCGACTGTAACCATGGGCAGCAGCCCACAATGGATTCGTGCCACTGCCGATGGTCGCGATGCCGTCTTGTTACAAGTGTTTCAGCAACGCGATGGCAACACGGCTGCCATTGCACAAGAAGTGATTAACCGTCTCGCGACTTTTAAACCGCGCTTGCCCAAAGATGTGACGATCGCAGAATGGTACAACCAGTCTGATTTGATCAAAGCCTCGGCCACGAGTGTGCGCGATGCGATTTTCATTGGCATCGGCCTTGCGGGACTGATTCTGTGGGTGTTTCTACGTAGCGGTCGTTTGCTCGCACTCGCCCTCCTCGTGGTTCCGGCAACCCTGGCCTGCACGGTACTCATGCTACGGGCGCTAGGACTGACCTTTAATTTGATGACACTCGGTGGTATTGCGGCAGCCGTTGGACTTGTGATTGATGACGTGATTGTGATGGCAGAGCACATCGCGCGGCGCTTAAGCGAACGCCACGGCGTGCTGACGGAACGTATAAGTGAGGCTGCGTGGGAATTTACCACTCCACTCGCAGGTTCCTCAGCGGCCACGATTATTATTTTCTTGCCGCTGGCGTTTTTAGGTGGTGTTACCGGGGCCTTTTTTAAAGCGCTCTCTGTCACGATGGTCTGTGCATTGACCCTGTCCTTTGTACTCACCTGGGTCATTGTGCCGCTGCTGTGTGGCGTTTTTCTGCGCGACGCACTACCGGCGCACGGGCTCGCGAAACCGCTACAGTGGCTCGAGCAGCGGTTCACCGCGGCAGAACACGCGCTCGTCGCACAACCGTGGCGGCTCGTGCTGGTGCTCGTGCCGCTACTCGGCCTTGGGGCCTATGCCTATATCGCAAACGGCACCGGCTTCATGCCCGAAATGGATGAGGGTGGCTTTGTCCTTGACTATCGCAGCCCACCCGGTACGTCGCTCGAGGAAACTGACCGACTGCTGCACGCAGTCGAGGCGCTGATCCGTGCTAATCCAAATGTCGACACCTATTCGCGACGCACGGGGCTGCAATTGGGTGGTGGCATCACAGAAGCCAATGAGGGTGATTTTTTTGTGCGCTTAAAGCGCACTCGCAAGGATGACGTTGACACGGTGGTTAACAGCATTCGGGCTGACGTCAAAGCACAGGTCCCTGGACTTGAGGTGGAGTTCGCGCAACTCATGGAAGATCTCATTGGAGATTTGGTCGCAGTCCCCCAGCCGATTGAGATCAAGCTCTATGGCGATGACCCACAGGAACTCGAGGCAGCTGCTTTGTCGACTGCGCAAACGATTGCTGGCATACACGGGATTGTGGACGTCAAAAACGGGTTAAACCCGGCAGGCGATGCGCTACTCATTGCGGTAGATGCCGTTCGTGCGGCCAGCGAAGGACTGACCCCAGCCGCCGTTACCCAGCAGGTGTCCGCGCTCGCGAATGGCGAGCTAGCCACCGAATTGCCGCGCGGCCCTAAAACGATCGGCGTGCGCGTCTGGATGCCGCCCGCCGCACGCCAGCGCCTAACCGATATACAAAATTTACCAATCACGGGCCCTGATGGGCACACGTTTGCGCTCAATCGCGTGGCACAGGTCACTGAAGTGCGCGGGCAACCCCAAATCACGCGCGATAATCTAAAACGCTTGGTCGCCGTCACCGCGCGCATTGAGGGACGAGACCTCGGGGGAGCCATCAGTGCCGTAAAGGCGGCACTTGCCGGTCCGCACGCCTTACCCAAGGGCGTCTACTACACGCTCGGCGGGTTGTATGAGCAACAACAAATCGCGTTTCGTGGCCTCGTGGGTGTGCTCGGAGCAGCGATTGCCCTGGTATTTACCCTGCTGCTTTTTTTGTATGAGCGCTTTCGCATCGCCCTTGCAGTCCTTGCCATGCCGTTACTGGCCTTGCCGGCCGTCTTTATTGCGCTGTGGTTGAGTGGCGTGAGTTTAAATATTTCGGCCATGATGGGGTTAACGATGGTGGTGGGCATCGTGACCGAAGTCGGTATTTTTTATGTCTGTGAACTCAATGACCAGCTGCGCCAGCATCCTTTGCTCACAGCAATTACTCACGCACGTACACAGCGCCTACGGCCGATCCTAATGTCCGCACTCGCGGCGTTATTCACGCTGCTGCCTCTGGCTCTCGCATTGGGCGAAGGCGCACAAATGCAGCAACCTCTCGCAATTGCCATCGTCGCGGGACTCGTACTTGAAGTGCCGCTAGTACTGATTGTCCTACCGGCTTTGCTTAGGCTACTGCTACGGTCCGATGCCGCGGCTTACTCAGAATAAAGTCCTATCGTCATCACACGGTCTACTGATCGTATTCAAAGTTGGCAGGTTTTGTTTTGTGGCTTGAGCCAAAACTCTGCACAAAGCCGAGGTAGGCGATCCGGCCTTGCACATCGCGCTGGTAGTACTGGCTTAAAGTGGGTGTATTCACGACACGCACGTAGCGCTGCCCGTTCAACACGTCCGTCACGGTTGCAACCAAATTCAGTGTTGGCTGCAGTTGATATTTAAAGCCGATGTTTACAAGATTAATCGCACTCACATACCCTTGCGGGGTCAGCCGCTTATCGCTACGGGTCGCTGAGAGCTGTAGTGTGTTATCTGCGGTTAGGTGATAATCCAGCTTCATCTTGGCATTCAATCCACTGGTGGACTGCAACCCATTCACGCCAAGTGCCGTTGTGTCAATTTGACTGTGAAACAAATTTGTACTGAGACTATAGCCAAGCGGCGGGAAGAGTCGTCCGTTCGCGGTCAACTCGATGCCGCCTGAAGTATTGAGCGGCAAATTGGTTCTAGTCGACAGTGATAGGCCATTCCCTAAGTATTCCGTCACATCCGTGACACTGTCGCGATTGCGGCGATAGTAGCTTGTAAGCGCATAACTCAAGTGAGCGGCTTCCACACTATAGCCCACCTCAATTGAGCGCGTGTCCTGCGGTCGCAATGCGGGATTCCCTGTACGCAGATTGGGGGTGTACTCTCGATCAACGTAAGGGTTAAAACTCTCCGGGTCCGGTCGCGAGACGCGGCGGCTAACACCTAGAAAAACAGTAGCCTCATCATTCAACCGCCGATCGATGTGGACGCTTGGATAGAGCGTGATCGAGTGCTGACGATTGGTCAGCCGATCCGTTAGCTGCTCCGCTTTGGAATCAGTGTACTCCATACGCAGTCCGAGCAACCAATTCCAGTCGTGATACCCCGCCTGATAGCCACCATAAAGAGCCTGAATCTGCTGCACATACCGAAAGGTGTTCGTGATATTCGGATCAACCGTCTGCACTCCGGTATGTTCGTCCACGGTATTGCCAACATTACCGAGGAGGTTATCGGCTTTTTCGAAGTTGTAACCTGCTTTCAAGGTGGCAGTTGCAGACACTGGCCACACATAATCCACACTTGCTTCTGTCTGAACCTGATCTTCGTTTAGACCAAGATTTGTGTAAAGCGTTGGACTCGGTGGATCGATATAGATGTTCGTGTAGTTATAAAACTCGCGGACATACGACGTACTGCGGTGTAGCGTCATCTCGATGGTCTGACCTGCTCCGGGTAAGTGACGCTTATAGGCAAGCTGCTCATCTGCACTCAACTGCCAGTCGTGCCCTACACTATTGCGGCCAAAAAGACCCGTGGTGGACCCATCCGCTGCGGCGAGCGTATTGGTCTGTGTGTACTCGCGCTCACCGGACCGACCAGTGCGACTTACAGTGAGATTGAGCGTTTGCGCCTCAGTCGGTGCATAGCTCGCGTCGAGCTTGAGCAGCGGCACCGCACGATGAATCAGTTCATTCAGCGTATTGGCACTCGTCTGTGGCTGACCGTTTAATGGGTCGGCAGCGGTGCTCTGTGCAGCGAGTAGACGACGCTTGTAGTCATGCCGCCAACTGGCCGTTCCTGACAGCGTCAGAGGCCCGAGAGTATCGCTTGCGCTCGCACCAACAACCGACCGACCTCCGCTGCCAGTGCTCGCCTGCACCGTGCCTGACTGACCCGTCGCCCGGTGCTTACGCGTAATAATGTTAATCACCCCCGCCGTACCGTCCGCCTTGTACTGCGGCGGCGGAGTCGTCATCACTTCGATACGTTCGATATCATTTGCGGGAATAGCCTGTAGCGCATCTGCCGCTGTGCTCCCAGATAACTGTGCTGAACGACGGCCATCGATCAGAATGAGTACATTGCTGTCACCGCGCAGTGCCACGGCGCCATCAGCATCCACCTCGACCGAGGGAATCGCGCCCAAAATATCAGTGACCGTACCAAAAGTACTTTGCACATCGGTACTCACGGTATACACCTTGCGATCAATCAACGTGCTGACATCAAGCTTATGCGCAGTCACAACCACTGACTCACTCGCGCTAGGTGTACTCGGTACAGAAGGGTCTACTGCATAAACGGCTGTTGCAAAAAGGACTAGTATCGAGCACGGCAGCACAGATACGCTCGAGGTAAGTGCTCTAGGCACACAGCTTCGCGCAGCATTTGCCGGTGTCATCAGAATACTCAACGAAGGTCTC
Source organism: uncultured Pseudomonadota bacterium (assembly GCA_903832085.1). Taxonomy (GTDB): domain Bacteria; phylum Pseudomonadota; class Gammaproteobacteria; order Steroidobacterales; family Steroidobacteraceae; genus CAIKZZ01. The sequence goes on along the minus strand of CAIKZZ010000021.1, from coordinate 90,980 downwards.
AGTAGGCGGCGATGTAGCACCATCGACTTATAGCATAATGGGATGACTGGGCTGCGACGAAGCCGTTGGAGCATTCGTCAGGTGGGGAACCCTTTAAACCGCAGTAGCCGCTTTATCAAAATAATCCTGCAACGAGGCCACGCCCAAGCGTCGCGCCTCAAACAAGCTCTCTAGGTGCTCACGGGAATTGACGAGCCCACGCGCACGTAGCACACCGGCCTCATCAACCAAGGCCGCAAACGGCAATCGACTCACTTGGTAGCTTAAGCCCAGTGATGCCGAGACCACGTACGGAAACTCATTAAGACTCTCTGCCTGCACAAATGCGCGTTGCTCGGGCAGTGCGCCATCACTAGCCAGGACAATGTCAAGCCATGCCTGTTCGGTGCGCCGACTTGATCGCAACGCCGGCAGGAGTGTCTTACACACAGGGCAGGTGGGTGATACAAACATCAGTAAGGTGCACAGGCCGTCTGTGCGCGGCGCACCAAGTACACGCACGGCTCCGCCTAAAGTTGTTTCAGACAGGACCGGAGCCTGCTCACCGATCTTCAAACCCTTCGCCAACATTAACGCGCCGACGGGTGCAATGCGCGCATGTAACACACCCACCTGACGCATCAGTCCCAAGACCACAACCGCAAGTAGTAGGACGACACACCACAGCACAGTATTTGAAACCAGTAGTGCCGTCATGTCTGCATCCTTAAGTGTTTCGCGGCGGGAAGCACGCGCCCAAACAACTCATCCGTGGCCTGATACAACGCGACCATCACAGCGATACCGCACAATAAGGTGACTACGTCGGTGAATGCCCAGGGGCGCGCTGCGCTCGGCACAGCCGCACATGCAAGCAGCACAGCAAGGGCCCCGTTGCGCCACACCATCCAATAGGCAATGGGACGCACCGCATAGGGCCCCATGCAGCCACAATCAAGCGCACGGCGGCCACGCCATAAGTTCACCAGCATGCCAAAGCCATACAGCAGTAACAGCGCGGACCCCGTACCGGCGGCCAGCGACCGGAACCGAGGCGGTAGGAGCAAGACCGCCACCAGCATCTCAAGCGCAATGAGCACGTAAGCGACACAGGTGACTGCCATGCGCGGCACGAGCGCATACGCCGCCACTTGACCCACGAACTCACGCGGCGCGCGCGCTTTTTGCCCACTCGCACTGGCAAACAAGCCCGCACCACTGACTGCAATTAGCGCAGAAATTATCGAATCTAGGTACATGCCGCTACTTTACACGTGCATCTGCATCATTGCAGGCGTCCACGCCCGAGGCCGCGTCAAAGCCGCGGGGGGCAGCAGTTTTGCGTAGAATCGACTAGCATTAGAGCCGTGCCGAGCGCCTCCCCGACCACCCGCACGCAATAGGCCACCCATGACTGATGAGTCTCGCTCCTCCCAACTGCGCTCGCTCAAAATTGAGCGCACCGCAGACGTGCATCTGCAAGACAGGCAACGCCAGTGGCCAAAATGGCTGGCGGGCGCCGTGGCCCTCGGACTGCTCGGAATCGTCAGCCTCTGGCTGCTGCGCACACCACCGCCCGCCCCGCCCGCGGCGACGCCGGTGGATCCTGCTCTCACACAAAGTGCTTCTAGTCGTGCCGGTAGTCTAATCGCTTCAGGCTATGTCGTTGCCAGACGACGCGCCACAGTGGCAGCCGAAATCACCGGCCGCGTCGCCGAAGTCCTCGTTGAGGAAGGGATGGTCGTCGCCCCAGGTCAACTCCTTGCGCGTCTCGATGACACTCTTGCGAGCACCGACTACGCAACTGCAATCGCGCGTGCAGATGCCGCACTTGCCGCAGTCAACTCCATCAAAGCACAGCTCGCGGATGCTGAGCGCATTCAAACTCGCATTCAAACGCTAGCACCCAGCCATCTCGTCAGTGACGCGGAACTGACCCGCACGGCAGCCCAGGTCGCCGATCTCCAAGCCCAGCGTGTGCGGGCGGACGCGAATTTGGCAAGCGCACGCTCCGACACCAAACACGCCCACGAGCTCTTGGATAAACACCGCATCCTTGCCCCATTTGCAGGCGTGGTGGTTGATAAGAATGCCCAGCCAGGCGAAATTATCTCACCCATGTCAGCGGGAGGCGGCTTTACACGCACCGGCATCTGCACCTTGGTTGATATGGATAGCCTTGAGATTGAAGTGGACGTGAATGAAGCCTACATTGCACGTGTCGAGGCGGATCAGTCCGTCAAAGCGACCTTGGATGCATATCCGGACTGGACGATCCCGGCCAAAGTCATCGCCATCGTCCCGACGGCCAACCGCGAAAAAGCCACCGTGCGCGTACGCATTGCACTTCTACAAAAAGACCCGCGCATCTTGCCGGACATGGCGGTGAAAGTCGCCATCGAAGCCAGCACCAACTTGACACCCTCCTCGCAGGCAACGCCATGACAGACTGTGCATTTCAGCTACGCCATGTCAGTAAACGCTTTACCAAAGCCAAGGAAACGATCACCATTTTTGAGGGTCTGGATCTTGATATCCCGGCCGAGGACTATGTGGCGATCATGGGTCCGTCTGGGTCTGGAAAAACAACACTCTTGAATGTACTCGGCGGCATTGATCAGGTCACCGACGGTGAGGTCCTCTTTAACGGACAACGCGTCGACACCTTAAGTGAGAGCCAACTCGCACGCTGGCGCGCCAATAATATTGGTTTTATCTTTCAGTTTTATAATCTAATGCCTGTGTTAACGGCAGCCCAAAACGTCGAGTTGCCGCTGCTCTTAACGTCCTTCAATACGGCGGAGCGCCGCCGCCGAGTCGAGATCGCACTGTCGCTCGTGAACCTCTCCGAGCGCAGCGGTCACTACCCACGTGAACTCTCGGGTGGCCAGCAGCAGCGTGTTGCCATTGCCCGTGCCATCGTGTCCGACCCACAAGTCCTGCTGTGTGATGAGCCCACTGGCGATCTGGATCGTAGTTCTGCTGATGAGGTACTGAAAATCCTCAAATTACTCAATGAAGAGCACGGCAAAACCATTATTGTGGTCACGCATGATCCTGAGGCTGCGGCCCATGCGAAACGGATACTGCACTTGAACAAGGGTGTGTTTGTAGATCGCACTGTACTGACATGAATCAAGCCCTGTTGGTGGCCAAGAATTTAGGGCGCCGCAAACTGCGCACCGGGCTCATGCTGCTCGCACTGTTGATCGCATTTTTTCTGTACGGCTGTTTGGAGAGCTTTGATCGCGCGTTCTATGCCTCCCAAAACTCCGCGGCGGATAATCGCTTGGTGTCCGTCAATAAGGTGAATTTCACCTTGCCGCTACCAATCAGCTATGGCGCGCAAATTGGACTGGTGCCTGGGGTCAGTGCGGTCAGCTATCAGTCGTGGTTCGGTGGCTACTATCAAGACCCGCGGCAATTTTTAATTATGTTTGCTTCCGACCCCGCGGGTTATCTGGCTGTGTACCCCAACTTGCAAGTCACGCCAGCCGAGCGCACTGCATGGTTAGCGGATCGCACGGGTCTGTTAGTGGGCCGGACGGTTGCGACCAAATACCACTGGCATGTGGGCGATCATGTGCCGATCTCGTCTAACATCTATACCCGTGCCAAGGGTTCACACACATGGGACTTTACAATCAGTGGCATTTACAGCTTTCCGACGGATCCTGCCCGCGAAGGCCAAGTGATCATGCGACACGATTACTTTGATGAGACAGTCACCTTTGGACGCGACACCATTAATATGGTGATGTTTACTACAAAAAGTGCCGCGCTGAATGAAGCCGTTATCAAGCGTATTGATACCCAGTTTGCAAACTCCCCTTACGAGACGACGACCGACACGGCGGCGGCATTTAATCGAGCCTTTGCCTCACAATTAGGCAATATTGCGTTGATTATTCGACTCGTGCTGATCAGTGCGTTTGCCGCGATTTTGCTCATCGTGGGTAACACCATGGTGATGGCGGTGCGCGAGCGAACACGAGAGATCGGTGTCCTAAAGACCTTAGGGTTTTCAGGAACCGCGATCATGATGCAGATTCTGGCTGAATCCATGCTGCTGTCTGTCACTGGTGCGCTACTCGGCCTTGCTGTAGCGGGGTTATTAATCACCGGACTCAAGGACGTCATTGCCGGGTTTGCGCCAGGCATGCATCTGGCGTGGCAAGAGGTTGTCGGTGCCCTTGGCTGGGCGGTGGTCCTTGGGCTTGCGACTGGGGGATTGCCCGCTTGGTCTGGACTTAAACTGCGCATTGCGACTGCGCTAGGACGAATCTAAATGATGCCCCGAGTCCTGCGACAGTGTGCGGCGTTAGCGCGCATGAACATCTTAAGTATTCCGCAGCGCATTTGGATGTCAGTCTCGACCTGCTTTGCCATTGCGCTGGTGGTTGCTGTCCTGTTGGTCTTCTTGGCCATGGGCAATGGCTTTAAGCAGGCACAAAGTAGCGCGGGGGCGGCCGACATCGCGATTGTGTTGCGCGACGGCGCGCAAACAGAAATCAGCAGCACCGTATCGCGTGAACAGGTGATGCTGCTGGAAGAGGCACCTGGCATTGCTCGCGCTAGTGGTAAGCCATTACTGTCGGCTGAACTCTACGTTATCGTCGATGGCATCCGTCGCAGTAATGGTCTGAAAAGCAACTTGCCACTGCGTGGTTTAGGCGTTGAGGGCGCGGCTCTGCGCCATAACGTACGCATCGTCCAAGGGCGCATGTTCCGTAGCGGTACGAACGAGCTCGTTGTAGGGCAAGGCGTCACCCGTGAGTTTGCGGGCTTTGATCTGGGTCATACATTGCGCCTCGGACAAACGGTGTGGACGGTGGTCGGTATTTTTGCGGACGGTGGCACGGTACGTGAGTCCGAGCTTTGGGCCGACGTGGGCGTCGTGCAGTCCGTGTTTCATCGACTGAATGTCTTTCAAACTGTCCGGGCGCGCCTTGCGTCCCCCGCAGCGCTTGCGACGCTGAAAAGCCACGTCGCAAACGATCCACGCTTGCAGCTGGTGGTGGAATCGGAAGCCGAGTACTTCTCCGAACAAGCCAAGCAGTCCAGTGGCCTCATTCAAAATCTTGGCTGGCCGCTTGCCATCATCATGGCCATTGGCGCCCTCGCCGGCGCGTTAAACACCATGTATAGCTCGGTTGCCGCGCGAGGCACCGAGATCGCCACACTGAGGGCGATTGGTTTCGGCGGCATCCCGACGTTCGCGGGGACTCTTGCTGAGGCCTTGGCACTGTCAATCGTGGGTGGCTTATTTGGGGTGCTTGCAGCGACAGTTGTATTTAATGGCTACTCTGCCTCAACGTTAAGCTCCAATTTCACCCAAGTGATTTTTACCTTCAAAATGACCCCCGCACTGTGTGTGCGCGCGCTGTGGCTGGCCATCACCATCGGCCTGATTGGTGGGATATTGCCGGCGATCCGCGCCGCTCGCCTACCGATCGTTGGGATGCTGGGAGAGCAATAGTTTACGTCAGCTCTTAGTGAGTGCCTTGCGGCCGCAGACTTTCTGCTTTCCAGACCATCGCGCGATGAATCCGGTTCCAGCCACTGGGATGATCATAAAAAATCACTTCCTCGATGGCCGCAGGACTCATCTTGCGATAATCCGACAATGCCAGTGCCGCTTGCGCAAAGCCATCGGGCTCGCGTGCAGCATTGAGCCCAAAGGCATCTGCCTCAGCCTCCATGGTGCGACTGACCGTATTTTCGAGGGGAGTCAGCAAAAAACTGTACACCGTAAAGAGCGCAAGTAAGAGTGGTAGCCCCGCCACATCCGACACTCCACCAATGCCCCAACGGTGCGCATAGCGTGCTTGGACCCGTCCATAGGCAAATGCCAACCAGGCAAAACCAACCACGATCACGATGCTGGCCCACACAAGACCTTTGTACATGTGATTGAGCACATAGTGCCCCATCTCGTGACCCAAGACAGCTTTCACCTCAGCGGGCGTGGATCGATTCAACAAGTTATCGTTCAGGCTGATCTGTACTGAACCAAACATACCACTGACATGAGCGCTGACTTTGGTAGTCTGCCGTGACGCATCGTAGGCATACACCTGATTTGCCGGAATGCTATTTGCGCGTGCAAGTGACAAGATGTCTTGCTTCAATGGACTGTCTGCGAGCGGATAGAACTTATTAAAGACGGGCTCCAGGTAAGTCGGCCCAATCGCGGCACCGGCCATCATAAAGAGCACCATCACCACCGACCCCCACAGCCACCACGTCTTTGGTACCCGCCGAATCACTGCATAGATAGCAGTCAGTGCCAGCGTGCCGAATAGCATCGTGAGGAGCAGTGCTTTACCCTGCTCACCGAGCCACGCCAAAAACGACAGATTTGACATGCCATATTGATGCTCGCGGAAATAACCCTCGTATGCCGACCACGGCAGCACAATCAAGGTCGACACCACGACGTACTGCACCCCGAATAGCATGGTTTGTAGCCATTTGCGGCGCGTGAGGCGCTCGGCGGCCGCGCGCATCCGCACCGACCATTGGGTGGTCAATAACAGCGCACACACGCCCAACGTGATCAGTGCATCCCAAAGAATCAGCCAATAGCCGCCCTCAAAGTAGCGATCCGAGCGCAGCTTTGCCGCTGGCGTCATGGTGGCAAGATAAGCGGCCGTTGCGGCGTCCGCATCAAATGGCGCAGCGGCCGATGCCCCACTGAGAGTGGCTGTCATCGTCGGGGCCGTGGGGCTCAGGGGCTGTGCAACAGCCATGACGGCACTGAAGCACAACACGAGACTCATCAACCAACCGGAGTGATATCGCCGCACGTTCGTCCCCCAATAGCCGCTGCGCTGCCACAGCGGCCCTCTTAAGTCACTGACTGACAGCGCCTACATCATAGACACGATACGTACGAAACCACAATCAGCGCACGGATCAGACTAAGGAGGGCCCCTTCGCGGGGCGCACCACCAGCGTACCGGCAATCATGTCATGCCACGCACGATGATCCCGATCAAACAAAATCCAGATAAATCCGAGACCGAGCACAATGAGCGATAAAAAGCAGCTCAATGCACGCACGATCGCCGTTGCCCAGTCAATGGCACGCCCATCCGCTCGCACGATTTGCAGTCCAAAGACAATGCCGCCAATGGTTGAGCCCTTCAACTTCCACATCAGGCAGCCATACACGGCCAAGGCGACGGTACTGATCTGCAAACCATCATCGCCATGGCTGTGTATAAAACCAATCACGCTACTCACCAGGACGGCATCAATAAGCAACGCCCCCACGCGTACCCAAAAACCCGCAAAAGGTGGCATGGAGGCTTCGGGCACAGAGGGGGCGATGCTGACTGGCGCAGCCGGCTCGCTGGCCGAGATCGACGCACTGACCGGCACTGCGGCAGACGAAGCCGCGCGTGCATCCACATCTGCTCGTCGCTGCAACTGCTGTATGAGAGTCAAGGCGACGATACCAAAACCCACAATACCCGTGACGTTGTACACAATAAAACCGAGTACCGGCACCACATACAGCCCCAGCACGATGAGTCCACCGAACAGCACGGCTAACCACAACGCAGCCGTGCGGCTGGTCACTGCCCGTGTCAGCACACTGCGACCGATCACGCCGAGCATGGCGGCATTACCCACTAGATGCATCCCGAAGAGGCCAAGCATCAGAAATGGAATCACCGCAAGGCCAATAATCGTAATGCACAACAACACAAGGAGCACCGGCGTCGCAACCATCGCACCCAGTCCCGTCAGCAAGGACAGCCCCGGCGCGGCGGCAAACGTGGCCACACACCGCTCCAGCGATCGAGGTAGCACAGCAGCCATCAGCACATAGAACATCAGCATCGAAAGCGCGAGCGCCCAAGCCCACCCTAACCCAGGCGCGAAGGCGAGCGGACGCCCCAAGATGAGGCAATGCCGAACCCAGCTACGCGCCCCATCCAAGGTGTTGCTCGCCGCGCCACCGATCTGTTTTAAGGAGCCGTGCACCACCGCCAAGGGGTCACGCAGCACTGTGCCGCCGATACTGATCGCATCACCCGTCACATCAGCCAATGGCCCTAACTCCAAATCACCCAGAACAGCCACTGCATCACCGCCCACATGACCGTTGACATAGTTATTTCCAAAAACCGCCACCACGGCATCACCGACAGTACCGGTCACGTGGGTGTCGCCAAACACCGATACCACGCTGTCAGACACCTCGCCGTCACTACGGGATGAACCAAAGATCGAAACCAACGTATCGGTCTGATGATCTGCGCGTAAGACAGCATCATTGCCGATGGCAACGGTGTCGCCACCGGTTTCATGCGTTGCCGCTGCGGGCGCAATCACGAGCGCTTGTGCACTGCTCGTGGCCGCTACTTCCTGCGCTTGGGCAACCAACACCTGCCCTCCACCGCTCACGGTGAGTGCGCAAACCGCCGCATATAACCACATTTTTCTATGTACACTCATAGCAAGCATCCTTCATACGTCACAGTAGATCGAACCATCGATCGATACACAAGCGCACCACATCCAACGCACACGATATAAGAACCCATCAGCACAGCCGCGCCCACATACCACCATGCGGTCGGTAGTGCAGCGCACAGTGCATGCAGTAACACTTGGCCACGCCCAAGGCCCCGCGACACACCATCCCACCACAGCCGAGCCGATAGCTGAGTCATGACGCGCAACGGCGCCTCATATCCATGCGGGCTTGATAGCACCCAGTACACGATGCGCGCCGCAGTCAAACTCGTGAGCACAAACACGGCCCGTGTGGCTGCAGGCCACGTGGCATAGGAGCGCTGCCACCAAGGGCGCACAGCATTTAGTGCAAGCTGCTGATACACCTTCTCAATCAAATCCGGTGGCGCTTTTTGTAGCGGTTGTGCGCGCAGCACGCGCTCCACGCGCGCGATCAGCTGTGCATCCCCATGATCATGTTGAGTCATCACGTATACAGCTCCCGTGCTTTTGGCCCCAACTGCTGCGCAAGCAGCAACCGCCCGCGATGAATGTCGGTCTTCACCTTGGCGAGCGAACACTGTAGCTGCTGAGCGATCTCGGCATACGCTAGGTCTTCAAAATAGAACAACACCAAAGGGACTCGAAATGCCTGTGGCAACGCGGCAAGGGCCCGCTCTACATGCGCTTCACGCCGCGCATCATCCATGCCATCGAGCCATGTCTGATCGAGAACAGCCTCCACTGGCAACTCGGGCCCACCGTGCTCTGTCTGCGGATAATCAGAAAACAAACGCCAGCGTTTACGGTGACGTGTGAGGTGATTTAAGCATTCGTTACGGGTCACGGTTTTAAGCCAGCCCCCGGCCGATGCACTTTGGCTGAGCATCTCAAAATGGGTATAAGCGCGCAGAAATACGTTCTGTGCCACATCTTGTGCTTGCTGTTGGTCAGCGAGTAACCGAAGTGCAGTGGTCATGACCATGTCCTGATAGGCCAACATAAACGACGTAAACGCCGCTGAGCGGGGCAAGTCCGTCGTGGGTGTGGGCACAAATACGCTCTTTTTCTATACCTTCAGAACACCGCTGCCTGAAAAAGGTTACAGTCGGTGGACAGCCACGTCATGCCGTAGGGCGGCATTCGGTCCTCAGTGTGCAGGCGCCGCCTCACTGATGCGTACGCCCCTCGTCTCGGGAGCAAGCCACGCGCACAACACCGCTCCCAAACTCAGCACCACCACACAGGCACCCAACGCCGCGCGTACCCCGTAGCCCGCCACGACAATCGGTAGTAAAAAGGTGCTCACCGCAGAGCCGATCCGGCTGCAGGCGATCGCAAGTCCTATACCAGAGGCGCGCACTTGGGTTGGAAACAACTCCGGCAAGTACACGTACACTAAATTACTGGCTGCCGACAACACGCTGGCAAAGACAGCAAATAAACAGATCACCGCGACGCGGCCTAAGTGGCTACTCGTACTTAATACCAGCATCGCACTGGCTGCCATGGCAAAGCTCCCGATGAGTGCGCGGCGCCGCGGCAGTCTGTGCACAATAAAAACGCCAGCGACAGCACCCAATAATAAGGCGCTGTTATACACAAGCCCGCCCATGTAACCGCCTTGCAGCTGCAACGCGATCAGTACCTGTGACACAAACGTGCCCACGGCAAAATACGGGATCACTTGGCAGGTAAAAAACACACAGCCCACGATGGTATGGCGCCGCCACGGCGGCGCACACAAGATCGACCAGCGGCTAATCAGTGTGCCACGCATCTCACACGGATGAACATCGATCGGCGGTGGCATGACATGCGGCCCCAGCACGCGCTGAACAACCTCACGTGCGCGCTGTATATCCCCTCGCTTCACAAGCCACACGGGAGACTCTGGAATAGTCAGTCGCAACGGAATGACCAATAAGCATGGTAGCGCACTCGTGAGCAACATCCAGCGCCACGAGGTAGAACCATTCGCTGTCATTGCAAAGCCCACAAAGTAGGCACTCGCGTAGCCTCCCGCCCACGCGACAGACAAAAAACTTAAAATACGTCCACGCACCTGTTGCGGCATGAGCTCTGACAGCAGCGTTTTGCTCACCACATAATCAGTGCCCAGCACAAAACCAATACCGAGCCGTAAGACCAGTAATAAGCCCACATCGCGCACATAAAATTGAGCAACTGACAGTAGGCCCAGAAGAATCATGTTCCAGGCATACACCGGACGTCGTCCGTGTGTATCGGCATACGGTCCCGTGAGTAAGGCCCCAGCGAAAAGCCCCGCTAACGCTGCACCGCCAATGAGACCCAACCACACCGGCGTCAGCCCTAGCTCCGGCGTGGCCAGACTCAAACTCAAACCAATAATGCCCAGACCATAGCCATCGCTAAACACGCCGCCGATGCTGGCAATGCCGAGGCGCAAATGAAAGGTCCGTAACGGCGCGTCCTCAAATTCGATATGCCCCTCGACAGGGGCAGGCCCCAACACCGTCGCGTCTACGGTCGTCATCATACTGTGCTGACCCTATGACTTAATTATTCGACTAAAGACGGTCGCAACAGGCACAATCATACGCACAGTTGGCAGCACCGTCTGGTCTACCAAGAGTCTATGACTCGTGATTATAGGGGGCGTGCATGAACCGTTGGCTCCAATGGCAGACGACTCTGCTGCTAATTGCGCACTTCTCAAGTGGTTCTGCGGCCGCCATTGACTCGCCCGCCGTCCTCTTACCCATCCACAGTCTACTGGGCAATCACACGGCAACCGCGCCCATTAACAATGCAGCGTATGCGCCACCCGCAAGCGCCGCGGTAGGCGCGCCGTTTGCAAGTCGCATCAGGATCAACCAAGGCACGCTCAGCCTCACACCAGCGATCCTGCAATCTGTGATTGAGGGCCGCGATGCACGTCTGTTCCCTGCAATCACGCTCACGCTCGCCACCGAGGGGGACGTCCTCATTCCCGCTGAAGCAGGTCTTATGGTGCGCGAAACGGGCAGCCCACATGTCTTTAGCTACTGGCGTGTGATTCCACAGTACGGGCGCGTCTGGCACGAAGCCCGCGATGGGGATTGGTCGCGCGCCGCCTTCCCACTCATGCTCGTGAATGACACAGAAAATCATGCACATCAAGGCTTGGCCACCTTTGTGTATCGCAAACACGAGATCAGTGATATCCGCGTGCAGTTCGTGCAGCAAACGGGACCTTACTTACTCACACCGCAGTTCGTGGCTGCCGGACAGCTCGCTGCCATGGCCGCACCGCTATCCGCGGCTGACAGCACCGCTGTGCGCCACGCCGGTCGACAGGAGCTCGCGAGTCGTCTACCCGCACAGCCGTGGCAAAACCTAACAGCATCTGTACCACCCCGTACCTTGGATGGTTTCGGTGGGCCCTTGCGTCCCGAATGGCAAGTGGCCACAGCGCTGGTACGAGACGACACTCTGTATTACCAAGCGTCCGCGACGCCCTTTGGCCCTTATCCTTACCCACTCGAGATGCGCTTTGGTGTGCGCTCCATGATGAAGAGCGTGGCGGCACCCCTGTCGCTACTGCACCTCGCTGAGGTCTACGGCCCGTGGGTACTCACGTTGCGCATTGGTGATTACGTGCCAAACCTTGATCCAAAGTGGCAACAGATTCGTTTTATCGATGCGGCCAATATGGCGAGCGGCTTTGGCGGTACCGGCAGCTTTAAAACAGCGCCTAACGATATCTATGATGGCTACCTCGGCGGCGATTACGACGCTTGGTATCTCGCCCATTCGCAGACGGACAAAATCGCAGCAATACGCGCGACGTTGCATCCTTACCCATGGAACCCAGGCACGGTCGTACGGTATCGTGACCAAGATTTTTATCTACTCGGTGCGGCGGTCGATGCCTTCTTAAAATCCATGCGCGGATCATCCGCTGACGTCTGGCAGATGCTGCAAGAGGAAGTCTTCGCCCCCATCGGGATCGTCCACGCTCCAGCAGTGCATACACGCGAGGCAGATGATCGCGAAGGCTTGGTGTGGTTTAACGCCGGCTACTATCCCACGCTCGATGACATTGCCAAAATCGCGTTGCTGTACCAGCACCATGGCGCACAGGGTGGTAAGCAACTGCTGCACCGACAACTCACTGACGATCTACTCGCAGCCCGCGGCGCGCGCGTCAAATCAGGCGATGCATCTTTGCAAAGCGCTGCGAGTGCAGCCGACACCGATCGCGGTGATGAGCAGCTGTATCAGCTCGGCTTTCACTACACGCCCTATGTGAGTCGCAGCACCGGCATCCGTCACTACTTACCAACCATGTCCGGGTCTGGTGAAAACGAAGCCATCTTATTCCCCAATGGACTCGTGTCCATACGCACCGCCAAAGCATCGCAAGTTCCTACTGGCATGCCGATCTTCGACGACACGGGACCTGCAACCATTCGTGCTGTCGAACGCTTAAGTCCATTTTGACTACCACGCCCAATCATCTGCCACGCCGACGCACGGGTGGCCGCAGCCGGCGACCCACCAACGGTCGCTTACCGCAGCTACCGTGGCAAGCGGTCATCAACCCGCATGCGCCCCTGTCGGTCCTATCTGCCGATCAGGTAGAAGCGATTCATCTGGCGTCCTTGCGTATCTTGGAAGAATTTGGCATCGAAGTCATGTCAGCTGATGCGCGTCAGTACTTCGCAACAGCGGGCGCGGAAGTGGATGCAGCCACCGGTAACGTGCGCCTCGATCGAGGCTTAGTCGCACAAGCGCTCGCGACAGCGCCAGCACTCTTTCATCTGACCTCTCACAATCCGAACAAGCGCCTCACCTTTGGTGGTCAGCATCTGAACTTTGGTTTGGTAGCGGGACCTCCGTTTGTGCACGATCTGGAACGGGGTCGTCGGGCGGGTTCTTACAGTGACTACTGCGATTTCATTCGTCTTGCGCATCACTTCAACGCCATCCATTTACTGGGCAACCAAGTGTGTGCGCCGGTGGAATTACCGGCCAATACCCGGCATCTGGATGCGTATCTGGCGAATCTGTTGTATTCGGATTTGAGCTACCACTGCACAGCCATTGGACGGGGACGTGCCCGCGATGGCATCCACATGATGGCAATTGCTCGTGGTGTGTCGCTCAAGACCATGCAGCAAAGCCCGGGCGTCATGACCATTATTTCGGTCAATAGCCCACGCCGCTACGACGAGGCCATGTCCGATGGTTTAATTGCTATGGCAGAACTCGGCCAACCCGTGATCATCACGCCCTTCACCCTCATGGGCGCGATGGCGCCTGTGTCCCTTGCGGCAGCACTTGCACAGCAAAATGCCGAAGCGTTGTTTGGCGTCGTACTTGCACAGCTGGTCAATCCAGGGACCCCCGTGATGTATGGCGCTTTCACCTCGAATGTGGACATGCGCTCGGGAGCGCCCGCCTTTGGGACTCCAGAAAATGCGAAAGCCAACGTCGCTAGCGGTCAGCTCGCACGCCGCTATGGACTCCCCTATCGCAGCTCCAATGCCAGTGCCTCCAATGCTGCCGATGCGCAAGGTGCCTACGAAACTCAAATGTCCCTGTGGGGCGCCGTGCTTGGCCATGCCAACCTGGTGTATCACGCGGCGGGCTGGCAAGAAGGCGGCCTCACGGCATCCTACGAGAAGCTGATTCTGGATGTGGAGATGCTGCAGATGATGATTGAGTTTTTAAAACCCATTGCAGTGACGGACGCAGAGCTCGGTCTGGATGCGATCGGTCGAGTGCCGACGGGTGGCCACTTCTTTGGCGACCCCCACACCATGGAGCGCTATGAACATGCGTTTTATGAGCCGCTGGTATCGAGTTGGCAAAACCACGAAGCCTGGCAACTCGACGGTGGCAAGGATGCCACCGTGCGTGCGCATAGCGTATGGAAGCGCGCCTTGCAGGAGTACGAAGCCCCCGTACTCGATGCCGCTAGACGTGAGGAACTCGACGCCTATGTCAGACAGCGCCGTCTGGCTATTGGTCGTGGCGAACCCTAAAGGCACCTAAAACGCACCCTCATGGGGGGTGGGGAGTAGCACAATTGCGCGCGATCGGGCAGATTACGCCTGCTCGCCGGTGCTTTTCCGCCTTGACCTTATTTAAACGATTAGGTTAGTCCACGGAAAGGTATCGGCGGGCACTTTTGTTTTAGGAGCAATACCGCTTCATTTTTTCTGGTGCACAGTGCGCGTGACATCCCAATTCTTTTTTTATCGACGTCAGTTTTGCCTGCTAATTACAGCGTTTTTCACGCTGGTTAGTTGGACTGCGAGGGCCACTCAACCCGCAGCGGTCGCAACACCCGATGCCTATGGCGCACGCGCAGCATCAACGATTTTATCGGCCGGTGGCAACGCGGTTGACGCCGCGGTAGCCATTGCCTTTACGCTCGCGGTCACCTACCCGGAAGCGGGAAACTTGGGCGGTGGCGGCTTTGCGACTCTCTATATGGGGGGTAGGCCTTATTTTTTGGATTACCGCGAAACAGCCCCTGCAGCCGCACATGCCGACCTGTATCTGACCGCTGCGGGTGATGTCATTGAGCAAGCGAGTACCGTCGGTGCCCGTGCCGTTGCAGTTCCTGGGACGGTTGCGGGTCTGTGGGCCCTACACCAACGCTTTGGCAAACTGCCCTGGCGCACCGATCTTGCCCCCGCACTGCATTACGCCCGCCATGGTTTTGTGGTGGATCGTGATTTAGTCGCAGGGCGGGATGAAGAGCTTGCTGCACTGCACTCACAAACCAATTTCGCGCGCTACTTTGGCCAATTGCAAACCGGTCGTGTGCATCGACAGCCCGAACTCGCGGCGACCTTGCAACGCATTGCAGAGCAAGGACCGCGCGGCTTTTACCGCGGCACGACCGCGACGCTGCTAGTGAAGGAAATGCACCGCGGCCACGGTTTGATCACCCGTGCGGATCTGGCTGCCTACCGACCGGTGTGGCGTACACCGCTCGTCTCACCGTGGGCTGGATATGAACTCATCACAGCCCCACCGCCAAGTTCCGGCGGTATTGCGCTCATCTCGCTCTTGGCGATGAAAGCTGTCTTAGCGCCGGCGTTTGCGGGTCTACCGCTCAACTCAGCGCAGTACGTGCATCTGCTTGCCGAAATCGATAAGCGCGTGTTTGCCGATCGCGCCGAATCGCTGGGAGACCCTGATTATTGGCCAGTGCCGGTGACTGCCTTGCTCTCGCCTGAGTATCTCGCCCGCCGCGTCGCTGATGTGAGCCTCGACTTACCCACGCCACTCGCTGCCGTGAGCCCCGGGCTCACGGCGCACCACAACACCACCCACTTCTCAGTGCTTGATCGCTGGGGCAATGCGGTTTCAAATACATACACCTTAAATGACTCCTTTGGCTCTGGAGTCATTGTCACAGGGGCCGGATTTTTATTGAATAACGAGATGGATGATTTTTCTGCCAAGCCCGGCGTGCCCAATATTTTTGGTGTCGTGGGCCGGGATGCGAATGCAATTGCACCTAACAAACGCCCCTTGTCGTCCATGACCCCCACCATCCTCACGCAGGACGGTCATGTGGCGCTCGTCTTAGGTACCCCTGGCGGATCGCGCATTTTTACCTCGATCTTTCAGGTACTCACCAATTGGCATGACTTTGATATGCCGCTGCAAAGCGCCGTCGCAAGTGCCCGCATTCACCATCAGTTATTACCGGTCAATACGCTGTTCGAGGAGCCATATAAACAGCTGGACGCAGCCACGAAAGCCGAACTCGCGACGCGTGGGTACGTCTTTGAGAACCAAGGCTGGGATGGCGACATGCAAAGTATTTTAGTGACGGCCGCGCGTACCATTGCAGTCGCTGATCCGCGAGGGCGCGGGGTTGGAGTGGTTCTTCAGTAACTGCGGGGCGGTCAGTGCACTGACCGCCACCGAGCCTTATTTTACAACGCGGATAAGAACTCAAGCACACGGCCGCGCGCAAACGCGGCAGTCCGCTGCTGATACATGGGCCGTGCCCAGCAGTTAAAGCCGTGATCAGCGCCAGCATGCACATACACCGTGGTCGATGGATGCTGTGCAAACGCCTGCTTCACAGCATTCACTTCCGTCAGTGGGATGTGACCATCTTTTTCGGCATAGTGAAATTGCATGGGGCAGGTGATGCGCGACGCAAGTGCCAATTGTGCACCGATGCCCCCACCGTAATAACACACCGCCGCATCGACCGCGCCCTCAGCCGCGACGCGATACGCCATCTGACCACCAAAGCAATACCCGACGGCTGCGATCTTACCAACACACTCAGGGAGTGCACGCAGTGCATGGGCCGCCGCCGCCATGTCTTTGGCTGCCTGAGCGGCGTCAATTTTCTGCATCAGCGCGATGCCCTTGCCAAAGTCTGCCTCGCCGTAACCTAAGTCCGCGCGTGGCTCCTGCCGCCAAAATAGATCCGGTGCCAGCACCGTAAACCCATCCAAGGCGTACTGTTCCGCCACATCCCGGATGTGTTTGTTGACTCCAAAGATTTCCTGAATCAACACAATCCCTGGCCCACTGCCGGTTGGTGGCGTGGCTAAGAAGCCGCCAAAGGTTTGTTGATCGGGCGTGCGTATATCAATCCAACGAGTTGCCATAGTGCCTCCAACTAAGAACTGCGCTCAGTGCGCTTGCAATGATGGAATCCTAGCACGCGTCATGCATCCCCGAGTGACTGTGCTTGTCGCCATGCGTATTCCGCCATGGTATCCACCTGACCTGCATACTCCCGCGCTTTGTCACTCACCGCGGTCCCGCGCGCCACCCGTCCGGCAATGCCATGAAAAATAGCTGCCAACCGAAACATCGTATACGCCAGATAAAACTCGAGATTCGGTACGGTTGGGATGCCGGCCGCCTCGCAATAGGCACTGACATACTCAGACTCACTCGGTAGCCCCAAGGCCGTCAGATCGTGGCCAGCAAGCCCCGGGATCGATAACGATGGCAGTCGGTACACCATCAAGTGATAAGCAAAATCCGCCAGCGGATCGCCCAACGTCGCGAGCTCCCAATCGAGAATCGCAAGCAGTGTGGGCGCGGTGGGATGAAACACCGTGTTGTCGATGCGGTAATCGCCGTGCACGATGGCAGACGGCGGCGTAATGGCAGGGATATGTGCCGGCAACCACTCAACCAGCCGGTCGAGCGCGGCACAGCGTCCTGCGCTCGTCTCTTTTAGATACTGATCAGACCAGCGCGCGATTTGACGTGCGACATAGCCCTCGGGACGCCCAAAGTCGCTAAGTCCCGCACGCACCGGATCCACGCGATGCAAGGCCGCTAATGCACGCACCACAGCCAATGCATGATCCTGACGCAACGGGCGCGCGACATCGGGCAATGCCGGGTCCCAAAGGATGCGCCCTTGCACATACTCCATCACATAAAACGCAGTCCCAATAACCGTCGCATCCATGCACAAGTGATGCATCCTAGGCACGGGGACTGAGCCTTCAGCGCCTAGTGCCTGCATCACCCGGTATTCACGCTCCACCGCGTGCGCCGAGGCCAGTAACACGCCGGGTGGTTTACGCCGAAGTACATACTGTGCGCTCTTGGTGCTAATTAAATACGTGGGATTGGATTGCCCGCCCCGAAATTGGCGTGCGTGCAGCGGCCCTTTAAAGCCCGACACATGTATGGCCAGATACGCCTCCAGCGTGGCGGCATCGATTTCCAATCCTGCCCGTACCGGAACTGTTGACGCATGCGCGGCCGCATCCAACGTCGCTACGCCGGTGTCAATTACCACGCCCGTCTCACAAAGAACTCACAAGGTGGCCGCCATCAACTGCGATCACGCTGCCTGTCATAAAACGCGAGGCATCGGAGGCGAGCAATAAAAGTGCGCCAGTCAAATCCTCCACCGTCCCTAAGCGTCGTTGGGGAATCCGTTGAATGAGTCGCTGACCGGCTTCGCTTGCAAAGAATTCGCTATTTAATCCACTTTCAATGTACCCGGGCGCAATGGCATTGACGCGTATCTGAAAGCGCGCAAGCTCCAGCGCCAATTCCTTCGTGAACTGAATCAGCCCCGCTTTTGAAGCAGCATACGGGCCCACCGCCCCTGCCTGACGCAAACCTAAGATCGAGGCAATGTTCACGATCACGCCAGGCTGCTGCTCGGCGCGCCAACGGCGTGCGCACTCGGTAGCCATCAAAAAAGCGCCTTTGAGGTTAGTATCAAGCACCTGATCCCAATCCTGCTCGGTCTGATCCAAAATCGGTTTTGACACTGTGGTCCCTGCGTTATTAATCAGGATGGTCGGTAAGGACTGCGCTTGCCTTAACGCAGTGAGTGCTGCGCTCACACTGGCTGCATCCGAGACATCCAGTGACATCGCCTGCGCTTTACCACCTTCGGCACGCACGGCATCAACCGCATCCGCCAATGTCGAGGCCGTGCGGCCCGCCAAGATCACCTCGGCGCCACTGCGCGCAAGCGCCAATGCAAAGTGCCGCCCGAGTCCCGTGGAGGCACCAGTGACTAACGCACGCTGCCCCGTCAGATCAAATAGTGTCGCGACAGAGTGTTTGTCGCGTGCTTTTGCATCAAGATCGCTCATGCCCGAAACAGCCGCTTCGCAGCCTCCTGCAACGTATCCCGATGATTTGGATGTGCGATCGCCGCGATACGCAGCGCTCGCTGATCAAGATCCACATTTTTAATCAAGGCCACGCCATACTCCGTCACAATGGCGTCCACATCGTGCTTTGGTACTGTCACCGGTACACCTGCCCCAAAGCTCGCCACAATACGCGACAGTTTGCCGCCCGCGCCAGAAGACGGCAGCGCGATCACGCTTAAACCGTCCGCTTGTCGATGGGCCGCGGCGGCAAAATCCGGCAAGCCACCAGGGCCACTCACGTAAGAGCCACCTTGCACCTCCGCATTCACCTGCCCGAGCAAATCCACCTCAAGCGCCGAGTTAATTGCATACAGCGCAGGCACCGCCGCCAATGCTTCAGGAGCATGCGTCTCGGCAACCGATGCCATGCGCAGTTGCGGTAGCTGACTTAAGCGCGCATAGAGCTCGGCGCTGCCCACGATCATGCCCACCACGATGGGCGCATCCGGATCCAAGCACCCCGCATCCACTAAATCTAAAAACGAGTCCGATAACATACCGCTGTACAACCGCAGTCGCCGCCGTGGCCGCAATGCCTTGGCTAGCTGCGCCGGGATCTTACCTAAGCCTAACTGCAAGGAGGCACCATCCGGAATCAGTCCGGCAAGATGCGTGGCAATCTGCTCCGCCACCGCACTCGCCGGACCCACATCGTAGTTCGCAAGCGGTACCACCGATTCGGCCACCGCGTCAAAGGCATCGAATGGCACTTGCAACGCATGCGGAATTGCCGGCACGCGCGGATTAATCAGCCCAAGTACCCGCACCCCCGCACGGATCGCACTCGGCACTAACTCGCCCGCCGCTCCCAGTGAACACAGTCCGTGCCGATCCGGCGCGGCCACCTGTACAACCAGTGTGGTAATTCCACTCTGCGCTGACGCGACCAGCCGATGCGCGCCAAAATACGATGTAGGCGTAAAATCAATCAGCCCCGCCCGCCAATCTGCTTGGTACTCCGGAGGCATAAAAAAACTGTGCATACGCCGCTGGGTGGCGGCACTCGCCAGATTGGCGCGGTTCATACCAGGCACAAAGGCCGCCATAAAGCGTGTCCCCGCGCCATAGGCTGGCTGCGCCACCAGTAGCTGCGTGAGTTCCACAGGTTCCGCACTCGCGCCTGGCACAAACACAGTCCCTGCTTGGGCTAAGCGATCGGCGAGACGTTCTAAGCTTAATTTAATGGGCATATCAATTTATCGTGTGTACAGACAATAACGATCGTTGCGTTTGCAGACTGAGGATTCCATAAAAAAGCCTCACGCATTGATTAACCGCTCGCGCAATCGCACGAGCGTGGCAGAAAACGCCGTGGCATAACTTGCAGGGACCCACACATCAAAACCAGTCGATTGCAGCAACAACAGCGCAGGACTATCAAATAAATGTACCGCTGCGCAGTCACGCCGCGGCACGCAGTGCTCGATATCAATGCCACTACTTAAGAGGCGCGTACTCAATGCCCCTGTCAGGCGAAACTGATGCCACTGCCCACACACGTCAAACACTGCGCCCAGCCCCGCTGTCTCAAGTGTCTGCAATCGATGCAGTAGCGCCTCGTTCGGTAAGGGCGCTAAAAATACCCCAGGCCCGTAGTGTAATAGGGTGGCGTTCCCCGCCGTGTCGCGCCGCACCGCACCCGGTTCGCTGGGCAATTCTGCGCTGACCGTACCCACCAACGGATACTGAAATGCTTTGAACTCCACCGCCACTGTCGTGGCGAAGGACTGAATCTGACATCGTTGCTCCATAATCAGGCTTGTGCTCGTGTTCATGCTTTCATACGCTCACTCGAAGAATCCACGTGCACAGGCGATGTCACTACCACGTCAACATCCGTACCGCGCAGTGGGTCTCTAGCCACTAGCACCGTACCCGGTGCAGCGCGGTCGCGTGCCACAAAGGCGAGTGCGATCCACTGACCAAGCGCTGGACTATAGACACTGGAGGAGACATGACCGAGCGCGTGCGTGTCTGTGGTGGTGAGGGTGATTTGCGCCCCGCCTTGAATCACGCTTTTGCCATCACAGGCGCGTAAGCCCACCAAGCGGGGCCGCTGTGGCTCGGCAAACGCAGGACGGCCCAGCATGGCTCGACCCACGCATTCATTGCCTAAATTGACTAACCCATCCATCCCCAAATCCTGCGGGGTCGCTTCGCCATTCATCTCGGAACTCACGAGGTAGCCTTTCTCGACACGTAATATATCCAAAGCCTCAAGACCATAGGGCTGCAAGCCAGCGGCAACGAGGGCTTCCCACAATGGAACCGCTATCCCGTGCTGACAGTGCAGCTCAAACGCAAGCTCACCTGAAAAGCTCGCTCGCAACACGCGCAGTGTCTGTCCATTCCAGCGGGACACACTAAAATCCATGTGCGTCAATCCTGAAAGACGCGCATGCCACGCCTCGCCAAGCACGCGTATCAAAGCGGCGCGGCTTTCAGGACCCGCCACCACAATCACCGCCCACGCTTCGGTGAGATTCGTGATCGCCACCTGCCGGTGACTCCACTCGAGCGCACGGTAATGCTCAAAATGCGACAGCATGTGCTCGGCATGCCCCGAACCCGTGGTTGCCAGAAAACGGTTCGGCGCTAAGCGCAGCACAATACCGTCATCGAGTACCATGCCATCTTCGCGCAAGTTCACCATGTACTTCGAGCGCCCGACTTTCATTGTGCTGGCTTTAGTCAAATACAACCGATCCAAAAACGCTGCCGCATCCGCGCCTGCAATCTCGATTTTTCCTAAAGTAGAGCCATCCAAAATACCGCCGTGTGCCCGCACTTGCGTGGCTTCCTGGATTCCAGCGGTGAATGCATCTGTACCGTTGGCTCGGTAGTAACGCGTGCGCAACCAATACTCTGCCGGCTCAAAGACGGCACCATTCGCTTGGTTCCACGCATGCAATGGCGTACGACGGGTCACACGCAGTGCATCACCTTGATTGAGTCCCGCCAGTGAACTGAGCGTCATCGGCTGATAGGGGGGGCGCGTACGACTCACGCCCACGCGCGACAAGGGCTCGCCTTTGAGTTCAGCGACGATCGCTGCTCCGAGCAAACCACCCGTGCGGCCCTGTTCGGTCCCAATCCCGAGCGTTGTGTAGCGCTTAATGTGCTCTATATCTACAAAGCCCTCGCTGAGAGCTAAGCGCAAATCCGCCACCGTCACGTCATTTTGCAAATCAACAAATTGTCTTTTCTCTTGCGCACGTGTGCACGCAGAGCGCCAAAATGCCTGCAGTTGCGGCGCTGTGTCCCCGCGTCCAACCGGCGCGCGTCCCACCACGCCCATGGCACCAACGCTTTGGCTCAGTTGCGCTGCTGCCCGAAAGGACTCCGTCAGTAACACGCTTAACTCAAACGTCCCGGCACAAGCCCCCACGGCGGTGCGCCACTCGGGTTGAGCATTCGCTACAAATCCGCCTGCCTGCGCGGCGAACTCCCGCTGCCCGCCATCGTGCAACGCTGCCTGCAACATCGGCGTCCAGCCACCACTGACCAACAGTGCATCGCATTCGATAAAGATCTTGGTTCCAGGCGCTTGCAAATCAACAACGCAAATGCGACGCACGCCATGAGCGCCGTGTACCTCAGCCACCGCATGACCGCCAAGACACTCCACTCCCATGCCGGTGAGCCTTGCTCGCAGGCCGATGGTCACAGCTGACACATCGCCGCGCGTATCGATAATCGCCCGAATGCGCATGCCGGCAGCATGCAGCCGCTGGGCACTGGCATACAGCCGATCGTGATTGCCAAACAACACCAGTTCTTTGCCGACGGCCACACCATAGCGGGCGAGGTAACGCTCCGCTGCACCCAGGAGCATGACGCCCGGCCGGTCGTTATCGACAAATGCGATGCCTCGCTCAACCGCGCCCATTGCCATCACAAACTTTTGCGGTCGAATGCGATACACCGTGTTGTCTTTGGCACCGCCGCCCGGTTCAGCATGCGCAATGACCAGTCCATCGGACCCACCCACAATCGCGGTGTGATACAGCACGCGCGCACCCGCGCGGGCGAGCTCCGCCAGAGCTGAGCTCACCCACTCGGTTGCCGACTGCTCATCAATCGTTGCTGTCTCAAATTCGAGCTCCCCACCCGCTTGTGGCTCACGCTCGCACACCACCACACGTGCACCAGCCCGCGCGGCCGCAAGGGCCGCCGCAAGCCCAGCGGCGCCTGCGCCACCCACCAACACATCGCACGATACGTACTCCACGTGCGGTGGCGCGATATCAGCAGCACCCGGTGCTTCACCTAACCCGGCTAAATGACGAATCATGGTTTCGTACGTTCGCCACGACGGCCACATAAATGTCTTGTAGTAAAATCCGGCACCGAGAAAGCCGCTACCTGCCTGCAACAGAGCATGCAGATCCACACGTAACGACGGCCAGCGATTTTGACTGCGTGTAATTAATTGCGGCGTGATCGCCAGTTGTGGGGCAGAGACATTCGGTATCACGCACGGTTGTGTGCCAACTGTGAGTAAAGCATTCGGCTCCTCAGGTCCTGCCGCAAACACGCCGCGTGGCCTGCGGTATTTGACACTACGCCCAAATAACCGCACACCGTGCGCAAGCAAGGCAGAGGCGACGGTGTCGCCCGCTTGCGCCGTGTACTCACGCCCATCGAACTGAAAGCTGACGGACTGCGAGGTCACACGATGACCGCGACGTGTTGATAGCGCACGGCGCAAGGTCACGACTGTGTCCCCAGCAAGTGCACCTGATACACCTCACCGGTACTTGGATTGCGAGACACATAGAGCCATGCGCGGCAACCGTGCAGGTGCTGCCAGTACTCCTGACTTATGTCTGTGCGATTAACCCGTTCATAGACCGCCGCAAATGGATTAGCGCCGGGCTCTGGGGCCGTCTTATGAAACTGAAACTCATGCAGTTCACGCGCACCGCAGAAGGGACATGTCAGTCGCATCATGACACCACCCTCATAGTCGCACCGGAAAGGGCCCGCCGCCACGCTCATCCAGCAGATGCCCACTCGCAAAGCGACTTAACGTATGCGCACGAATCAAATCAGGAGCCGTACCGGTTGCGACGAATTGCGCACAGGCGGCACCCGATGCGGGAATGCTCTTAAATCCGCCATAGCACCAGCCGCCATTTAAGAACACATTGTCATAGCGAATACGGTCAATAATAAAGCTACCGTCCATGGTCATATCGTTGGTGCCTGCCCAGTGGCGCAACACGCGCAAGCCCGCAATCTGTGGCAGCAATGCGACTGCACTTTGCACCACGTCCTCCAGACGCGACCAGCGGCCTTCACGCGTGTACGAGGGAAAACCGTCAAGGAACCCGCCCATCACGACGCCACCGCGATCCGACTGCAAGATGTACACCTCGCCGTGCGGATGCACATAGATCAGCACAGAGTTGATGAGCGGCTTAATCGGCTCCGTGACCATCGCCTGCAATAAGTGTGTTTCCACCGGTAGCGGTACACCGAGCATGGTGCCGATCGCGCCTGTGTGGCCTGCCACTGCAAACACCACCTGTCCAGCCGCGACAGGGCCTTGACTAGTCTCAACACCGGTTGCCACACCAGCCGTGGTGACCAGCCCCGTCACTTCACAGTCTTCGATAATATCAACACCAAGTGCACTTGCCGCGCGTGCATAACCCCACGCCACGGCATCATGGCGCACCGTACCACCGCGTTGTTGCAAGAGCCCGCCCACAATATCAAAGCGGCGGGTGCCGGCCGGCACGAGCTCTTTGGCAAACTTCATCACCCCGGCACGATCCATCAGCTCTGCATCAATGCCTGCCAGACGCATCGCATTGCCACGTCGCGCGAGGCTCACCATCTCGCCATCCGATAAGGCCAAATCCAACACCCCGCGCGGGCTGTACATCACGTTATAATTCAGATCGCGTGATAGCGTCTCCCACCGACGTAGCGCATCTTCATAAAAGTAGTGGTTCTGGGGCAGCAGATAATTGGAGCGCACAATGGTGGTGTTGCGACCCACGTTGCCATAGCCAACGAGTCGCTTTTCGAGGACTGCGACTCGCCGGACGCCATGATCGCGCGCCAAATGATAGGCGGTGGCCAGTCCATGGCCGCCCGCTCCCACCACCACCACGTCATAGGCTTTCTGTAGCTGACGGCCGGACCACAGCGGCCGCCAAAAACCAGGCCCCGAAAACCGGCCACGCAACAAAGACCACGCGGAATACCGCGGCGCACGGACGCTCATAAGCCACTCCAATGAGTGCGGCTCTGCCGAATCAGCACAATGAAGATCTGGAAGGCGCGTGTCTGCATGGGAGCTTGAGGATACACTCCAGCGCCCCTTTCGGGCATCCCGGCTGCGGTTTTTTGCGTGCATAGTGCAGCGGCTTTTTATCGGTGTTACTGTTCTTGACACATGTCCGTCGACGCCCTGACCTCAAGGATCTGGCCGTGCACCGAAAACAACGCCTCTTTTGCCTCATCACGATGATGACGCTGTGCCTATCGGCCCGTGGCCAGGCACTACCCCAAGTCGAGCCAGCACCCAGTGCGGATGCAAAACTACAAGCGCTCTATACCGCCGAGTGGCAATGGCGTGATGCCCAGTTTGGTGATGAAGACAGCAGCGCTCAACCGATTGAAGATCACTTGCCTGCCATCAATGCCGAGGCGCAGACCAGTCGGCTCCGCTATTGGGAGCAAGTCCTACATGACTTGGCCGCCATCCCTCGCGCCGACCTCTCGCCTAAAGAACAACTGAATTTTGATATTTATCTACCACAGATTGAGGCGCTGGTCGCCGAGCAGCGCTTTCGCGAATACGAAAAGCCTCTAAACTCTGATACGACATTCTGGAGCGGTTTTGGCTACACCGCCCGCCGGCCGTTTCGCAGCGTGGAGGATTATCAACACTGGATTGCGCAGATGCGCGATGTGCCGCGCTTCTTCCAAGACGAGATGAAGCTGATGCGCGCCGGTCTTAAGCGCGGGTTCACGCCACCGAGAGTCACTCTGTTAGGTCGTGACACGTCACTGACAGCTGTCACCGACGTGCCTCCCGAACAGACCTTGTTCTACACACCCTTTAAAGAAATGCCCGGTATCTCAGCGGACGAGCAAACCCGTCTACGTGCTGAAGGACTACTCGCCATTCGCGAGGCCGTACAACCGGCGCACGCACAGCTCTTGCAGTTTTTGCGTGAGGACTACATTCCCCATGCACGTACCACGCTTGCTGCTGAAGATTTACCAAATGGAAAAGCGTATTACCGCTCAAAAATTCGCGAGTTCACAACACTCGATATGGAGCCAGCCGCCATTCATGCGTTTGGACTCGCCGAGGTGGCGCGCCTACATCACGAGATGCTCATCGTCATGCAGGAAACCGGTTTTCAGGGCGACTTTGCGGCCTTTCAACAATTTCTACGCACCGATCCCCAGTTTTATGCGAAAACGCCCGACGAGCTGCTGATGCGCGCCGCGTGGATCGCGAAGCGATTTGATGCAAAAGCCGCACAGTTCTTCGGTTACCTGCCGCGAGCCCGTTTTGCAATTCGTCCAGTGCCAGATGAGCTGGCGCCGTTTTACACCAGCGGCCGCGGTGGCCCTGGCGTGTATCTATTGAACACCTACAATCTACCTGGTCGACCACTTTATAACTTAACAGCGCTCACCCTGCACGAGTCAGCTCCTGGGCATGCCTTTCAAATGCCCATTGCTCTGGAGCATGCCGATCAGCCAGCCTTCCGGCAACACAGCTACATCTCGGCTTTTGGCGAGGGTTGGGCACTGTATTGCGAGCACTTAGGCATTGAAATGGGCATGTACGAAACGCCTTACGATCGCTTCGGCATGTTGGGATATCAGATCTGGCGTGCAGCACGTTTAGTCGTCGATACCGGCATTCACTCGCAAGGGTGGACACGCGAACGGGCTATTCAGTATTTTCGCGAGTACACCGCTTTACCGGAACATGAGATCGAAACAGAGATCGATCGCTACATCGGCTGGCCTGGACAGGCGCTGTCTTATTACTTAGGCGAAACAGCGATTCTCAAAGCACGCGCCAAAGCCGAAAATGTGCTGGGTGCTAAATTTAATATCCGTGCGTTTAATGACACGGTACTCGCCCTAGGATCAGTTCCCCTACCATTGCTTGAAGCGCGCATCGAGCGCTTTATTGCCGAAGGCGGTAAAGGCCCCTATCCGGAGTTAGAATGAATATAGCTCTGCATTAGTCGCATGAGCACACACTAAAACAAGCGTCCTCGCTCGGCCGTGAGGACGCACGCCAGTGCCACGCAGCCGCAACAAAAGGCTCCAAGCGGCAAGAAGGTAATCGCACCATGCCATTGCTGACCGATGAGTGAAGCCAGTAACGCTCCCCCAATAGTGTAAATCACGCCCTGCACAGAGGCTGCGCTACCGGCAATCGCCCCCATCGGCTGCATGGCGATCGCTCCAAAATTTGAGACGCACAGACCAAAACATGCCATCGCACCGGCCTGTAGGATGGAAAACAGCACCACCCCTTCGTGTATGGATAGCGACACGAGCACATGCACACCAGTGATCGCAATAAACAGTAGCAATGAAGTGTGCGAGATGCGCCGCATACCGAGCCGTTCCACGAGGCGCGAATTGGTAAATGCGGCAAGACCCATGGCCGAGGCACAAAAGGCGAACGCTGCCGCCATTAAGTGCGGCGCATGGAATCCCTCATTGAAAATCTGCGACACCGTGCTGACGTAGGACAACAATGCCCCAAACATCACGGTCATCGCGATCGTATACAACATGGAGACCGGCTCGCTAATCACAAACCATGCAGCTTGCGTCAAATCACTCACACTCAAACCACGGCGAGTCTCTACGGCTAATGACTCAGGTAAACGCAAGTACACCCACAGGGTCACGCTACCGCCAAAGACCGCGAGTGCCACAAACAACCCACGCCACGGCATCACCAGTAGCAACAGCTGTCCGATAGAGGGCGCAAGAATGGGAGCTGTCAGGAACACAATGAAAATCACCGACATAACCCGCGCCATGCTCGCACCCACGAATCGGTCTCGCACGATCGCTCTGCACACTACACTCGTGGCTGCTGCTGCAAAGCCTTGTAATACGCGCGCTAATAACAACCACCTAAGCGACGGCGCGCTCCCAGCCACTAGCGAAATCAGCACAAAGACGCTCATGCCGGCCAGTAAGACGGGTCGCCGGCCGTAGCGGTCCGTTAATGGCCCGTAGATGATTTGGCCGAGCCCGGAGCCGACCATAAAAATGGTCACAAGCCACTGCAGCTGGTTCTGACTTGTCACAGTAAAGGCACGGCCTATAGTCGGCAACGCCGGCAGCATGGTGTCGATCGCAGCCGCATGCAGAGCCATCGCGGCCGCCATCATGGTCACAAACTCGCCATAATTTAAAGGGCGCTTCGGTGTTGCCGTGACTGGAGTGTTGTTCACAAGGGCTCGCCCAGAAAACGGTGAGTTTACACGTCTGCGGGATGCGTGTGCGTCTTAGGCGAGCGCTTCTGCCAACCACTCAATCCAGTGCCGGACCCGAATGGTGGTACCAGCGGCTAAATGGCTGATACAGCCGACATTGGCTGACAAAATAAGCTCAGGACTTGCTATGGTCAGCCCTTGAAGTTTGCGCTCGCGCAATGCTCTTGCCGTTGTGGGCTGCAATAGCGAGTAGGTTCCGGCAGAACCGCAACACACATGCCCCTCACTCACTGGCAACAACGTGACTCCCGCCTCGGTCAGTAAGCTTTCAACAAGTCCTGTGCGCTGCTGCCCGTGTTGCAAAGTGCACGGCGCATGAAACACGATCCGCTGCGCCTGCACTGCTCTGATACGTGATAACCAGTTCGCGCGCTCTGCATACACGAGCTCTGCAATATCACAGACGAGTGTGCTGACCTTCGCCGCTTTGGTGGCATACAAAGGATCGTCTTTCAGCAAACGTCCATAGTCTTTAAGCATGAGTCCACAGCCACTGGCGTTACTCACAATCGCGCTGCAACCCGCAACGATTGCTGGCCACCAGGCATCAATATTGCGACGTGCCTGTGTGCGCGCGCCCTCACTCTCATCCAGATGCTGGCGGATCGCACCACAGCAGCCCGACACCGGCGTACGCAGTACAGAAAATTGCAATGCATCGAGCACCTGCGCAGTAGCCACATTAATCTGCGGCGCCATCGCGCGCTGCACACAGCCCTCTGGCATCAAGACACGTCGTGCGTGGCGCGCCTGAGGCCACGCAGGCAAGTGCTCACGTGGCCGCACGAGACGACGCAACTGTAATGGAAGTAGTACGCGCAGCCACTGCGCCACACGATACAGTGGTATCACTGCAGCGCTCGTCAGAAACGCACTCAGCAAGCGACGGATCCAACGCGAACCGACAGGGCGTGGTGCACGCTCGGTGAGTACGGCGCGCCCAATGTCGAGTAAGTGTCCGTAACGCACTCCCGAAGGACATGCAGTTTCACACGCACGGCACGTCAAGCAGTGATCCAAATGCGTTTGCGTTTTATCTGTGACCGCTGCACCCTCGAGCAGCTGCTTGATCAAGTAGATGCGCCCTCGAGGACCTTCCAACTCATTTCCCGTGAGTAGATAGGTCGGACACACCGCGGTACAAAACCCACAGTGCACACAGGTGCGTAAGATGGCCTCAGCCTCTAGGCCTTGGGCTGTACCCTGTATAAAACTAGCAAGCTGCGTTTGCATGCATCCGCCCCGAATTAAAAATACCGTGCGGATCAAAGGCTGCACGCACACGACTCTCCAGTGACTGCTGTATCGCAGACAACGGAGTCAACGCCACTACCCCGCCCGGATTATTGCGAAACAAGGTGGCATGACCACCGAGTGTGGCGGCTCGCGCACGCACAGTCGCCGCCGGGAGCGTCGTTGCGACCCAACGTAAGGCCCCTCCCCACTCCTGTAATTCAGGTGCGCCGAGTGCGAGTGAGTCAGCCGTTGCCGGGACGCTCACGCGCCACAAGGGGAAGGACTGTGCAAAAAAATCGACTGTTTGCTCACGTACGCCAGACCAAAACGCCGTCGCCTCAGCAGCACTCAGGTCCTCGCCTCCCACCACAGCGATGCCATGCATCACCGCAGAGTGTGCCCCAGATAGGCGGACCACAAGTTGGCCTTCACACCAACAGCTTGCAGACACGGCGAGACTCGCGCGCGCCCAACGGCTTAGGAGTGCACGCGCCTGTACTTCATCACACGCAAGACGGCGCGTGTCTTCACTGAATGGCCGAGGAACAAGCTTGACGGAGGCCTCGAGCAACACACCGAGCGTCCCCATAGAACCGGCTAACAGACGCGACACATCGTAGCCGGCAACATTCTTCATGACCGTGCCGCCAAACTGCTGTATCTGCCCTGTGCCATTGAGTACGCGTGCCCCCAACATAAAATCCCGAATTGCCCCCGCCGCGGGGCCCATGCCAGCCCGTCGCGGCCCTGCAAGTCCCGCCGCAATACAGCCCCCAAACGTCGCGCCTACGCCAAAATGCGGTGGCTCAAACCCGAACATTTGGCCCTGCGCTGCGATGAGCGTCTCGATCTCTCGCAGCGGCGTACCTGCGCGCGCGGTGATGACCAACTCCGTTGGCTGATAGGCAATGACGCCGCTATAACTGCGCGGGTCGAGTTGCTCTGCTACCCCTGTATTGCCGTCCACTGCATTGCCATAAAAGTCTTTGGTACCACCTGCACGAATCGTGAGTGGCTGACGCTGCGCAGCGGCCATGCATACCTGATCCACAAGACGAGCGAGCTCAGGCAGATGCTGTGGGGTGGTAGGCATTAAAAGCGCTCCAGCTCAGGGAACGCGACCGCGCCGTGATGCACATGCGCGCGCCCGTACTCGGCGCAGCGGTGCAACGTAGGAATCGCTTTGCCGGGATTTAGGCGCTGCGTTGGATCAAATGCGAGGCGGATATTGATAAATGCCGCGCGCGTCACCTCATCAAACTGTAGGCACAGCTGATTGATCTTTTCCACCCCCACACCGTGCTCACCAGTCACGGTGCCTCCCACCGCAATGCTGAGTTCTAAAATCGCCACACCAAATGCATCAGCTCGCGCCACCGAATCCGCATCGTTGGCATCGAATAAAATTAATGGATGCAAGTTGCCATCCCCGGCATGAAACACATTGGGGCAACGCAAATTGTATTTAACTTCCATGTCCCGAATCGCGCCGAGGACTCGCCCAAGCTGATGTCGCGGAATGGTGCCATCCATGCAGTAATAATCTGGTGACACGCGTCCCGCTGCGGGGAATGCGTTTTTCCGCCCAGCCCAAAACCTGAGGCGCTCAGCCTCATTGGCCGAGACCGCGAGTCGCGTCGCGCCATGGGCACGCAAGACTGTCGACATACGCTCGATCTCCTCGGCAACTTCATCGACAGTGCCGTCGGACTCGCATAAAAGGATTGCTGCTGCCTCAAGGTCGTAGCCTGCTTTCACAAACGGCTCAACCATGCGAGTCGCGGCTTGATCCATCATCTCGAGTCCCGCCGGAATAATGCCAGCAGCAATGACGGCGGCTACCGCATCACCAGCGGCATCGACTTCGGCAAAACTGGCCATGATGCAGCGTGCAAGCACAGGCTTTGGCACCAAACGCACCAGCACTTCGGTCACTACAATCAAGGTGCCTTCGCTACCCACGATCAGACTTAAAAGATCAAGCCCAGGTCCGTCGAGGGCTGCAGATCCAAATTCAACGGGCTCACCAAGAACCGTGTAACCACGCACAGCGAGCACGTTGTTCACGGTTAACCCATACTTCAGGCAATGCACCCCACCTGAATTTTCCGCAACATTGCCGCCGATGGTGCATGCCACCTGACTCGATGGATCGGGCGCATAGTAAAGACCAAAGGGCTCGGCTGCCTGCGAGATGGCCAAATTGCGCACCCCAGGCTCCACCCGCGCTGTACGTGCCTCGGGATCCAGTTCCAACACTCGGTTGAGTTTTGCCAACGACAGCAAGATGCCCGCCGCATGGGGCAGCGCGCCCCCCGACAAGCCGGTGCCGGCGCCACGCGGCACCACCGGGACACCAAGCGCGCTCGCAATCCGTAAAATCTCGCGCACATCGGCCTCTGTCGCGGGTAGCACCACAATCATGGGCACCTGCCGGTACAACGTGAGTCCGTCGCACTCGTAAGGCCGCGTCTGTTCGGCCTCAAATAACACAGCGTCAGCAGGCAAATACGTCCGTAATGCCGCCACCACGCGCTGCTGTAACGGGAGGTCTATCGCCCC
Organism: uncultured Pseudomonadota bacterium; assembly: GCA_903832085.1. Taxonomy (GTDB): domain Bacteria; phylum Pseudomonadota; class Gammaproteobacteria; order Steroidobacterales; family Steroidobacteraceae; genus CAIKZZ01. The sequence goes on along the minus strand of CAIKZZ010000021.1, from coordinate 58,573 downwards.
CATACCCTCCAGAACTGGCTGCATCACGCGTACCGTTTCATACAAAGACGGTTAGTGTGCCGCGCGAAAGGCCCCACGTCGACACCGATAGCCCCCTATCATGATCCCAAACTACGGTATCGTGACGTTTGTGGGGAGAAACCGCCTTGAGTCTGAACGCGACGATTTATACCTTTGATATCACCCTGAATGACACCGACCGTGGCGTCTATGAGACCGTCTCGTTCCGCATTGCACGGCATCCGTCAGAAACCGAGGAGTTTCTGTTAACGCGTGTGCTGGCGTACTGCCTCGAGTACACCGAAGGAATCGAGTTCTCCAAGGGCTTATCGGAGCCCGATGCGCCGGCCATCGCGGTGCGTGATCTTACTGGGTTACTCAGCACATGGATTGATATCGGCACACCGGAAGCGACGCGGTTGCACAAGGCGAGCAAACTCGCACGACGCGTGGTCGTGTATGCCCATCGCGATGTGCGTCTATTCCTTGATCGGCTGCAAGCGGAGCCGCTACATCGCAAAGAGGCCTTGCGCGTGCAGGCGATTGATCGGGTTTTCTTGAGCGGTTTGGTCGCCATGCTCGAGCGGCGTATGGTGTTTAACCTCGCGGTTGCAGATCACACTTTGTATCTATCGGTGGGAGAGACCACGTTGACGGGTCCGGTCGAACTCTTTTCATTGACAGCATAAGTGCGACGACCTGAATTTTAAGCCACAGGATCGCCTATAAACGATCGAACGGCAGCATAGCTTTTCTTACACGGGAGGCCACATGTATCAACAGGTGTATAACCCAGTCGGCAACGTGCTGTTATCCACAGTCCTCGCTGCATTACCCATCGTGGTCTTGTTGTATTGTATTGCCCTGCACCCCCATCGCGATGCCGCAGGGACATGGCATCGCGGGATTTCCGCACCACGCGCGGCTCTTGCCGGGGTACTTAGCGCGTTTGCCATTTCCTGCCTTGTGTTTCATATGCCCATCACCGCAGCACTATCTGCATTTACACTCGGGGCGCTGTCGGGATTCGTGGGCGTCGTTTGGATCGTGTTTGCGGCGATGCTGCTGTACACCATCACCGTACATAGTGGCCGCTTCGAAATCGTCAAAGCTTCTATCACCCAGATCTCCTGCGATCGTCGCCTGCAGTGCGTGCTCATCGCGTTTTGCTTTGGTGCGATTTTGGAAGGAACGTCTGGCTTCGGGACTCCGGTGGCCATTGCAGGCGCGATCATGGTGGGCCTCGGCTTTCGACCGTTCCAATCGGCGGTACTCAATTTACTTGCCAACACAGCGCCTGTCGCCTGGGGTGCGATTGGCACTCCCATCGTGACGTTGGCTCAAGCCAGTGGACTGGATCAACTCACACTCTCAACCATGGCAGGACGACAACTGCCACTGCTATCTGTGCTGATCCCTTTTTGGCTAGTTGCTCTTTTTGTCAAAATGGAAGGTGGCTCGTGGAAGCAGGTAATCGAAGTGTGGCCGGCAACGCTGTGTGCGGGCTTGAGCTTTGGCTGCATGCAATGGTTCGCCTCTCACATTCCGGAACTACACTTATTAACAGACATCATTGCCGGCGGATTTTCGTTGCTATGCACGATGTTTTTCTTGCGCTTTGTGTGGTCACCCAAGACGCGGTTTTTACTTGCAGGCGAGCGCGCGCCGGTGGAACTGCCGATCGCGGGCCATTACCGTTGGCAACAATCACTCAGTGCATGGCTGCCTTGGTGTTTGCTGATTGCGTGTTGTGCTCTGTGGGGGACCCCCACATTTAAGTCATACCTTAACGGCGCACTCAGTCACTACGCTGTGTCCGCAACACTCTTCGGTGCGCCGCTCCATGGCACCCTCTCTTTACTCGTGTGGGACATGCCGGCACTGCATCAACTCGTACAACGCATGCCGCCTGTGGCGACTGTCACGAGTGCGCCGGAGGCGGCTCGCTTCACGCTCAATTGGCTCTCGGCCGCCGGCACCGGCGTGTTTGTTGCCGCGGTGCTCACCGGATTGCATCTGCGCTTGACCCCCACGCAGTGGCGGCGTGCCATTGGGATGACGTGCGCACGCTTGGCCGCCCCAGTCCTTGTGATCGCACAAGTATTAGGCCTCAGTTACCTCACCCGCTATGCGGGAACCGATGCGGTGTTGGGCCTCGCCTGCACCGCAGCAGGGGTGTTTTATCCATTTTTTGCCGCCATTTTGGGCTGGTTAGGGGTTTTTCTGACCGGCTCTGATACGGCATCAAACGCCCTATTTGGTAACCTGCAACACCTGACGGCGCAGCAATTACACCTAAATCCCGTCCTGACGGTTGCCACCAACTCCACGGGCGGCGTCATGGGCAAAATGATTGATGCGCAATCCATTATGGTGGCCGGGACCGCCTGTTATGAGGACCCAAGCGAGCGGGTCCATTCAGTGGGCCCCATCTTTCGGACCATGTTCTGGCATTCGCTCGCCGGCGCCACCCTCATCGGCCTGATTGCTCTGTGCCAAGCATACGTATTGCCCAGCATGGTGCCCCTGTTACCAATCGGATAAAACCGTTTTACTATAGGGCTACTGAGGGTCGGTCGCATCGACGATAAAATCTGCATGCCTGCCATGGAACAGCCACAAGACCACACGCCACGATTTGAGCACACACAGCCGCTGATTAGGCGGCCGACACGACGCGTCACTGCCGAGTCGCTCATCACAGATTGGCTCGCCTCTGCGGATATTCAGGTGAACGGTCATCGACCGTGGGACATCACCGTACATGATCCTCGCTTTTACAATCGCGTCCTCGCCGACGGTTCGCTTGGAGTGGGCGAGAGCTATATGGATGGCTGGTGGGACTGCACACGCATTGACGAATTCCTCACGCGTGCCTTACGCGCGTCAATCGATAAACGTCTCCCCTCCTTGCGCGAAGTGTGGCTGGCTATCAAGGCGCGTCTGATTAATTTACAAGCACCACACCGTTCGTTTGAAGTCGGTGAACGGCATTACGATGTGGGCGATGATCTGTATGCGCGCATGCTAGACCCGCGCATGATCTACACCTGCGCGTATTGGCCGGAGTCTCAGAACTTAAATACGGCACAGGAAGCGAAGCTGGATTTGGTCTGCCGCAAGCTCGGCCTACAACCTGGCATGCGTGTGCTCGACATCGGTTGTGGTTGGGGAGGTGCTGCACAGTTTGCAGCTCAGCGTTACGGCGTTGAAGTCACGGGAGTGACTGTTTCCAAACACCAAGCCGCGGCTGCGCAAGTCCGCTGTGAGGGATTGCCAGTCACGATTGTGTTTGATGATTACCGCGCTATACACGGCACATTTGACCGCATTTATTCACTTGGTATGTTTGAACACGTGGGTGCGCGCAATTACCGCGGCTATATACAAAAAGTACGCGAGCTCCTCACACCGGACGGGCTTTTCTTATTGCACACCATTGGTCATCGCCTCACGCAACGGGCGAACGATCCGTGGATTGAGCGCTACATCTTCCCAAACTCACTGATTCCGTCCCGTCTGCAGGTCGATACTGCCGCCGAAGGACTCATGGTTGTGGAAGATTGGCATGACTTTGGTACTGACTACGATCGAACGCTCATGGCGTGGTCGGAGAATGTCGAACGTGCGTGGCCAGAACTCCAAACGACGTACGGCGAGCGCTTTCACCGCATGTGGCATTACTGGCTCATGGCCTCTGCTGCTTCCTTTCGCAGCCGCAACTTGCAGCTATGGCAAATCATCTTATCCCCCAACGGAGTCCCCGGCGGGTACACTGCAGTGCGCTGACCCCACTCTTCGGGTCGGCCAAAGGGGCAGTGCATGGTCGAAGACACGCCTAGCCGGCCGTTACTGAAAATACTCGGCATCGGCTTTGGACTGGCGATGGCCTTCGGTGGCACTGTGGGCGTTGGCATCTTACGTCTGCCAGGTTCTGTGGCAGCGGCGCTCGGCGATACGCGACTGATCACACTGGCTTGGCTGCTTGGTGGGCTCTATGCATTTTTAGGGGCCTGCGCCGTCACCGAACTCGCCGTCATGTTCCCCGAAGCGGGCGGTTTTTTGGTGTATGCGCGCCGCTCGATGGGGCGGGGCGTTGGCTTTGCGATCGGTTGGAGTGACTGGCTGAACAATGTCGCCTCGCTCGCTTATGGCTCTGTAACGGCCGCCACATTTTTAGGCGCGCTGTGGTCTCCCGCCAATGGACATTCTAAAACGGTTGCCATCACCATTTTAGTCGCCTTCACGGCTCTGCACTGGGCGGGGCTGCGTATCGGTCGCACACTGGCTGGCGTCATTACGATTAGCGTTGGCGTGATGTTACTCGTCCTGGTCGTGGGCTGCTTTATCACGCCCCCCGTCCAGGCCGATCCATTACTACCGCTGCCCACCTCACCACTCGCATTGCCACTACTATCGCTCGGTTTTCTGAGCGCGATAGTCACTGCTTTGCGCTCGGTGCTGGTCACTTTTGACGGATGGTATTCGCCCATCTACTTTGCCGAGGAAAGTACAAACCCCACCCGCTCGCTGCCACGCGCCATCATTGGCGGCTCGCTCCTCGTGGGCGGGCTCTATTTGATTATTAATCTTGCCTTCCTGCGCGTGCTTCCCTTGCAACTACTCGCTAACTCCTCATTACCTGCCGCTGATGCGGCACGGGTCGTGCTTCCACACGGTGGGGCTGAGCTTGTTACGTTAATCTCGTTGTTTACCGTGTTAAGTTTATTAAATGCCGTGCTACTCATGACGCCACGTATTTTGTACGCCATTGGTCGTGATGGCTTATTTACGCGTAAAGCCACGCTCGTCAGTGCCAGCGGCACGCCACGTGTGGCGCTGGCGCTATCAAGCGCCATGGTCATCGTCCTCATCCTCTCGGGTAGCTTTGAACAAATTGTGGCACTCGCGGCAGTTCTTTTCTTGCTGAACTATATCTCTGCATATGTTGCAGTCTTTATCCTGCGCTGGCGCGAGCCTTTGCATCCGCGCCCATACCGCGCTGTCGGGTTTCCCTACACGACTGCCATTGTGTTGCTTGGATCCATACTGTTTTTATTCGCCGCGGTCATCGATGATCCACGATCGGGGCTCATCGCAGGCATTTTGATGGTCTTGTGCGTCCCGCTGTATCTTTGGCGGCGCACGCGCAGCGTGACCTCATCGGCTTAAAATGGGCCGATGTGCAGTGACGGGCATGATCTCGATGAGATACGCCTCGGTATTGCCTGCGGGATGCAGCGTCACTTGCTCGAGTGGCTCAATCACGACAGTGTCGTGCACACTCATCTGCACGCGGGTGCCACTGTCCACCGTCAACTGCCCTACCGCAAGGACGAGTAGCTGCGTATAGGGTTGGACCGCGATGGCACCAGTTAACACCTGAGGCAAATACTGCACTCGATGGCGATAGGCTCGGCGCCGCGTCATGATGTTGAGATCCGTGATCGCACCGTCTAACAAACGGGCACTCAGTGGTGTATCGCCTGAAAACGACACCCCGGCAGTCCCGGCAGCCACCTCCATCACAGATGCATCTGCGCCATGCAGGGTTAAACCCACACCGTCCAAGACCACCAACGTGCGATCCACCTCAGGAAACAGCGAGAACGGCCCATCGATGGCCACCCGCGCCATACTGATGCGCCAATCAAACGCTGTGAGAGTTGCATCTTCGGGTGACACCACAATCTGTGCGGTCTCGCCACCACCATTTTTCCATGGCATACGCTGGTACTGATCACTGCGTAGCAGCTTCATGTTTTGCGCCTCCGACTGATCAGCACAATGGCTACGCCCGCAAGTGTAATGCCCGCGGCCGACCACTCCCGCAGGGTGATCGTCTCATGCCCCAAACTCACACCCAACAACATCGCAATGATTGGGTTGACGTAGCTATAGCTCGTCGCGATGCCGGGCGAGGCGCGACTTAACAGCACCATGTACGCATTAAATCCGATCAACGAACCGAAAACCGTCAGATACAACCACGCAAACCACGCGGTTGATGCGGCTGTCAGACGAAACGACTCACCATGCAACAAAGCGAGCACCAGCAGAACGACACCACCACAGAGCATCTGTGTGGCGAATCCCATAGCCCCCGGAGCCAATGGACACTGGCGTTGGCTTAAAAAACTGCCCAAGGACCAACAACTGGTGGCTATCACCAGTAGCCAGATGCCATTGGGTGAGTGCTGAAACCCGGCACCGTGCGTCAGGAGCACAACACCGCACAAACCAACCAGCACGCCGAGCAACTCGCCACGCGGCGGATAGATACCGACTGTGACATGCAATAACACCAACAATAACGGCGACACCGCAATAAATGCGACAACTAACCCGGAACCCACAGTGAGCTCCGCGGTCGCCGTACCGCCCATGCCACCAACGAGCATCAAACTGCCAACGATGAAGGCATTGCGCCACTGTGGTCGGGTCGGTAAGGCCGCGCCCCGTCGTCGCATCCACACAAATAAAAGCGCCCCCGCGATAGAAAAACGCGTGCCCATCAAGACAAAGGGCGTGAAGCCGTCAAGCGCAAAACGAATCGCAAGATACGTCGATCCCCAAATCAGCCAAGTCGCTGCAAGACACGCGATGATCAGAGGCGACAGCACGGGGGGTTTCTGGGAAATGATCGACATCCAAGTGTGAAAAAACGAACCCGCCATAGCAGGTGGACGAACTGTGACTTAAGCATTCTACTGCAAGCCTGTCGAGGCGTTCAGCAGTTTGCATCCCGCCACCAGACCCTTGCCACGCGACGGATGCCAGCGGCGCGTTCACACTGCACGATCACATCGATGGTCTTTTTTAACAGTCGATCAATGTCTGCTATCCCCAGTTCCGCACCGGGCTGACTTTCTTTAATGAGTAGTGCCAGCTGCGCAAAGGCCAGTTCTGGCGAGCCGGCGTGCACACTGGTAATAGACCCTGGGTGTCCGGAGCTGACGTTACGCAGAAAATAATAGGCCTCCTCACCACGCAGCTCGGCCAACAGCACGCGGTCTGGGCGTAACCGTAGACTTGCCTCTAGCAGTTGCTTTGGGGTCACTTGCGCCACACCTTGTCCATTCTTCGAATAGAAGAGCCGTGCCACATTGATGTGGCGATCGAACACCAGTTCGGCCGCATCCTCAATACTAATGAGGCGCTCATCAAGGGGGATTTCGCGGATCAACGCTTTCGTGAGCGTTGTTTTTCCAGACCCCGTCGCCCCAGACACAATGATGTTCAACCGCCGCTTGACTGCTAGGCTTAAGAACTCGCGCCAGTTCGCACTCGCATAATAATCAGCCAGTCGGCAGCTTTCAGCAACCACGTCACGCTCCACTCCCGCAGTTCCAAAAACGCCCGTCCGCGCCAAGTCATCCAACGACCACTGACTACTACTCGCACGCCGTATCGCCATAACCACCTGATCAGGCCAAGTCGCTGGAGGCAACACAATCTGGACTCGCTCACCCGTGGGTAGTGCGGCCGATAGCAAGGGTTGTGGCGCACTGACCCGCTGCTCCGAGGCGGTTGCGAGTAATTGTGCGAACTGACGCGCCCAACTAACACTCGCCCAAACGGCAAGCTCGCGGGTCCAGCCGCCCGTGCGCTCTATTAATAACTCGCCACTACGCTGCAAACACACTTCCGTGACAGTGGCATCCGATAAGATCTGTAGCAGCTCACGGCTATAATGCGCCAGCGACGACGGCTGATCGCCGAGAGACTCAAGACGGGTCACGAGCAACCAACCGATACACTGTCTGAAAATCGATATCCCGCGCGACGAGTACCTGAATGCGCGTCCCTGGATTCACGCGTAGCGTGGGCGGGATGCGCAACGTGTTATGCAGAACCTCCGTCGCAATGTCGCGTGAGGCCGGTGCAGCGTAGATCAGCGCCCCCACACCCTGCTGGCGTCTGGCAACCGCTTGCATGGTGCCATCGAGCAGACTCAACATCACGGCTGCCCCGAACCGGTCCTTCGTATGCGTATCGATATCCCCAGAGACCCCGCTGCGACCGAGGGCATCGGTGCCTGGCGACACCAGTGGCACCAACACGCCTGTGGGTGTGCGCGCCTCATTCCAAAGAATCGCGACACGCGCTTGACCTACCCGTAATTCACCACTCATCTCGCCAATGAGCTGTGTCCCCCGCTCAAGTAAAACGATGCGACCATCTGCTCCAAAGACATCTGCCGCAAGCACACAGGTCGTCATCCCCACCAGTGTCGAATCAATGGCTGTTTCCAGGGTGCAATCAAGGGAGGACCCCTTCGGCAGTATGAAGCGCAGGCCCGGTCGATGCTGTGCCTGGACAGCGAACAACCCACTGGTGGTATTTATGCTCTTGAGCCCACCTGATACGGGTAGCGCGTTGTTCATCACGCCCTCACCGCGCTCACCTTCTGCTTCCGGTTCATTCGCTGTGCTAGATGGTTGAGTTTGCAGTGGTCGCGCTGTCGTCCGAATAGCAACGGGAGACTCTGCCGCAGCACGGGTTTGCGTGGGCGGCGTCGGAATCGTCGTGGGGACATCCAGTGCACCGAGGTCCTCACGGTGCGCGGCTGTGGCACGGGGGCCCTCGTCCGCTCGCGCGGTGCGCACCAGCCCAAGCAGCACATCTGGTGCGCTGTCCAACGGAAATGCCGGTAGAGCTGACTCAGCGCCATTCGTCGACGGGTGCGCACGCGCACTCCTTGGGGAATGCGTTCGATGACTCGCGCTCACGTAATATAAACCGAGTGTCGCAAGTGCTGAGAGCATTAAAAACACAATCCACAAACGTTGCTGGATGCGCATCGCAAGTGACACACGCCGTGTCACCGCGGCCACCGTGCGCTCGCCTGAAACAGCTTGAGTGTCGCTCATGTGGATGCCCCTATAACAACGCGCTTGATCGCGTGCAATAATGTGCCGCTCACTGCGCGCTGTTGTGGGGGTGTGTCAGCCTTATTAACAACACAGCCTACCAATGGCCCGCGACGTAGCACCAATTGCGCTGCTAAGTGATGAATAATCACGGTGTCTTCCTCTACATGGCTATTCACTAGTGACTCACTTCCGTCTGGGTTGTGGATATACAGAGCCGGTATCTCAGCTTGGGGCGCGAAAGTCAGGCGCATCTGGGTCCCATCGTCCACCGCCGATACCGGGCGCAGCTCTGGGCTGCCGCAATACCAGTAATCGCGATTAGAAATCGCCGGCAAGGTATTCAAGGTGATGGAGGCATCGCGCGAGTGGTCCTCACCGAGCGCAATTGGGGCCGACGGGTACTGAAACACGACGGAGTACACGGCCTCAGAGGGCTTGGGTGCCCGCGCTAGGACTTTAAAGTCCAGATAATAAACATGCTTCGTCGTAATCAATGTCAGATTGGTGCCATTCATTGCTTGCTTTGGTTTTAGCAACAAGTGATTGCCTTCGGATGCCACATCCAGTGCCGCGGTATTGCCAGCGCCCAGCGTCGTAAAATACTCATCCGGCGCAAACGCAAAGTGAATGTGGTAGCCCATAAAAGCGACAATCGGCACAACAGCGTTGGCGTCATACTGTACAAGACGTACCCTACTGTCCGTCTCGGCACAAACCATTGTGGGTAGCCAGCCGATGATGCATGCCCACATGCAGCACAATGAGAGGATGTGATGTCGTGGTTCTCTAGTCATGTGACGCATGCTGCTTACTTCCCAATCCACGTGGTGTTATTCGACGTCTGTAATTGACTCGGGGGATTTAGCGTTTCCGGTTCTCGACGATACTCGAGTACCCGAAACCCCAATGGATTTAACGCACGCGTTTCCGCATCCGATGCAGGCTCGATATAACTTGCCTGCAAGGTCGCCACGAACTGATGCCGATCCTCGGCCGCACCTATCATATTGGTCAGGCCCGTCTCAAAGCGCACTTGCACTGTCATGGGCTCACCAGTCACGCGTTTTAGAAAAGACACCGCATTCACGCGTACCCGTAGTCTTGTACTCTCCGAGTAACGATTGAGGGGTGAGTCAGGATTGCCACGCGCCCACAACGTGGACCAGGATTGATTCATGGCTGCCGAGTGATAAGCGCTCACCTGCCGATAGTCGCTTTCTGCGAAGGCGGCCACGTAGCGCTCACGCGCCATGACATACTCTGTCACCAGATGCCGAGTGACAGCTTCTGGAAGCTCCATCGTCGGCACATACCGTGGCACCACGTCTACCGTCCCATCAGCGGCATCAACGCGAATGAGGTATGGCTCTGTGCGCTTTAACGGCAGCAATACAAGCAGTGCCCCCAGTGATAACGCGGCCACGGTCACGCCACTGAGTGCGACCTGCCAGGCGCGGCGCGCATCGCGTAGTAACTGTGTCGTGCGATCGCGTTGCCAACGATTTGCTTCTGAAAAATAGTCCTCGATTGACTCAGTCATGGGCCGGCACCGTCAGTGGCGCATTTATTGGGCTCGCCGGACCATGACAGACTGGCAATGGGGTGACATGGGCGCAGCCGCCAAACATCAGTCCAAAGCAGCCAAGCAGTGTTATTGCCATCGACTTCATTCGCGTTCTCCAACATAGTGTGTCGTTGCGGGTTCACTGAGTGGCGCAGCCAATTCGTCATCGCCTGAGTCAAAGACGCTTGCCACATACGCTCTCGTGGTGCGCGCAGCGGTCCGCGCGCCTTGCGTGACGGCGCTCCATGCGCCAAGTGTCGATAACGCACTGCCTCCAGCAAGTCGGGCACTGATAGGCAGCACCTGGCGCATCACCAGCGAGACTAAGGCTGTCACGAGCACCAGATTAATGGCATCGACGCTTGCCATCTCAGCACCTCGCGCTGCCGTCTGAGCTGCAAACGCATCGACAAAACTGAGCATCAAGCTGCAGAGCATAATTGTCAGGATTGTTACCAGTGCATAATTGGTAAGCTCACTGATCCAGCTATCAAAGTAGCGCCGTGTAGGCTGGAACAATGTCATGACAATAAATAGCGGGCCCAAAGCTAGCAGCACCGCAAGCGCGATACGCGACAGTGAAATTAAAAACATCGTGTAGACGCACATAAGGCCCACGGTCAGATAAACACCAAGGGCGGCGAGATAAAAACCAGGATCGCCAGAGAGGAGGCCCGCACGATCCCACAAGGCAGCGGCCACGCGTCCACCGTGATCCCAAATTTGGTCAATCATCCTGACTGGCTCGGCCCCGCCAATGAGTTGCGCAGCAAACTGTGCGGGGGCAGTAAAGAAGGTATCGACAAGCAAGTCGTGATAGAGCCACAAGTGCAGCCCAATGCCAAACACAGCAATCAAGGTGAGAATTCGCACCAGTCCTTGGGTGATCGGCTCCTCGATTTGGCCACGCAGATGTAGAAAACCCCACAACATGACGTAAACGGCGCCAAAGGTGACGGCCGCGGGCTCGAGCGCCTGCGCGGTATTGGCGGCCTGCGTACTGATGTAGGTGGTCAGCCGATCACTGAGCCATGCCCAAAAGGTGGCGAACAACATCAGGGTGTCGGCGCAACGGGTTGGAAGCGGGTGACGAATGAGCCGTGTCCGGCCATCACCAGCTCACGCCGTTGTAGCTCTCGCGCGGCGCTGTCGGTCGATGCGATTTGCGCAAGACTTGCAATCTTTACACTCTCATTGAGAAGCATTGCACGCTCAGCACCGATACGCGTGTTTAATTCATTGATTGCTTTGATATCCGTGGTGGTACCAATGGCTGCGATCAAGGTCTGCAAATCTGCGAAGCGGGCACTCTGATTCGCGTACGCTTGGCGCATGAGCGCTTGATTGCCCGCAACCGTGCCACGCTCTGCGGCCAGTACGCTCTGCACTGTCTGTGGCAGTCGCGCAAGATCGTTGGACTGTAAGATCCTATTCGTTTGTTTGATACCCGTGGCCATGGACTGCAGGCTCTGATAACTTGTATTGGTGCCGTCATACAACGTTGCAAGCGTTGTCCAATCGGGCGGTAAATAATTACGGGCCACAACGGAGATTGGCAGCAGCTCGCCAAGACCCCGATTGCCAGTGATCGCAGCACTCGTTGTATGCAACTGGTCCAGCTGCTGCTGCATCGCAGCTAACTGCTGTTGCCATGCACTAACCTGTTTTGCAAGCTGTGCAAGTGCTGCAAAATCAATGACGGGAATCGTAGCGAACGCAGGAATCGTAGCGCCGATCAGCAAAAGGCATCCGAGTGCAAGGCGTAGCGAGTAGCGCCGCATGCGTTGTCTCATGACTGTGCTCCAGCGTTAGCTGCCAAAAAATACGGGAGCCACGCGGCTGATTCATCTCCATGGGCGCGCAGTAGTGCGCTGAGCTCACTGAGTGTTTGGGTGCGCGCCGATAGCACGCGCAGTGCTGCCGGCAATGCACTGAGATCTAAACTTGCAACGACGCTTGCATGGGTTTGCTTGATTAAAAAACTCCGAGGGGACGCGGCAAGGTGTGTAGACAGAAGCGCAAACTCACGCACACTTAAGCCAAACGCACTGATGCAGTCCTCCCGGCCTACCTCTTTATTTGGGAAAAAGATTTTCGTCGGAGTTTGCTCAATGATCGTACGGGCGAGCGGACTTGCCGTGACATCACTAGGACTTTGTGTCGCAAAAGCAAGGACGCCGTTGCGCTTACGCCAGGTTTTAAGACCATCCACTGTGAGTGACTGAAATGCCGGATCCTCAATCAGCTTTGAGAACTCATCCAACCACGTCACTAAGCGCCGGCCATCGAGCAACTGCTCGACTAGGTAGAAGAGGTACTGGGTCAGGGGTCGCCGGATCGTGGCATCAGGGAGGATATGTGTCATATCAAATGCCAGGAGCGGTGTCAGCGAGCAATGTGCGGCAATGGTATCCACCGGGTTATCAAATATGTACGCCAACTCCCCTTCACAATGAGCGCTCCAGCGCCCGAGTCGTTGGTACAGACCCCCCTGTTCGGTCGGGTCTAAAAACTCAATCAGTCGCGACAGTCGTCTGTAGGGTTTATCCAAGGCCATGACACCAGCGAGTGCGCGATCGACGTCCTGCTCCTCTTTGCTTGTGAGTGGTCTTACGGTGCTTCCGACCAGCTCGCGTAGCCACGAACGCAAAAACGCCCGATTGCTGTGCGTGTCATCCAACTGCAGCGGGTTGCAGCCCGTGCTCATCCCGCGCGGAAAGGCCAGATACGTACCGTTCAGCGCTCGTACGAGGATTTCAAGGCCTCGGTCTTTGTCAAACACAACCTGTGTCGCCCCGGCGCGCCGCAGCATCGCAATACAAAATGCCATGAACACGGTTTTGCCGGACCCAGTCGGCCCACAGATAAGTGTGTGTCCCGTATCGCGTCTAGAGCTGCCGGTTGTGTCGGTTGGGTCACTAGCATGCAAGGAGAAGAAATACGGCGACTCTGCGCGCGTGCGCAGTGTGGCTAGGGCATCGCCCCAATAGTTGCCAATGGGACGCCCTTGTGGATAGTGATGAAACGAATTGAGCCCACAGAAATTTCTGGACGTGATGGGCGCTCGTCGTGGGCGTAGCGTGAACTGCGCGGGTAGCTGCGCCCAAAAGGCCGCACCAAGCGCAAGATCCTCGCGGGCAACTACCATACCGCTATCACTTAAAATGCTGCGTACTGCGCTAATATGCTGCTCAAGTTGCGCAAGCAACATGCCAGACGTGTCAGCGACCGCACTTGCGGGAGCCGTCAGTACTTGCAGAGTCATGTGATGGTCCCCCATCACAAACTCGTTACTCGCGAGCTGATCCGCGGCAACTTGCAGGGCACGCGCCTGCGACACGGCGGGGTCCGCGGCATTACTTAGGCGGTGCAACTGACGCGAGAGCATCCCCATCGCTGTCGCCTTCGGGATAAAGGTGAAGCTCTGCGTTAAGACAAACGCAAAAGGCACTTTAAGCAATCTGTCGAGTGCCCCCGGTGCTGTTGGATTGGGGTATTCCTTGATCCCTAAACAGGCTCCAAACCGAGTCTGCGTTGGGGTGCGATATTCAATGGTTTCCCATCCGACCAACACACGACTTGTTTGCAACGCCTCACACAGGTCTGCGCGCGGAATCGGCATCCGTTGCCACTCGCCGTTGATAAGCGTGGCTAGGAACTCCAGCAACTCCGAATAGAGCCGCCCTTCGTGTTTGTAAACGCCGAGCAACCGCGGTTCACACTCAGCAAGTGCAGCTTCCACTTGGGTGGTGAGTTTAGCGATCGTGCTCAAATGCTCTTGCGAATCCAGCGGCTTCTCTAAATCATGACGTCTCGTAATCAGGCTAAGCAAGTTGGTCGTGACTCGCATGCCCGCCGGCCGATAGACCAGTGTCAGATACAGCTCATTAGTCCATAAGGCCTCCCGCGCAAGGGACTCGGTGTAGTGAGTGTGTAGCTGATCCGCAAAACCACTTCCGTCACGACTAGGAATTGGCACGTTGACTTGCCGGCGAACAATGTGCGTCCAGAGTGCAAGATCAGGGCTCGCTAAATTGCGTAACCATACGTTCAAGCGTTCGTGCGTACTGTTCAGCGCAGCGTCATCCACACATTCAAAATGGGTGCCCCGCAAACGCCACGTCACCAGATAATCCCCAGCACTAGTGACCGCGACATGCTCAGACAGCAAAGCGCGATACGGTGTGTGTGAGGCCGGGCCAGGCTCTTTTGCTAACAAGCGGGACGCTAGGCTGGACATAGAGCCTCCAACGCGTGCTCAACCACGAGCCGCGGCGCCATGCCCACTGTGGTCTTGCGCGCAACGGATAGCCCTGAGTAGCTTAAAGTCCCCCATACGCGACGGCCGTGGCGTGTGCCCACACGTACCTGCCCCCACAGTGCAATCAATTCAAAAAACCGCGGGTCAGAAAGACAGGCAAGCCACGTCAAGCCATGCAGAGGCAGACAAAAGAGGACGCACAGCAAGTTACGCGTCAGCAAGAACAGTTCCAGCGTCAGCATTGCGTTTAAGAGCAAGGCGGCATACGGCACGCCAAATGCGAGCGCCGGTCGCGTCAGCCCCACAAAGAGGACATCGCATATTAGCGGTGGACGGTACCCTGGGCGCATCTCAGACTCCCGCCATCGCCCGAATCCAACTCACCACCTGCGGCGCACCGAAGACCAAAAGGATGCCGACCGCACCACCGGCGGCCCAGCCCCAACTGATGCGATTAAACCAAGCGGCTACCCCTAAGGCCATAACCGCAATCACCGCTATGGGCGTCAAAATGGCGAGGAAGTTTGACTGTAGTGCTGTCGCGCCGGTCGCGAATGGACTGGTCTGCGCCACTGCCACAGATGTCGCCGCAAACCACAAAGTCGACATAGATAAAACAGTGCTGCGTGAGTGCATGGTGTTCTCCTTGAAAGGAGAACAAGCTTGGCCCCTGCCATGTCAGACGCTAAGACGAATATATCCTGTGATTCGCCAATTTTCCCATGTCATGCCCTCGCCATGGTTCATCGCAGGATGTGCTCTGGCAAGCGCGCAAGCTGCACTTAATAGATAATAATAATCGCCTATAGTGTCTCGTTAGCTCTCGGGAGAGATGTGTGCTGATAGAAGTATTAGGTGTCCTTGGCGCAATCCTGCTGCTGGCAAGTTACTTCGGCCAAACGACTGGACGCATCGCCCTGTCAAGTGTGTTAGGACCGTCAATGAACTTAGCAGGGGCTATTTTTTTAGGCATCAATGCACTGAAACATGGCGCCTTACCGCCTGCCTTGCTCAATATCTTTTGGTCACTGATTGCGATCCTTGCGCTCATCGGACAGTTACGCAATCGGCGCGCCAAAAGTCGCCCAGACGATCGCTGATACCGATGCCGTCAATGTCTCGTCGTATAGGATTGTGTATAGCATGAGTCTTTTCGCTCTTTCATTACTTATACAGATTGCGCTGGTGATTCACGTCATCAAGACAGGCAGCAATACGCTGTGGATTTGGGTGGTCTTGTTGTTGCCGGTCGCAGGCTCCATCGCCTATTTTGTTGTGGAGATTGCGCCCGCAGTGCTGCAATCACGCACGGCCCGTCAGGTGGTGCAGCAAACAACACGTCTGGTCAGCCCTGGACGTGCGCTGCGACAAGCGGCTTCTGTGGCCGCGGTGACGGACACGGTGGAGGCCAAAGCGAAGCTTGCGGCTGCACAAACTGCCCGCGGGAGTTACGCCGAGGCAATAGCCACCTGCCGCGCAGGCTTACGTGGCTTATACGAATTTGATGCAACGCTGTTATTGGCGCTTGCCGAGGCACAGTTCAAATCCGATGATGCGCTGGCGGCAAGCACCACCTTAACCACTTTGTTTGACAAAAATCCTGAGTTCACCTCGCCCGAGGGTCGGCTGTTGTACGCGCGTGCATTGGAGGCCTCCGACCAGCTCGCCTTTGCAAAACGCGAATATGTGAGCTTGCAAGGTCGTTATCCGGGGCTTGAGGCGACGGTACGTTATGCGCAGCTACTGCTGCGCCTTGGTGACAGCGCCGAGGCCAACGCGCTCTTTGATGAGGTTGTGCGGGGGGCGGACATTGCACCATCTCATGTGAAGCGCGCACAAGCGGAATGGATCGGCATTGCGCGACGCGCACGTGGCCGCTGATGCGTCTCCCTATTGCACCTAACACCAACGCCACGTAGTCTCGGTAGCCTTGTCTCATCAGAGTCATTCAGCATGTCCAGCCCTGCACCGTCGGAACTTGCTGCAGCCGCAGCATTGCTGCAATCAAGCCCAGACTATCGGGTCCTAACGCGACTTCAGTACACCGACACGTTTGTGACGGAACACTCAGGTACGATCGCCTCAGCAGTCGTTGTCGATACAGAAACCACTGGTACCGTGCACACTGCCGACCAGATTATCGAGCTAGGGATCGTGCGCTTTGACTACATCGTCGAAACCGGACAGATTGTTCGTGTGAGCGATGTGTACTCCGGTCTTGAAGATCCAGGCCGCCCGATTCCTCCGCAGTCCACGGCCATCCATGGCATTACCGATCTCATGGTTGCAGGTCAGCGCTTAGACGAGGCACGAATTCTACAAATCCTCGATGGCGTTACCATAGTGGTTGCACACAATTCGGGATTCGATCGGCCGTTTTTAGAAACACGGTTGCCGGTGTTTGCGTCTTTGCGCTGGGGCTGTACCTGGGCGCAGATTCCCTGGGAGGCTGAGGGTTTTTCGGGCAGTAAGCTCGAGTACCTGTGCACAACCTCGGGGTTTTTCTTTGATGCGCATCGCAGTGAGACGGATTGCCGGGCGCTGTTGGAACTCATTCGTCGTCCCCTGCCCCGCTCTGGCGTGATCGCCTTTAAGCACTTGCTCGATACCAGCGCCGAGCCGACGTTGCGCCTATGGGCAATCCGTTCGCCGTTTGAAACCAAAGATGTGCTGCGGGAACGTGGATGGCGCTGGCAAGGGGAGCGACGCTGCTGGTACCGCACGGTTTCCCGCTCGGCAGCGGTGGAAGAAAGCGAGTGGCTCAAGGCCGCGGTCTACGGCGGCAAGCCTGCGCAAATTGAGGTCGAGGTACTCGACGCCAAAGTGTTGTACTCGCACCGGCCAGGCCCCACAAAAACACGGGTCTTGTAGTCACGCACCGCATTCGAGCGCTGAGAATCGTGTGGTTTTCGTGAAATTTGCGGCGTGACAACGGACTGATGCTGGCAAACACTCGCCTGCCGTCCGATACACGAGCACGTCCATGCTGGTACTCGATCTGTGTGTGCCCCCTGATGAGGTTGATCGCGCACGCGCGCTCGGCGCGCTGTGGAATACCGAACGTCAACTGTGGCAGGTGCCGGCGGGCAGTGACCCGATGCCCTTCGCGGCCTGGCTCGTTGCAGGGCTAGAGTGCAATATTCGCGCCCCTGGATACTTTGTCGCCACCACTCCGTTTTGTTGCTGGCGGTGTCGTGGGATAACCCACGTACATGGCTTTGCTCTACCGGCAGGTTATGAAGCTCTGAATACCGACGATGAAAGTGGTGAGGACTACTGGGAGGAAGCGGACGATTCCCCCACGTTCGTGTACCACATTGACTGCCTCAGTCTCGAGCCTATGGAGCGAATGCGGTCGGTCACTGACACGTATCGATTGTGTTATGACCGCGGATTGGATGCATATCACTGGCTGAACGTGTGCCACTACTGCGGCCTGCAACTGAACGACACCGCTGTATTCAGCGAATTGGGCTACGGCTTCATGCCGCTCACCCCCGAGCAAGCAAAGCATATCACCTTGTGCTACGTCGATGCGCCATTTACGGCTAGCGCCGGTGGCTGGTGGCTCGGGAGTCAGCTATTTGACAGCATGACGTTTGCGCTGCCTCACAGATCCATATCCAAGGTGTAATCCGCCTCTGCGGTCTTGCTGCGGACAGTCGTTGGTACACGACCGGCAGACCGGTATGCGAGCCATCGCGCCTGCGCCTGCGTACTGACCCCTTGCGTAGTGACTATTTGGGTCGCAAGACTGCGTTGTGCGACATACGCATCCATGATCTGCTGCTGCTCGGCATGCTGGGCACGTAAGTGCTCAGCGACATACGATGTCTTCCCGGCGCGCTCGAGTGCAATGATGGCAGGTGTCAGTGCTGGTGTCGGCACTCGGGCACTACCCTGCTCCCACAAGGATCTGGCATCCACTCGCACATTGAGCTCAGCCAACTCGAGTGCGTGATTCACGTATCCTGCCCACGCGTGTCGCAGCAGTCGAATTTCTTCACGGCTGCTGGGGAGGCCTACGCCGCGACGCGCGGAATCATTCCACTCCATCACACTTTTAGCGCCGAGTCCGGTCGCGCTCACGGTTCGCGTGGTACTCAAAATATGCGCATGCGTATTACGACGATCCCCCAAGGCTGGGGCGCGATGAATCGCAAGTTCTGCGACCACGCCGTAACGATTCGCCAGCGCGGCAGCAAAGGTTTGTGCTAACACCAATTGCGGCTTCGTTCCGAGTTCGTGCGGGAGTGCAATGACATACTCACGCCCGACGCGTGCGTTTTTACGTGACTCGACGGCTTCGGCCGTATTCCACAACATGGCGCGATCCTGTGCCCAGGTAACCCCTGCGGCACGTGCCACCGTTGGCAGAATAATCTCCGTGTGTTCCAAACCGCCGCGTTTTTGGTAGTTGTGCAGTTTGTGCGTGTGCTCGTCGCGCAACCGGCCGCGCGTGATGTAGGCAGAACGCTGCACTGCGTTGTGCCCTTTCGCTCGTGAGAGCGACTTTACCTGAAGGTGCAAGATAGCCACGGTGGCAGCCCGCGCGCAAGAAACGGCGCGCAGATGGTCGCTGCCATGCTGATTACATGGTGAGTCGCTTAAGGCACCGATTCACTATATTTCGGCGTGGCGACTGCGAATGTTTTTTAAGGATGCGAGAGGTCTTTCACAAGGATATGCATCGCGGTGAGATCTGCACGCACGGATGGCTGTACCAGAGTCGTGCTGCCACACACTGTAAAACCAAGTTCGCGATACCGCCGCAGCGGTGCGCTCGCCTCTGCCATGGCTTGTAACCACACCCTCGTACGGCCATCGCGGTGCGCGCGTTTAATGACGCGCTCGATCAGCGCCTGCCCGACTCGGTGTCCCAACATATCGGGCACCACGTACACACGCTCAAGATAGGCGGCGTTCATAATTGGTGCTTGATCACAGTGGCGCACGGATTTGGAAAAGGCTACCGCGACCCCGTGGTGTAGTGCGAGCTCGTAATAGACATTTGGATCACTGAGTTCTGCCACTAGCCGTTCCGTACTATAGGTGCTCGCTAGATACTGTTCGAGGCCCCCCTCTTCCCAAAGATGTGCGTAGTACGGCGTATAACAGCGCATGGCGACAGCGCGTAGCTGATCAACATCCGTGAGTGCGCACGTCAGAAACGTAAGTGCCATGATGCCCTCACATGGATCTTTACGGATCGCGGACGAGTTCAGCGCAATCCGCATCAGTCATCCCCGCCGCGGCTAACCCGCGCACGACGCCCTGCCGATCTGCCTGGTCTCGATTCTGACTTGCCTTAAACTTGCCCTCGAGTCGTTCCACACGAATCTCAAAACCAACAATGGCGCGCAGCATTGTGTCGATGTAATCGCTCGGTGCATCACTGACTGCCCATGGGTCTGCGCGGCGGGATTCGTGCTGGTTGGTGAGTCGTGTCACTAATGGCAGTAACCGATCAGGGGCATCGAAAAACTCGATCGTGCCGTGTGCGTGCACCACTGAATAGTTCCAGGTCGGCACCACTTGGCCGGTGGCTTGTTTGCTCGGATACCACGAGGGAGTGATATAGGCGCTCGCCCCGCCAAACAGGACAAGCACTGGACTTGCTGCGGTAACCGCACGCCACAGTGTGTTGGCGCGCGCGATGTGGCCATGCAAAAGTCCGTGTGTGCCACTGGGCTCCCACAACATGGGGAGATGGTTTGCGATGAGCCCTGCGCTGGTCTGCACCACGAGGCTTCCTAAAGGATGCGCCTCTATAAACGCATGGAGTTGGTCTTGTTCATCGGCAGCAAAATGGGCAGGTCTGTACATGGAGGGTTTAGGCTCTCTCGGGGGGCTGGCTGTGGTTGTACCACTCCTAAAGCCTATAAGGAGTTTTATAGGTAATACAGGAGATACAGGGGGTTCTTTTAACCTACTGATTGTAATGAAGAAAAAGACTTTTCGCGGAGTGATGCCACGCTCTTGTGCGCGAGTTGCGGCGCTTTTTCGCCAGTGTTGCGACGCTCAAGCGTGAGTGATGTGACGGCTGTGTGTGGCATGAAGCACGATCGCACGGCGAATAAACCCAATAAATACAATGACATAAAAGATTGGCGTGAGAGATGCGACGCCCCCATAGGGTCACGCGCAAAGGCACTGAATTTACGCAGGTTTTTGCTATTTATGGCCGCCCTCCATGCGAAAAAGCGTGAGAGTTGTAACGCGCGGACCGTTGTGCGTCTCAGCGCTTCGCCGTCAGCCGGCGTGCGAGGTGCGGTCGTGAGGGTAGCAACAGCAGTCCTGATTCCGTCACGGTCAGGTTAGCCGCGGGATACACCGCCCGCACGCGCTGTAAGGAGTCGAGGAAAAAGCGTTTGAACTGTCTTAGCTCTGCATACGCGTGGCCAAACTGCTCGGACAGTTGTTGCCAGCTGACATTGCTTGGGCGACTTAAATGAAACAAGCGATGCACTAGCCATGCATAGACATCCAAGTCCATTGGGCTTTTGCGCAGCTGCTTGATCGCGTGGGTGGCAAGGGGCGCTGCGCGTTCGAGGATCGAGTGAAACAAGACGCTCGATAGTTGCAAGGAACTGCCCTGCCCTATCCCTTGTGCTTCGTCCCACCACAAACGCGCTTCTTCGGCGAACAAGGCTTGGCGGATGTGCAATCCCGTGCGGCCGCTGTCGTCACGGATGTTCTCGTCGATCGACAGCGTGCAGTGAATCAGCCGCAATAACTGATTGGCATAGACGCGCAGACTGCCGCGATCGCCACGGGTAATGGGCACGTCCAGAATCCGCAAGAATTCATGTACAGACCGGCCGAGATAAATCTCTGGTGAGCGCGTGCGCACCGCTTCACTGGCGCAATAAATGGTTAGCAGTCGTGCGGGCACACCGTAGGGCAAGCCGGTTTCCGGACGTGTGGTGCCTAGAGTCAGTTCGAGCCAGCCATTTTTACGGGTAAAACTGGTGAGTGTCGCTGGGTCCGCGTGCGGGAACGAACATTGAATCAAGGGCACGTAATGAAATGAGATGCCCTCTTCCACCGGCGCCACGACGGATGCTGCGGATACCGCCGATGGCACCAGGCGCGCAGTTGATGCGGCGAGCGTTGCGGGCGCTTTGGGGACGAGCGCGCGTGGCGTGATTCCTCGGGGACCGGGTAGCTGGACTTTTTGAAAGGCCGCTGTGGGGAAGTCAGGAAAATGTGGCGCGAGTAATAGGGGCGATACTCCGTCACTAACAAGTTGAGCCAACATGCGCGCGCGCGAGTATCCTGCGGCACTGTATCGCTGCATTCGTGCGATGAGGTCGGTTTCCGGTGGCGGAGCAGGGCTCACGTGGATTCAGCGCCTTTAAGTCGAGTAAAATGCACGGAGTTCTGGTAAGTTTTGCCTGAAATCCGTGGACCAACCATTCCGGGAGAGCAGTGTGCCAGCGACGCCCGCTATTGACAAGCTTGATGCAATACTCGCTTACAGCGAAAACTTTCTCGACAAGATGCACGAGATGGGCCAATCCCCGCATGCGCGCAAATCCCTGCAGCGCTTGTTCAGCCCATCGGAAGCCGCTGCGATGGTCGGGAGGGATCGCACGACGCTTGCGCGTGCCGAAGCGGAGTTAGGGATTGAGTTGCCGGCCCGTAACCCCGAGAACAACCGGCGGGTCGGGTACACGCTCAGCCAAATCGAGGCCTTTCGGCAGCATTTTGGGACATCGCCACACCGGGATCCCGAGCGCGATCAGCCGATGGTCATTGCCTGTCAGAACTTCAAAGGCGGGGTGGGGAAGTCGACTAGCTGCATCAATCTGGCCCATTACCTGGCGCTGAAGGGCTATCGGGTGCTGGTGATCGATACCGATAGTCAGGCGACCACCACATCGATGTTTGGATATGTACCGGATGCGGAAATCACCCAAGAAGACACAATTTTGGCCTATCTTGGGGGTGGGCAGCCCACGCTCGAAACAGTCATTCGCAAGACGTACTTTGAAGGGATTGACTTGATTCCGGCGTGTTTGGCGCTGTACGAGGCAGAGATTGCGCTGGTCCTGCACATTGCCGAGCAGACGACCCCGGAGGCGCGCCGGGCGGTGTTTGCCGAATTGAGTTACGGCATTCAGTCGGTGGCGGGCAATTACGATGTGGTGTTGCTCGATTCGCCACCGGCGCTTGGGGTGATTTCACTGAATGTGTTGGTGGCGGCCGATGCGCTGGTGGTGCCGACAGCGGCCAAGATGTTCGACTTTTCCTCCACGGTGCAATTCTTTCGCATGATTCGCACCTATGTGGCGCAGTTGGCGCCTGAGAAAAACTACCGATGGATTTCGGTGTTGACCACGTTATTTGACCAACGCTACGACAGTCAGCGGCAGTTTGTGGACGTGATGCGGGCCTGCTTTGGTGAGTCGGTCTTTCAGCGCGTGTTCTTCCATGCAGCCGAGGTGATTAATGCATCGGCCCAGTTCATCGGTCCGTACGAGCAAATCAAACCCAACCGCAAAGTACTGGAAATGATGGATGGGGTCTTTGGCGAGATTGAGTTGGCCATTCTGCGGGAGTGGCCGTCGAAGCAAGCCGCGCTCAATGCAAAAGGGATTATCTAAACCGGATTTGGGGGGCAGGGTATGACGAAGAAAGGATTATTCGGGGGTGCGCGATTGGGAGATATCGCCAATTCCGTGCGCGAGCGCAGTGAAACGGTCATCGAGCGACCCGGAAATCGGGCGGTTTTACCGACGGCGGAACTGGCTTTGCAGGGGCGCACGAGCCCGGGACTGACGCGGGAAACGGTTTTAAGCGTGGAGCCTAAGCGCTGCCGTGGCTGGAAATACCATAACCGCACGGCGGCTTGGTATACGCCGGAGAGGTGCGAGGATTTGATTCGATCGATCCCCAAAGATGGCCAGCAGGAGCCGGCGTTGGCACGGCGCCTCGTGGGCGATCCGGAGTTTGATTATGAGCTGATTTATGGCATGCGCCGGCGCTATGCGTGTGAGGCCACCAACACCAAATTGAAGGTGCGGGTGGTTGATATTGACGACAGTCAGGCGGCGGTGCTGATGCATTTGGAGAACGCCGACCGGCAGGACATCACCCCGATGGAGCGGGCGCTGTCGTTTCAAACACAGCTGGATGCGCGGGTTTTTGCCACTCAGGATGCATTGGCCACTGCGCTCAATGTCTCGAAAGGGCAGGTGGCAAAGATGCTCAAAGCCACCCAGCTACTCAACCACGGTGCGATCGCGGGGCTCATGTTGGATCGATCGGCCATCCCGGTGGATCAGGCCTATAAGCTGGCGTCCTTGATGGAGCGGCCTGGTGCCAAAGATGTGGTGCTGCAGGCGGCCAAGAATCTCGCGCGGCGCGAGGAGGAGGGCGCTCGAGATCCACGGTCCATCCTCAAAGCGTTGCTGTCGAGCTTGGATCAATCCCGCAAGTTGCCGCCGATCCGCCGCGAGTACAACGTGGGCAAGGTGGGCCGCGCGATCTTGGTCCGCAATGCGCGCGGCAAGGTGACCGTTGCCTTTCCCAAAGGGCTAGGCCCACAGGATCGCGAGGCGGTGGTGCAAGCGATGGAACAGATTCTCAAGGACCTCGGGTAGGCGTACACCCAATGTTTCGTGACGAAACATCAGTAACATATTGATTAATAAAAAGAAATTGACATTTTGGTACACGGAAACTCACGCGGCGACCACACCCAGTGCCGCACAGTCGCCGAGCGCTGGGTGGACGTGAAACATGTCGTGAAACATTAATGCGAATAACTCATTGAATAGATGAGCCTTCTTCTTTAAATACGCTGCCCGTAAGGCGGGTGTATGTTGCGAGCGACGTTAGTTACGGAAAACTTTCCGTAACAAAGGTACACTGTCCGTATGCGCCCTGTCCGAGTGACCGAACCTGCCATTCACGCCGTGATTCGCGACCTGGCCGCGACTGGCGCGCGCGTCACGGGGGTGGCGGTGCGCGACGAGCTCTCCAAGCGCCACGGGGTGCGAGGCGGCGTGGCGCGCATTTATCGCGTGCTGCAGGCGTTTCGGCGTGAGCGTGCCGCGCTGCTGCGTCCGGGTCTACGGGCGGAGGTAGGATCGGATGGCCCTGATGTGCAGGCGACGTTGCGCGCAGAGCGGGCCGAAGCGCGCGAGCGCGTGCACCAAGAGCGCTGGGCACGGGAAACGGATGCATTGCGCACGCGACTGGCTGGTTTGGAGTCAGCCGCCCGTGACCTTGAGATCGCGCAACAACGGGTGACGGATCTGGCGCGGGCACTGGCGAGCGCGCATGCGCGCATCAGCCGACTCGAAGCCTTGCTTGCGGATGTCCCGCCATGAGGGCGGTGGCAATCTGGGTGGATGCCGATGCGTGCCCGAACGTCATTAAAGAGATGTTGTATCGGGCGTGTGAGCGTACGGGGGTCGCTGTGACCTTGGTCGCGAACCAGCCGCTGTCGATCCCACGCGTTTCGGGCCTAAGCTGTGTGCAAGTCGCGCAAGGCTTTGATGTGGCGGATAACGAGATCGTCAAACGGGTGGCCGCGGGAGATCTGGTGATTACAGCCGACATTCCCTTGGCGGCGGAGGTGCTGGAGAAAGGGGCCGTGGCACTTAATCCGCGCGGCGAGCTCTACACGGCCAACACCATTCGCGGCATTTTAACGATGCGTGATTTTATGGACACAATGCGCGCTAGTGGTGTGGTGGGTGGTGGCCCGCCGCCTTTGTCACAGGCGGATCGCAAAGCCTTTGCCGGGCGATTGGATGCGTGGCTGGTGCGCCGGACGCCGGTGTAAGCCAGCGCGTTGATGGGATGTGGCCTGACGACGCACTAGAAGGATTGGATCGATGAGTACAGCGACACCAGACTCGCTTCTGGCACTACGTGATCAATTGCGGGTCTTTGCGGCGGAGCGTGCGTGGGAGCAGTTTCACACACCCAAAAATTTGGTGATGGCGTTGAGTGTGGAAGTGGCGGAACTTACCGAGCACTTTCAGTGGCTGACGCCGGAGGCGTCCGCTGCGCTACCGCCTGATACACAGGCGTTCGTGCGTGAGGAACTCGCCGATGTGTTGTTATATCTGGTGCGCTTGGCTGATCAGCTGAAGGTGGACTTGCGCATGGCTGCGCAAGACAAGATCGTGATCAATGCAGCGAAGTATCCGGTGGAACGCGCCCGCGGGAGTAGCGCTAAGGCTCCTCGGCAGTCGACTTAAACGGCGCGTGTGGTGATTTCAATCGATAACGGCTCAAGAGTAGTACACATGAAGCAAATGACACTAGGAACCAGCGGTTTGCAGGTCTCGGCCATTGGACTTGGCTGCATGGGGATGAGTGAGTTTTACGGGCCTAGCGATGAAGCGACGAATCTGGCGACCTTGTCGCGGGCGCTGGAGCTAGGCATTAATTTTTTGGATACGGCGGATATGTATGGGCCGTTTAAAAACGAGGAGTTGCTCGGTCGCTTCTTAGCCACACGCCGCCAATCGGTGGTGTTAGCCACTAAATTTGGGATTGTGCGCAGCGACGATCCTGCCGCACGGCGCATTGATACGAGTCCTGGGTATGTGCGCGCGGCATGTGAGGCGTCACTGAAGCGCTTGGGCGTGGACGTGATCGATTTGTATTATGCGCATCGCATTAATCCGGCCACGCCCATTGAAGACACGGTAGGGGCAATGGCGGAGTTGGTGCGCACGGGTAAGGTGCGTGCCATTGGACTGTCGGAAGTGTCGGCGACGACGTTGCGTCGCGCGGCACTCGTGCATCCGATCGCTGCGTTGCAAACCGAATATTCGTTGTGGAGCCGTGAGCCGGAGACTGAACTTCTTGCGACTTGCAAGGAATTAGGGACGCGGTTTGTGGCGTACTCCCCGTTGGGCCGTGGTTTTTTGACAGGTGCTATTACATCGGCGGCAAGTTTGGCGGAAGGGGATTTTCGGCGCCTGCATCCGCGCTTTAGTGCCGATGCTGCTGCCCACAACAGCCGCTTGGTCGCGCACTTAGCAGCACTTGCCAAGGCGCAAGGCTGCACGCCAGCGCAATTGGCCTTGGCGTGGTTGCTCGGCAATGGATCGGAGGTCGTTCCGATTCCGGGTACGCGGCGGGTAGCGCGATTGGAAGAGAATGTGGCGGCGACGACGCTGCAATTAAGTGAATCGACGCGGGCCGCACTATCGGCAGCGTTTCCATTGGGCGCGGCGAGTGGCGAGCGGTATGCAGCGGAAGGGATGAAGTCCCTCAATCATTGAGTGGCGGGCTTATGGCTGCAGGTTGATGGCGAAGGAGGTTTCGTGGGCGAGTACGTGTTTCCAGTGACGTTACCGTCGGTGGTCGTGCATGGCACTGCCGCGCGCTATGCAGTGCAGCGCATTTTTTGTGTGGGCCAAAACTATGCGGCACATGCGCGGGAGATGGGCGGGGATCCGCAACGGGAGCCGCCGTTTTTTTTCATGAAGCCGGCAAGTGCGCTCGTGGCGGATGGCGCCCTCGTACCGTATCCCTCACGTACCACTAATTTTCATCACGAGGTTGAGTTGGTGGCGGCAATTGGCAGGCCGGGCCAGGACATTGCGGTCGCGGATGCGTTAACGCATGTGTATGGTTATGCCGTCGGGAATGATTACACGCGTCGGGATTTGCAGACAGCGGCGCGCACCAACGGGCGGCCCTGGGACATCAGCAAGGGCTTTGACCATTCAGCGGGGGTGGGCACGCTGTATCCTGTGGCGGCGGCAGGGCCGGTGGAGCGTGCGTCGCTGTGGTTGACGGTGAATGGCCAGACGCGACAGCGAGCGGCCATTGCCGATATGATCTGGGATGTCGCGGGCATCGTCTCGTTGTTATCGAGCTACTTTGCGCTCTTGCCTGGGGATGTGATTTTTACTGGAACGCCCGCCGGTGTTGGTCCTCTGCTTGTGGGGGATGTGGTGAGTGCCGGCATCGATGGGCTCGGGACACTGACGCATACCATTGTGAGTGGTTAATCGCATGGCAAAGAGCGGATGTTATTTTTTTTAAGACCGTTGTAAGGGGATGACTATGAGTTGGTCCGGTGTCTATCCTGCAGTCACGACGCAGTTCAAGGCGGATGAGTCGCTGGATCTGGAAGCGACACAGCGACTCGTGTTGCAGCAGCTGGATGATGGCGTGGATGGAATCATCGCACTCGGTACGTGCGGCGAGAACTCCACGCTCACACCACATGAAAAACAACAGGTCCTCGCGGCCTTGCGCGAAGCGATTGGTCCGCGCGCGCCATTGCTGGCAGGCGTTGCCGAAACGAGCACAGCCGAAGCCTGCCGCTATGCCCAAGGCGCTGAGCGCATCGGCGTGGACGGCCTGATGGTTTTGCCGGCCTTGAGTTACAAGGCACAGCGTCACGAGACTTTGCATCACATCCGCACAATTGCGAGCGCCACGGCGCTACCGGTGATGGTTTACAACAACCCCGTGGCGTATCCGGTCGATATCACGGTCGACATGCTACAAGAGCTTGCCGCGATTCCTAATATTATTTCAGTGAAAGAAGCGTCCGAGAACGTGCGGCGGATCACTGACATTGTGAATGCGCTGGGTGATCGCTACATCATTTTTGCAGGGGTTGATGATCTCGTCTTGGAATCGATCATGTTAGGTGCAGTGGGTTGGGTGTCGGGGCTGACGAGTGCATTTCCGCGTGAAGCCGTGGCCATGTATCGCTTAGCGCGCGCGGGGCGCTACGCTGAGGCGCTGGTGATTTATCGCTGGTTTATGCCGTTGCTGCACTTGGACACGATCCCAACGCTCGTGCAATGCATTAAGCTTGCCTCGGCTTTGGTTGGTCGCGGTTCTGAGCAGACGCGTGCGCCACGTGGGCTGTTGCAGGGCGAGGCGCGCGCGCATGTGATGCGGGTGGTTGCTGAGGCCTTAAAAAATCCGCCGCCCTTGCCGCGCTGACCGATAGCTTGCCGAGCACCGAAGGCGCACTCAGCCGTGGGCACACAGACAGACGTGTTGGTCGTGGGAGGCGGCATCGCGGGCGCCTCGGCGGCTTATTTTTTGGCACAGCGACACCGTGTGGTGTTGATCGAACGCGAAACTGGCTACGGCTATCACAGTACGGGGCGGTCGGCCGCGGAATGGACGGCGGCTCATTTTGATGGACTGATGCACAGCGTGGTGCGCTTTGGCGAACCGTTTTTTGTGAGCCCCCCGGATGGATTTGCGGCGCACGCACTCATGCGTCGGCGCGGCAACATCATGTTCAGCATCCCCGGACAAGAAGAGAGTGGTGAGGCGTTTTATCGCGAGGTGACACGGTTATCGCCGCAGGTGCGCGAAATGAGCGTGGATGAGGCGCTGGCGCGGGTGCCTTTTTTGCGGCGCGAGGTGCTCGCGCGCTGCTATTATGATCCGGATAACGGCGATATCGATGTGGATCTATTGCATCAGGGGTATTTGCGCGGCTTTCGTCAGCGTGGTGGGACCACGTTGAGTGGGCAGGAGCTCTTGGGTGCCGAGCGGGTGGGAGACCACTGGCGCGTTCGAGTAGGGGAGCAATCGATCGAGGCGCGCCTGATTGTGAACGCGAGTGGTGCGTGGGCGGATGTGATTGCTGAGCGTTGTGGCGTTGCGCCCTTGGGGGTGCAGCCGCGGCGTCGTACCGCTCTGCGCTTCGATCCGGGCATCGATGTGCGTTTGGTGCCGCCGGTGGATGACATCGCCTCCGGATTTTACTTCAAAGGCGATGCGGCAGCGCTCATGGTGTGTTCGGGCGATGCGACGCCGTCGCCACCCTGCGATGCGCAGCCAGAGGAAATCGATATCGCCACAGCGGCGGATTTTTTTGAGCGCTATACAACGCTTGAGATTAAAAAAATTATCGGTCGCTGGGCGGGGCTGCGCACCTTTGTGGCTGATGAGCATCCGGTTGCCGGTTTTGCACTCGATGAGCCGCACTTTTTTTGGATCGCGGGCCAAGGGGGTGCTGGCATTATGACGTCGCCGGCCTTAGGTGCACTCACCGCTGTGCTCGTGGACGGGGCTGAGTTGCCCACGCGCGCACAGGAACTGGGTCTTTCTGCCGCAGTGCTGTCACCCGCGCGGCTGCTGTTACACCGCGATAGCCAATAAAGGCACAAGCAATAAAGTCACCGTCGTTTGCGTTAAAAGCCATCGCGACTGGCGGCGGGGGCTTTATACTGCAGCGCTGGCCTGCATTGTTGCCAAGAGCTGGCACCGTACACTGATAAGTTGTAAGCAAACATGAGTACATCTGACGATTTATTGACATTCGTTCCGGATCGATACGTGAGCGCGCGAGAGTTTGGGATTGCGAGCGATATGCAGATCCCGGCATTTACCGCACGCACCGAATACGTGCCCGAGGTGGATAGCGCGTATCGCTTTGATCCGGATACCACACTCGCGATTTTGGCAGGCTTTGCGTTCAACCGACGGGTGATGGTGCAGGGTTACCATGGCACAGGTAAATCCACCCACATCGAACAGGTAGCGGCGCACCTGAATTGGCCACTCATTCGTATCAACCTTGATGGTCACGTGAGCCGTATTGATTTGGTGGGTAAAGATGCCATCGTTTTAAAAGACGGGCTGCAGATCACAGAGTTCAAGGAAGGACTTCTGCCGTGGGCGGTGCAGCGCTCAATCGCTTTACTGTTTGATGAATACGATGCGGGGCGGCCCGACGTGATGTTCGTCATTCAGCGGGTGTTGGAGGCCAGCGGCAAGCTCACGTTGCTGGATCAAAACCGTGTCATTAGTCCGAATGCGTATTTTCGCTTGTTCTCCACCACCAACACGATTGGTCTTGGGGATGCAACGGGGCTTTATCACGGCACTCAGCAAATCAATCAAGGTCAGATGGACCGCTGGTCGATCGTCACGACCTTGAATTATTTGGAGCACGATGCGGAAGCCGCCATTGTGGTGGCGAAAGTCCCATCCTATGACACTGTTGAGGGCAAGCGGACTATCATGGCCATGGTGCGGGTGGCCGACATGACGCGTAATGCGTTTATGAACGGGGATATTTCCACTGTCATGAGTCCGCGCACGGTGATTACTTGGGCACAGAATGCCGAAATCTTTGCGGATGTGGGCTTAAGTTTTCGAGTCACGTTTTTAAATAAATGCGATGAACTGGAGCGCGCAACGGTGGCTGAATTTTTTCAACGCGCATTTGGTCAGGATTTGCCAGAGGCAGCAACGCGTCTACGCGTAGTCTGAGGCCGCGGCGCATGTCAGATGTGCTGTCCGCGGGGATGCGCTTTAAAAAAGCACTCGCACAATCAACGCGGGCGTTAGCGGGCGTTCCAGAACTCGTCATTGAGTTTGGTTCGCGCGGACCACGCTTAGAAAAAAACAAAATCATTTTACCATCGCTGGCGGAGCCGTTTACCGCTGAGGATGCGCGGCGTTTACGGGGTCAGGCGGATCGGTTGGCACTACGCCTCGCGTATCACGATGCGGTTGAGCATGCGCGCTTTCGGCCGAGTGGCCATCGAGCGCGCGAGTTATATGAACTGGTGGAAGACGTGCGCTGCCAGGCTTTAGGGGCACGCGTGCTTGCCGGAGTGGCTGCCAATTTGGATGCGGAACTGAACGCGGCACTGCTGCGTAAGGGGCCACGCTTTGCCGAGGGCAATCCGCTCGCGACCATGCTCGAAGCGCTGGCGCTCTTGGTTCGTGAGGAACTCACCGGTACACCACCACCAGCCGCAGCCGATGCGTTGATGGCCCGCTGGGGTTCTGAACTTAAGACGCGCGCAGGTGCGACGCTAAAGCGCCTTGCAACTGCTGCCGCAGATCAGGCGGCCTTCGCGCGGTTAAGTCACGCACTCGTGCGGGATCTGGATTTGGGGTTTGAGCTCGGTGCTGCGGGGGAGCTGAGTCTTGCGCCGCCAACGTCCGCTGATCAGCCTGCCGTGCTGTCGGCGAGCGATGCCGAGCCACTGCCGGGGGATTTACGCATTAAGTCCGGCCAAGGCGAAATGGAGCAAGACGGACCACTGGTTAACGATGAGGATGTGTTAACGGAGTTGCCGCAACAGACCCCCGAGGAGGAGCGCAAAGAGGAAGCGGACTCCAAAGGCGAGCGACTCACACGGTTGCCGTTTGTGGAAGACTTAACAAACCCCAATCGCTATTACCGTTTATACACTCGTGCCTTCGATGAGGTGGTTTCGGCGGAAGCGGTGTGTGATAGCGCGGAACTCACTCGCCTGCGTGCGGTACTCGATGAGCAGTCGCAAGGCTTGCAAAACACCGTGGCGCGACTCGCGAACCGGTTGGAGCGATTGCTACTCGCCAAACAAAAAAGGCGTTGGAGCTTTGATTTGGAGGAAGGGGTCTTGGATGCGGCTCGACTCACACGAGTGATCGTGGATCCATTGGCGGCTTTGTCCTTTAAAGAGGAAGACGAGACCGATTTCAAAGACACGGTCGTCACGATACTGATTGATAACTCAGGCTCCATGCGCGGCAAGCCCATTATGGTGGCGGCCTTGTGTGCGGATGTGCTCGCACGCACGCTGGAGCGTTGTGGTGTGAAGGTGGAGATCCTTGGCTTTACGACGCAAGAATGGAATGGGGGACAGTCGCGTGCGGCGTGGCTCGCTGCGGGGAGTCCTTCGCAGCCCGGGCGCTTAAGTGATGTGCGCTACTTTATTTACAAATCAGCAGATGCGCCGTGGCGACGGGCGAGACTAAATCTTGGGCTCATGCTGCGTGAGGATTTACTGAAAGAGAACATTGATGGCGAGGCATTGATGTGGGCGCACGAGCGCTTAATGGCGCGGCACGAACGCCGCCGTATTTTGATGGTGATTTCCGACGGTGTGCCGCTCGATGAGGCGACGCTGTCGGCGAATCCTGGAAGTTTTCTTGAGCAGCATTTGCGCAACGTGGTGACATGGATTGAGCAAATGTCCCCGGTTGAGCTCATCGCGATTGGTATAGGGCACGACGTCACGGACTTTTATCAGCGTGCGGTGGCGATTGATACGGCCGAGCAGCTCGGCGGGGCAATGACTGAGCAGTTGGCGACGCTCTTTACGGAAGATCGGCGTAAGCAGCGACTACGCAAGCGTGCGTTGCATTGAGGTGGCGGGTTGACGTGCTGTGGCATCAGTGCCCGCGACTAGCATAGCCGCTGCGAGATCTTCCAGTGCAGCGCCCACGGACTTAAACACGGTAATTTCACTTTGAGTTGATCGTCCAGGGTGCCGACCCTGACACAGCGCATGCAAATCATGAATTGCAGTTGCCTTTAACACGCCAGTGCGTAGCGGCTCGACGATATCGCCGGCTTCGTGCAGGGCACCTGCAAGCGTATCGACAAACACGGTGCTACGGCGAATGAGTGCATCGTCCGCCTCGCGCATGGCGGGGGTGTAACCGCCCACGAGATCAACGTGCGTGCCGGGACGTACCCACGTGCCGTGCAGCAAGGGGTCTGTACTCAGTGTGGCACAAGAGACGATATCGGCATTAGCGACTGCCGCGGCAAGATCGGGGGCCCGCTGCGCTGGCAGGCCGTGCGCTCGCAGGGTATGCGCTAGGTGCTCAGCATGCGCAGGGGTGCGCCCCCAAATACAGATGCGTTCGAGGGTCGGGCGGACGGCCGCGTGGGTGAGGGCGAGTTGGGTGGCGATACGGCCAGTGCCGACGATCAGTAACTGCGTGGCATCGGCGCGCGCCAAATAACGTGCGGCGAGCGCGGAGACCGCAGCCGTGCGCTGTGCGGTGAGTTCATTGCCGTCGATGAATGCGTGCACAGCGCCGGTGCGTGCATCCATGAGCACGTACGTGGCCGACACGGTCGGCAGACCGCGCGCGGTATTGCCGGGGAACACGGCCGCTAATTTGATACCTAAATGGCCACCCACCTGCCAGGCAGGCATCAGCAGTAGGCTTGCATCCGGTTCGCCCGAGACGGGCAGGGTGTGGTGGTGACGTAGTGGCGTACTGCAACCGTCGCGAAAGACTCGTTCGAGTGCTGCCACCAGCGCGGCGGCGCTGAGCCGCTGACGAACCGTGGTGGCATCAATGACCTGCATCACGGCATTATGGCACTGGTAGAGCCAGTCTTCAGGTCTCAAATGAATGTATGCATCGTTTACTATGCATGCCACACTACGTCCATGTAGCCTTAAAGGCCCGCGGTAGCGCCTGTGAGAGGACTTGAGTATGTCTGCGGCTTCTTCATCCACACCGGCGCCCCTGACGCAGCTCGATCGTCTGGAGGCCGAGAGCATCCACATCCTGCGTGAGATCACCAGCGAGTGTGCGAAGCCCGTGATGCTCTATTCCATAGGCAAAGACAGTGCAGTGCTGTTGCACCTCGCGAAGAAAGCGTTTTATCCAGGCTTGCCGCCCTTTCCGTTGTTGCATGTCGATACCACTTGGAAGTTTCAGGCCATGTATGCCTTTCGGGACGAGGTGGTTAAGCGCAGCGGTATGGATTTGATCGTGCACATCAACCAAGAGGGGCTACGGCAGGGGATTAACCCGATTACTCATGGCTCGGGCGTGCACACGGACATCATGAAGACACAAGGCTTGCGTCAGGCGCTCGATTTGCATGGTTTTGATGCGGCCTTCGGTGGTGCACGGCGCGACGAGGAAAAAAGTCGCGCGAAGGAGCGCATTGTGTCGTTTCGCTCCGCAAGTCATCGGTGGGATCCGAAGCAGCAGCGCCCTGAACTGTGGTCGCTGTATAACACCCGGGTTCATCGCGGTGAGAGCCTGCGTGTGTTTCCGTTATCGAATTGGACGGAGCTTGATGTCTGGCAATACATTTATCGCGAGCAGATTCCGATCGTGCCGCTGTATCTTTCGGCGCCACGGCCTGTCGTTGAGCGAAACGGACAACTGATCATGGTCGATGATGATAGGTTGCCACTGCGGGAGGGGGAGCGGCCGATCGAGCGCTCGGTGCGCTTTCGCACGCTCGGCTGTTATCCGCTAACGGGGGCGGTGGAAAGTACGGCGAGTACGCTGCCGGCAATCATTCAGGAAATGTTGCTCGCCTCGACCTCCGAGCGGCAAGGGCGTCTCATTGATCATGATGCGAGTGCGTCGATGGAAAAAAAGAAACAAGAAGGCTATTTCTAGGCGCTTCCATGGCATCTGATTTACACACCATTGAAACCGACATTGAAACGTTCTTGGACTCCTATGCCAAGCGCGATCTGCTGCGCTTTATGACGTGTGGTTCGGTGGATGATGGCAAATCAACGCTCATCGGCCGGTTGCTGTACGAGTCGCAGCAGGTGTTCAGCGATCAGTTGGCAACGCTCGCCAAAGACTCAAAAGCGGTTGGTACACGCGATGGAGAGCTTGATTTTGCGTTATTGGTGGATGGGCTCGCCGCCGAGCGCGAGCAGGGCATCACCATTGACGTGGCATACCGATTTTTCCGTACCGATCGGCGCAAGTTTATTGTGGCTGACACACCCGGGCACGAACAATATACGCGCAACATGGTGACGGGCGCCTCGACCGCGGATTTGGCTATTTTGCTTGTGGATGCGCGCAAAGGGTTACTGACGCAAACGCGCCGGCATAGTTATCTCGTTGGGTTGCTCGGCGTTCGGCATGTCATCTTGGCAGTCAACAAAATGGATTTGGTG
The DNA here is from genome assembly GCA_903832085.1 of uncultured Pseudomonadota bacterium. Classification (GTDB taxonomy): domain Bacteria; phylum Pseudomonadota; class Gammaproteobacteria; order Steroidobacterales; family Steroidobacteraceae; genus CAIKZZ01. The sequence goes on along the minus strand of CAIKZZ010000021.1, from coordinate 23,233 downwards.
GCTTTTGATCAGACGGTCTTTAGCACGATCGCCGCGGAGTACCGCGCGTTTGCTGCCAAAGTCGGTGTGACAGATGTCACGGTGATCCCGGTGTGTGCAGTGGATGGGGACAACGTGGTGCAGCCGAGTCAGCGGATGGACTGGTACCGTGGACCTACCGTACTGACGTTTTTGGAAACCGTGGATGTGACGGGGACGGTGACAGCACAGCCCTTACGGTTGCCGGTGCAGTATGTCAGTCGGCCCGATGCAGATTTTCGTGGCTTTGCAGGACGTATTGCGAGTGGCTTGCTTGCGCGTGGTGCGCGGGTGCGCATGGCGCCCAGCGGATTTGAAACCCACATCGCGCGTATCGTGACGCCCGAGGGCGACGTTGAGTCCGCGCGCGAGGGGCGTTCGGTCATGGTGACCTTAAGCGATGAAGTCGATGTGAGTCGAGGCGATGTGATTGCGGCGGCGAGTGCGCCGGTTGAATGTGCGGCGCAGTTTGAGGCGAGCGTCATTTGGATGCACGAGGAGCCGTTGTTACAGGGGCGACAGTATCTTGTGAAAATTGGCACGCAACTGGCTGCGGCGACCATCGCACCGATCAAGCACAAGATCAATGTAAACACTTTAGAGCAGCTGTCTGCTGAAAAGTTAGAGCTCAATGAAATAGGCACCTGTGAGTTAGTCTTTGACAGACCGGTTCCGTTTGACTCCTACGCCAGCAATCGGGCGCTGGGTGGCTGCATCCTGATTGATCGCCTGACGAACCAGACTGTGGGGGCTGCACTGATTCATTTTGCCCTGCGGCGGTCGCAAAACATTCACTGGCAGGCGCTGGATGTGAACCGCGCCGTGCGCGGCGCTCAGAAGGGACAGACAGGGTGCGTGCTGTGGCTCACAGGCTTATCTGGCTCTGGTAAATCGACTATCGCGAATTTGGTGGATAAGCACTTATTAGCACTCGGCAAACACAGCTATGTGCTGGATGGCGACAACGTGCGCCATGGGCTCAATAAAGACTTAGGCTTTTCGGCCCAGGATCGGGTGGAGAACATTCGGCGGGTGGCGGAAGTGGCGCGCTTGATAGCCGATGCGGGACTCATCACCTTGGTCTCGTTTATCTCGCCGTTTCGCTCGGAGCGGCAGATGGCGCGGACACTGGTGGGGGCGGGTGAATTCTTTGAGGTGTACGTGGATACGCCGCTTGCCGTGGCCGAGCAGCGCGACGTGAAGGGCTTATACAAAAAAGCGCGCGCGGGCCAATTGCAAAATTTCACAGGCATCGACTCACCCTATGAGGCGCCTGAGCAGCCGGAGATCCATATTGACACGACGCGATTGACGCCTGCCGAGGCCGCACTGGAGATCGTTGCGTGCTTGACCGCTGCGGGGATGTTGGCGCCGGAGTCGCTCAAGTCATGACGTTACGGGCGGACATAAAAAAATTACGTGAGCCTGTGACGATGATTGCGCGTCGTGCGGGGGATGCGATCCTTGAAATTTATCGCTCTATGGACCCAGGGGTCACCTACAAGGACGACGATTCGCCACTGACGAGTGCGGATCTCGCGGCGCACGAGTTGATTGTTAACTCACTCGCTGAGCTCACGCCGGGTATCCCAGTACTGTCCGAGGAATCGGCTGATATCCCCTTTGCGGTACGCAGTGGCTGGAAAACACATTGGTTGGTAGATCCGCTTGATGGCACGCGCGAGTTTTTAGCGCGTAACGGTGAATTCACCGTCAACATTGCGCTCATACATGAGCACACCGCTGTTTTAGGTGTGGTCGGTGTGCCGGCGCTGGGGGCTGTGTACACCGGCATTCCTGGCGTGGGCGCTGATCGACGCAGTGGTGCGGATGCGCCAGTGGCTATTCATGTGCAGACGACTGCCTCAAAGCCGGTACGCGTGGTGGGCAGCCGCTCGCATCGTGGCGATACGCTGGATGCGTATTTAGCAGCGCTTGGGGCGCACACCTTGGTGCCCGTGGGGAGCGCATTGAAGTTCTGCATCGTGGCGGAGGGTGGGGCCGACGTGTACCCACGCCTAGGCCTGACCTCTGAATGGGACACGGCGGCAGCCCAGGCGGTGGTCACGGCAGCCGGCGGCCACGTTGTGACCCTGGATGGGCAGCCGCTTCGGTACAACACGAAAGAGTCTTTGCTCAATCCCTATTTTTTTGTGTATGCAGACGACGCTGCCGGATTTTTGCAGCACGTGCCAGTGTCGCGTTGATCGCTCGCTGATACGAAAAAATCCAAGCACATGACAGTTCGCAGTTTATTTCCAACGCTGGTGTACACAGCCTCGTTACAAGCACGGCGTGATGCGGTACTGAATACGCGCCTGCAGCAGGAGTGTCGGCAGTTAGCGGTGGATGATGTGGCAGGTCAGCGCTGGTCAAAGCGCAACTATCCGGGTGGCTATACATCCTATGGGACAGCCGCACGGATGCACACGATCTCGCCCACCTTCGCACGTTTGGAAGCGCTCTTAAATGGCCACGTCAAACGCTTTACCCGCACACTTGCCTTTGATTTGCGGGATCGCAAGTTGGTGATGACCGATTGCTGGGTGAACATCATGCCGCCCGGCGTGGTGCATGGTTTGCATTTGCACCCGTTGTCGACCATTAGTGGCACGTACTATGTCGCAACGCCTAGTGGTGCGCCGGGCTTAAAAGTCGAGGATCCGCGACTCTCGCAGTTGATGGCATCGCCACCACGCACCGCGCGTGCACGCCGCACACAGGGGCCGTGGATTGAATTGCCAGCTAAAACCGGCGCGTTGATTCTGTTTGAGAGCTGGCTACGCCACGAAGTGCCGATGAATCAAACACACAGCACGCGCATCAGCATTAGTTTTAACTATGGTTGGTTTTAACTAAGACGGATGTTAACAAGCGCCGGTTTAATAAGCGCCCAGGCAAGCGCGGTACGCGCTCGGTACGCCGCACTTACTTGGCGACTTTGGCCTCAAGCACGCTCCAGCGTTCCAGTTTCTGCTGGATGATGGACTCCAGTTCGGTCAACCGTTTGCCATCGACCGCGATGGTCTGCGGATCCACTGTCTGCTGGTGTCGCTGACTTAAGCGCTCACTGATGGCTTTCTGTTCTGCCTCCAGTGTTTCGATGTCCGCGGGTAATATGTCGAGTTCGCGCTGTTCTTTGTAGGACAGCCGCACTTTTTGCGAGGGCTTCGGTGCTTGTGCAATGAGTGCCTGTTTTTGGGCAGACCCATCGGCAGCGGTGGTGGACTGCGGTCGTTGTGCCAGCCAATCGGTGTAGCCGCCGACATATTCTTTCCAGCGACCATCCCCGAGTGGGGCGAGTGTTTGAGTGACGACATTGTCGACAAACGCGCGATCGTGACTCACGAGCAGTAAGGTGCCGGGGAAGGTTTGGATAGCGGTCTCGAGTAAATCGAGGGATTCGATATCCAAATCATTGGTCGGCTCATCGAGCACTAAGACATTGGCGGGGCGCGCGAACAAGCGTGCGAGCAGCAGGCGATTGCGCTCGCCGCCTGAGAGGGCTGCAACCGGAGTGCCTGCGCGTTGTGGTGAGAATAAAAAATCCGCAAGATAACTGGTGACGTGTTTGCGTTCACCATTAACTTCTACCCAGTCGGATCCCGGACTGATGGTCTCGCCCACCGAACGGGACAGATCCAGCTGATCTCGCATCTGATCGAAATACGCCACTTGCACGTTCGTTCCGAGTCGTACCGAGCCGCTATCGGGTGTCATTTGCCCGAGCAACAAGCGGATCAAGGTCGATTTGCCCACGCCATTGGGGCCTAAGATGCCGATGCGATCGCCACGCATCACGGTCAGTGAGATGTCATTCGCGATGATCTTTGTATCGAAGCGTTTCGACACATTTTTAAGTTCGGCAACAAGCTTACCGGAGCGTTCTCTGGCGTCGATCGCGAGCTTCACGTTGCCTAAGCGCTCACGCCGCTCAGCACGCTCGACGCGCAGTGACTCCAGCCGTTTGACGCGACCCTCGTCGCGGGTCCGCCGCGCTTCCACGCCACGGCGTATCCAAGCTTCTTCTTGCGCCCAAAACTTATCGAACTTGCGATTCGCCACGGCTTCAGCCGACAGTTGCTCGCTTTTACGGGTCTCGTAGGCGGCGAAGTTGCCGGGGTATGAGCGCAGATAACCGCGATCCAGTTCAACGATACGGGTCGCGACACGGTTCAGAAAGAATCGATCGTGGGTGACGAAAATCGCAGTGGGGCCACGAACGAGCAGTTCTTCGAGTAGCTGAATGCCATCCACATCCAAATGGTTGGTGGGCTCATCGAGCAGTAACAACTCAGGATCCAAGCTGAGTGCGAGCGCGAGTGCACCGCGTTTTTTCTCACCGCCCGAGGCGCGTTCGGGAGCCACATCGGTGGCGAGCTTAAAGCGCTCCATGTATTCAATCAGGCGCGCTTCAACGCGCCAACGCATGCGATCGTCTGTAAAATCCTCGAGTCCACCGCGCAGACGCAGACTTTCAAGCAAGCCCTCGGCGGGTGGCAAGATGGGCTCTTGCTCGACTAAAGCGATACGCAGTCCACTGCGTATATGCATCTCTCCAGCCTCTAAGGGCACACGACCGGTGAGTACGCCCATGAGAGAGGATTTGCCGGTGCCATTGCGACCAATAAGACCAATGCGCTCACCCGCGATCAGCGTAAAGCTCGCGCGATCGAGTAGTGGCGTTAGTCCATAGGCCAGTTGGCCATCAATCAGGCTTGCGAGTGTCATGCGGGGAACGACAGGCCGATTAAGGCCTGTCGAGGGATTCCTTTACTGTGCGCTCAGCGTGGGTTTGCCATCGCGGCGGTAGACGGCGCCACCTTTCATGACAAAGGTGACATGGCTAAGTACGGCTGGATCTTTTAAGGGGTCTCCAGCGACCGCCACGATATCAGCATAGCGACCCACTTGCACGGATCCCACGCGATCAGCGGCTCCCAATAGATCTGCGGCGTTGTGGGTGGCGCTTTCAATTGCATCGGCGGGGCTCATGCCGTTGTTGATTAGCAGCTGAAACTCCTGCGTGTGATCGCCTTCACCAATATCGGTGCCGTAGGCGATTTTGACGCCGGACTTTATGGCGAGCGGTAGGTTCTTCTTCGGTAACAAGTCATTTTCCAGTTCTTTTTTGGCCGTCCCTGGTGCGAGCAAGTCAGGGCGATCGCGGGCGGCCACGTAATAGACTTCAAATACTGTCAATGTGGGCACGAGGTATGTGCCGTGGTCCCTCATGAGCGCAAAGGTATCGGCGGTGGCGAACGATCCGTGCTCGACAGAATCCACGCCGGCAAGGACCGCGTTTTCAATGGCTATGGCAGGGTAAATGTGAGCGGCGACTTTCATGCCAAGTGAGTGCGCGGTGTCGATGGCCGCGCGCATTTCATCTTCTGTCATCAGTTGCTGACGCGGATCATCGCCTGTGGAGGCAATGCCACCTGAGGGCATGAGTTTAATGAGATCGGCGCCACGACGCTTGTGTTCACGCACCCGCAGCCGCGCCTCGGTGGCCGAATCCACTCGACCATACTCCCAGCCCGCATGCGAGAGTGCGCTATCCAATCCGCTGAGTGGATCGCCGTGGCCCGCGGTGGGACCTAAGGGCTCGAGTGATACCCACAGACGGGGGCCGGCAATTTTGCCCGCATCAATGGCGCGGCGCACCGCAACGGTGTCATCACCGCCGCCGACATCGCGGGCGCTTGTGAATCCTTGCTGCAACATCTCGCGCATAAACACCGTGGCATCAAAAGCCCGATCCAGATCCGAGTGTGTGAAGCGTTCCTCAGTCGCATTGGTCCGACTCGGCAGTTTGCCCGCGATATGCACATGGCAATCAATAAAGCCTGGCAGGACGGTGGCATTTTTCAGGTCAATGATGTCAGCGCCTGAGTGGGTCACAAACCCCGGCTCGATCGCCACAATGCGCTCATCTTTAATAATGATAGAGACTTTTTGACGGGCGGCTCCTCCCACTCCATCAATGAGTGTCCCCGCCTGCACGATGCGCTCCACGGCATGTGCGGTACCGAGGGGACACAGTGCGAGCGCGATGCACGCCACGTGACGCGCAAGGAGGTTTAGCCTGGTTGATAAGCGGCGTGGTTGAGACGGTGTGGTCACAGATGGCATAGCAGCTCCCGGGATGTCATGAACGCCGAGCGTACAACGGCACTGTACTGGCATTACACAGGTAAGTGATGGATTATGGCAGTACTGAGAGGAGGCTGAAATGGCAACGCGCGAAAATGTGTGGGATGAGGTGGAAGTACGGGGTGCATTTCCGGCCCTTGCGCAGCGTGATCATGGTGTCGTGCGTCTGTATGCGGATGCGCCCGGCGGGACGCAGGTCGCAGGACGGGTGCTCGAGCGGATGCGCGAGTCACTCATCGAACACTGTGCGAATGACGGCGGTCAGTTTCGGACCTCGCAGCTGACCGACGAGAAGTTGCAGCACGCGCACGCGGTGGGCGCGACTTTCTTGGGAGCCAAGTCCTCCCACGAAGTGGTGTATGGCTTAAATACCACGACCTTGGCGTTTCATTTTTCGCGCATGCTTGCGCGGGAGTGGCAGGCGGGCGATGAAATCCTTGTCTCGCGCATGGATCACGATGCGAATGTTGCGCCGTGGTTGATCGCGGCCGAAGAGCGTGGCGTGACCGTGCGTTGGCTGGACTTTGACAGTCAAACCTACCAGTACCGCTATGACACGCTGAGCTCTTTAATTACACCGCGGACGCGCTTGGTAAGCTGCAATCATGCCAGTAATTTTTTAGGCACCATTAACGATGTCGCACGCATCGTCGCTGCTGCAAAAGCGGTGGGCGCCGTGACAGTAGTGGATGCTGTGCAATCCTCCCCGCACTTTCTGATGGATGTCGAAGCGATTGGCTGCGATATCTTATGGACCTCCCCGTATAAATATTTTGGGCCCCACGCGGGATTGGCATTCATACGCCGTGAACTGGCGGATCGTCTCACGCCACTGAAAGTAAGGCCCTGCGCGAATACGATGCCTTATAAGCACTCGCCCGGTACGCCCTCGTTTGAGGCGCAGCTGGGCACGGTGGGTGCGATCGAACACATGGCGTGGTTAGGGGAGCGATTTGGTGGTGCGCTGGCGCAAGACTCGCTGCGTCAGAGGCTCGCATGTGGGTATACAGCGGCAATCGCGCACGAAACCGCGTTGTCGGTGCGGTTTTTGACGGCACTCGCGGCATTGCCGTCCATCAAACTCTTTGGCATCAGTGATCCTTTAGCGGTTGCCGGACGTGTGCCCACGTTCAGTATGCAAGTCGGCGGGCTTGCGGCGGTGGAGGTAGCTCAGCATTTTGCGGCACACAACATCTTTGTGTGGAGCGGCTCGTTTTATGCCTATGAAATTGCTGGTGTCTTAGGAGTGCGCGAGACAGGGGTCGTGCGCATCGGGTTTGCCCACTACAACACGCTTGGCGAGGTGGATGCCATCATCGCGATCTTGCATCAGTTGTTGCCGAACGGCTAACAGGAGTCGTTTGTGTTAGCGCAAACGTGCCGGGGATAAAGCCGTGTGCAATGATGCGGCGGCGAGTGCGGCTGGTGGCTCGATCTTTAGTATGTGCGCCGCAGCATACGCACTGATGCCCGCAGCGGTTTGTATGCCATAGCCGCCAAGTCCCGCGTGCCAATAAAAGCCAGGTGCCGTGGGCTCAAAGCCCGACACCGGATTGCGATCCGGGCCAAAGGTGCGCAGGCCCGCCCAGCTGTGCGTGACGCGTGGGATGGTAAAGCTGACCGCTTGTTCGATCCGATCCACCGCGAGCGCTACATCAAGATCCTCTGGCATGGCATCACACGGCGCGAGCGGAGTTTCCTCGCACAAGGAGCCCAGTAACTGGCCTGCATCGGGTTTAAAATAAAACTGCTCCGCGGCGTCTGCCACCATCGGCCAGGTGTGGCAGTCACTGAAGTGCGGTAGTGCAAAGGTGAACGCGGTGCGCCGGTGTGGGATCAGTTGCAAGGGCTTGATGCCGGCGAGTTGCGCAATCGTATCGGCCCAAGCGCCGGCAGCATTGACGATGATTGGTGCTGAGACCTCGATCTGTGGCCCCGTGACACGCCAATCAGCCCCGTCGCGACGGATTGCAGTGATGTCGTGGCCGGTATGGACTTGTGCGCCATTGCCGCGTGCACCGCGCAAGTAGCCTTGTAATAACGCCTCCACATCCATGTCCATCGCGTTGGGATCATAAAGCCCCCACGCGAGAGTCTCTTGGCGCAGCACGGGGACTATGGATTGCGTTTGTGCAGGTGTGAGTGCGGTGATGGTTTGGCCGCTGGCCTTGGCGGTGGCGGCATAGCGCGCATAGAGCGCCTCACTGCCGATGCGGCCAATCACGAGTGCGCCGCGGGGACTTAAAATGCGTCCAAATCCGTCGGGAGGCGCGTGAAAAAAGCCACTCGATGCATGGGTCAGCGCACGAATCACGGGGCTGCCGTATTGCGGGTGATACAAGGCTGCGGAGCGCCCGGTGCTGTGATAGCCCACGTGGGATTCGCGCTCAAGCAGCACGACGTGGCGATGCGCGCTTAAGTGCCATGCCACCGAGGCACCGGCCATGCCGCCACCCACGATGCACACATCACATTGCGTTGACGTCATTGTGAGAGCCTAGCGGCGTGGGACGCCGGGTAGTACACAGAGCATTTCAAACAGTAAACTCGCGGCGAGTAAGGCGGTGTTGCCGCTGGTGTCATAGGGTGGGCTGACTTCGACGAGATCACCGCCCACGATGTGCATCCCGTGACACCCCCGAATAATTTCGAGCACCTGCGGTACGGTGAGGCCACCAATTTCCACCGTGCCGGTGCCTGGCGCATAGGCCGGGTCGATGCCATCGATGTCGATGCTGATATACACAGGACCTGGCCCAAACTGGGTGCGGATGGTGTGCATCAGAGGGGTCAAGGACTGATACCAACACTCCTCGGCCGGGACGACCCGAAATCCTTGGTTGCGTGGCCAATCAAAATCATCCGCCGCGTAACCGGTCCCGCGCAGACCGATTTGTGCGACTCGGTGCGGGTTAATGAGTCCCTCCTCAACGGCCCGGCGAAAGGGGGTGCCGTGGGCAATTTTCTCGCCAAACATGGTGTCATTGACGTCTGCATGGGCATCCACATGCACCACGCCCACGGGTCCGTGGCGGCGGCACAGGGCGCGCAAAATGGGTAGCACGATCGTGTGATCACCCCCCATGGTGAGTGGGAGGGTGTTGCGCGCCAATAACGCCTCGAAGTAAGAGTCTATAATATCGATACTTTTCAATAAGTTAAATGTATTTATCGGCACATCACCCACGTCAGCGACGCGCAGCGCATCAAAAGGTGCGGCGCGCGTGGCCATGTTGTAGGGCCTGAGCATGCGCGATTCATCCCGAATCTGACGCGGTGCGAGGCGGGCGCCCGGGCGGTTCGAAGTCCCTATATCAAAGGGCACCCCGACAAAGGCGACATCGAGATCATCTTCAAGAGTGCAGGCCGGCAGGCGCATAAAGGTGGCTGGGCCACCAAAGCGCGGCATGGTGTTGCCCGACAAGGGCTGAAACAGTTCTTTGGTCACGCAGGCGTCCCGCCGAGCCATGGATGGCGAAAGTGTACCCGTGCGACGCGTCGGTGCGGCGGCTTTACGCTAGAGAAACGGCCGTGATGCCGGTGGAATTGAAGCCAGCGATGCCACAGTCGGGGTATGATTCGACGGTTAAGCCCACCAGTTTGCACCATTATGGTGCATTGTGGTGGTTGGCTGCCGAGGCGACTGTTGCCCCTACACGAGAGATTACTGCTCATGCTCAACTCATTGATGTCGCTCACGCGGACCGGATGCAACCCTCGCTCGTGGCTGCGTGCACTGGTGCTGGGGCTTGCATTATTGCAAGGGGCGACGGCTGCTGACACCACATCCATGCCGTCGCTGGGAGGGATGGGCGGTATGTCGTCCAGTCAGCTCGATATGTTTAAGAACATGTCTCCCGACCAACAGCAGGCAATCTTGAAGCAGCTGTTGGGTGGTAAAGGGTCGGGCGGGCGCAAGTTAAAGCCCGATCGCAAGCTGGACTTTCCGTCGACCTCGACGTCGAAGTCTAGCGACAGTAACCAACCCGACGACGGCCTTGCCCGATTAAAGCCCAATGATATCGTGATTTTGGAAGTCGCCGTTTTGGCGATTGATGAAGATGTCGTGTTGCCGGCCAGCCCTGAAAAGATCGCCGAGCAACAGATTGCTGCACAACTGCAGGCACAGGTTCAAGCCGCGGCGCAGGCGCAAGCACCGGTACCTGCAACCACACTGCCACAATCCGCGAAGGAGCGATTAGCGCGCGAGGCGATGGATGAGCGCAAGAAGAAAAAAATGTTGCGCACGGAGGACCGTCGCAATGCTCTTGATGGTGTGCGTCAGGCCTTGCTCGCTGCGAATCCTTACAAATTGGACAGTGATGGACAGCTGCATCTACCGGGCATTGAAGATATTTTATTGTCTGGCTTGACGGAAGATCAGGCGACGTCGCGCTTGTTGCTCGACCCGTCATTGAAGGATCTGAAGGTGAAATTGACCCTGCTGCCGCTCGACCCACAAGGTCAAGATGCGCTCAAACCCTTCGGTTATGACATGTTTAGTACCACACCAAGAACCTTTACACAGGCTAGCGATGTGCCTGTGCCACCGGAGTACACCTTAGGTCCCGGTGATACCTTGCAGCTGCAGTTGGTGGGCGGTAAGTCGGGTGAATATGCGTTGGTGATCGGTCGCGATGGACGCATCATGGTGCCTGATATTGGGCCTGTGGCTGTGGGTGGACTGACGTTCCAGCAGGCGCGTGAAGCGGTTGAGCAACGCATTGCTCGCGATTTAGCGGGTAATAAAGTGATCGTGAGCATGGGCGAGTTGCGCTCGATCACGGTGTTTGTGGCAGGGGATTCTGAGCAACCCGGCTCATTCACGGTCGGTGGGCTCTCAACGGTCACGAATGTGTTGTTCGCGTCAGGTGGCGTGAAAGAGATTGGTTCGATGCGCAACATTCAGGTGAAGCGCAATGGCAGCACGATCGCGAAACTGGACCTATACGAGCTATTGCTGAAAGGCGATGCGCGTGATGATCTGCGCTTAAATTCGGGTGATGTGGTGTTCATTCCGCCAGTGGGACCCACGGTTGGTGTGACCGGTGAAATTCGCCGCCCGGCAATTTATGAGCTCAAAGGCGACACGACAGCCGCTGACATGGTGGCGCTGTCTGGCGGCTACACGCCGAGTGCCGATCCGCGTTACGTGACTATCGAGCGTGTGAATGAAGCACACGAGCGGGTTATGGTGGATATTGATCTGACCACCGCGGTGGGGAAGGCCACAAAACTACAGACGGGCGACCTGTTGCGACTGCGGCGTGTGCCTGCGGTGGTTGCAAACTCAATTACGCTGACCGGACACGTGCAGATGCCCATCTCGGTTGCGTGGCATAGCGGTCTGCGCGTGGCTGATGTGATTCCGAGCGTTGAGCATTTAAAGCAAAACGCGGATCTGCACTATGTATTGGTTCGACGCGAGTCGTCGGATCGCAAAGTCTCGGCCGTGTCGGCTGATTTGTTAAAAGCGTGGGCGGATCGGACATCGGATGCCAACATCCCTTTGAGTCCACGCGATCAACTGATTGTGTTTAACCTCGAAGGTGGCCGCGAACTGATCTTAAAGCCCATTTTGGACGATCTGCGGCGGCAAGCGGGCCTCAATGGCGAATTGAGTGAGCTGATTACGGTGGGGGGGCGCGTTAAAGCGCCGGGGCAATATCCGTACGAAGCCGGCATGACCGTGGCCGACATGATTCGTGCTGGTGGCGGTCTTGCGGAAGGCGCCTTTAAGGGCAGCGCGGAACTGACACGCAGTGAGATTGGTAATGGGGAGTTTCAGCAGCTCGGTACGGTGCAGGTCGACCTTGCCAGTATTCTCACCGGACACAGTGCGTCAAACGTGTCTGTCAAACCGTTTGATTACTTGGTGATCAAGTCGCTACCCGAGTGGTCCGAGCAGGAATTTGTCACCTTGGGTGGCGAGGTGCGCTTTCCGGGTAAATATCCGATCCATCGCGGTGAAACACTGAGTTCCTTGCTGAATCGGGCCGGTGGTTTGACACAGTACGCTTTTGCCGAGGGTAGCGTCTTTACGCGCGAAACCTTGCGACAACGGGAAGCGAAGCAAATCGCCGATCTTGCCGATCGCATGCAAGGGGATTTAGGCGCACTTGCGCTACAAGCCACTCAGCCAACCGGACCCGGTGCAGGTGGTGCCGCGTCCGCGCAGCAGGCGCTCACGGTAGGCAACTCGCTACTCGATGGGCTGCGCTCACTGGAGCCTGTTGGACGTTTGGTGATTAACATCAATGAAGTGATGGCATCGCGTGCAGGCTCGCACGAAGACGTTGTGTTAAAAGATGGCGATCGCCTGGTGGTACCAACGGCAATGCAAGAAGTGACGGTATTGGGTGAGGTGCAAAGTGGCACTTCTCACTTGTGGGATCCGAACTTGCGTCGTGATGATTACATTCGTATGAGCGGCGGTATGACGCGCAAGGCTGACAAGAGTCGCATTTACATTGTGCGTGCGAACGGTAGTGTCATCAGCGGTCGCGGTAGTCGCTGGTCACGCAGCGATGCCGATGTGATTCGTCCGGGCGATACGGTGGTCGTGCCACTGGATACCGAGCGTTCCTTGTCTTTGCCGACATGGACGGCGGTAACCACGATTCTGTACAACATTGCGATTGCGGCGGCCGCGCTGCACGCGTTGTAAGTAGGACCTGCATGCTGATGCCGGATACGGACTTTTTTGCGCATTCGACCGCAGTGATTGATGCGCCGTGTCGCATTGGTAAAGGAACGCGAATTTGGCATTACTCCCACGTGATGTCCAACAGTATTGTCGGTGAGGATTGCAACATTGGTCAAAACGTTGTGATCTCGCCCAACTGTGTGATCGGGCGTGGTGTGAAGATTCAGAACAATGTGTCGGTCTATAGTGGCGTCACCATTGAGGACGACGTGTTTCTGGGTCCGTCGATGGTTTTTACCAATGTGATCAATCCGCGAGCGTTTATTGAGCGCAAAGCCGAGTACCGACCGACGGTGGTTGGTCAGGGCTGTACCGTGGGCGCGAACGCGACAATTGTGTGCGGTACGCACCTTGGTCGCTATGCCATGATCGGTGCGGGTGCTGTCGTGACCCGCGATGTGCCGGACTATGGCTTAGTGATGGGTAATCCTGCTCGCCTGCGTGGCTGGGTGTGCTGGTGTGGCACGACCGTGGCGCACGAGTTACCCGCTCAGGTCGTGGATGTACAGTGCCCGGCGTGTGCGCGGCGCTATCACGCCTCGGCGAGTGCACTGGTTGAACGCTCTGATCATGGGGGTGGTTGATTCATGAGTACGCATGATTACCGTCGTGTGCGGTTTGCGCTGGTTGGTTGTGGACGCATCGGTGAGCGTCACATGGATGCCATTGCTGAGCATGCGAGTTCCGCTGAATTGGTTGCGGTCTGTGATACTGACCCCGCGGCGCTTGCGCGCGCGGTCGCGAAAACAGGGGCCGCAGGATTTGCCGATCTCAATAGTTTGCTGGAAGGGGCCGATTGCGATGCGGTTGCGCTTTGCACGCCAAGTGGTCTGCATTCTGCCCAGACCATACGCATCGCAGCGGCAGGCCGTCATGTCATCACAGAAAAACCCATGGCCACTCGTTGGGCTGATGGCATTGCCATGGTCAAAGCATGTGATGCGGCGGCAGTGAAGCTGTTTGTGGTCAAGCAGAACCGGCGCAATGCGACATTACAGCTATTAAAACGCGCGATTGATGCCAAGCGCTTTGGTCGGATTTACATGGTGACGATCAATGTGTTCTGGCAGCGGCCCCAGGAGTACTTTGACAGTGCGCCATGGCGTGGTACCTGGGAATTCGATGGTGGCGCGTTGATGAATCAGGCAAGCCACTACGTGGATTTGGTGGATTGGCTCATTGGCCCTGTCGAGAGTGTGCAGGCGTATGTCGGTACGCTCGCGCGGGACATCCAAGTGGAAGATACCGCCACCGTGGGTGTGCGCTGGCGTTCTGGTACCTTGGGGTCGGTGAATGTCACGATGTTGGCCTATCCGCGCAACTTTGAAGGCTCCATCACGATTTTGGGTGAAAACGGCACGGTGCGTATTGGCGGTGTTGCCGTCAATCAAATAGAGCATTGGGAATTTGCGGACAGTCATGCGGACGATGACAGCATACGCAGCGCGAGTTATGAAACGACTTCTGTGTATGGCTTTGGCCACGCTCTTTACTACGATAATGTGATTGCCACCTTGCGTGGTGAGGCGCTTGCTGAAACCGATGGTCGTGAGGGACTTAAATCGTTGGAAATATTAATCGCGAGCTATTTATCAGCGCGCGATGGTCAGCGCGTCGCGCTGCCGCTCGATTACTGACTGTGAAGGCGCCTATTCTATGACCACGCAAAGCCCTCCTACGCAAATTACGCTCGAGCAATTGCTACCTGCCATGGCACGTGGCTGGCGTCTGCTGCTTGTGAGTTTTATTTCGGTGACAGCGCTTGCGGTGATCGCAGCCTTTATTATTCCCGCACGTTACCGGGCTGAGGTGGTGGTGGTGCCGGTGAAGCCCGAGGATGCTCGGTCGACGAGTACGCAGTCCGGTAGTCTTGGTCAGTTAGGCAGTTTATCGTCCATCGCCGGTATTGCGGGCTCAGGCTCAGGTAACTATAAAGATGAGTACATAACGTATTTGCAGTCACGTACTGTGGCCGCACACTTTATTGAAGAAAATAAGCTGCTTCCTGTATTGTTTTATAAAAAATGGAATGAGCAGACGAAACAGTGGGCAGATCCATCCGATGTGCCAAGCCTTGCCGAAGGCATTAAGTATTTTAACGAGCATGTGGTCTCGGTACAGGAAGAGCGGCGCACGGGGATCGTGACCTTGTCGGTGGTGTGGAAGACACCAGAGCTCGCGGCTGACTGGGCCAATCAGTTGATCGCGCGAGCAAACCATGACTTGCGGGAGCGCGCGATTAAGGACTCGGATGCCAGCACGCGCTATTTGCGTGAGGAGCTCAATAAAACCAGCGAGGTGGAATTGCGCCAGGCAATTTATCGGGTCATGGAAAATGAGATTAAGACCTCCATGCTTGCCAATGTGCACGAGCAGTACGCGCTCAAAGTCATTGATGCCGCGCGAGCCCCTGATTTAAGTGACCGAGCACGTCCTAAACGCGGCGCCCTAATTGCGGCCGGCATGCTGCTGGGCATGATGTTAGGCACCTTGCTCATTGCGTTGCGGCTGCGTCGCGGGTAGTTGCCGATGCGCTGGTCGCATCGCGCTAAAGCTAGGAATATAGAGTTATGAGCGTGCCTCTGCAGGGGATGCGGCCAGAGGATGAGCACGTGACGCCGTGGCTTGCGGCATTGTATGTGCTGCTGCTGGTTGGTTTTCCAGTGGTGGCAATGGTCGCGATGCTGCTGCATCTGGACTCGCAGCAGGTGACCGTGCCATTTCGGGTTTTGATGGCCGTAGTGTCACTCGGTGCGCTGGTGAGTTGGCATACTCGGCGCGCACGTATTTGTTTTACCTTTCCGGTGATTGCGAGTTTGTTGCTGTGGCTGTGTTTAATCGCGCGTCTCGTGCATGGGACCCTCATCGATCCATTGCCGGGTAATCTCGGTAGTCCCGTATCGCAAGTCGTCTTGTTAAGTTTAGGGGCGTGTTTTTTGCCAGCGCTGGCGTTTTTGGAGGCGCCGAGTGCGGCAACGCTCGCGCTTGCGCGGCGCTGGACTTTGCTGTTTGGCTTGTTCGCGATGTTGGCCGTGTTGTATGTCGGTCTCACCGGATCGGCGAATGCGGCGATCTTTCGCAGGCTCGGTACCACAGCGTTTAATCCCATTTCTGTTGGTCACTTGGGCGTGTCGATGCTGATTTTGGCGCTGAGTGGTCCGCCCAATAGTGGCGCTGCGGTCAAAGTGGGTCGAGGGCTGTTGGGGCTATTAAGTAGTGTGGTGGTGGTAGCCTCGGTGTCGCGTGGGCCAATTGCAGCGGCGTTGCTGGTGCTGTTGTTGGTGGCGTTCCGGCGTCGCCAAACGGGTGCGTTATCCACTATGCGATTGCTGCTACGCGTTCTCCTGCTGTCAGTGCTGATTGGCGCGATTACTCTTGGCGTCATGTACTTACAAGAGAATGAGTACGTTGATGTCGCGGCGCGGTTTTTTGATGCGCTACAAGATGTCTCTGCCCAAGAGCGGACGCAGATGATTGTGAGTGCGTGGCGCGGGTTTTTAGACCACCCGTGGCTGGGCAGTAGTTTTGTGGAAGTGCATTCGGTGACCTATCCACACAATATTATCGTGGAAAGCTTGATGGCCACCGGCATTGTGGGTTTCGCGCTGTTGTGTGTGAACGCAAGTAGCGGACTGCGGGCAGCATGGGGCTTAGCGCGTCGCGCGACTCCCTACTCGTGGGTTGGGCTTGTTTTCATACAATATGTTTTGAATGGACTCTCATCGGGTTCGTTGTTTTTAGATGCAAGCTACTGGTCGTTTGGATTTGCGGCACAGGCGCTTGCCGAGCAGCAGGCACAACCTGTATGACGTGGCGCGATCGAGTCAAAGGGGGAGCCTTTACACGCGAAGTGTTGTTGCTCTCGGGCGGTACGCTCGTGGGTCAACTAGCGACAGTACTCGTGACCCCTTTGCTCACACGCTTGTACAGCCCGGCCGACATGGGACTTTTTGGTCTGTATTTTAGTTTTGTCAGCGTCGCGAGTGTGGCTGTGTGCTTGCGCGTAGACTTAGGCGTGGCCAGCGCACGCACACCCCGTGAGGCGGTTGCGCTGCTGGTGCTGTGCATGGCGCTGTGCCCCTTGATGAGCATGATGTTGGCTGGGAGTCTGGCGCTGCTCATGTCTCGGCACGTCCTGTCCTTTGATTTACTGCCTGTGTGGACTGTGTGGTTGTTACTGCCGGCGTTGACGGCAACGGGCGTGTTCAGCGGGCTGCGATATTGGCATGTACGGCAACGCGACTTTTCCTTGATCAGCCGTGCGCTTGTTGTACAAGGCAGCGCGCGCGCGGGAGTCTCGGTGGTGGCGGGCGTTGGCCATCTAGGTTGGTTGGGGCTCGTGATGGGTGATCTCGTTGGGCGGTGTTTAGGCATCTATCGGTTGTGGACGGCTGCTGCCTCTGCGGTACGAGACGATCTGCGCGCAGGGGGGCTGCGGGCACTGCATGTGCGCCTTGCTGTTGCGTGGCGTTATCCTCTGATTGTGCTGCCATCAAGTCTGCTTGATGCGTTGGGCGCGGCCTTACCTATACCGATTATTGCTACCGTATTCAGTCCCGTAGCGGCGGGACAGTTCGCGCTTGCGTGGCGGATTGCAACGGTCCCCTCGGGGCTGGTGGCGGCGAGTGTGGCAGATGTGTTTCATGCCCACAGCGCGCAAACGCAGTCGATTCAACCCGGTAGCATGCGGCAGTTGGTGCAGCAGACACTGCTGCGCTTGGCTGTCGTGGCGACGCTGGTCTTTGTGCCGGTGTGTTTGTTAGCGCCGGTGGGATTTCGGATCGTGTTTGGAGCGACCTGGACCGATGCCGGTGTATTGACGATGTTGCTTGGGCCTTTGTGGTGGACCTCGACGGTGGTCAGTCCAGTCAGTCGTTTGCTGATCGTGATCCAAAAGCCGGCACTGAAACTGTATTTTGATGTGCTATTTATCAGCGGTCCCTTGGCAGTGCTGTATGGCTTGCGAGCATATGGCTTAACGATTGCCGTGGCGGGCTACGGACTTGCGGCGGCTGCTGCTTACCTCGTCTTTGCGGTTTTGTTGTGGCACGTGAGTGGTCGTGCGGATCGTGCGGCACTTTTGAGCGTGGATGCGGCCGTATCTTCTGCAACCACATCGCCCGCGACCATATCCTTGAAGGCTGGCTGAGTTTATGTGCGGCATCTTAGGGTTGATCGCACAGCAGACGCTGCCTTTGACAGGGGAGCAGTTCCAAACGGCCTTGCAGACGTTGCAGCATCGAGGACCGGATGACGAAGGGTATCTGTTTTATACGCCAGGGCAGCTCATTGTTGAGCGTGCAGGACGCGATACCGCTGAGGGGCTGCATTTTGAATCTATTACGACGGCTGATGTGAAACATGCGCGGTGTGCATTCGCACACCGGCGGTTATCTATTATTGATTTAAGTGTAAGCGGTCATCAGCCGATGGCGACTTACGATCGACGCTATTGGGTGACTTACAACGGCGAGATTTATAATTATCTGGAGTTGCGTGCGGAGCTCGAAGCACTAGGCGCACAGTTTCAGAGTCACACCGACACGGAAGTGTTACTCGAGGCGTATCGCGTCTGGGGCGAGGCAATGCTGCCGCGCTTGGTGGGTATGTTTGCCTTTGCCATTTTGGATACACACCAAAATACCGTGTTTCTGGCGCGCGATCACTTTGGTATTAAACCCTTGTATCTGGCGCGTACTGCATGGGGCTTTGCCTTTGCCTCTGAGATACGAGCGCTATTAGAGATTCCTGGCGTGAGTCGTCGCGGGAATCCAGGTCCGATGTATCAGTATTTGCGCTTTGGAGAACGCGATGCGTTGGCACCCACCTTGTTTCGCGACGTCGAACGCTTGCCTGCAGCGCACGCACTGCGCATTGAACTGTCACCCTTTCGGGTGGGGCAGCCCACGCCATACTGGAGTCTGAATGTCGCGCCGCGCAACGCGATCAGTTATCCGGATGCGGTCTCGGAAGTGTCACGTTTGTTTCAGCATAGCGTGTCCTTGCATTTACGCTCTGATGTGCCAGTGGGGTCGTGCCTCTCGGGTGGGCTTGATTCCAGTGCCATCGTCCAGCACATGCAAACTTTGTTGGGACCGACAAATCCGGTAAACACGTTCTCTTTCATTAATGACGACTTGGTTATTGGTGAAGAGCGCTATGTGGATATGATACGCGGCACCCGGAGTCATAAAATCAAGCCCACGGCGGCTGAGATCGTGATGGATCTTGAGGATTTGCTGAACGCCCACGAATTGCCTTTTGATAGCTTGAGCATTTACGCGCAGTACAGAGTGTTTAAAGAGGCCCATGCAGCCGGCATCAAGGTGATGTTGGACGGGCAGGGCAGTGATGAGATCTTTGGTGGCTATTACACGCTCTTGGGCGCACGTATTACGGGGCGGCTTGCCTGCGGTGACTTAACTGGTGCCATGCGATTGGCGGCTGCAGGGCCTGCCAATATGCGAACTCATCGTCGGCGGATGCTTGCAACCGCGCTGGGGCGCTTGCTGCCGGTGGGATTGCAGCATCTTGCGGCAGGACTTCTGGGGGAGCCTGTCTATCCGCCGTGGTTAAACAAACACTGGTTACGGGCACACTCGGTTGTGCCGCGCTTGCGTCAGCACGGCCGGGGACGTCATGCACTGCGCGAGGAGTTGCAGCTGAGCATTGCACAGCTGACGTTGCCGGCACTCTTGCGCTATGAGGATGCCAACGCCATGCATTTTTCCATTGAAAGCCGAGTGCCGTTTTGTACACCGGCATTGGCCGAATTTGCGTTGAGCTTGCCGGAGGAATTTTTAATTTCTGATCAAGGACAGACAAAACGAGTGTTTCGCGATGCAGTCGCACCACACTTACCCCGCGCCATTGTGGAGCGTGAGAAAGTGGGCTTTGCCGTACCTGAGCGGGAGTGGCTCGCCGCATTGCATGATTGGGCGCTGCATGCACCCTTTGAGGCGCTACCCTTTGTCGTTCCTGCTGAAGTGACACGCGAAGTGACGCGTGCCGTGCATTCGTCCGGCCGTTGGCCTGCGCATATTTGGCGTCTGGTGAATGGCGCGTTGTGGTCGAAGACCATGGCGGTCGACTGGTCGAGTGAGAGCCGTTAATGCGCTTGCAATTATTGTGGGTTTTTTATCCGGCGTATCTGCGCAAGTTTTATGCTGCAAATCCTGACATTGCGGCGCTGCCGTATGCCGAGCAGCGTGATGCGCTATTGGATGATTATTTTGGATGGCCACCGGCTGTCGCACGCCGCTTGGCACAGCGCGGTCATGCAGTCGATATTATTATTGCCAATGCCGCACCATTACAGCAAGCGTTTGCGCGTGAAAATAACGTTGCTTGGTCGATGCATGACTATGCGCTTGCCATCCCGCGGGTTCAAGTGCAACGTTTTCAGCCGGATGTTTTGTGGACGGGCTCGAACTTTCAGTATTTCGGTGCGTACTTAAGAGACTTAAAGCGGCACTGCCGTGCAGTGATCGCGTGGACCGCAGCACCGTTGCCCTTAACACTGGATCTTGGCGGTATTGATTGCATGTTGACCTCGCATGCGAACTTTGCGGCGACGTTTCGCAGTCGCGGTCTGCGCTGTGAGGAAATTCTGCCCTGCTTTGAGCCACGCATCTTGGATCGTTTAGGAGCGCTCTCGCGTGACGTGTCGGTTAGTTTCTTAGGGGGGCTGACATGGGCGCACCGTGAGCGTATTGCGATGGTGGACGCATTGGTACGTCACACCTCGCTTGCCGTGTGGTCCGCTAAGCCACAGATTTTTTCCCGTAGTGCAGCGCGGCCGGCATTTTGGCGGGCCTTGTGGCAGGCGCGGCACGTGCTTGCGCGCACGCAACCGGAGCTATACGGAATGGATTTGTATCGAATGCTCGCTCGTTCGCAGTTATCCTTGAATGTGCATGCGGAGGTGGCGGGCGGTCTCGCGGGGAACATGCGGTTGTTTGAAATTACCGGGGCTGGGGCGTTGTTGCTGACAGAACAGATGCCGAACTTAGCGGGGTTTTTAAACCCTGGCACGGAGCTTGTGACCTACCAGGGCCGAGATGATCTCATTGACAAGGTGCGTCACTACCTGGCGCATCCCGCGGAGGCCGCCGCGATCGCAGCGGCTGGCCAACGCCGTACCTTGAGTATGCACTCGACTCTACAGCGTGCTGAGGTGCTGGAGGGGTTATTCTGTGAGGTAGGGCGGGTTACCTAAGTTTGGGGGCCACTGGTACCATCAAATATGAGTCATGGCTGCCGATAGTGAAGTTTTTGCAGTAAAGAAGAGCATGAACACAACGCGTTGGTCTACAGTACTGGGATTGCCACGGCGTGCGGGTCGCGCCTTGATCATGGCACTCGCCAGTGCGCAGTTCCGCGCGGCGGCACGGGTGAGCCCCAGCGCTCGCTTCGTGTGGGGCGCGGAAATGACCAATATTAGAGGTGATCGGGATGCCATTCGCATCGGCGCTCACACCGTCATCGCCGGTCAACTGCAAACCTTTGCTCACGGTGGGGAGATTGACATTGGACAATGGTGTTATGTGGGCGAGCACGCGCGCATTTGGTCGGCTGCTGGCGTACGCATTGGCAATCGCGTACTGATTTCGCACAACGTCAACATACACGATACCAATAGTCATCCAAAAGATGCAGCAGAGCGCCACGCACAGTATGTCGCCATTCTGAACCACGGCCATCCGCGGACGCTGCCGAATGTACCGGCGTCGCCAATCCATATTGAGGATGATGCGTGGATTGGTTTTAACACGACCGTGTTGCGTGGCGTCACTATTGGCAAGGGCGCGATTATTGGCGCTGGCAGTTTGGTACTCGAGGATGTGCCTGCGCACAGCGTGTATGTGCGTGATCGCGTGGTAGAGCGCATGCCGCCGTGAATCACAGTACCCCCACACCAGCATCTGTCGGCGCACAGTCTTGGGAAGATGCGGTGCGTTGGCTGCTGACGCAACCCGCGCAAGCCGCGCTGGTGCGCGATTGTTTTTACGATACGCCGCGCCTCGCGGCGGCACAGCGTTACGCTACAAGTGCGGAGTGGCAGGCCGTGCAGGCTTTATTACCGGCCACTGCAGGCGCTCTGCTTGAAGTAGGCGCGGGGCACGGAATCTTAACAGCAGCACTAGCTACTGCAGGATGGCGTGTGACGGCTGTGGAGCCTGATGCGAGCGACCTCGTTGGAGCCGGAGCGATTCGAAGTTTGGTCGCGGAGAGTGGTGTGCAGGTGACGGTGATCGAGGCGGTGGGTGAGGCCTTGCCGGTCGCGGATGCATCAATGGATTGCGTGGTGGCGCGCCAAGTGCTGCATCATGCGGGGGATTTAAAAAAACTGCTGTCTGAGGTCGCGCGTGTGTTGCGCCCGGGCGGGACGTTTTTGGCGTTACGCGAACACGTGCTGTCGAAGGAAACCGATTTGCCGGAGTTTTTACAACGCCATCCTTTGCATTTCTTGTATGGCGGTGAGCATGCTTACACCCTAGCTGTGTACCGAGCAGCGATCACAGAGGTGGGGCTTACGATTGATCGCACGCTCGGGTCCTTTGATACGGTGATTAACTTTGCGCCGCACACACAGGACAGTTTGCGTGCGGCACTGATTGAACGTGCTGGGCAGTTTGGGTTCGGGGCGCTACTGCGCGTTGTGCTTGCACGTCCGTGGTGCTGGCGAGTATTTTTGAAAGTGCTGACGCATCTGGATTCCCGTCCTGGTCGACTGTACTCCTTTGTCTGTTATAAGCCGGCGAGCGCGCAATGACGCGGGCTTTGATTACGGGGGCACGCGGATTTTTAGGTCGACACGTGGTGGCTGCCTTGCGAGGGCGCGGTGTGTCGGTTGCCGGTGTGGGACACGGGCAATGGCCTACAGCCGAGTGGGCAGATGCCGGAGTGGTGGCATGGGTCAATGGCGAGATTGACAGTGCGAACTTGGATCTAGTGTGTGCTAAGGCAGGAACGCCGACCACGATTTATCATTTGGCGGGGGGTTCGGTGGTAGGACCATCGTTTGCCAATCCTTTAGAGGATTTTGAGCGGACGGTTGCTAGCTCTGCCCGATTGCTCGATTGGGTACGGCGCAATGCGCCCGAGGCGCGCATTGTCGCGGTCTCCAGTGCCGCAGTGTATGGCGCGGGGCATCACCGACCAATTGATGAGGATGCGCCTTTAAATCCTTATTCCCCATATGGCCATCACAAGCGCTTGATGGAGGGCTTGTGCCGTTCCTATGGACAGAATTTTGGTCTACGCACCGCCATTGTGCGGGTGTTCTCCGCTTTTGGTCCTGGGTTGCGCAAACAACTGTTGTGGGATTTGTGCAATCGCCTCGCCACCGGGACG
>CAIKZZ010000020.1 GCA_903832085.1 uncultured Pseudomonadota bacterium | reverse complement strand
GCAACATTCACGGTGCCTGCCGCTGCATTCGAAAGAACCTGAATGCTCGCCGCATACGCTTGCACTGTCGTGGGCGCAAAACTCACAGAAATTGTGCACGACGCATTCGGCGACAATGCGCCATTCAGACAATTATTCGAACCATTAAATGCAGTGGGATTAGCTCCAGCCAAAGCGACGCTCGTAATAGTCAGATCCCCAGGCCCCGTATTAGTTAAGGTAACCGTTTGTGTGCTACTCACTGTATTGACTTGCTGATCCGCAAATACCAAGGCTGTAGGTGTCACGGTCATCACAGGCGCGGTCACTGCAGCAATACCATTACCCGACAGACTCACCGTCGCAGGACTCCCCGCCGCATTGGACGCGATGCTGATACTTGCCGCAAAGGAACCGACTGTGCTCGGCGAAAAGGTCACACTGATGACACACGATGCGCCCGCATTTAGATTAGTTCCACACGCATTTGACAGCTGATATGCCGCCTTGCCCGCGCCGGTCAAGCTGACGCTGGTAATACTCAACGAGGCGTTTCCGGTGTTACTTAACGTCACGGCCGCTGTCTGCGCAGTCGTTGCTGCACCGACTGTCTGGTCGGTAAACGCAATAGTGGTCGTCGAGAGGCTGGCTGCAGGCGCGGTCGTAACACCTGTCCCGGAACCACCGGAACCACCACCGCCACCACAAGCCGCCACAACAACCGCCAGCAGCGTCAACATACTCATCCGTGCTGTCACGCGACAGACGCTCACCCTCGCAATGCGCTCCACGCCACTAAAGCTGGACCCAGTCGTTTTAAATGCACATGTTTTCACCGGAGCATCTCCCGCGTCACACCTTGAGGCAGCGTATCGGGCAAGAGCGCATACCCTAACCAGCCGCGCGGCGTACGCATGACGGTAAGCTCAAAATCCGCCGCATGAATTGTTAAAACGTGATGGCCACTATGCGGCGCTCGGGCCGCTGCGAGGTAACGACTCGCGTAATGCCCCAAGAGTGCGCTGGTGTTAAGCGACTGACGTCCATTCCAAGTGACGGCAAACACTTTGCCAGACGCCGCGACATACTGGCGGACCACCGTGCCTTGCACGGTGCGGCTCTCGTGCAGCTGGAAACCCAGCTTCGGAGTGACCACATGGGTGGCCCCCAAGGCGGATACATCCCGCGAGACCGATGACACATCACCGCCTAACTCAGCCAGCGCTGGTGCCCCATATAAGAACGGCATCAGCATGGTGCCAGTCAGTAGCATGCGCCTCACGCACCGAATCGATTGGGTCGCCCGCATTATAATCACCACTATATATATGGCGCGCTGAGCCAGCGCGTGTCCGTTATCGAGAGTAGAATATCAGCTCGAAGCATACCATCAAAAACCAGATGCTTAGGTGTACACTACTAGATGAACAGCACCATTATGATCGGCGGACCGCCATCATAATGTAATGGACCAGACGCCCACCAATAAGTTCACACTGTGCTTGTAAAATTCACCGGCACACGAACGGCCCACCCGCGCTAAAATTGCGGCATCCCAGCTTCCTTAACAGGAAGGGGAAAGCCTTCACCATCAATCTCAGGAGAGCTTGACTATGCTGACCATCGCCACACGCGCCCTATGCGCCATCACCGCCACACTGTGCCTCGTTGCCATAACACACGCGGACACTCCTGCAACCACCACCGCCAAAGGGCCAGACATGGCTACTTTGCGGGGCAATCCTGCCTTTGCCGACTGCAAGAAGCAGGCCAAAGAAAAGACTTTCGCCACGCGTGACGAACGACGCGCATTTCTTGCGACTTGCGTTAACTCCGCGGACGCTAAAATCACACCATCGGCAACCGCATCCACAAAGCCAGCCCCAAAGCCAGATACGAAAAAATAATGGAACATCGACGCGGCATGCATGAACCACACATGCCGCATCAAACTGTTCACTAAAAAAGCGCTCGGGAACTACGGCTCGAAGCGATGTCCGCGTGTCACGCAGTAGTCGAGCCATTTATTTAACAGCATATTACGCGACCAGCGTGCGGCCAAACCCTCAGACCGAGAGCCTATGCCGCTAACTCCCACACTGTGCGCCTCTGCAACCCGCGCATCGTGATAGACCCGCACCATTAGATCAGGGGTGTCCGCTCCGAACCCCAACCTATGGAATGGATACGTCAGCTTTAACATCGAGGTATACGGACCATGCTCCAATACCATCAATGTCAACTCGCAGTCGTCAACCACCTGCGAGATATGCTCGCCCTGCAAGCGGCGTAGATCACCAATCAACCATCCGAGGCGGATGTAATTACTCTCATACAAACTCATCAACGCTACAAAGCTTTGGGGAGCTGAGCGCCAAGACACTCGACACAACGTATCGGTAAGCATGGATCGACTATAGCACAGGACTTTCAGTTAATTTCGAGCGCCAAACGCGCGTCAAATTTCGTGCCAGATATTTAAGGCTGCAGGCGTCTTTCAATCTTTGTTTTGTGAAGGATACGACTACCAAGCTCTTCAATCGAACAGCCAGTCGTATCGAGAAATGGAATACCAAATTTGACGAACATCGCTTCTGCGAGGCGCACCTCGTAGGTGACTTGCTTAGCCGACGCATAGGTACTATCCGGCCGTCGCTCATGGCGTATTTGCTGCAAGCGATCCGGTCGAATGGTCAACCCATAGAGCTTGGCCTTGTGCTCTAAGAGAATATCTGGCAGCCGCGCTGACTCAAGATCATCTTCTGTCAACGGATAGTTGGCGGCATAAATCCCATAGTGCAACGCCATATATAAACAGGTGGGCGTTTTTCCTGATCGCGACACGCCCACGAGGATCACGTCCGCCTTGGCGTAGTCGCGCGTTCGCATGCCATCGTCGTTCGACAACGCAAAATTCGTCGCATTAATACGCGCCGTGTAGCCTTCGAGATCTGCCATGCCATGCGCGCGCCCACTGGCATGGGAGCTTTTAGCGCCAAGGGCTGCCTCTAACGGCACTAAAAACGCTTCGAAGAAATCCAGAAACACACCATTGGCGATCTTTACCTCGTCTCGCAGGGCATCCTCAACCAGCGTACTAAATATGATGGGGGGTATCCCCTCACTCGCTGCCGTGGCATTGATTTGCTCGCGGGCTTCAATCGCCTTGGCCCGCGTCGCCACAAATGGCACCGTAATTGACCGAAACTCAAGACCATCAAACTGGGTCAACAGGCTATGACCCATCGTCTCGGCGGTGATACCCGTCTGGTCGGACACAAAAAAAACAGTGCGTTTAGACACGATGGCCCCTTGGCTTTTGGCATCCTTCAGTGTAGCGCGTGGAGGGGCTCACAGATACCCGCGAATTCCTCACCGGACAGGCCCGGGATACGGCACAATTCGCGCCATCAAGGACCGGAAAGATCGGTCGCCACAGCGAGTCAGCCGTGATCACGCATATTATTCCGTTCAAAGACTTACAAATGGGTGATGTTGAGCGAGTTGGCGGCAAAAATGCCTCCCTCGGCGAGATGATCAGCCACCTCACCCGCCTTGGCGTCCAAGTACCTGATGGATTTGCCACCACCGCTGATGCGTTTCGGGAATTCTTGGCACAGGACGGGCTAGCCGAAAAAATTGCGACAAAACTTGCGCGCTTGAACGTCGATGACGTTGTCACACTCGCGCGCGTCGGCGCTGAAATCCGCGAGGCAGTACTCGCCACACCCTTCCCACCGGCGCTTGAGCAAGCTGTCGTTAACGCATGGTCTGCGATGGGCGGCGAGAAGATCGCGGTCGCAGTCCGTTCCTCAGCCACTGCCGAGGACTTGCCGGAGGCATCCTTCGCTGGCCAGCAAGAAACTTTTCTTAATGTTGTAGGCAAGGAGTCCCTACTCCACTGCATGCATGAAGTGTATGCCTCATTGTTCAATGATCGCGCGATCGCCTATCGGGTACATCAGGGTTTTGAGCACAGTCATGTCGCACTCTCAGTCGGTATCCAACACATGGTGCGTAGCGATTTAGGCACTAGTGGCGTTATGTTTACGCTGGATACCGACTCTGGATTTCGGGATGTGGTTTTTATTACTGCGTCCTATGGCTTAGGCGAGACCATCGTCCAGGGTGCCGTGAATCCTGATGAGTACTACGTTTACAAGCCCTCCTTGCGCGCAAAACGCTCGGCTATCGTGCGTCGAAATTTAGGCAGCAAAGCGATCAAGATGATTTATGCCGCTGACGACGGCGCGGTCAGTGCGAGCACGACCCGACGGGTTGAAACTGTCGATGTATCCGCTGCAGATCGTGCGCGTTTTTCGCTCAGCGATGAAGACATCACGATACTTGCAAGCCAGGCCTTGCTCATCGAAGAGCATTATCGATGCCCCATGGATATCGAATGGGGCAAGGATGGCCTCACTGGAAAGATCTACATTCTGCAAGCACGGCCTGAAACCGTACAGAGCCACTCGGGGCGCTCGATTGAACGCTTTACGCTCAAAACGCGTTCCAAGGTACTCGCCACGGGACGCGCCATCGGGAGTCGCATCGGGGCAGGTCCTGCGCGCATTATCAGCGATATACGTGAAATGGCGCGAGTACAGACCGGCGATGTCCTAGTTGCCGACATGACCGACCCCAACTGGGAGCCAGTCATGAAGCGCGCCTCCGCCATTATTACGAACCGCGGTGGTCGCACATGCCATGCCGCGATTATCGCGCGTGAGCTCGGTATTCCGGCGGTGGTGGGTTGCGGAGATGCCACGGAGATCCTAACCGAGGGCAGTGATCTGACCGTGTCCTGCGCTGAAGGCGATACTGGCTATGTGTATGCCGGCAAATTGAACTACGAGCGCCAAGCAGTGGAGCTTGATGCGATGCCTGACTCACCAGTGCCGATCATGCTGAACGTGGGCAACCCGGATCGCGCCTTTGACTTTGCAGGAATCCCAAATAAAGGGGTGGGCCTTGCGCGACTCGAATTCATCATCAATCGCATGATCGGAGTGCACCCACGTGCACTCTTGGAGTTTGATACGCTGGATGCTGCTTTGCAGGAAACGATTCGGCATCAGATTGCCGGCTACCCCGACCCTGTGTCCTTTTACGTGGATAAGCTGACCGAGGGTGTCGCGCAGATAGCCGCCGCCTTTGCCCCCAATCCTGTCATCGTGCGACTTTCTGACTTTAAATCAAATGAGTACGCCAACCTCATCGGCGGTAAAGCCTACGAGCCGCACGAAGAAAATCCTATGCTCGGATTTCGCGGTGCGGGTCGTTACATCGATGAGTCATTTAAACCATGCTTCGAGCTCGAGTGTCGCGCACTAAAACGCGTCCGTGACGAGATGGGACTCACCAATGTGCAGATCATGGTGCCCTTCGTGCGTACCTTGCGCGAAGCGGAAATGGTGACCGAATCGCTCAAGGTGCAAGGACTCGGTCGCGGCGTCAATGGCCTGAAAGTGATCATGATGTGTGAACTCCCCACCAATGCGCTACTCGCGAAGGAGTACTTGCGCTTCTTTGATGGCATGTCGATAGGCTCTAATGACATGACACAGTTGGTTCTCGGCCTTGATCGCGATTCGGGCATCGTGGCGAAGTACTTTGATGAGCGAGACCCCGCCGTCAAAGCCATGCTGTCAATGGCCATTAGCGCCTGCAAAGAAGCAGGAAAATACGTTGGTATCTGCGGCCAAGGGCCATCGGATCACCCGGAGCTTGCACGCTGGCTTGTGGATCAGGGCATCAGCAGCATTTCACTCAATCCCGACAGTGTGCTCGAGACGTGGCTCTATTTAGCGTCAAACCGCGACTAAGGTAGTGCCGCGCGAGCGGCCTCCCAGTTGCGCCCATCGTAGGGCCGCAAAATCAGTTGCGTCACGGTACCCGGTTCTATGCATCTGGCATGCACGCTCAGCCCTTCAGGGTGTGACCGGGGCACATAGAACGACTTGATGCCACATACACGACAAAAAAAGTGTTGCGCTTGATTGGTATTGAATCGGTATTCGAGCAGCTTATCAGCGCCACGAATGAGCTGAAACTTTGCGCGATCGACAATCAGATGCAAGTAACCGGTTTTTACGCACACCGAGCAATTGCACTCCAACACTTCGATGACGGCTGGCGCACTCACCTCGAATGCGACCGCGCCGCAATGACAGCCTCCTCGATGCACCACATCAGGCGCTGCCGTTGACTCGAGATCACCTACACTGACATCTGCGGTCGTACTCATTCGCAACTACCTCCAGTGCTTAGGCGTGCTTGGGGACTTGCCAAAATGGCATAGCTACGCCCGCCAGGTCTTTGTAGGACACACTCGACGTGCAGTGGCGCAAGTAACGGGGGCAACTGCGCCAATGCGTCGTCGATCAGCGCAACAGGCGCCGCCGCAGGCAAATAGCCAAGAAAGCTGAGCCATGACTGAGTCGTCCAATGCGGCATGTGCGGCACCAGCCATAACACACGCGCTTCTGGATCGACCGTCAGCACTGACAGCACATGCTCGATGCCTACATGGGCCGTGGTCGCATCGACGCCTTGCGCGATCACGCTGTGTGTCCCGGGGGGCTCGGAGCCATGCACGGGAAAGTACAATTCCGCCATGGCAACAGTGGTCTCATCGGGGTCTAACAGCAACAGACGGGTATCACCCACCGCATGAGTAATCCGCTCTGCCACCACGCCAAGGCTTTGCCATTGATTCAAAGGTCGCAGCAGCGCTCCAAGGCCGAGCGTTAGCACCAACGCGAGTGCCAACGACAGCCGCGGCAACGAAGCTGCCGCTGCGACCTGCATTGATACGCACAGATAGAGCGAAAAACCACAGGCAGCTATGCCTAGCACACCGAGCCCCGTCATCACCGGATCATGTAACGCAGGAGCCAGTGTAATTACCGCGATTGCAAGACCTAGAATCAGCGCAAGCAACGCGATGCAAACGCCCGTACCACGCCAGGCGTATCGCTCCCAGCGATCGAGCGCAGTGCGGGCATGCCCTACATACAGACCCGTTGCAAGCGCAAAGCCGAGTGCCGGTGGGCCGTAGTAAACACCGCGCGCCGTTGCAGCAACTGATAAAAGCGCTGTGGCCGGTACAATCGCACCCAACGCCAATCGCCAGGCCGTACCCTCAGGACCCGGAGCTCGACCGGCTCGCCATGCCCGTCGTAGGCTAACAATCGCGAGCAATGTCCACGGCAGCAAGTACAGCGGCAACTCCAACAGGTACTTGAACGCGGTGTTGTGATGACCTGTCGCAAACTCAAGCGCCTGTGGCGCTGCTATCGGCACCACCCGACCCACAAGGTTGTACCAAAAAAGCACTCGCAAGGCCTCAGGTCCACCAGGCGACACGTACACCCAGCCGACCCACATCGCGATCGGTACGAGCCATAGCAGAGCACCAGCCCAAAACTCGATGCGAGTGCACTCTTGCCAACGCCGCTCAAATACTACGACCGTTGCCAGCGCACAGATAGGCACCATCCAGCCTGCCGGACCCTTGGCAAAAAACGCGACTAGCAGGCCTAAATGAAACACAGCATAGCCACGTAGACAACTAGCAGGCTCACGCGCAGTCAGCCCACGGTATGCACCTAGTAATGCCAAAGCCACACCGGCCAGCAACGGCGCATCCGTAGCAAGCCAAATCGACACTTGATATAGCTGCAAGGAAGTCGCCGTCACAAGGCCTGCGGTATAGCCCGCAGCCGGGCTCACCGCCTCAGTGGCCAGCAAAGCAATTGCAAGAACTGCGACTAGAAAATAAATGAGGTTCGGCGCGCGCGCTGCCAGCGGCGATGGACCGAAACTCGCGACAGCCGCGCCGCCCAGCCAATACAAGAGCGGCGGCTTCTCAGCGAACGACTTGCCACCTAACTGCGGCAATGCATGAGTCGCCTGATGCGCCATGCTCACCACCATACTGCCCTCACGGGGCTCATCCGGCGTATAAAAAACGCGGCCAAAAATCCCCACCAACGCAATGGGAATAATAATCAGCAATAACCGAGCCAGCGGCAACCTACTCACGTGTTCTTTACAAATAATGTGCTGCGGTAGTGCTGTAGTTCCGCAATAGAGTCACGAACATCATCAAGCGCCTGATGGGCATTTGATTTTTTGATGCCGTCAAGCACGTTCGGCGACCAACGCCGTGCGAGTTCTTTCAAAGTACTCACGTCAAGATTGCGGTAGTGAAAAAACTTCTCAAGCAGCGGCATGCTGCGCGCGAGAAAGCGCCGATCCTGACAAATGCTATTACCGCACATGGGTGACGCACCACGTACTACCCACTCCTCCAGAAAAGCCACCGTCTGACGCTCGGCATCTGCCTCGGAAAACACACTCGCACGCACGCGCGCGATGAGTCCGCTCGCACCGTGCGTGCGGTGGTTCCACTCATCCATTCGGGCCAGCACCGCCTCACTCTGATGGATGGCAAGCACAGGCCCTTCCGCCAGGATGCGTAGATCCTTATCGGTGACGATCGTGGCAATCTCGATAATGGCGTCGGTCTCGGGCACGAGTCCGGTCATCTCAAGATCAATCCACACGAGGTTGTCGGGATGTTGTGGCATAGGTGTTATTGCGACCCATTCTAGCAGAGGCTACAGTGGCTGCTCTTCAAGAGGCGTCCGAATGCACAAGTTGACTGTTTTTTTTCTGATCATGCTGGGTCTGCAAGTCGCTATTCGTGCATGGCTGGCCGAACGGCAGTTAGCAGCCGTGCAGGCACATAGGGGCACCGTTCCGCCTGCCTTTGCCGAGGCGGTACCGCTCGCCGATCACATGCGTGCGGCTGATTACACCGCCAGTAAACTGCGGTTTGGCCGGCTGGAACTTGCCGTCGAGACGCTGCTTTTGCTCGCAATCACCTTAGGGGGCGGCTTTAATCGGATCGATCAAGGACTCGGCCACTGGCATTTGCCCATCCTGTGGCATGGGGTGGCCTGTCTGATCGCCCTCACCTTTGCCATGAGCATCATCGGCTTACCGCTGTCCGCCTACGCCACCTTTAAAATTGAAGCGCATTTTGGCTTTAACCGTACCACCCTGCGACTATTCGTCACGGACACCGTGCACGCGGCCCTACTGACCTTGGCGCTTGGTATCCCCCTACTCGCCGCCCTACTCGCCCTCATGGGAGCAATGGGCAG
Organism: uncultured Pseudomonadota bacterium; assembly: GCA_903832085.1. GTDB lineage: Bacteria > Pseudomonadota > Gammaproteobacteria > Steroidobacterales > Steroidobacteraceae > CAIKZZ01. Next base: position 8,144 of record CAIKZZ010000020.1, on the reverse strand, counting down.
CCTCTGGTGGCTGTACGCGTGGGGCGTGTGGGTAGCGTTCACCCTGACCATTAGTTTTGCATGGCCTCGCTTTATCGCGCCGCTTTTTAATCAATTTAAGCCCCTAGAGCCTGGGGCTCTGCACGACGTGGTTGAAGCCGTCATGCAACGCTGCGGGTTTGCAGCAGACGGTGTTTTTATCATGGATGGCTCGCGCCGCTCAGCCCATGGCAATGCCTATTTCACAGGCATCGGCCGCCACAAGCGCATCGTCTTGTTTGACACGCTGGTTGAACGACTCACCCCACCGGAAGTCGAAGCAGTCTTGGCGCACGAACTGGGACACTTTCGGCTGCACCACGTACGGACGCGTTTGTTTATGACATTCGCGCTCGCATTGGTGGGCTTTGCTTTACTCGGCTACGCCGCCGGCCAAGCGGAGTTTTATACAGCGTTTGGAGTCAGCGCCCAAAGCACCTCTGCAGCGCTTGCGCTGTTTGCGCTCGTCATCCCCGTGTTTACGTTTGTTCTAGGACCGATCGCAAGCTATTTTTCGCGACGTGACGAGTACGCTGCCGATCGATTCGCGGTTAGCCACAGTAGTGGTGCGGCATTAGCCACAGCCTTGGTCAAACTCTACCGAGATAATGCATCGACACTCACGCCCGATGCGTGGTACTCCGCCTGGAACAACTCTCATCCTCCAGCGACTGATCGCATTCGTGCACTGGCTAATCACGCGTGACACCGAAAAGCGCAGCATCCAACGACATCCCGACCCTATCGCTTGGTCAGATCGTGGCAAGTCACGGCCGCCAGGTTGTGGTGGAAATAGAATCCGGCGTCCGCTTACCGTGCCGACTGCACGGCCGCAAACTGAGTGTCGTTTGCGGTGATCAGGTGGAATGGGCCTATGCGCCTGCCGATCCATCCCAAGGCTTAGTCTACGGAGTGCGGCCACGCCGCACGCTGCTGTCACGCCTTGTGGCCAATGGCATGACAGAGCCTGTGGTCGCCAATCTGAGTTGCCTTGTCGCTGTGGTTGCGCCTCGACCCACACCGGACTGGTTTATTGTCGATCGGTATCTTGCGGGCGCTGCATGGTCGGGGCTCGACGCAGTGCTAGCTTGCAATAAATCGGACTTAGTCGCAGCCGCACCTCGCTCCACTGACCGTGATGAGCTTACGCACGAGCTGGCGATGTATGAACGTCTCGGCTATCGCATCGTGCACACCTGCGCGCACACAGAAAATGGCACTGACGGACTCGTCGGCATGCTAGCGCATGCCACGAGCGTGCTGGTCGGCCAGTCGGGTACCGGCAAGTCGAGCTTGCTCAATGCCTTGGTACCTGAAGCCCACGCCGTAACCCAGGAAATCTCGCGCGCCACCGAAGAAGGCAAGCACACGACCACCACATCGGTGTTACACCGCCTGAAGGGCGGTGGTGCGCTGATTGACTCGCCCGGCGTTCGCGACTACGCCCCGCCCCTGCCACTACTGCGCGAGGTTGCAAGCGGTTTTCGTGAGATCGATACCACTGCTCGTGGCTGCAAGTTCCAAGACTGCCTACACCTGAGCGAACCCGGATGCGCGGTCCAGGTGGCGCTTGCCCAAGGCCTGATCCATCCGCGCCGCTATGACAGCTTCAGGCGCCTGCTGACGCTGACACGTGAGTTCGCCGCGCGCGCTGCCAACAGGCCCAACAGCAGACGCTAGGCGGGCGCCGCAACTCTAGGATTGCTGGATTAGGGAGACTCAAAATTGTGCCGGCCAGCCAGCGCGTGCGCGAGTGTACCGCCGTCAACGTACTCAAGCTCACCACCCACCGGGACACCGTGAGCAATGCGACTCGCTTTTACTCCGCGCCGCCGCGCCAGCTCTGCGATGAAATGCGCAGTCGCATCGCCTTCAACGGTTGGGTTGGTGGCAAGAATCAACTCGCGCACCTCACCGAGCTCCAAGATCGTCTCCAGCGCCGCAATACCCAGCTCCGCAGGCCCTATCCCATCAAGTGGGGATAAATGCCCCATCAATACAAAATAACGCCCACGGAAACCACCCGATTGCTCTACCGCCACGACATCGGCGGGAGACTCCACCACGCACAAAAGACCGGCCTCTCGCTGCGGATTTACGCAAATGGGACAGACATCGCTGTCACTGAGCATACGACAGCGCTGACAATGCCCTACCGTCTCAACAGCACTGGTGAGCGAGCGACTGATCTCGCGGGCCGCGTCGCGATCACGCTCCAACAAATGGAATGCCATGCGCTGCGCGGTCTTAGGACCCACTCCAGGCAAACGCCGCAACGCGGCAATCAAACTCGCAAGCGCCGGGGAATAATTCACTTTGATTAAAACGGCATCTTAAAACCAGGCGGCAACTGCATACCGCCCATCATGCCGGACAACTTGCTCTGTGACTGTTTTTCTATCTTTGCCACCGCATCATTAAACGCAGCTGTCAGCAGATCCTCTAGCAACTCGCGATCATCAAGCGGCGCGCTCGGGTCTATCGCCACGCGACTGACCTCATGCTTACCATTCATCGTGACCTTAACCATGCCACTACCAGACTCACCGGTCACCAGCATGGTGGCAAGCTCAGCTTGTGCTTTGGCAAGATTTGCTTGCATCTGCTGCGCTTGGCGCATGAGATTACCCATTCCACCTTTCATATCAACTCCTCACTCCGAAAACGGCCAACTGCGCATCTGAATGGTCAACGCGCAGGCTTTACAGTATTGGTCTGCAGACTGGCACCGAACTGTTCTTTAAGGGCGCGTATTGCCGGATCGGCATCGAGTGCCGCACGCGCTTGCGCAATCTCCTGTTCGCGACCTAATGCATCACGTCGCGCAGGAGTATCAGCGCGCACCACTGGATCAATGACATCGGCCTCGTCCCGCTCAATCACTAATTGAACCGCACTTCCTAAATACTTAGCCACGGCTTGCGCCAACCGCTCTTCGGTACTCGGCGTGCGCAGCGCCTCGCTGCGTTTATCAAGACGCAAACGCACCACATTACCCTCACGACCCACCCAACTACAGTTCGCGCCTAATTGGTGGGCAGCACCAGAAACACCCAACTGCCCTAGCATCTGCTGCCAGTCATCGGCAACTGACGCAGGTCGATCTACCGACTGCTCGTTTGGACGCACCGGCGTACGAGCACTTGATGCGACTGACGTGACGCGCGGCGCAGGCGCTGCCGACTCACTCACCGCCGCAAGCATCTCTTCGGAAGCGCTCATCGGTCTAAATGCCAACATACGCAAAAGCGTCATCTCAAAACCAATACGGGGCTCAGGCGCAAAGGACAGATCCCGCCGGCCGAGTATGCATATCTGGTAGTACAGCTGCAGATCCTCTGCTGCGATCGCGGCCGCGAGCCGCGTCAGAGTCGCGGAATCAAAACCAGCATCAGCGCCGGAATTTGGGACGAGCTGCGTTAGAGTGAGCCGCTCAATTAACAAGGCAAGCTCCACCAGCACTTGATCATAATCAGGCGCTTGTTCATCCAGCAGCTGCAAGGCCGCGAATAAGCGCGCTGAATCAGCTGCAATTAAACAATCAAGCAAGTGAATCACATGCTCACGATCAATCGTGCCGAGCATCGAGCGCACGTCAGCCTCAGTGACACTACCAGCACCAAAGACGAGCGCCTGATCAAGCAACGACAACGCATCACGCAAGCTGCCGTCAGCGGCACGCGAGAGCAGCGCCAACGCGCCTGCATCATGCGCCACCGACTCAGCGGTTAGAATTTCTGCCATACGCTCTGCAATGAGATTCGCCGGCAAACGCTTTAAATGAAACTGCAAGCAACGCGATAACACTGTTGCGGGTAGCTTCTGAGGATCTGTTGTTGCCAACAAAAACTTCACATGAGGTGGCGGCTCCTCAAGCGTCTTTAACAATGCGTTAAAGGAACTACCCGACAACATGTGCACTTCGTCGATCAGATATACCTTGTAACGGCCGCGGGATGGCGCGTACAGCACGTTCTCTAGTAACTCACGGGTGTCCTCAACTTTCGTGCGCGACGCCGCATCCACTTCGATCAAATCGACAAAGCGACCTTCGTCGATTTCAAGGCACGCCGCACACACGCCGCACGGTGTGGCACTGACACCTGTGTCGCAATTCAATGCCTTGGCAAAAATACGGGCGATCGTCGTCTTACCGACTCCGCGGGTACCTGTGAACAATACCGCGTGATGCACGCGATCAGAGTCAAGAGCGTTACTCAGCGCACGCACGACATGATCTTGGCCGACAAGCTCCGCAAACTTGCGTGGTCGCCACTTCCGAGCAAGCACCAGATAACTCATAGAAGTCCCATTCTTGGCACAGACTCTCACACTATAAAGGTGGCGGCCCGCGCCAGCACCCCTCCGGCACCCGATCGTACCGCTGCCGCTGCTCCCTTCCGGGCCTGACGGGGTTTACGGCTGATCGTCGCGGAGGAACCGACGCGGGCCACCATTGGAAACAATCACTTATGCGAATAACCTAATATCTAATCTCAGTCAAAGTCTCTATCATTTAGCGCCGCGGGACGTTACACGGCACGCACGATAGCGTCAATGAGCCACGCCCATCGGGGTCCTACTTAATGACTCAGCTCTTTTACTAGGCGATCCGCATGGTAAATCGACTTAAGTGCCCCGAGGATGCCAGTGACGTCCACCGCCACCGCGCGATTCACCGCAGCGTCGTAACCGAAGTCACCACCGAGTGACTGAATGTTGCCATCAAAGATAAGGCCTATCGCTTCGCCATTACGCCCGATCACAGGCGAGCCTGAGTTACCGCCGATAATGTCGTTGGTCGAGGCAAAATTAAGATTAAGACTCGTATCAACGACCTTCTCAGCTGCGACCCACGTCGCTGGCAATGCAAATGGATCGCGCCCAGTCGCGTGCCCATACGCACCAGCAATAGAGGTGGTCGGCGCAACCCGGTGACCATTGTCTACATAACCCTCTACAGCTCCATACGAGATGCGCAGTGTGAAGGTCGCATCCGGGTAGGTATTTTTTCCATCCAGTTTGAAGTGTGCTTTCGCAATCAGACCTGCATTGCGAGTCTCGACCGCACGCACGTTATCCTCAATATCTACACGTACAGCCCGGGACATCTGATCAAGGGTACGCGCGAAATCGATTGCCGGATCATGATAGGCACTGATTACCGCACTACCACCATCAAAGAGTTTTGTGCGTAGCGTTGGATCCCCGAGCTGAGTGTTGCCCACAAGTTCAGCAGCAATCTCCTCGGGACTGCGCTTACCAAGCAGATGGCGCACATCAGGATCCTCTGTACCTAGATACTCACGCACCTTGGTTAACCACCAACTAATCAGCGTTTGCTCAAGTTTTTCATGAACAGGCTCTGGTGTCGTAATCTGCGCACGCAAAGCGGGCAGATTGGAATTCCCGTACTCCTCAAGGCGCTCGCCATCAGGCTTTGCCGACTCAACAGCATAACGGTCAAGCGCCCGAACACGACCCACAAGCTTCAATGCCCGGGGAAACCCTTCAAGTAGCGAGTACCTGACATAGATATCGCGCTTATGCTGCTCAGCGGCTGCGATCGCGTCCCATGCACGACTGGTAGTCGCTGCGAGCTCAGTGTCTTTGCTCACGCGTTGCCTTAGATCCGCCTCAGCCTGCACCTTGTCGGTCAGAATTGAGCCTTGCACAAGCGAGAGCTGGCGACCTTTGAACGCTTTCAGCGAGTTCTCGATCCCAAACCGTGTCGCTGCAGAGATCCGCGCCTCTTCTGGCCCCTGACTCGCAAATTCGTTCAGTAGCCCACGCAGCTCCGAATAGAACTCGAGCAAAAACGGATGCATCACATCGCGTTGAAACTGCAATTGCGCCAAAGTGTCTTCACGCGACGTATTGCCCGGGTTGCCACTCGTAAAGGCAAGATCGCCCTCACGCACGCCCTGGCGTGCAAACTTTAAGTATTCGGCTGCCTTCAGTGGCTTCCCATGGTCATAGATACGCACGAAAGAGACGTCTAAATCGTAACGAGGAAATGTAAAGTTATCTGGATCACCGCCAAAGAAAGCGATCGCATGCTCTGGCGCAAAGACCACGCGCAGATCCTGATAGCGGCGGTATTTATACAAATTGTAGACACCACCTTGGTACAAGGTCACCACGTCGCATCTCACATCAGCGCTACTCGAGCAACTGCGCTCGAGCTGCGCCTTAATCGCGCGCTCCGCTTCATGAAATTCTTTGCCTGACTTGCCGGCGGTGGCCGCATCGACAGCCGCGGTGACGTCACTAATGTCGACGAGTTGATCGCCTTCCAGATCCGGGCACTTCTGCTCATCCTCGCTACGGACTGCCAAAAACCCAATCGTCTCAAGATCGTGCTGACTGTCAGAAAGGCCTGCAAGGCACTGGCGTACGCAATGGTGGTTGGTCATCACTAAGCCATCCGCTGAGACAAGGCTGGCAGAACACCCTTGCGCTAAGCGAATGCTGGCGAGCTGTGCATGCTTGAGCCAAGCCGCATCTGGCGCCCAACCGTAGTGCGCTTGGATCCGGGCGGTAGGGAAGTTGTCGTAGGTCCACATACCCTCGTCCGCGTAAGCGGCGGCACAGATGAACACGATGGCTAGCAGGCACAAACACTTTGCATTTCGCATTGAATGACCCCTCATAAAGACAGTAACGCCGCTCATGGTTGGAGGCTACAACAGGCAACACACCAACGGCGGGAGCCTTGGCGCGTTACGGTGTGATGTCGTGCGACGCACCGATGGAATAAAGATGAACGCCGGGGCTGAACTAACCGCGGTGCCGGCCACTTAACGCACTGACAACCTGGATCTAAATCGGCACCGAAATGCCACCCCGCCGCGCGTCATTGTACCCACAAAGCGGGCGGGCGGCGCGAATCGGATTGTCTTGTGCAATGTAGTCGCCGATCTTCTCAAGATCGAACGCCGCCAAAGGCGTGATCAGCAATTGCATTAGCGAGCTTGGCGAGTCGCCTGCTGTGCGTATTTGGCTTGTAATCGATCAAACACCGGTTCCGCAGCAAGTGCGGCGCCGCTGGCCTTGCCCGCAGCGATATCATTTCTCAGCGCTTGGAGTTGGATAGCCTGCTGGCGCTCAGTGTCCTCGAGCAAGCGCAGACCAGCACGAACCACTTCGCTGACGTTGTTGTAGCGGCCGCTTTTGACTTGGTCGCGGATGAAGATCTCGAAATGGGGGCTCAGGGCAACGCTGGTGGGCATGATGCTATCCTAACAGTTAATAACTGTTATTATTTACTAGCCAACAAGCCGTGTCAAAATTGACCGGATGCCACCAGCAAAGACTCAGCCTCCCGCCTGGTCACCAACCCCGGCAGTCGACGTCAGGGGCCCAAAGCAAAAAGCCCCGCGTGGTGCGGGGCCTGAGGCTGCCTCAAGGCCTGCTGAGCAGGTTTGCGGCTTTGCCTTGGCGGTGGAACCAGTCGCTACCGGACTTTGCTCAGCATCAATTCGCGGGTAACCGGGATATCTGCAGCGATTTTGCTCAACTTTCGGCTGTGCTTCGACAAGCAGGAGCATGCTTCGCACCTGAATTGCGGGCCTTACAGGGACGCAAAATCAGCGAGAACCAGTCCGGACGGGCCACTGAACAGGGAAACTATCAAGGGAATGGCGTCGTCTGATCCGCCAGCTGGATACTTGAATGGGGCGGCCTACCTGAAGGCGCTAGTGTCCTGGTGGACACGGCCCCCTGGATTTATCTGCTGCAAGATCACCCTGAGTTCGCACTGCGTTTCGACGGCCTTTTTGCTGCGGCTGAAGCGGGCCGAGTGGAACTGGCACTGTCTACTGTTACCCTCGCGGAAATACTGACCGGCCCGTACAAAGCTGGCGAGTTGGCATTGGCTAAGCGCTACGAAAAGGCACTCAGCACCTACCAGATCATGCCCTTCTCAGCTTCGGTGACGATTCAGGCGGCACAGATCCGGGCGCAGTACTCACTCAAATTACCGGACGCGATACATCAAGAGTTGGCGCAGAGAATGCAATTCGAACTCATGAGCACCGCCGATTTCCCGCTTGACGCCAGTCGCTAAACCATTATTATATTTATATGTATATCCGAGAAACCTTGTTATGACAGCACTGAAACTG
>CAIKZZ010000019.1 GCA_903832085.1 uncultured Pseudomonadota bacterium | reverse complement strand
TTGCCGGTTTCGAACAGCGCCTGAGTGTCAGCGCAGCGAAAGCTCTTGATCATTTGCAGATAGTATAACGATTAACGTTAAACGTAAAGTTGTTTTGGTGGTGCAAAGTGTTGCCCCTCTGCGCTTCGTCCGCGTGACGAACGGAAATAAGTTGGTTGGCGCCTTGAGGCTGACGCAGAACGATCATGGTGTTGGGCGTGACGTCGGCGGCGCTATAGCCGTCGGCTAAGCGCGGAGACTGCATCGCGCTTACACACTTTGCTGCACACCGTTATTCTCGCCTTATAACTTATTGAAAGATAAGCCAGCTTAAAACAGGATCTTTACTCTTAATCAATTGGTCGTAGGTTCGATCCCTACACGGCCCACCAATTTTCCGACGCTCCTTAAGTAGCCGCGCTCTGCTGACTGGCCGTCCTCACGCTACCTGCCGATTCGAATAATCTGTTCAAGGGCATCACATGCCGCAAGAAAAGCCTCGTCAGTGACGCGTCCCATGGGGTGAGGCTTTGCACGGCGAGCCCTCCAGTCGAAAGATTTCGGCTGATGGGTCAGTATGTAACTGGCAACGCCTCGCTTAGCATCGGCTTTAACGGCGAATGGATTTGATGCGTTGTATTCTGCGGTCGTCATTGGTAGGCCAATGACGATGCCTGTTCGTTCGTTAAAGGAATGCGGGGACAGCACTGCGAGCGGGCGAGGATCGCGCATCTCGCGTCCTGCTTGCGGGCTGAAGTCAATCCAAATCATTTCTTGGCGATCTGGGCACCAGTTTTTTGGTGGCACTTAGATCACTTCCGTGCCAATCGGATCAGTCGCCATCGCTTCACCGCCATGGACGCTAGGATCGAACTGCGCAAGCTTTTGTGCGAGCGTGAGTCTCGGAGTCCCCGTCGGTGACACGACGACGGCATCGCCGTCCAACGATACGGTGACAGTTTGCCCGACGACCAAGTGGGCCGATTTAGCCACGGTGCTCGGGATCCGGACCGCGAGGCTGTTGCCCCATTTTTGAATGATTTGAGTGGCTGGACGACTCATGTTTTGAATCTCTGATAAATGTATAAACGTGTTTATACATCGCAGCTAGGTGTCATGTCTAGCGTTCAATATCAACAGTGGACTTTTTATAGAGGGTCCAAACAGGAACTTATAGCGCTGTTTATAAATTTAGACTTTCCCAGCAGCAGTGTTTATTGGCTTATCGAATTGTGGATCAAGAAAGTATCAAGCTATTAACGTTTGGCCCGCATGAAAAGCTCTATCGAGATCTAAAGCGTCAAGGCGAGTAGTCCCTAACTTCCTAAAGCCTTCTGCAAATAGGAATCAATATCCCCTTGAGTCAGCAGCCACTGCGTGTAGTCGCTAGGAACATTCGCTAGCAACATGCCCTTACGTTTTCCAAAAGGCATGGTTGTAGGAGTCCTAGCGTCCGCGACTTATATAGCTGACGTTTCACGTTGAATTGCGACCCAAGCAACGATTGTACGGCCTACTTTAATTGGAACCACACGCCAGAACATAATGAAAGGCGTGCCATCTTTCTTGTAGTTTATGGCCTTACCTTCAAAACGGCCCCCTGATTTAAGCGCGGTGGCGAGGCGGGCGATGACTTTCTGGTCGGTCGCAGGTCCTTGCAATATTCGCGGCGTCTTGCCAACAACGGCAACCGGATCAAAGCCTGTCAGAGTCTTAAAGGCCTTATTCGCATAAATGATTTTTCCATCACGAGATGCGTCAGTGATCAGAATTGAATCAAAGCTATTTTCAACGAGTGCTTGCAGCAGTTGTAACTCGGAATTCTCGTTTGCTAAATGTACAGAATTTGCCATTGTAAAGATGTTCCTAATAAGCGGCGCCATGGTTGGAATAGGTCGACGCGCTCGTATTATCTCGCCGACGCAGTCCTAGTATACGGGTTCCCGCGTTGGCCGTGACCTCTGTTGGGATGGGCGCACAGTGGATCAGCTAATTTAGGGAGCATCAGGCGAAACCAGCTATCTCACGTCAGGTCAATTCCCTGGTCGTCCACGCAGGTTCGTAGGTATTAGGGAGGCTGAGGGTGCACACTGTCGCGATGAGCCAATCCCGCACTTGGGCACCTGCCCTGATGGAAGCTTACCGAGCTGGCCTTTTTGCCAAGCGCCAGTGGTTACCAAATATCCTTTCTGGGGTTATCGTTGCGGTGGTGGCTCTGCCATTGGCCATGGCATTTGCGATTGCATCCGGAGCCAAACCAGAACAGGGCATTTACACTGCCATTGTCGCGAGTCTGATAGTGTCTATTTTCGGCGGTAGCCGATTACAGATCGCTGGACCAACAGGTGCTTTTATCGTGGTGTTAGCCGCTATCACGGCACACCATGGCTTTGAAGGCTTACAGATTGCGACACTGATGGCAGGTGTGATGCTGGTGGCCTTAGGCAGCGCACGCCTCGGCAATGTCATCCGCTTCATACCCTATTCAGTGATCTTAGGTTTTACGGCTGGCATCGGTGTCATCATCTGGGTAGGTCAATGGCCAGCTTTTTTTGGTATCCCCACCCCGCACGATGCGCACTTTCACCTAAAACTGCTACACGTCATAGAACTGCTGCCCGCGCTGGATATCACCACCACGGGGCTCTCGTCATTATCACTGGCAGTACTGCTCGTAGCTCCAAAAATACCAGGTTTAAAGCGCATTCCAGGGCCGCTCATCGCGTTGCTGCTCGCAACGCTGGCCCAAGCACACTTCCAATTTCACAGTGTGCAAACGATTGGCTCTGCGTTTGGGGGAATCCCCAGTGGCATACCAGCCTTTCATCTACCCGTCATCAGTATTAGCCGACTCGTTGAATTAATCGGGCCTGCCTTTGCGATCGCCATGCTAGGCGCCATTGAGTCCTTGCTGTCCGCCGTGATTGCAGATGGTATGGCAGGCACGCAGCATCACTCCAATCAAGAACTCATTGGTCAGGGCCTTGCAAACCTAGTAGCCCCGCTCTTTGGGGGCTTCGCTGCGACCGGTGCCATTGCGCGTACTGCCACTAACATACGAAACGGCGCCACCAGTCCACTGTCGGGAATCGTTCATTCCCTCACGCTCCTGCTGATCTTAGTGGTATTTGCTCCTTTAGCTGTACACATTCCGTTAGCTGTACTCGCAGCGATTTTGTTCGTAGTCGCCTGGAATATGAGCGAGGCTGCCCACTTTGTGAAAATACTACGTCGTGCGCCGCGCGCGGATGTGGTTGTCTTATTAGTTACCTTTACGTTGACCGTTTTCGCTGACATTGTGGTTGCAGTGAACATCGGGGTCATTTTGGCGACGTTGCATTTTATGAGACGTATGGCCAGTAGCGTCGAAGTGAGCGAATCCACGGTCGAGGATATCGCGCCTGAACTTACCGCACTCAATATGCATGCTTTGCCACCCGAGGTATTGGTGTTCTCCGTGCAAGGACCTATGTTTTTCGCAGCGGCCGAAGCCTTTGAGCGAGCCATTCGAGGCACACACACCGATCCGAAAATTATGATCATTCGCCTAAAGTGGGTGCCGTTTATTGACTTAAGCGGCCTACAGGCTCTGGAAAACATTATCCTTAATTTACACCACCGACATGTGCGCGTGATGCTCGCCGGCGCCAACCACCGCGTGTACGCTAAGCTGATGCGCAGTAAAATACTTGATCTAGTCGGCAGTGATAATTATTTCTATATGTTTAAAGATGCACTCAAGGCATGCCACTCTTTAGTGGAGGGTGCTGAGCGCATGCCGTAAGTAGTAGCCGCGTGTGGCTCATCGTGCTTCAGTTTTTTTATTGCGATGAGTGGGGGCGGACGCGAGAAAACGCGCGTCAGTTAAAGCTGGTCGATCACCTTAACCCTCTACCAAGTGGTCGTTGATCTGTGCACTACCCACCAATTTCCAAACGTCATTGCTGGATGCAACTCACGTAACAGGCGATGCGTCGCTACCATGTCCTGAACTCGCCATGAGCGACTTGAAGCTAGCGCTGTCGGTTGCCTTGGTGGCCGCTGTAGCACCTTAAATGGGGACGGCAGTGGTGTACTTAACTTGGTTGAGAGCAAAGTGTGACGCAGCTGTCGCAACAGTTGGGTGGGCGAGCAGCTCGCGCATCAGGAAGCGCTCGTAGGCGGCAACGTCTGAGACCATGACCCGCAACAGGTAATCCCACTCACCAGACATGGAATAGCACTCCATGATCTCGGCATGTGCGTCGATGAAGCCCTCGAACTGCTGCCGGTCGGGTGCGGCATGAGGTAATCCCCCACAAAAGTGGGGGGATTACCGTGCAAGCAGGTGGGTCAGGTGACGTCGAGACATTTTTACCTGCTTTTAGTTAGGAGAGTCGTGGTCGTCCAGCAATTCGGTTTAAAAAAAAGCGGTTCATTCTGCGGGAGCTGATCAGTGCCAACGACGGTAAATTCCCACCGACAAGGAATCTGCATGCCAGCGTTGTGGCGTGATGAGTTCATACTGCACGCGCATCCTCCAGTCGGCATGACGCCACTCGGCCCCTAAGCCCACGATAGGTAGCGTCACTTGCTGTTTGTCGAGTACCTGTGCGCAATCAGGCTTCTGCGGTGTGCAGCGTATATAAGGCAGTACGTAGTGCGTCTCGCTGTAAAGATGCGCGGCACCGGCTTTCAGAAAGATATTCAGTCTCCCTAGCGGTTGTTTGATGAGCCCAGCGAGTACGATCCCATCCTGCTTAGCGAGCGTGGGTGGGAGTTGATAGCTCGCCGCATGCCGCTCGATCGCAAGGTAGTCAAGTTCTGCGCTTAGGCGTGGAGTGACATCAACCAAGACACCGCCCCTGAGACTGAACGCTGAGCGTACATCCGTAGGGCCCAGCCGCGTATCTACCTGTGCAGCGCCATAGCCAACGTCGAGTCCTGTATACCAATCCTTGGCCTGCGCATGCGTTGCCAGCAGCAGCTCAAGAGCCGCAAAGCCTAGGAAGTAAACAGAGCGGCAGTGCATGAGGGACTCCAGCGTTATGTTGCTTGGTTTATGGTCGTGCTATTAAAAAATCAGGCGTGGTCCTTCCCGCTATAAGGCGCCGTAGCGTTAAGTTGCAGAGTATTTGCTGCATGACGCTCCGCGGACGGACTCAGTGCTGGGCTTCGTGCTCAGGATGATCCAGCGCTAAATCGTGTTCAATCTGCGCAAGGACCGTGCTTGAGGCTCTAGAGCGGATGAGTGCATACCAAAGAATTCCAAGGACGACATAGCCCAGAAAGTAGACTGGGAACACGTTTGCAGGAGCTGCAGGCGCCGGATAAACGGTCGCAATAATTGCTGGGATCAAGAAAGCGATAGAGATGATCGCAAGTCCTATAGCGCCGGCGGTTAGTTGTTTGCGCCGCTGCAGATACATGGGGGCTGCCACGCAAATAAGAGCATAAACCGTTAGAAATCCATAGGTCGCAATGGTACTTAAGTCATTAAAAATCTCGAGAACACTGCGTCCTAGGCTGAGCAGGATGAAAGCGAGTATGAATATAATACTAGACGCCATCGTGGTGGCGTTATGGGGTGTGTCGTTTGTTTTGTGGGCCGTTGCTAAGTGCGGATGAAAAATGCCGTGCCGTCCCATGCTGTAAATAATGCGTGAGGCAGCGGTGACGTTGGCAAGCGTGCAGGCGAATAGGCTGACGACGGCACCTATAGAGATGAGTATGCCGAGCAGGTCTAAGTTGAGATTGCTGGCGAGTTCGTTAAAAGGCGCTGTGCTCGTGGCCAGTGAGCCACCCATGGCCTTAAAGCCGAGGACCGCGATGTAGGCACTTACGATAAAGAACACGCCGCTGATGGCCGTTGATAGGAGTACGGCGCGTGGTATGCTTTTTAACGGGTTCTTTGCTTCCTCGCCAAGCGTGGTGGCACTTTCAAAGCCCACATAGCTAAATACAGCGAGTATTAAGCCCGCTTTCAGCCCAGAAAAATCCATTGTTCGCACATCGAACTGGTCTAGATCGATGGCTGTGTGGTGTCGTTGCAGCACCAAGACACCCAAGATCAGGATCAGCGCCATCGACATGACTTCAAGCGCAAGCATGATGCGCGTCGAGAGTTTGACATCCCTAAACGCAATGAACCAAGCAGTGGCGCACCCAATCGCAAAGAGCACTGCCGTGGGTGGGTGCAGATGCACCATGTCGAGCAGTAAGCCCGCGTAGTTAACGGCGCCGGCAAGGACTGCAGTAGCGGTAAGCAGGTAGGCCAGAATGAGACACCAGCCAGATAAAAATCCCGCATTGACGCCAAGCCCGCGGGTGACGAAGGAGTACAGCGATCCTGGTGTTGCCGAACGCTTCGCGAATTGATTGATGTTGGCGCCCACGAGCAGCATGCCAATCATCGCAAACAAGTAAGCAATCCATGTGCCATTACCGGCTGAGGCAAATACCAACGGCACAATGACCACAGGCGTCAGCGTGGGGGAGATATTGGCAACCGATTGCGACAGGGTTTCTGCAAAGCCCAGATACTTGGAGCGAAAGCCATAGCGGCCTTTGGTCGTCGTCGTCATGCGGTACACCTTCGGCTTGGCAGTCACTGGGTAAATCAGTGGCGTAATCTACCGCAGATTTCGGTGGTTTGGTGGCAGGTTTTGCGACTGTCTGGCACTGACAGGCATTCGTCTGTGTGTGCGCGGACGACTATACCGGTCGTCCATTGTCGAGCGCATGCCTGGCAGTTGATTGTCTAAAGTCTTAGCGCAGGCAGTAGGCGGTGTTATCGGCGCCCGTTGAGGATTGTGCGGTCGGTAAACCGGTCTGCGTCACCGTGAAGGTTTTGCACGCCGTGTCTTTGAGTTGATCCGTGGTCGCGGCCGTGGCCGTGATCGTGTAGGTATAGATCGGTGCGGCCGATGCTGCCGTACAGCCGTTGGAAGCGGTGGAATTGGTGCAGGTAATCGTGACGGTGTAATAGCCGCTGCCGACGGGGTAGGCTGACGTCGCGGTGGTGGCGGCACTCGATAGACCTAAAGGTCCTTGGTAGGTCGTATACAGGTTGTTGGTGCTGAAGTTGCGTTCTTCGCGGCCTGCTAGATCCAAAATAGCTGTTTTCGCCTCGGTACGCCGTGATTGGCGGATTTGTCGACCGTAGGCGCCAACGGCAATCACGGTCAGCACAGCGGTAATCGCCAGCGTGACCATGAGTTCGACCATTGTAAAGCCACGCGTTGGCCTGCGTGTGGCGCCCGTGAGGATTGGTCTTGTCATTGCATTTGCATCCAAGTGATCCGCGTGCCGGTTTGCGCAGCGGCAGGATTAACGTTGATCGCAGCGCCGTTACCGGCCGTGGTTTCCATAACGACTGCGGCACCCGCATCGCCATTGGTTTGTGCCGGGTAGGTCACCAATGACACAGCACCCACCGCATTTAACTGCGCCCCGCTGATAAACGCGCTGCCTTGGTAGGCATTGAAGTTGACCTGCGTGGTGTCCGTGGTATTGGCAAAGAAGGAAGTATTGGACGCCACTTGTCCACCGGTCTGTGGCGACAGCGCCATGGTGTACCCGGTGTTGCTTGACTGCGTGCAATTGAGTGGGCTGTTGGATGCAGGAATGAGCGTATTAATGATGTAGCCGCCTTCCACCAGTGTACCGCTGAAAATGACTTGCTCAGGCGTGACGGTCCCGTCTGATTGGGTGGTATAGCCGGGCAGCGGTGTATACCAACCAAGTTCCGTGTTGCCACTCGTGCAGAGAGTCTGCCCAAGCAGGCAATTGTCATTCGCGGTGACAGAACGTAGACCGCTATTGCCAAGATTCGTAATCGTTTGCGTGTTTAACGTCGTATAGGCAATGGGCAGGGTCGGCGCTGCCGTGGCGCCGCTGGGGAGCGCCAGATAGGGCGTCGATTTAAAGGCATTCCATGCCGATAAGTCCCAGTCCCAAATGCCGTATACCGCCTGCGCACCCGATGCGTAGTAGGTGGATGATGCCGCCGTAAAGGTGGATGCGCGGCCTGTACCAAACACGACAAAGATAAAGCCACCGCCAGAGGATGTGCCAGAGGACACGACCGTTGGTTTGCCCACAACCCATTGGGGCGAGGTGAAGGTGAGCGAGGCGTTGGCTGCAATGACGGCAGTGGTTGCAGCGCTTAAAGTGAGTGTGGTGCCATTCACAGCGGTCACGCGCGTGCCCGCCGCAATACCAGTCCCTGAGACGGCGGTGCCCGTAAAGATGCCATAGGGAATGGTGCCGGTGACCGTAATCGCCGTGCTACCGGATGGCGTACTCGTACCCGTCAGCAGGGTGCTGGTCGTGGTTGGTGTTGAGAAATAGGGTGAGGTCTGGTTGGCAGTCGATAGCTTCCAGTTCGTCGGCGAGGAACTCGTCACATCCCAGCGCCAGAGGTTGCCGCGGATATCAACCGCATAGATGTAGTCAACGACATGATCGCCATCCAGATCAGCAGCCGTGACATTGGCAATACCGTTGCCAACAATCTGGTAACCAGCGGGGATGGACAGGTAATAGTGTGTGAACGTCGGTAAGCCGTTGGCTGTGACGCCACTGACGAGCGAGAGAAACACACCCGCATAGCCTGTGGGTGTATCGAGACCATTGCCGTAGACAATGCCCCACTGGCCATTATGGAAACGCCGAATTTGTGGGGAGCCGACAGTGTTGCCTAAGAATGGAGCACACGTTGCGGTTGCGGAGGAGCCGGTCGCTGCGCAGCTGAGGTTGGCAGCGCTGAATTCGCCCAGCACGATGTTGGCAGCATTGCTTTCTTTAAACGAGACCGCGGCGGTACTCACTTGTACGCCCGTAGGGTCTGTGACATCGAGCGCGTAGATGGCTTTACCGCCAGCGCCGAGTCCACCCACGAGCCAGGTGTGCCATGCGTTGTTGTAAAACAGATCACCCGACACGGGTGCCGCGTCGACAAAGTAGTTGTGCCCATACGCGATGTTTGCGTAGTCATTGGTTGCTGTGACCGCCGTACTACCTGGCTGTGTGCCATGAATAGTCTGGGTAATATAAGCAGGCATATAGGCCATGACCTCGAGTCCGTCATCGCAGTTGCTGCCTTTAGAACAGCCGCCCGCAGCAACATACGTGGCGTGGCTACCAGGATATAGGAGTGTGGTGGAATCAAAGCTCCCCGTTGAGGTATAGCCGCCTGCTCGAAATCCGTGCACTAGGCCATCATTGGCACCGGTGTAGACGACGTTGGTGCGGGTGCTTAAGTTGCTGCTGAACTGAGCGTAGGTCTGCGCGCCGCTGGCAATTTCTGGCATGGTGGCGGCGTTATTGATGGCATCGACCCACTTCGAGTTTAGCGCTGCAATCGGCGGTCCTACCCAAATGGGGGAGGAGTTCACGATGTCGCCGAGTACGCTCGTGCGCGGATTAAGTCCTGTGGTCGCATTCTCATTGGTCCGTTGGCCGCGCAAGTAATTCACGCGGTTATCTGTCACGGTGCTCGTGGCATCGGCTGAGCCGAACAGCGTTTTCTCTGAGTAGGTGCTAGACGGCCAAGTGGTGCTGAGATTGGCGCTTGAGTCAAACGGTACGCCGCCATTACTGCTCGCGGTCACAGTACCGTTACTAGTGAGCATGACGCGCCCGCTACTGAGTGCCGTCACAAGTCCGCCCGCAGCCGTATAGGCTTGAGCGCTACTCGCCGTTGCGAGTTGCGGCGTATTCGTGCACGACGAGAGCAAGCCCGTGGTCGAGCCGACGCCGGTGAGTACGCAGCTGGCATCCCAGTCAGCCTGAGCAAGTACTGAGACGATGCCGGTGGAATTCACCGTCACATCATTTGCAGTGAGTGAGCCTGCATACGTCAGTGGGTTGTAATACGAGAAGAATACCTGGCTGCCCGTTTGGACGGCGCCCGACTGGATTTGGTTGACACCTGCAGAGCTCGCGGAGGCAGTCGCAGGAACCGCTTGGAAACACGTGATCTCGTGAATATTGGTCGACCCACCCGTGGAGCCGGCGAAGCCAAAGCGGAAGGTTGTCGGAATTTGCGCCGGCGTGAGTCCTTGCTGTGTGGTGAAGTCGTAGTCGGTGACGACAGGCTGATAAGCCCCGCCGTTATAGCTGTATTTTAAAGTCAGCCGCGGCGGTGTTTCGGTCGAAATGGTGAGCTTGTAGGTGATGGGCTTCGCTGCTGCGCGCGAGGTTGCTGTGTTGGAGGCCAGAGTAATTGAGGAGCCTGAACTTACCGAGGTCGCCGCAGCGGTGTAAGAGCCATTCCAGTTAGTGTAGCTAGAGCAGCCACCAAAGAAGCAGTTGATGGCTTTGCCCTGAAATCCGGTGAGTGAAATCGCACAGTTACTCACGCACGCGCCAACGGGGTTTGCGCTGAAGGTCAGCGTGACGGTGTAATTGGTGCAGTATGTGTAGGTGTTGGATCCGAAGAAGGTTCCGACGACCTGTTGGGCCGTTGTGTTGCAACTCGCTGTCGCTGCGGTGGGTTTGGTGACGGTCGATCCGTACGTGACGTTACCAATGGTCGTCGGTGTGCAGGGGTTGGTGAGCGTGGTCGCGACGCAAAAGTTATTATTGCTGCTGTTATAGGTTGCGTAACTGACAGGAAAGGTGAGTGTGTAACCGGTGATTGTGGTGGTGCCGAGGTTAATGCCCTGCAAGTACGGGTAGTCCCGAATGGTTGTTGCTGCGACCTGTGTGGGTGTGCTCGAGGTGCCAGCCGCGACTTTGGAGTAGTCCCAAGCAGTGCCCGTTCTGCAGGTCTGTTGTACGGCGGCTTCAGCGCAACTCGCTGCTGTAAATGAGCCATAAAAGCCCGTGACGGAGCAGGTTGTTTTAGTCCACAGCGAGTTCGGATAGTAGGTCGGGTAGGTGGTGGTTAAGTAGTTCCAAAGCACCGAGCCTGCGCCACGAATGCCGATAATATTGCCTGTTTGAGTGTAGGCATTGATGGTCTGACTCGAAATGGTTTGCGACGCACTGACGGTCCACGTTGAACCGCTGCCCGACACAATGGTGGTGTTCGCGGTGATCGCTGTGCCACTCGTTCCTATAATAGTTTGCCCAATCGCAATCGTTCCGCTCGTCACCGACGTGACCTTTAACGTGGTGCCGCTGATTGATCCGACGAATGTCGCAGAGACAGGGGTCGCGGTGTTGTCACCGGCGTTGGTGAAGTTGCCATACTCATCGATGCCAACGCCTAGGAATCCACCCCAGATACCATCAAAACCACGGTTGTAATTGTTGCTGAGTGAGGGGCCCACGTTATTGGCATAGGTCGTTGGGTGGTTGTTCCCGTCATCGTTGTCGTTCGAGCAGCTATAACCTAAGCTGCCGCCGAAGGCGCCGACGTCGAAGGGTCGGTTGCTATTGGCCGAGCCATCCGTCAAGAAAAACGCGATGCCATCAGCGCCATCGCCACCCGGGCCATCCTTGCTGCCCTCGTAGCTCACGGCCGTAAACGTGACTTGCAGTCCCGCATTATTCGGGAAGGTGAAATTGGAAATAATGCCACCGGCTTCTGAGGCCGAATTATTGGTAAAGCGTAATGCACCAAAGCCCGCCTGATCGGGTGCGGTGTTTAAGCCGTTTGGGGTGTAGCCACCGTTTAAGGTGACGCCCGTATAGTACGGGTTGCCTCTGCAGCCCGGAATCTGACCAGCGATCGGGGTCGCGTAGGCGGCCGCCGTCAGGCAGGCGCCGTTGACGCTTAACCAGCTTAAGCTGTTGCCAGTCCCTGTGAAGTTATCCGAGTACTGCGTCTGCGCACAGGCGCTGTGCGCGCCTAGCAGCAAGAAGATCGCAAGCAATGGTGAGTAGATGCTTTTCATGTTCATTTAAAGTGCTCCGAGATCCTGAGCGCCGGTGGAGACCAAGTACGTGCTACGCACTTCGGCAACTGCGTTACTGGTGCCACCATAGGCGATCGCATCGATCTGAAAAATACTGCCAAGACCACCTGCCGATGCACCGAGGTACTGAATATAAAACTGGGGTGGCGCGTAGTACGACGCATTACTTGAGACACCGGCGGCGGAGGTGCACCCAGCTGGCGCCGTCATAAAGGAAATGGTGCCGGCACCAAACGGCGGGCAATAGGCGGTGCCGAGTGCGGTCCACTGTGCGGTCGTGGGCGGGGTGTAAACCGGCACCGCTTTGGTCGAGGTGTTGATGGCATTTTTGCACACCTGACCTGATGGTGTCGCTGTGACTGCAGCAGTGACCCCAGCCGTGCACGTGGTGACAACGTTCAGAGCATTGCCGGGTTGTACCAGATACCATTCCGCATATTCTTCCGCCGTGATTGCGGCTTGTAGGGCGCGGTGTTTTTCGCGCATGTTGCCGGCTATACGTTCTTGTAGCCCAAAGCTTTTGAACATGCCAAGCGCCATGAGTGTGATGACGACCAATAGCAGGATGCTGGTAATCAGCACAATTCCGCGCTGCGCTCGGCCTGCTGGGCGTGCTGGGCGTGTCATACCGGAATGACTCCGTTTTGCGCCATTACCGCAATGACTCGGGTAACCGGCAGCGTTTGCAACGTCTGTCCAGGTTGCCCATAGAGCGGATTGACAAAGTTTAAGGTCACAGTGACTGACACGACATTCAACCAAGAGTTTGTCGTGCCACTCATTTGCGCGGACGTGAGGTAACTATCGACCGCGCCATTATTCAGGTTCAAGAGTGTCCTGACTCCGTAGGTAATGGTCATCCCCGTCACGCCGGGGACCAGTGGATAGACGACCGTGGTGCCGGCCGTCACATTGGTGAGTGCGCACGATAGATTATTGTTGGAGTCAATAAAAAATGTGTTGACGTACAGCACCGGCGTCGCGCCGGTATTGGTCGAGCCATTGCATAAAA
This sequence comes from uncultured Pseudomonadota bacterium, assembly GCA_903832085.1. Lineage (GTDB taxonomy): Bacteria > Pseudomonadota > Gammaproteobacteria > Steroidobacterales > Steroidobacteraceae > CAIKZZ01. The sequence goes on along the minus strand of CAIKZZ010000019.1, from coordinate 41,789 downwards.
TGACGCCATCGCCACCGGCCGTATAAAAACGCGCAGAAATCACATCGGCTTGGGTACCAGTAGTCCCCTTGTAGGTGTATGACCCATCAAGGCCATTCACAGCCTCGGACGGTACATAGCTTAGGCTGATGCTGCCATTGACTGCTGTGATGGTGTTGCCGTTCGCATCGGTCAGCGTCGGTGCATAAGTGGCTGTGGGAAAGGCGGTGTTGATCTGATAGGTCGTGGGATCGGGAAAATAGCCCGCCTCCTGAATCACATCGCCAAGCAGCGTCATGGCAACGCGCTCGTGGTTTTGTAGTGCGGCAAGCGAGGTTTGCGATTGATAGGTGCGATTCATGTACCCGACAATGGTGAGTAATCCGCCGAGTAAAAAGGCGGCGATGGCGAGCGATATCATAATTTCAATCAGCGTAAAACCGCGTGTTTTGCTCGCGCTTACTTTTAAATGAAGTGCTCTCATGGTTGCACGAAGACCGTGTATTGAGGTGTATTCATGCTAGCCGCACCGCCGGAGCTGGTTCTTGTAGTACCCACTGCAGCACTGCGCGACTCTTCCCACGTAATGACAATCTGACATTCGACCGGGGTTGTGGTGGTGCACGTGACGCTGGCACTGGCATTCGGTAACACAGAGCTCAGCGCTGTACCCCACTGAAAAAAGTCATATTCTGCAAGTACGATTGGTGTGCATGCGGCCGGCGTCGTGGATGCGGTGGTGCAGACGGTTGGGGAGGTTAGTGAGCCTGCCGTGCCAAAGGTGATTGTCGGCGAGGCGCCGGTTTCAGCAACCGTGCAGGGCGCAGCCACGGTGCACGGATTGGTGGGATTGGCTGTGCCCCAATAAATGCGATCCGCGTGCATGATGGCCGCGAGGCTTGATGCTTCAATCGCCGCGAGCGAGCGCAAGGACGAGACGCCCGTGTTTGAAAATGCCAAAGCCTCAAGTTTTGCAATCCCTAAGAGCCCAACGGCGATCACAATGATCGAGACGAGGACTTCAACGAGCGTAAAGCCTGCATCTAGAGCATGCTGGGCCGATCTATAGCGTTGCGTGTGACTCATGTGCATGCCGGTGCCGCGGCCGACGCGCTGGCGTTGTAGGTGATTGTTGAGACCTCACCGGCAATGGTGAGCACTAAACAACGCGTAAAGCGGTTATTTGCTGGGGTATTCTTCAGCGTGTAGAGCACGCCGCCCGTGGCAAGGCCATTCGCGTAGCCTTCGCGATTGAAGGTCACGGCGTACGCGGTGTTGCTCGCCACAAAAGTATCCGTGCCAGTGAAGGCGCTTTGCGCGCGCAGTAGGTTGCCGGCAGTCACGGTCGTTGCACTTGTGCCTGTGTAGACGATCCAGCCTGTGGTCCAGGACGGTGCGCTCAGCGCACCACTACTGCAAGATGGTGTTGCCGCGGTGGGGTTGGCGGAGACACACACGGTGACGCTCGTGCCTTGCGTCACGGCGCTGGAGCGAGCGAACTCCAGATCGCCGAGTAGACCGTTGATTTCGTTCGCGATGCGATTGGTTGTGGTGACATACTGAAATAGCGGTACGGCTAGGCGCGTCAGTACGCCCACAATGGCGATCGTGATGATCAGTTGCATCAGGGTAAAACCGCGCGCGTGGCTGTACGCCATCAGATGACGGGTGCAATCGTGGCGGTAGGGGCGCGACCTGATCATGGGGGCTGATTCAATCAATCCTTGAGACATATCAATAGTATAGACGCAATGGCTCCCGTAAACACGCGCAACGAGCGAGCAGGGCCAGTCGGGGCCGTCATCTCGGGGTAGTCGCTTGAATTCTTGGCCACCGAGCATATTCTGTTCAGTGGGTGCATGGCGTGAACCTGATCACGGTCTGTCAGTGCCCCCGTATTAGACTTGAGGGGCCCGAGGGTAGGGGCGCGGCTAGGGGCGCGCGGCTAGGGTTCTAAGGCGCGCGCATGCGGGATTGCTAGGCAGTTAGGAGACGGCAAGGACATGGCGGAGATTGAAATTCATGCGGGGCACGATCACGCAGGCGATCCCCTTGGAGCACGGGTCGGATTGATGGTGGGACTCATCGGCATCGCGTTGGCGGTGGCGACCATCGCGGCTCATCGCGAACACACGGCTGCCGTGATTCATCGCACCGAGGCGAACGATCAATGGGCCTATTATCAAGCGAAAAAAATCCGTGAACACGTGAGTGATGTGGGTGCCGAGCTATTGCGGGCGCTCTCCACAGACGCCACGAAAACAGCATCAGCGCAGCAGAAATTCGAGGCGGCACGCGCGAAATATGTCCAAGATGCCCAGCAGATTCAAAGTATCGCCAAAGAAAAAGACGCGGAATCCGCGCACGCCGAGGCGCTTGCCTTGCGCTACGACTTAGGTGAGGGGTTTCTTGAGTTAGGTCTCGTACTGACGTCGCTGTATTTTTTAGGCCGTCAACGTTGGTTTCCGCTGGTGGGCGGCCTTGCGGCCCTGCTAGGTATAGGGCTGGCTCTGTCCGCCCTCCTGTTGTAAGGCTTTTTCGTCTGAAAATCGCTTTCTTGCGACGAATTCGTGCCGATGGCTTTCAGCGGCGACGCGATCGCCTATATACTAAGCGGCTGCTGCGCAGGTGCAAACCGGCAATTGTGGCAAGCAGTTGATTCACTTGTGGTTTCATCGTCTTTAGTTATACCCACGCGAATGTGGCGGAACTGGTAGACGCGCTGGATTTAGGTTCCAGTGGGGCAACCCGTGAGGGTTCGAGTCCCTCCTTTCGCACTAAAGGACAGTTTGATGATGGTTTCAGTTGAGTCCACCGGCGCCCTTGAGCGGCGCTTAGAGGTGTCGGTTCCAGCCGACGAAGTTGAACAAGCGATCACGGCGCGTTTGCGTTCGGTGGGACGCACGGCACGCTTGAAGGGGTTTCGTCCCGGCAAAGCTCCGCCGGCCGTGATTGAGCGCCAATTCGGCGCGCAAGTTCGCAATGAAGTGATCAATGAGTTGATTCAAAACTCCCTAGGGAGTGCCCTTGCCGAGCAGGGGCTATCGCCCGTGGGCGGCCCACGGGTTGAAATCAATGGGGTCGGTGACGGCATTGATTTGAAGTACGCGGCGATCTTTGAGGTTTATCCGACGTTTGAAATCAAGGGCTTAGATGCTATTGAGATCACAGTGCCGCGGGCTGAGGTGGGTGCGGCTGATGTCGATGCCATGATTGAGAATTTGCGGCAGCAGCGGCCCGTTTACACGCCGGCCACCGGGCCTGCAGTGTCGGGGGATCGCGTCACAGTGGATTTTGTGGGTCGTCTCGATGGGGTGGCTTTCGAGGGCGGCACGGGTAACGGCATTGCCCTCGTGCTCGGCTCTGGCCGGATGTTGCCGGATTTTGAGGCCGGTTTGATCGGCGTCAGTGCTGGCGAGACCAAAGAGGTTCCCGTGAGTTTCCCCGCGGAGTACGGCAAGGCGGAACTCGCGGGAAAAACAGCTGACTTTTCGATGGTTGTTAAGAGTGTTGAGCACAGCGAGTTGCCAGCGCTTGATGCAACATTTTGCGAGGCCTTCGGCGTGAGCGAAGGCGGCGTTGAGGAATTGCGACGTGAAGTGACTGAGAACATGCGCCGCGAGCTGAAAGAAGCGATTCGCAGCCGCACGAAGACGCAACTGCTTGATCAGCTGTATGCCGCGAATCCGCTGGAGTTGCCGCGAGCGGCTGTGGAAAGTCAGATTCGCGCACTACAAATCGATTGGCTGCGCCGTATCGGTGCCAAGCCGCAGGATCTGAAAGAAGCGCCGCCACGTGAGCCCTTTGAAGAGGCAGCAAAGCGCCGCGTCACCTTGGGTCTTTTGATCAGCGCCGTGTTGCGCGAGGCGGGCACTACGCTGGATGAGGCGCGCCTTGAAGAGCGGATTGAGCTTGCTGCCATGGGTTATGGCGACCCTGAAGAAGCGGTGCGCCAGATCCGTGGGAATGACGAGGCGCGTACGCAGCTTGAGTCGGGCGTGCTTGAGGATCAGGCGGTGGACTGGCTGGCAGGACGCGTCAAAACCATCGAGCAGCCGTCTTCTTTCAAAGAGATTATGAATTTTGGCGCCTAAGAGGCGACGGCATTGCGGGAGTGCACGATGATGGAAACTGCCTTAAACCTAGTCCCGATGGTGGTGGAGCAAACGTCGCGCGGTGAGCGGGCGTACGACATCTATTCACGGCTATTAAAAGAGCGCGTGGTGTTCATCGTGGGTCCGATCGAGGATCACATGGCGAACTTGGTCGTGGCGCAGCTGCTCTTTTTGGAGTCAGAGAATCCGGATAAGGACATCGCTCTTTATATTAACTCCCCAGGCGGCATCGTGACCTCAGGACTCGCGATTTACGACACGATGCAGTTCATTAAACCGGATGTGACCACCATCTGCACCGGGCAAGCAGCCAGTATGGGTGCGGTGCTGCTTGCGGCCGGTGCCAAGGGTAAGCGGTTTTGCTTGCCCCACTCGCGGGTGATGATTCACCAGCCACTCGGTGGGTTTCAAGGACAGGCGACCGATATTGAAATTCATACGCGCGAAATTTTAGAAACGCGCGAGCGGCTGAATCGGATCTTAGCGAAGCACACGGGTCAGACCATGGATCGCATTAAGCAGGATACGGATCGAGATAATTTTATGAGCGCGGAACAAGCGGTTGGCTTTGGTCTCGTGGACCACGTGCTGGAAAAGCGCGGCCAGCTGCCCAGCGACCTCAAGACCACGGATAAGAAATCCTAATATTATCATTGAGTTATTCTTTAAAAAGGCGTGCTAAGTGATGGCGCGCATTTTGCGGGGCTTGGCCTAATCGTGCTATACAGGCCCTGTTAGCGGTGCGCTAAGGTGCACCCCCACAACAACTGGTCGAATGGTGAGCGTAGCGAATGACTGACGAATCCCGCGGCAAGAGTGAAGACGGCAAACTGCTGTATTGCTCGTTTTGTGGCAAAAGCCAACATGAGGTGCGCAAGCTCATTGCGGGGCCCTCGGTGTTCGTTTGCGATGAATGCGTTGAACTGTGCAACGACATCATTCGTGAAGAGCTTGAAGAAAAAGCCGAGCGCACGCGTGAAAAACTGCCGAAGCCTCAGGAAATCAAAAAAGTCCTAGACGAGTACGTCATTGGGCAGGAGCGCGCGAAGAAAGTCTTGGCTGTTGCTGTCTACAACCATTACAAGCGCTTGCAGTCACGTCAGACGCCGACCGGCGAGCGACGTACACCGGCGCGTGATGAAGTGGAACTTGCCAAGAGCAACATCCTGCTGATTGGCCCAACGGGCTCCGGCAAAACGCTGCTCGCTGAAACATTGGCCCGGCTGTTGAACGTGCCGTTTACGATTGCTGATGCCACCACACTGACCGAGGCCGGTTACGTGGGTGAGGATGTCGAGAACATCATCCAGAAGCTGTTGCAAAAATGCGATTATGACGTTGAAAAAGCGCAAACTGGCATTGTCTATATCGATGAGATCGACAAGATTTCTCGCAAAAGCGACAACCCATCCATTACGCGCGATGTCTCCGGTGAGGGCGTGCAGCAAGCGTTGCTGAAGCTGATTGAAGGCACGATTGCTTCCGTACCGCCGCAAGGCGGACGTAAGCATCCGCAACAAGAGTTTTTGCAGGTTGATACTGGCAATATTCTCTTCATCTGCGGCGGCGCATTCGCCGGCCTTGAAAAGATCATCCAAAATCGGACCACCAAGAGTGGCATTGGGTTTACGAGCGAAGTTAAAGCGCCAGTGGATCAGCGTAGCGCGCCTGACGTCTACCATGAGGTGGAGCCTGAGGACCTGATTAAGTTTGGTTTGATTCCTGAGTTCGTCGGTCGTTTGCCAGTGGTGGCTACGCTAGAAGAGCTGGATGAGGACGCATTGATTTCCATTCTCATGGAGCCGCGCAACGCGCTGACGAAGCAGTATCGCAAGCTATTTGATATGGAAGGCGTTGAGCTTGATTTTCTCGAACCCGCGCTGCGGGCGGTGGCCAAGAAAGCCATGCAGCGCAAGACAGGCGCGCGTGGGCTTCGGACCATTCTTGAGAATGTGCTGCTTGATACGATGTACGACCTGCCAAACTTGAAGAATGTCAGCAAGGTGGTGGTGGACGAGGCGGTAATCGGCGGCGATACCCGTCCGTATATTGTCTATCGCAGCGAAGAGCCGAGGCTTGATGTGCTGGAAGAGCGGCGTACGGGATCTGATTAAGCTGTGTGATCTTCACGGCGCTGACAGTCGACGAAAAGCCCAGCCCACCGGTTGGGCTTTTTGCTTTGCGAGGCTTGTCGCGATATTGCCCCTTGAGTCCCATGAAATCGACCCCAATACGCTATGCTTGAGCCCGTGACAGCCCAGCCGCAGGGGGGCATAACACGCCTTCGCCGATATTGAATACCACAGGACACTACCGTGACAGAACAAGCCGTCACCACGCTCGAAGCTGTGCAACCGATGCCCGTGTTGCCGCTACGCGATGTCGTGGTCTATCCACACATGGTGATTCCACTATTTGTTGGACGTGAAAAAAGTATTCAGGCGCTTGATCATGTGATGCGCACGGACAAGCAGATTCTATTGGTCGCCCAAAAGGCGGCAGACGTTGATGATCCAAAAGCCGATGACTTGTACCGCGTTGGTACGGTCGCGACGGTGTTGCAGTTGCTAAAATTGCCGGATGGCACCGTCAAGGTGTTGGTCGAAGGGTCGAGTCGGGCACAGATTGACCGACTTGATGCGGGCGATTTTTTCTCAGCGCACATTTCGCCCCTGCCAGATATAGATACCTATGACGAGCGGGAGATTGACGTGCTGACGCGCGCAATCATTTCGCAATTTGAACAATACGTCAAAATGAATAAGAAGGTACCTCCCGAGGTGCTGACTTCGCTTGCTGGAATCGATCATCCAGGGCGCTTGGCCGACACGGTTGCGGCTCACATGGCACTGAAACTCGTTGAAAAGCAAAAAGTGCTTGAAATTGCCGACATCCGCCAGCGCCTTGAGCATGTCCTCGCACAAATCGAGGGCGAGATGGAAGTGCTGCAGATTGAGAAGCGTATCCGCGGCCGCGTGAAGCAGCAGATGGAGAAAAGTCAGCGCGAGTATTACCTTAACGAGCAGATGAAGGCGATTCAGCGCGAGTTGGGCGATATGGAAGATGCGCCCAACGAGATGAGTGAGATGGAGAAGCGCATCAAAACCGCTGGCATGCCTAAAGAGGCACGCGAGAAAGCGGTGGCAGAGTTTAACAAGCTCAAGCTGATGTCGCCTATGAGCGCTGAAGCAACCGTCGTGCGTAATTACATTGATTGGCTCGTTAAAGTGCCGTGGAAGAAGCGGTCGAAGGTGCGCACTGATATCATCGACGCGCAGCGTGTTCTTGATGAGGATCACTACGGGCTTGATAAAGTCAAGGAGCGTATTGTTGAGTTCCTCGCAGTACAGACCCGTGTGCAGACACTAAAAGGTCCGATTCTGTGTTTGGTCGGTCCCCCTGGTGTGGGTAAGACATCGCTCGGTCAATCGATCGCAAAAGCGACCAATCGCAAGTTTGTGCGGATGAGTTTGGGTGGTGTGCGTGATGAGGCTGAGATTCGGGGCCATCGTCGCACATACATCGGCTCCATGCCTGGCAAGATCATTCAGAGCATGGCGCGCACGGGTACCCGAAACCCGCTTTTCTTGCTCGATGAAATCGACAAGATGTCGACGGACTTTCGTGGTGACCCATCGTCTGCGCTCTTAGAAGTATTGGATCCTGAGCAGAATGGAGCATTTAACGACCATTACCTGGAAGTCGACTTTGACTTATCCGAGGTGATGTTTGTGTGTACAGCAAACACGCTGAATATTCCCGCGCCTTTACTGGATCGCATGGAAGTCATCCGGCTGGCGGGTTACACCGAAGATGAAAAAATGAACATTGGCCGCCGTTACTTGGTGCCGAAGCAGGCGCGCGCCAATGGACTTAAAGATGGTGAGTTGACGGTTAAGGACGACGCACTGACGGACATCGTGCGTCACTACACCCGTGAGGCTGGCGTACGTAACTTTGAGCGTGAAGTGTCAAAAATTTGCCGCAAATCGGTCAAACAGTTATTGCTGACGCCAGCTGATGCGCCGATCGTGGTCGATGGTAAGAATCTTGATCATTACTTGGGTGTGCGGCGTTTCCGATACGGTAAGGCAGAAGAGTCCAATCGGATCGGTCAAGTCACTGGGCTTGCATGGACAGAAGTTGGCGGTGAGTTACTGACGATTGAATCGGCAGTGGTCCCAGGTAAGGGGAAGTTGCAGTACACCGGACAGTTAGGTGAGGTGATGCAGGAGTCGATTCAAGCGGCAATGACGGTAGTGCGCTCGCGTCAGTCGCTCTTGTCGTTAGAGTCTGATTTTTATCAAAAGAATGATGTGCACGTGCACGTGCCTGAAGGCGCGACGCCGAAAGACGGGCCCAGTGCCGGTATAGGCATGGCGACCGCCTTGGTGTCGGCGCTGACACGGATCCCAGTGCGGGCTGATGTTGCCATGACCGGCGAAATCACCTTGCGAGGCGAAGTGTTGCCAATTGGTGGGCTCAAAGAGAAGCTGCTGGCGGCCCATCGCGGTGGGATTCGCTTGGTGCTGATTCCGTCCGATAACGTCAAGGACCTGGTTGAGATTCCAGACAACATCAAGGACAAACTCGAAATCAAGGCTGTGAAGTGGATTGATGAGGTGCTCGAACTTGCATTAGAGCGCAGTCCGCTGGTTCAAGGCGTGGTTGAGCGGGAGGCAGATGGCGCGCCTAGCTCGCCGGTCGCCGTCACTCCACCCCGGGCATCGCGCCGGTCGCGTAAAAGTGGATCAGCGCCGGCGCATTAAGGGCTCGGTGGTCGTCATGGGGCGCTAGAAGGCGCCACTTGGAGATTATTTAGTTGTTAGAGTGCCATCAGTTCTTTTCCAAAAGCCCAAGATCACGTAAACTGGTCGGCTCTACCAGGGGGAGCCCAGTGACGGGGGGTAACGCCAGTTAGACCGAGTAGAGGGTGCTTAGCTCAGTTGGTAGAGCGTCGCCTTTACACGGCGAAGGTCGGGGGTTCGAGACCCTCAGCACCTACCAGATCATGCGATCCGAGCATGCGTAGCATGCACGGTCGACGGTTTGTTCAGGTTCGATGTGGAGTGGTAGTTCAGCTGGTTAGAATACCGGCCTGTCACGCCGGGGGTCGCGGGTTCGAGTCCCGTCCACTCCGCCAGTCATTCGATGACGGTCACCCATCATGTGATGGGATGTTGACGTCCGACGGCCGCGCTGACCACGCGGCCGTTTTTATATCGGGAAGTGACTCACATGCTGCAATGGATTAATGATCGCTTTAAGAAAATAGGCTGGATTTTGATTGCGCCGATGGCGCTGTCTTTCGCCGTATGGGGCGTCCACGGCATTGTCGATTTCAGCTCGAAACGTGATCAGGGTCTGCGCGTAAATGGCGAGGACGTAAATCCCGAGCGGATGCGGCGCGCCTATCAGCAGGAATTAGTTGAGCTCAATCGTCGTTATCCAGACGATGTGCCTGCTGCAGTACGTGCGAGCACTCAAAAGCAAATTGCCGATGAGTTCGTCAATACCAAACTCATCGAGCAAAAAACCAAACAGCTTAATTACACGGTGAGTGATGCCGATGTGATCGATTCGGTGAAGTCCTATCAGGGCTTCCAGGTCGCTGGCGAGTTTAATAAAACCGCTTATGAGACTGCGCTGCGTACGCAGGGCTACACGCCTGAGCGGTTCGAGGCCGAGCAGCGTGATTTGCTCAAGGCACGTGCGTTGGAAGGTGGCTTGATGGTGTCCTCGTTTGCGTTACCACAAGAGTTAGCAGAGGCTGCTGCATTGCGTGGTGAGACGCGTGAACTGAGTTACGTCACGATCCCGCTGACACGGTTTCTAGCGCTTGCTAAACCGGATCAGGCAAAAATTAATAGCTACTACGAATCGCACAAGGCGCTTTATAAAACTCCAGAGAGTGTGCATCTTGCGTACGTGTCACTCAAGGTAGAGGACATCGCCCGTGAAGTTGCTGTGGACGAGGCAGGCTTACGCGGCTACTTTGACTCAGTCAAAGAGCGGTTTTTAGAGCCTGAAAAGCGCCATGCGCGCCATATTTTGATCCAAACCGGTAACGATGATGCGGCGGCTCACAAGAAGGCCGATGAGATTTTCGCTCTTGCGACCAAACCGGGCGCTGATTTTGCGGCGCTCGCGCGGCAGTACTCGCAAGACGCCGGCTCCAAAGCGGCAGGTGGTGATCTCGGCTGGGCCGAAAAAAGTTTCTTTGTAGGCGCATTTGCGGATGCGGTCTTTGGTATGCACATCGGTGAGATCAAAGGTCCAGTTAAGACTCCCTTCGGTTGGCACGTAGTGCGACTTGAGGAAATCGCGGCGGGCAAGAGCAAAACTTTTGATGAGGTGCGCGGCGAAATCGAACCGGAGTACCGCAAGACTGAAGCAGAGCGCCGGTTTGGCGAACGTCAAGAGCAGCTAGAGCAGCTCGCGTTTGAGCAAAATGGCAGTTTAGAACCAATAGTCAAGGCAATGGGCCTCAAGGTTGAGGAGATCGCCGAGTTTAAAAAAAGCGGTCATGACAATGCGTTGTCAGGTAACCAGAAGCTCGAGCAGGCGGTGTTTAGTGCCGATGTATTGGGCGGACAAAACAGCAAGGCCATTGAGCTAAAACCTGGTGTGGTGGTGGTTGTCCGTGCCACTGACCACAAGCTTCCGCAGCAGGAGGCGCTCGAGGCGGTGCGTGCGGCTGTTGAGGCGGGTGCGCGCGATCTAGAGGCACGTGCCGCATTAAGTGCAGCGGCCGGCAAGGTCGTCGATGCGCGTCAAAGCGGCGCGTCATGGGATGCGGCATTCAAGCCCATTGGTGCAATTACGCAGGCGACTGTGCAGGCGGCGGATAAAAAGCCAGTCGCTGCTGATGCGCTACTTTTGCAAGCGCCAAAATTCGTGGCGCGACATGAGCCCTCGGTGCCGACTGAGTTAAGTCGCGCCGCGTTTCAAACGCCTGCACCGAAAGCAGGGGCTGCGCAGTATGGGCAAGCAACGCTTGGAAACGGCAACGTGGTTGTGTATGCCATTACGGCAGTGAAGCCAGGTGAGTTCAGTCCCGCGTCAGTCGACAGTGAGACGCGGCAAACGTCGCGTACCGTTGCGATGGCTGAGTTGCAGGCCTATCTTGCGCTATTGCGTACGCGTTCAGACGTGCGCTTCAATCCACGTATTTTTGAATAAACTGCTTTGGGTACACCTATGTCAAATGCTCCCGCCATGAATTCACGCATCGTGCTGGCAAGTCGGCCGGTCGGCGCGCCGACGCTTGAGAATTTTCGGCTTGAGCAAAGCCCGCGTCCGACGGTGAAGTCAGGCGAAGTGCTGCTGCGTACGGTGTACTTATCGCTTGATCCTTATATGCGCGGTCGGATGAGTGACTCGGCTTCCTATGCGGAGCCGGTCGCAATCGGCGGCACCATGGTTGGTGCCACAGTCTGCGTGGTTGAGGAAAGCCAGCATCCGGGATTTGCGGTGGGTGAGCGCGTCCTCGCATACACCGGTTGGCAGGTTTATGCCGTGAGTGACGGAGTGGGTTTAACGCGTTTATCACTTACCGACACGCAGTTGCCACGCGCCTTAGGTGTGCTTGGTATGCCTGGATTCACGGCCTTCGTGGGCTTGATGGATTTAGGTGAGCCGAAAGCGGGTGAGACGGTAGTGGTGGCTGCGGCCACTGGTGCCGTGGGTAGCGTTGTGGGACAACTCGCTAAGTTGCAGGGCTGCCGGGTTGTTGGCATTGCTGGTGGGGCGGCAAAGTGCGCTTATGCTGTGAAAGAGTTGGGATTTGATGCCTGCGTGGATCATCACGACCCCGCCCTTGGTAAGGCGCTCGCCGCCGCGTGCCCTAAGGGCATTGATGTCTATTTTGAGAACGTGGCTGGCGTGGTGCTAGACGCGGTGGTTCCTTTATTGAACGTCGGCGGTCGCGTGCCGGTCTGCGGATTGATTGCCTACTACAACATGACATCGTTGGGCACAGGCCCGGATTTGCGTCCGGCACTCTTGCGCGCGATTCTCGTCAAGCGCCTGAAGGTGCAGGGCTTCATTATTTTTGATCACTATGAGCGTCGCCACGCGGCCTTTCAGGCGCACATGGCGGGCTTGTTGCAGGACGGTCGAATCCACTATCGAGAGGATGTTGTGGCAGGTCTAGACGCCGCGCCTCTAGCGTTTATTGGTCTTCTGAATGGCGCAAATTTCGGGAAGCTCGTGGTGCAGGTCGGCGCGCCTTAATATCAAACAGGGCGCCCGACCTTAAGACTCATCGCTACCCGCGAAGCTCATACCCACGCTGCTGTAACCGCCATCGACATACAGCACTTCGCCGGTAATGCCAGCTGCAAGGTCCGAGCATAAGAACGCGGCTGCGTTGCCCACATCGTCTTGCGTGACATTGCGTCGCAGCGGATTGACCGCAGCGACATGTCCTAGCATTTTGCGAAACCCTGGGATTCCAGCGGCCGCCAGCGTTTTAATGGGGCCTGCCGAAATGGCATTGACGCGGGTGCCTGTGGGACCTAAGTCAGCTGCCAGAAACCGTACGCTGGCCTCTAGGCTTGCCTTGGCAACACCCATCACGTTGTAGCTAGGAATGGACTTCACAGCGCCTAGGTAGGTCATCGTCACGATAGCGCCTTGACGGCCTTGCATGAGTGGCTGAGCGGCACGTGCGATCGCGGTCAAGCTATAGCTCGAAATATCGTGCGCGACTCGAAAGGCTTCGCGGCTGGTTGCCGCCGTGTAACCGCCGGTCAAAGCCTCACGTGGCGCAAATGCCACGGAGTGCACCAAAATATCCAGTGAGTCCCACTGCGTGCCCAGAGCACTAAATGTGTTGGCGATGGAGTCATCACTGCTGACATCCATGTCATAGACAAGCGTTGAGTCGACCTTGGCCGCCAGTTCGATGACGCGTTCACGGAAGCGTTCTCCCACGTAAGTGATCGCAATATCAGCGCCCTCGCGCCGCATCGCCTCGCAGATTCCAAAGGCGATAGAACGGTCACTTGCAAGACCCACGATGAGCGCCCGTTTTCCGGTTAAAAATCCCATGATATGTCCTCAGCCGCCAACGTCCCGTTCGGGACCCATGTATAACAGCAGCGTTTGCCCTGCTTGCAAACTGCTGCGGTGGAGCTTGTTCCAAGTTTTAAGCTCCGTAATGCTGACTTTAAAGCGTTTTGCCACGCTACGCAGTGTGTCGCCATGATGCACCGCATAATGCACGACGCGCGGCGTTGGTGTGGTGGTCGTGGTTGTTTGCGGACGGACCGTTGTATTTTTTGCAGTGCGTTGTGGGGTCGCGGTACTCGCGGTTGTTGGGCGTTCGACGGTCAGGTGGTGACCTGCGGTTAAGTGTGTTTTGCCGCTCAGGCCATTTAAGTGCTCAAGATCCTTTAAGGTCATGCCTTGGCGTTTAGCGATCGACGCTAACGTATCACCATGGCGCACAACGTAGCTGTGTTTGTGGTGACTACGGGCGGGTAGTTCACCTTCAATGATTAATCCTGCGCGCAGTGGTGCAATCGTGCTCGTGGGTAGTATCAGGTCATCGCCCGGGTGCACGTCACTCGTGATCACACTGTTCAGTGCCCGTATGGTGGGCACCGTGATGTGATGCGCGCGGGCAATGCTTTCAAGATGATCGCCTGCGTGGGTCGTGTAATGGAGCAGTGGCATACGCATTTCTGGGGTGAGCTCGGTGACTGCTTGCGCAAACTCTGCTGCTGATGCGTATGGGACGAGTAGGTGATGCGGCCCATCCGGGTCCGTCGCCCAGCGATTGAAGGCCGGGTTTAAGGCATGTAATTCGGGCTCCGAGATGCCGAGAATGGACGCGGCCACGCGTAAATCAATCGGGGTTCCCACCTCCACCTGCGCGAAGTAGGGCTTGTTATCGATGCTGGTAAATTCAAGACCGAACCTGTCGGGTTTATCAACGATGCGGGCAAGCGCTAATAACTTCGGTACATAGGCCTTGGTTTCGGCGGGTAGCTTGAGGTGCCAAAAATCGGTCGGCAGCCCTAGAGCCTTATTTTTGTCGACCGCCCGCTGAACTGCGAGTTCGCCGCAGTTGTAAGCGGCGATTGCTTTTAGCCAATCACCATCAAACATCAGGTGCAGTTCCGACAGATAATCAAGCGCTGCGCGCGTGGAGTCGACGACATCGCGCCGGCCGTCTTGCCACCAGTTGACGCGTACCTGATAACGACTCGCCGTTGGAGCAATGAACTGCCAAAGGCCTGCCGCACGGGCGCGCGAGTAGGCGTATGGGTTATACGAGCTTTCAACAATCGGTAGCATGGATAACTCCAGCGGCATGTTGCGCGCTTCAAGTTCTCGTACTACGTAATACAGATAGCGGTCGGCACGTTCAAAGGTGCGATCCAGATAGTCTGGCATCGCACTGAAATAGCGTACTTGCTGATCGATAATTGGGTTTTCAACATCGGGCAATGCGTAACCCAAACGGATGCGGTCAAACAGATTGCCAAGCTCCGCCATGCGCGTGTAGTCCGGTGGCACCGGTAGTGACACGAGGCCCTCGGCGCTGTTGTCGGCATCCATGGCGTAGCTGCCAGGATTGCTACGGCCGATCGCTTTGCTGTCGGCCTGATGGGTCGAGTTCGCGGGCTGACTTGGCACCATCGGCCAGTCGTGCGTGTAACTACCGTCACCACGGGGAGGCGTTTGCGCACAGCCGCCCGCGATCAGCAGTAGTGTCATGACGCCGAGTGTCGCCCCTGCGCGCAGCGCTGTGATACGACGAGCCATCAAGCGCGATACTCGTTTTTCCACAAACGCAAGGCGGCAAACGCAGCGACGTCTGTCAGCAATGTGGATCCCGCACGCGATACCAGTGTGCGCCGGACGGTGGATTCACGGCTACGAAAAAATGGATTGATGTCCCGCTCTAAAGCAATGCGCGTGGGGATTGTGGGTAATCCTTGGGCACGCTGTTCGCTGACTTTCTGTTGGTACTGATGTAAGAGACGATTATCGGGCTCGGCAACGGATGCGAATGCCAAGTTGGCAGCCGTGTACTCGTGCGCGCAATACACTTGTGTCTCACCTGGTAGAGCGGCGAGTTGATCGAGGGAGTTGAGCATTTGTGCAGGCGTTCCTTCAAACAGTCGACCACAGCCTCCGCTAAAGAGCGTATCGCCACAAAAAACAGCCCCGTGACCTATATAGGCGATGTGCCCTGCGGTGTGGCCTGGCACGTGGATGACCGCAAAGGACAAGCCAAGTTCCGGAATCTGCACCTGCTCGCCACCGAGAAGTGCAATGGTGCGTCCGGGGATGTCCTCGGTGGCGGGGCCCCAGACAGGTACTGGGAACTGTCGCGTCAGAGGCAGTACGCCACCCACGTGGTCAGCGTGATGATGCGTCACAAAAATGCCCCGCAGAGTGAGCTGGTCTGCGGTTAGTTTTGCAAGAATCGGGGCGGCATCGCCTGGGTCTACAGCGACGACCTCGCGCGCGTGGGCGCCGGTACCGTGGATCAGCCACAGATAATTGTCATCAAAAGCAGGTACCCGCGTGACCTTCAGGGCTGGCGCGTGATCTGGGGCAAAAGTCGATTGCATCGGCGACGTGTCCCCTTGCGCTGTTGCGAATGTCACGGTGGTGCCAGAGGGGGGTGTGCTGCCGGGGGCTACGCGCGCCCCCGAAGTGGCGTTTAGAGGCGGTATTTAACCTCTAAGTCATTCGGATTGCTAGTGTTTTTCGTACCGTGAGGCCAATTCGTGGTGGCTATTCGGCCCGACGTGGCGTGCCCGTTGGTGGGGACCTACTGGCGCGGCGCGCCTGTAGGTCCATGATCTTGGTGTCAGTCACATTCGTTTGCGCTTCGCTGGAGCGCCGTGCCCAGACGATGTCGTGAATCCCTAAGGGTGGCTGATATTCCGCAACGGCGCGCCGCAGAATATCGGTTGCCGCTCGGCAATCGAAGCGTCGTATCGCAATCTGTAGTTCTTCCAACAGACCTTCTACATCGGGCCAGGCGAGGGCATGTTCCACCGCCCGCAGGATCATGGGGTGCTGCGTGCCTGTGGCATTTTTGCCAATGAGGAGTTCCTCAAACAGTTTTTCGGCCGGACGTAGTCCGGTGAACTCAATTTTGATTTCACCATGCGGCCCTTCAGTGGACTGACGCCGGTATCCGTGCAGCGCAATCATGCGGGTCGCTAAGTCCACGATGCGGATTGGCTTGCCCATGTCGAGCACAAATACGTCGCCGCCCTCGGCCATAGAGCCTGCCTGAATAACGAGCTGCGCAGCCTCGGGGATGGTCATGAAATACCGAGTCACGTCAGGGTGTGTGACTGTCACAGGGCCGCCGCGGCGAATTTGCTCGCGAAAGAGCGGCACAACCGAGCCTGACGATTCCAGCACATTGCCAAAGCGCACCATACAAAAGCGTGTATGTGTTGTGCGCTGTTGCATACCCTGTAAAACCACTTCGGCGAATCGCTTGGTCGCGCCCATTACGTTGGATGGGTTTACAGCCTTGTCGGTGGATATGAGTACAAATGTTTCGATACGGCATTCTAGTGCGGCCTCTGCTGTATGCAGTGTGCTAAACACATTGTTCTGTATGCCTTCGATAATATTTTGTTCCACGATCGGCAAATGCTTATATGCGGCAGCGTGATAGATGGTCTGTACGCTGAAGGCTTGCAGTATTTCTTTCACACGAAAGGTTTGATAGGCATTGCCTAGCAGCGGCACGACGTCAACCTGCAGATGCTCGCGGGCAACAATTTCCTGCAATTCCCGATTGATGTTGTAAAGCGCAAGTTCCGAGATTTCTAGCAACAGCACTCGCACTGGGCGCAAACGCACAATTTGCCGGCATAGCTCCGAGCCGATGGACCCGCCTGCACCTGTAATTAGTATGGTTTTAGCGCGGATGCAGGCTTCGAATAAGTGCTGATTCGGAGTGACTGGATCGCGACCAAGCAATGCGGTGACATCAATGTCTTGTACATCATCAATACGCGACACACCCACGAGTAGATCTGCAATCGAGGGCATCGTTTGCACATGGATACCCAAGGATGCAACGCGTTGCAGAATCTCACGACGCCTTTGCTGATTGAGCGCTGGCATGGCAAGTAGCAGTCGCTTGACGTGCGAATCGGCTACCAGCGTTGGTAGCTCGGCTGAGTCGTATACCGGCACGCCAGCAATGACTGAGCCCCAGAGGGCAGGGTTATCGTCTACAAACGCGATCGGCGTGTGCTGCCGTGATATCAAAAGCGCACTCACGAGCTCAGCACCAGCTTGCCCAGCGCCATAGATAATCACGCGTGGCACATCGATCGAATCCGCAAGCAAGATCCAGCGCCATCCCAGGCGGCTTGCTGCAATGTACACCAGTGTCAATGCGCCAAAGATGATCAATGTGGCCGGCGAGGTGTCGCCCAGCACACCGAATGTGGCCAATATCAGGAGTATCCCGACGGCTGCTAATACGCCGCTGCCGATGCTCAGACCCGCGCGGGGCCCCATGTACCGCACGGCGGTGCGGTACAGGCCTGTGCGCGCCAAAATCGGGATGCTGACCAGTACGCTTGCCAGAAGGGCGAGGCGATCGATGCTGTGTAGGGCAGGGTCTCGTCCGCCAGCCAGCAACAACGAGGCCTGCATGAGAAGTGGCAGCGCGATCGCATCGATCCCGATCAAAGTCCAGCGCTTGCGGTTCCGTGGGAGATCAACGACGGTAGCGATGAGGCGATTGGCTTTATTGGTCATGCGGCTTTTCATGGCTGTGTCTTAAACGCTACTCAAAATCGCTCAAAAACGTTGCTGATTAGCATACAGGCTTGACCAGCGGCAGTTGTACCGTTTGCTTGTGGCAGCGCGCGCAGCTGTCTGCCGTGCCAGGGCCCAAAAACCGGTCCAAGCGGCGGTAGTTTATCTGAAAAACCATGCTGAAGGCTGGCCGGACTGGTGGCACGGCGGTATGGTGTGCCCATGCCGCAGACCACTAGTCATGGTGTTGATGATCCCGTTAGCGAAGTGGGCGGTGGTGCTGCAGTGGGAGGGTCGAATGACGCGCTGGCCGCATGGCTCGCCACGCCGTTAGGACAGGCCTTGCTTGCCGCTGAGCGCTTGGCGCTCGGTCAGAGCCTGGACACGGTTTTTGGGCGCCAGTTTTTGCAGGTGGGGAGCTGGGGTGGTAGCGACGATTTTTTGCCGCAGGCACGCCTGCCGCGGCGCGCATTGATCGCGGAGCCGGGTGGTTTAGGGGACGTCGTGAGTCACGCCTCGTCGCTTGCTGTGCAAAGCCAGTCGGTGGATGCCGTATTCTTGCCACATACGCTGGAGTTTGAGCCCGAGCCGCAGGCTGTGTTACGCGAAGTCGAACGGGTGCTCGTTGGTGAAGGTCACATTGTAATACTCGGCTTTGAGCCTTATTCGCCCTGGGCCTTGCGCCATCGGTTTGCCGCAACCGGCTGGCCGCCTGGACATGTGCGCACGTTGTCACGTCGTCGGCTGGGTGACTGGTTGAAATTGCTCGGATTTGAGGTGCAGCACACACAGCGTTTCTTGCATACAGTGCCCCTGATAGCATGTGCCGATGGTCCGATCGCCACTGTGTGTGAGCGTATCGGCGGGCAGATCGGTGGTCGCTTTGCGAGCGCATACCTTATGAAAGCAAGAAAACGAATCTACACCTTGACGCCTGTGCGGCCCAGGCGACGCTCGCCGCGCGCGCTGGTGGGACCGTTGGCGAAACCCATATGACCGCTGTCAAAATGTATACGGATGGCGCCTGTCGTGGTAACCCAGGTCCTGGAGGATGGGGTGTCCTGTTGGTCGCTGGCGATGTCGAAAAAGAGCTATGCGGTGGTGAGGCGCACACGACTAACAACCGCATGGAGTTAACAGCTGCGATCCGTGGCCTACAAGCATTGAAGCGTGAGTGCGTGGTCGCCATTTATACCGACTCGCAGTACGTGCGTACCGGCATAATGGAATGGATGGCGCAATGGAAGCGGCGCGGTTGGAAGACAGCAGATCGAAAGCCAGTAAAGAATCAAGATTTGTGGGAGCAGCTGGACGCTTTGGTGAGCACTCACATGATTGAATGGCACTGGGTTAAGGGACACGCTGGGCATCCGGGAAATGAGCGTGCTGACCAATTAGCTAATCGTGGCGTTGACGAGCTCGAGGTGACTGGCTGATGGAGCGCTGAGTAAGAATGGATCTATGTAGCGTCGCGTACCGAGTGGTGCTGCGTGCGTGAATCAGTGGTAGCAACGGAATACTCTGAATGCGACAAATTATTCTTGATACGGAAACGACAGGACTCGAGCCCGCGCAGGGTCATCGAATTATTGAAATTGGTTGTGTTGAGTTGGTTAATCGTCGCCCAACAGGGCGCACTTTCCAGCGTTATCTGAATCCTGAGCGTGCGATCGACCCAGGCGCTGAGGCGGTGCATGGCCTCAGCGCTGCCTTCTTAAAAGACCACCCTACGTTTGCGCTGGTGGTTGATGAATTTATCGAATTCATAGCCGGTGCTGAGCTACTGATTCATAACGCGCCGTTTGATACCGCCTTTTTGGATCATGAATTTGGCCGACTACCGCCGCCGCAGAGACTACTGACTGATCTATGTAGCATTCAGGACACGTTAGTGCTTGCGCGCCAAATGCATCCTGGGCAGCGCAATAGCTTGGACGCATTGTGTAAACGGTATGGGATCGATAGCCAGCAACGGGATTTACACGGCGCGTTGCTCGATGCGCGGCTGCTTGCTGATGTGTACTTGGCTATGACGGGGGGCCAAGGAGCGCTCACTCTGACTGCCGGGGGTGATGATGCGCGGCTCCACAAATCAAACGCGAGAAAGCGGACTGCGACGGTGAGTATTCCTGTGATCCGAGCCACCGCCGCAGAACTCGCGGCGCACGAGCATGTGCTGGATCTTATTGCTGGAGTGTCCAAAGGCGTGTGTTTGTTTCGTGACCCGGTCGATGGTACCAGTCCCCCATGAACAGGTACTGTGCTGCCCTTATACGGCGTAATCACGCCCTTTTGTTACGTGCTCTAGGTATCTAATGAACAAAGCATACTTGAGTCTTAGAAACTGTAAGGTGGCCGTCATTGGGCTCGGCTACGTCGGTTTGCCGCTTGCGGTCGAGTTTGGGAAACATTTTGAGACCACGGGCTTTGATGTAAAGCCTGAGCGGATCGCGGCGCTGAGTCGCGGGCGCGATGCCACGCTGGAAGTCAGCAAAGACGAGCTCAAAAGTGCCAAACGGCTGACGTTCACAGCGCGCGCAGCGTCCTTACGCGCCGCAATGGCGTTTATCGTAACTGTGCCGACTCCTATCGACGAATATAAGCGGCCCGATCTGGCACCACTGATTAGGGCGAGCGAAACCGTTGGTCGGGCTTTGCGCCGCGGTGCTGTGGTGGTGTTTGAGTCCACCGTGTACCCGGGTTGCACAGAGGAAGTGTGTGTGCCGATTCTCGAGCGTGAGTCGGGTCTTAAGTTTAATCGTGACTTTTTTGTGGGCTACAGTCCTGAGCGCATCAATCCTGGTGACAAGCAGCACCGCTTGACGGCTATTAAAAAGATTACATCTGGATCAAACCCAGCTACTCTCGATTTTGTGGATGCTCTGTATCGCAGCATCATCACGGCAGGGACGCACCGCGCCTCGAGTATCCGCGTTGCTGAAGCCGCCAAAGTCATTGAGAACACCCAGCGCGATGTGAATATTGCGCTGATTAATGAACTTGCTTTGATTTTCAACCGTCTGAATATCGACACCGAAGAGGTGTTGGCGGCAGCCGGCTCGAAGTGGAATTTTTTGCCGTTTCGTCCAGGGCTTGTGGGCGGACATTGTATCGGAGTGGATCCTTATTATCTGACCCACAAAGCACAAGAGACAGGTTATCACCCGGAGATGATTCTGGCGGGTAGACGCATCAATGACAACATGGGCCTTTATGTCGCCAGTGAGATTTTGCGGCTCATTACAGGTAAGAAAATTCACGTCAAGGGTGCGCGCGTGCTGATGATGGGGCTCACTTTCAAAGAGAACTGCCCTGATTTGCGCAATTCAAAAGTGGTGGACGTCATTCGTGAGCTTGAGAAATATGGCGCCAAAGTCGATGTGTGCGACCCATGGGCTGATGCGTCTGCCGCACGTCATGAATACGGCATCCGTTTGCTGAAAACACCGAAGCCTCACCACTATGACGCCGTTGTGATGGCCGTGGCGCATGACGAGTTTCGTCAATTAGGTATCCGTGCAGTACGGCGCTTCGCGAAACCTCGGCACGTTCTTTACGACATCAAATATTTGTTTCAGCGCGCTGACGTTGATGGTCGGTTGTAGCGCATGAAGGTCCTGGTCACGGGCGCTGCTGGTTTTATTGGATCACACACGGCGCAGCGGTTGCTTGACCGTGGTGATGCGGTTATTGGTCTTGATAATCTGAACGATTACTACGCCGTGAGTTTGAAGCAAGCGCGTCTCGCTCGCCTCGCGAAGGCATCAGCCTTTCGCTTTGAACAGGTGGACCTTGCTGACCGGCAGGCAGTGCCAGCGTTGTTCTTGCGTGAGAAATTTGATCGTGTTGTGCATCTAGGTGCCCAAGCGGGCGTGCGTTACTCGCTGGAAAACCCGCTTGCATACGTAGACTCAAATGTGATCGGGACCACTAACGTACTTGAAGGGTGTAGGCACACCGCGGTTGCACATTTAGTCTATGCATCTACCAGCTCCGTGTATGGCGCCAACACCAAAATGCCATTTTCGGTACATGACAGCGCCGAGCATCCACTGTCATTCTATGCTGCGACGAAAAAAGCAACGGAGTTGATGGCGCATACGTATTCGAGCTTGTATGGATTGCCGACCACGGGCTTACGTTTTTTTACTGTCTATGGCCCGTGGGGTCGTCCTGACATGGCGCTTTTTTTGTTTGCTAAGAATATTTTGGCGGGTTTACCGATCGACGTTTTTAATCATGGTCGTCACCAGCGTGATTTCACCTATGTGGACGATATCGTCAGCGGCATTGTGGCGGCGCTAGACCATGCGGCGACCGCGAATGCCGCTTGGAATGGCGCAACTCCGGATCCTGCGACGAGCCTAGCCCCTTACCGGTTGTACAATATTGGCAACAGCCGCCCTGTAGAGCTGATGCGCTACATTGAGTTGCTCGAGGGGTGCCTAGGTAAGGCCGCTATTATGAATCTACTGCCACTGCAGGTCGGCGACGTGCCAGCGACTTGGGCAGATGTCACGGATCTGCAGCGCGATGTGGGTTACGCGCCAGCAACCCCAGTCGAAGTCGGAGTGGAGCGTTTTGTGCGCTGGTACCGCGAGTATTATCAGGTCTGAGGTGAGGTACTCGTGCGCAGTGGGAATGCGTGGTAGGGTGTGGCTGCGGCGGACACCGCGACTATAAAAGATGCGCCCACGACTGCTGAGATCTTGCGACAATGACGCAGCTTTGGAGGACTTGTCAGTGCCGCTCAATACGAAATTACCATTTGGCTCCAAGGCGCTCATCGCACGTTTGAATGCGCATGCCGAGCGTCTCGGGCAGGCGCGTCCGCGCGCGCTGTACGACGGTAGTGCAAGCCGCTATGACGCGCTGTCGTTCGTGGTGGGCGCGACCGATGAGTCGCAACTGTTACTCGACTGTTCCCGTCAGCGGCTGGATACCCCGGCGCTCGAGGATTTGTTTCAGCTCGCGCACGAGGCGGGTATGCCTGCGGCCATTCACCGGCTGGTATCTGGCGCTGAAGTCAATGCAACCGAGCGACGGGCGGCCTTGCATATGGCACTACGCGATCCTGCACAGGCGCCGCTATCGGCGGCAGGCTGTGATGTGCGGCCTTTAGTGGCAACGGAACGCGCGCGGCTACGTGCTTATGTGCAGGGAGTCTTGTCGGGTGCCATTGTGGGCGCCACCGGTGTGGCATTCCGTGATGTCATTCAGATCGGTATTGGTGGCTCCGATCTCGGTGTCGTCATGGCGCTACAAGCGCTCAAAGGCTATGCACAGCAGAGTCTGCGCGTGCACTGCGTTTCAAATGTGGATGCGGCGCAGCTGACCGATCTGCTGAAAGACCTAAATCCCGCCACCACGTTAGTCTTGGTCTGTTCCAAGACCTTCACCACTCAAGAAACACTCAGCAATGCACGTCTCGCACGTGCTTGGCTCATCCGTGCTCTCGGAGAGTCGGCTGTGCCGCAACATGTGGCGGCAGTCTCTGTGAACCAAGCTGCTATGAATGTCTTTGGAGTGGGTCCTACAGCACGCTTTGCGATGTGGGATTGGGTCGGTGGGCGTTACTCGCTCTGGTCAGCGATCGGCTTGGGGCTTGAGCTTGCCATTGGGTCTGCTCATTTTGAGCAATTGCTCGCCGGCGCGCACGCGATGGATCTGCATTTTCAAAGCGCGCCACTGCATCAGAATGCACCTGTGATACTTGGCCTTGTGGGTGTTTGGAACCGCAATTTTATGGGTTGTGCTGCGCATGCGGTACTGCCCTATACCGATAGACTGAATCGGTTTCCGGCGTACTTGCAGCAGTTGATTATGGAGTCCAATGGCAAAACGACCCGCACCAACGGACTACCCGTGGAGTGGGATACGGAGGCTGTGTTATTTGGCGAGCCAGGGTCCAATGCGCAGCATTCGTTTTTTCAGATGCTGCACCAAGGGACGGCCGCTGTGTCGCTCGATTTTCTCTTGCCTGCCGTTTCGCCGGTTGGCGCTCAAGCATCGCAGCAATTAGCGATCTCTCATTGCTTGGCCCAGGCTGAAGCCTTTGCGCTCGGTTTTGAGTTAAACGATGTGCGCGTGAGACTTAGTGAGCAGGGCTTGGCAGATGCTGCAGTAGAACAGTTGGCGCCGCACAAGGTGCATCCGGGGCATCGTCCGAGTACCATCATTGCCTTTCGCGAGTTAAGTCCCCGTACGCTTGGGATGCTGATCGCGCTTTACGAGCATGCCACCTTCGTTAAAAGTGTGTTGTGGGATATCAATCCTTTCGATCAGTGGGGCGTGGAGCTCGGCAAGCAGCTGGCGGATAGCTTAGCGCCAGTGGTGCGTGGCGAGCAGCGCTTAGCCGCGGATAGCGGTCTGCAGCAGCTCGTCGATCGACTAACAGCATGGGATAACAACGGATGATGTGGGCATTAGTAATGCAGCGATGTGTTTTTTGGAGCGTACGTTTGCGTCGTATGTTGTTAGGTGTGGGCTTGTTACTCGCGGTGATGCCGCTCGGTCGTGCCGATCCGTTGCCGTTCCTGCCACCGGGTGATGTGAGGCTTCGGCATATTGTTGAGATTGAGGCCGATGATGAGGATGTGCCGCTGGCCACCACGTGGCCCTTGCCGACACGGGACTTAGTGCGGGATGAGCGTCCCATTTTGTATTCGAGTTTGCAGCCGGGCACGAGCACCGACGCCGGTTGGTTTATATCGGTCGCAAAATCGCCAGATCCTATTCGGACTTTTGACGACACACCACGCGAAAAGGCGCAGGCGGGCGTCGCGGCCGGCTGGACTGCAGGGGATTATGCGGGTGGTGTCATCAAGATCAGTTATGCCGCTAAGCCGGTGGATGGAATGCATTTTCGTTTTGATGACAGCTATGTGGCGTGGCGTTACGGCAACTGGTGGGTGAGCTTAGGTCAGCAGCAGCGTTGGTGGGGTCCGGGCTGGGATGCGTCCCTCATCTTGTCGAACAATGCGCGTCCGATGCCCGCGATTGCGTTGGATCGCGCAAGCGCCGAACCCTTCAACACACCGTGGTTAAGTTGGCTCGGACCGTGGCGGCTGACGACGTTTATGGGTCTTGAGAACAAGGAAGGGCCCGAGTGGCCACATCCTTTGGTCTGGGGCGCGCGCGCAACGGCCCGACCCTTGCGTGATTTGGAGGTAGGCCTGTCCACCACCGAGCAGTGGTGTCGCGTGCATGTGTGTGGACTGCACACGTTTGCGGACGTGTTGCTCGGTAAAAATAATTCGGGTGTGAACGTATCAAGCGCGCAGCAGCCGGGTAACGGCGAGATCGCTTGGGATTTTCGTTGGCATCTGTGGTCCTTGCCGGCAGCCGTGTATTACCAGGTGAACGGTGAGACGTCTGATGGTAAGACGCCGTTGCTACCCCGCCCGCGACAAACGACGAACCTGCTCGGCTTTGAGTTTTGGTCCCCTGATAAAGGGTCCGGCGGTTGGCGCGGCTTTGTCGAGTTTGCGGATACCACCTGCGGTGCGTTAAGCACCGCAGCCAGTGATCAGCCAAATCCCGGTTGTGCGTACACCAATAACGTCGTGACGTGGGGTTACTACTATCGAGGGCGGGTGCTCGCAGACTCCATTCAGGGGGATAGCCGCCTGTTAACACTGGGCGCGGTGCTACTGGGCGATCAGGATCGCGTGTGGGATCTGCGTTTGCGGCATGGGAAACTAAATCGCTTCGGTGAGAACCCGCTCAATACCTTGGCCGAGGTACCGTCCACGTTGTGGAATCTGGATGCGAAGTTAAACGGCCACTACAAAGGCGTGAATTACGCAGCCGGTGTTGGCGTTGATCGGCTGACACCCCGTGGCCTGCCCACGGCCACGACACCCCGCGTGTTCCTATCGCTCAGCGCGCCTTGGCATTAGGTTCGGCGATGGGAGTGGCAGCGGGGGCCACAGCCCGCATCGGTTTGTGCCGCTGTGGGCGGCTCGCGACACAGTGCCCTGGGCTGATGGGGTCGTGTTTTGGGGCTGAATCATCAAATGACCATAAATCGCCTTGAGGACTCAGCGGTTACGGTTTAGAATGCTCGGCTCTAAACAGAGTTAAAGTTCAAGTTGCTGAGGGTTCAGGAAAAATGCCACTCGATAGCACTGCCAAGGCAGGAATCGTCGCGAAATTTGCTCGCGGCAAAGGGGACACGGGGTCACCCGAGGTCCAGATTGCGCTCCTTTCTGAGCGTATCAACGGTCTAGGCGAGCACTTCGGTGCACACAAAAGCGACCATTCGTCGCGTCGCGGACTCCTGAAGATGGTCAACCAGCGCCGCAAGCTGCTTGATTACCTCAAAATCCACTCGCCAGAGCGCTACGCCAAGATCCTTGTTGATCTGAGCCTGCGCCGCTAATCGCGCGCAATGACCACGGCCCGCCTTGTTGGTGGGCCGTTTGGTTTTCAAGCAAAGGAATTTCTCAATGTCGCACCATACCCAGTCTTTTCAGTACGGCCCTAACCTTTTTACCATCGAAACCGGCGAGATGGCTCGGCAGGCCGATGCCGCGGTGCTTGTCAGTGTCGATGGCACTGTTGTGCTCGTCACCGCTGTCGGCGCTAAAAGCGCGGTTCCAGGCCGTGACTTCTTCCCGTTGACTGTGAATTATCAGGAAAAGACCTACGCTGCTGGGCGCATCCCAGGTGGCTTTTTCAAGCGCGAAGGGCGCCCTAGCGAAAAAGAGACGCTGACCTCGCGTTTGATTGATCGCCCCATTCGGCCGCTGTTCCCCGAGGGCTTTAACCATGACGTGCAAGTCGTTGCCACCGTATTGAGCTTAAATCCCGAAGTGGACTCCGACATCCCAGCGCTGATCGGCGCATCCGCAGCGCTTGCTCTGTCAGGTCTGCCGTTCATGGGGCCTATCGGTGCTGCGAAGGTCGGTTATGCCAACGGCAAGTATCTGTTGAATCCATCAGCGACGGATTTGAAGACCTCTGAGCTTGAGCTCGTCGTCGCTGGTACCAAGGACGGCGTGCTGATGGTTGAGTCGGAGGCATCGGGCCTGTCCGAGGAGATTATGCTGGGCGCCGTGAGCTTTGGTCACGACGCGATGCACGCGGCGATCAACGCGATCAACGCCTTAGCTGCCGCAGCCGCGAAGCCTAAATGGAAGTGGCAGGCAGCAGATGCGAATGTGGCTCTTGAGGACGCGGTCAAATCACTTGCCAGTACCGGTCTTAACGATGCCTACAGCTTGGTCGTGAAGCAAGAACGTCGCGATCGGATTGCTGGCATTAAAGAGTCTGTCATGAAGGAACTCGCCAGTGGCGAGACGCCAAAGTTTGCAGCAGACGCGGTTAAAAAGACCTTCGGGGATCTCGAGTACCGCATCGTGCGTGATCGCATTTTGTCTGGCGCGCCGCGTATCGATGGGCGTGATCACAAAACAGTTCGGCCGATTACTGTGAAGGTTGGCGTGTTGCCGCGCACCCATGGCTCGGCACTGTTTACGCGCGGTGAAACGCAGGCACTGGTGGTAACGACGTTGGGTACCGGTCGCGATGCACAGATGATCGATGCGCTCGAGGGTGAGCGTAAAGAGCCATTCATGCTGCATTACAACTTCCCTCCGTTCTCGGTGGGTGAGACGGGTATGATCGGCTCGCCAAAGCGGCGCGAGATTGGCCATGGCAACCTCGCTAAGCGCGGTGTCAAAGCCGTCATGCCTAGCATCGACAAGTTTCCTTACGTATTGCGTGTGGTATCCGAAGTGCTGGAGTCGAACGGCTCAAGTTCGATGGCCTCCGTGTGTGGCTCCTCGCTCGCCTTGATGGATGCCGGTGTGCCTCTGAAGGCGCCCGTGGCTGGTGTGGCAATGGGGCTCGTCAAGGAGGGTGAGCGGTTCCAGGTGCTGACCGACATTCTTGGGGATGAAGACCACTTGGGCGATATGGATTTTAAGGTAGCCGGTACCAGCGCAGGCATTACTGCTCTGCAGATGGACATTAAGATCACCTCGATCACCAGCGAGATCATGAAGGTCGCCCTTGCGCAGGCGCGCGAAGGCCGGCTGCATATCTTGGAGAAGATGAACGCCGTGTTGGCAAAGCCACGCGAGACGATGTCCGAGTGGGCGCCGACCATTACCACCATCAAGATTGATCCGGAGAAGATTCGCGACGTCATCGGTAAAGGTGGTGCGGTCATTCGCGCGATAACGGAGGAGACCGGTACCCAGATCGACATTGATAATGACGGCACGATCAAGATTGCGAGTGTGAACGGCGCGAAGGCCCGTGAAGCGCAGCGTCGAATTGAGCTGATCACCGCTGATGTGGAAGTCGGTCAGATCTATGAAGGCAAGGTTGCGCGCTTGATGGATTTTGGTGCGTTCGTGACGATTCTGCCAGGGCGTGACGGTCTAGTGCATATCTCGCAAATCTCGAATGACCGCGTTGAGCGCGTGGCGGACGTGCTAAATGAGGGTGACGTCGTCAAGGTGAAGGTGCTCGAGGTGGATCGCCAAGGCCGTGTGCGCTTGTCGATGAAGGACGTCTGAGTCCACAGCTTGGGTGAGTGATGGGGGTCGGTTACGGCCCGCCATACAACGGGGACTTCGGTCCCCGTTGTGCTTTTGGTCGACGTTCAAGGCGCCGCGTGAGTCACTTACGCAGGCCGCAGCGTGCGGCGCGTCCTGTCCTTAGGGTTGTGGCTCGTTTGGCTCGTCCGGCGCATGTGGGGCAGGCTTCGCGCCTGGGGCGCTCATGGACTTAAAAAAGGTGTCCTGCATGTCGCGCCAGCGCTGGAAATTTTCCTGAGCCAGCGTGGTCATCGCGGTCATCGGATCCATGCCCACCATGGAGCGTACCCGGTCACGAAGTTGGGACTGTTGCGCTGTGAATAGCTTTAAGCTCTGCTCCAAATAATCGCCCACTAAGCCTTGCATGCTGCCGCCATAGGCGCGAATGATCTGCGACAGAAAGTCTTGGCTCATCAGCGGGTCGCCCACGTGTTCTTGTTCAGCGATGACCTGCATCAGAATGCTGTGGGTGATGTCTTCGCCCGTCTTCTTGTCGATGACCGCGAATTCGGTCTTGTCCATGACGAGGCGCTTGATATCGGCAAGCGTGATGTAACGACTTTCGACCGTGTCGTATAGACGCCGGTTCGGATATTTTTTGATGATGCGGGGCTCGCTCACGGGCTCGTTCCTTGCTGCATCGCACCTAAATGGTGCGGGCTCAATCATACCCCCGCGCCGCAGCATGGCAAGGGTTAATGCAGATTATAAATCCGGTAATAAAATATCTTTATCATATTGAATATTATAAATATTCCAATTCTGGAGTGCCCAGGTGAGTTGTAAGCCTACTGGCGCCGTGTGCAGCATTTGAGGTGGTTCGTGTCCGAGGGCCGCCAAAATGTGGGTCAACAGGCGGGGAGCATCGGCAGGATTGGCAGGTAGCGCGCGGCGCGATTTAGCGAGTTTGGCGCCGGTGTGGTCCAACACTAGCGGCAAGTGCATATAAGTGGGGCTTGCATACCCTAGTGCCTCTTGTAGTAGTCGCTGGCGCGGCGTGTTGTCCAATAGATCAGCGCCACGGACCACGTCACTAATGCCTTGCGCAGCATCGTCCACCACCACGGCCAGTTGATACGCGTAAAACCCATCGCGGCGGCGCAGCAAAAAATCACCAATGGATTGTTGTGGTGCGCAGTGCTGTACGCCGCGCAGCCGATCGGTGTAAGTCAGTGCGTCCGCGTGACTCGCATCAAAGCGGATGGCGTGGGGCCCCTCTGGTCGCCGTGGGCCGGTGCGGCAGTACCCCGGATAGTGCGACTCTAGAGTCGGGTGTTTAGCCAGCTCCCGCCGCGTGCATGAACACGGATAGACTCGGTGGTGTCGTCGTAGTGTGTCGAGTGCCCAAGCGTAGGCCTCTGTGCGTTCGTGTTGATACCACACCGCACCATCCCACTGGAGCCCAAAGATTTCGAGCGTGTGCAGGATACGATCTGCCGCTCCAAGGACCTCACGGTCCCGATCGCAGTTTTCGATACGCACGAGCCACGTGCCTTGGCGCGATTTTGCGTCCAAGTAACTGCCAACCGCGGTTGTCAGTGAGCCCACATGCAAGTCGCCCGTGGGAGAGGGCGCAAAGCGCCCTCTGACGCGGCTATCTGGCGTCGTCTCAGCGGAAGCGGTCGTCTCGGTCACCGTACTGTTTTTCGCGGCGCTCGCGGCGTTCCTGCGCCTCGATTGAGAGGGTTGCAACAGGTCTCGCTTCTAGGCGCTTGATGCCGATTTCTTCACCCGTCTCAAGGCAATAGCCGTAGCTACCGTCCTCGATACGCCCTAGTGCCTCGTCAATCTTTCGGATCAGTTTGCGTTCGCGGTCGCGCGTACGCAGTTCCAGACTGAACTCTGATTCGAGTGTCGCTCGATCGTTTGGATCCGGTGGATTTGCCGCTTCATCTTTCATGTGAGTGACGGTGCGGTCGACTTCTTCCATCAGATCGCGCTTCCACGTCGACAGAATGAGCCGGAAATGCTCAAGCTGCAGCTTGCTCATGTACGGCTCGCCCTTCTTGACGACATAGGGCTTGACGTCGCGGGGCCCAGACAATAAGGCCAAGGAGCGATCACGGCCGTCGGCATCGCGCACTGGTGACAATGCCGGGCGCGGCCGTACCGGAATGGGCGGTGGCGCTTTGCCGGTCGAGGTGACGGTCACCTGTTTGCCCGATGCGGTACGAATGGGGACCAGTTTTGCCGGCGCGGGTTTGGCTGCTGTGGCCTTGCTGGTGCCGGCGGCCTTGCTCGGAGCGACCACTGGCGCTTTGGCGGCAATCGGTTTGGCTGGTGCGACCGACTTCGGCGCAGGCTTTGCGACGGGCTTTACCGCTTTGGGCGCGACTTTCACAGGCTTGCTAGCGGTTTTGCTTGCAGCTTTGGCTGGAGGCGCTGCTTTCTTCACGGCAGGTTTAGCCGGTTTCGCGGGGACTTTAGACAGGGGTTTGACCTTCAACGTTGATTTGCGCTTAGCTGCGGCGACTGACGCCGATTTGCTGCTGCTACTCTTGCTGGCCGTCGTTTTCGCGACGGGTTTTTTGGGCTTTACAGGCTTCTTTGCGGCCATCTAATGCTCCATCCGATGTGTAACTGGTTAGGCGCCGGTCTCGTGACGATGATGCCTTACCCGTGTAGTTCTGGACTCTGTGGTCTTGATCCTATCTTAAACTGCGGTTGATTCTACCGCGCTCGGCACAGGGTTGCTGCTCTGTTCCGGTACGGTGTGCTCGCTATGGCAATTGAACTGCCGTGGGTGCTTGCCATCCGGGCTGACGATGCTCTGCCACAACGCTGGTATAAACGCCGCCCCGTACGTTAAATATCCCTGTCAGACGCATAAAACGCGGCTGTGTGGCAGCGATCAAGGTATTTAAAATCTCGTTGGTGACGGCTTCATGAAACGCGCCCCGATCGCGGAACGACCAGATGTACAGTTTTAGGCCCTTTAGCTCAACGCAGGTAGCGCCTGGAATGTACTCAAGCACCAGCTCCGCAAAGTCAGGCTGGCCTGTTTTTGGGCACAGACAGCTGAATTCCGGCATTCTGATGCGGATGGTGTAATCCCGTTCCGGGTTGGGGTTCGGGAAGGTATCGAGGTGTGTTTGCGGGCGGCTTGGGGCTGCGGGCGCGACATCATTGGCGGGCATAATTTTCGTTCACCGAGCGGGTCGTCTTCGAAGGCCGCGTACTCTACACTACGTAAGCGAGCGGCACTACGTGCGCGTCGGACTCCCCCAGTGGGTCGTCGCGTGCGGGCAACTTAACTCTTGAGGTTTCAGGCGAGCACATGCGTTTATCTAAGCTAAAGTTGGCAGGATTTAAGTCTTTTGTTGACCCGACCACGGTGCAATTTCCGTCCAATCTGATTGGTGTCGTGGGTCCTAATGGCTGCGGTAAGTCCAATATCATCGACGCAGTGCGCTGGGTAATGGGTGAGATATCCGCGAAGCATTTGCGCGGCAACGACATGACCGACGTGATTTTTAATGGTGCTACCGGACGCAAGCCTGTCGGTAACGCCTCGGTTGAAATGGTTTTTGACAACGCGGATGGCACGCTCGCGGGTCCTTATGCCGCTTACGCTGAAGTGTCTCTCAAGCGCCAGGTATCGCGTGACGGACAGTCGACATATTTCATCAACGGCTCGAAGTGCCGTCGCAAGGACATAACGCAACTGTTTTTAGGTACGGGTTTGGGGACCCGTAGCTACGCCATTATTGAGCAGGGGATGATCTCGCGGCTCATTGAAGCGAAGCCAGATGATCTGCGCGCGTTTCTTGAAGAAGCAGCCGGCATTTCTAAATACAAAGAACGGCGTCGCGAGACCGAGAACCGAATTTCTCATACGCGCGAAAACTTAGATCGGTTGAATGATCTACGTGAAGAGTTAGATAAACAGATTCGTCATCTGCAGCGTCAGGCTGCGACAGCGAAGCGCTACCAGACTCTAAAAGAAGAAGAGCGCAAGCTGCACGCCGAATTGTTGGCATTGAAATTAGGTGAGCTTGAGCGTGAGTCTGCACAGCGTGGCGGTTTGGCGCGTGAGCGTGAAATCGCATTGGAAGCTGCGATTGCCGGTCTACGTGCAGCAGAAAGCGCTATCGAAAAGGGTCGTGAACGCCATACGCGTGAAAGCGAAGCGCTCAATGCCGTACAGGCTCGTTATTATCAAGCTGGCGCAGAGGCTGCGCGTTGTGAGCAGGCAATTTTGCATGCGCGTGAGCTGCGCGCCCGCCAGCGCACGGATCTCGCGGATGCCGATGGTGGTCATGCGCAGGCCTCGAGTTTGTATGCTCGCGATGAGGCAGATCGAGCGGCGCACGCAGAGCAGCTCGCCGAGCTTGAGCCCGCGTTGGCCGTTGCGCAGGCACATGAAGCGGCTGCGCGCGACCAGTTGGGTGTTGCTGAGCAGGCCATGCAAGGCTGGCAGCAACGCTGGGAAGTCTTCACCAAAGAGGCAAGCGAGTCTGGCCAGAAAGCGATGGTTGAGCGCGCTCGAATTGAGCAGCTCGATGGCCGACTACGCCGCAGTCTTACTCAGCAGGAGCGCTTAGAGAAAGAGCGCGCCGAACTGAGTGCCTTCAATGCAGATAGCGATATCACAGCGCTGCTTGCAAGTGAGCGGGCGGCCGCTACCGAAGGCGAGCAGGCGCGCGGAAGTCTCAGCGCACTGCTGGCAAATCTTCAGCAGGCGCGAGAACGTGAGCGCGCTTTGCAGATAGATATCGATAAGGTACGCGCGGAGTTATCGCGCGCGCGTGGCAGCCAAGTATCGCTTGAAGCCTTGCAGCAGGCAGCGCTTGGTCAAGTGAAGGGCAAGGTGGTGGATTGGCTTGAGGGCCACGCGCTCGCTAAGCGCCCGCGACTTGCTCAGCAGATGAAGGTCGCTAAAGGTTGGTCACGTGCCGTTGAGACGGTGCTTGGCAGTTACCTCGAGGCGGTCTGTGTCGATGGGCTTGATGCGGTCGCGGCCTTGGTTGGCGATTTAACCGTGGGTCAAGTCACGTTTGTGGGTGCCGAGCCAGGTACAAGTACCGGCCGACCTGCGACTGAGCTGATCGCAAAGGTGAGTGGCCCTGCAGCGATTGAGTCGTGGTTGCGCGGTGTCTATGCGGTGGAAAACCTGCAAGAAGCGCTGGCGCGGCGCGCAACGCTTGCTGCGGGGGAGTCAGTCATCACGCGTGATGGTGTTTGGTTGGGTCAGGACTGGCTGCGAGTGAGTCGGGATCAGGATGCTCATGCGGGCGTCATTGAACGAGAAGTTGAGCTGACTGCAGCTCGCGAACAGGTGATCGCCGCACAGACCGAGCTTGCGACGCTCGAGCAAGCGCTGACAGCGGCGCGCGATCAGGTGGGCGAGCTTGAGCGCGCGCGGGAAAATACCCAAGAGAATGTCAACCGGCTGCATAGCAGACATGTGGAGCTGAAAGGGCAACTCGCAGCAGCCCAGTCACGCATTGCACAGGCAGGCGAGCGCTTGACGCGGTTGACGGCGGAGCTTGTGGAGATTGAGATTGAAATTAAGACAGCCGATGGAGAGACGCGCGTTGCTCGTCAGGCACTCGAGGCTGCTTTAGAGATGATGCAGACTCATGAGTCACGGCGGCCTGAGTTTGAGCTTGAGCGTGAACAGCTACGTGACGCGTTGCAGGGTGCGCGCATGGATGCACAGAGTGCACAGCGGGCATTGCAAGAGGTCGCGATTGGTTGCGAAGCGCGTCGTTCGTCGCTGACCTCCCTTGCGACTGGTCTTGCGCGCTTGAAAGCGCAGATGGATCAATTCAGCGCACGACGTGCCGATTTGGAAAAACAGTTGCAGGTCGGTGAGGAGCCGTTGGCACAGCAGCAACGAGAGCTCGATGGATTACTTGCAAAGCGTGTGGACAGCGAACATGAGTTGGCGGGCGCGCGCGCGAGTGTTGAGGCCGCGGAGGCAGACTTTAGGTCGCTTGATGAGGCACGTATCGCAGCTGAAGGTGTGGTTGAGTCAGCTCGCCAAGCCACGAATGCCGCAGCGCTAGCCGCGCAAGAGACTCGTGTGCGTAGGGAGTCATTGCAGGAGCAGTTTGCTGCAACGCGCTTTGAGTTCGACGCTGTGGTCGGCGCGCTTGCTGAAGATGCAACCGCGCAGGTCTGGGAAACTCAGTTGGCCGAGGTTACGGGCAAGATTGAGCGGTTGGGGCCAGTGAATCTCGCCGCAATCGATGAATTCAAAGAACAGACAGAGCGTAAAGAGTATTTGGATCGACAGTTTAATGATTTGACCGAGGCGTTAAATACGCTTGAGCAGGCGATTCGAAAGATTGATCGTGAGACTCGCGAGCGCTTCCAAGATACCTTCGATAAGGTCAATGAGGGGCTGCAAGCCAAGTTCCCAAAACTCTTTGGCGGTGGTAGTGCGTATCTTGAGTTAACGGGTGATGACGTGCTTGCGGCCGGAGTGACGGTCATGGCACGACCGCCGGGCAAGCGCAATTCCACCATCAGTCAGTTGTCCGGTGGTGAGAAAGCGCTGACTGCGGTGGCGCTTGTATTTTCAATCTTTGAGCTCAATCCAGCGCCATTTTGCTTGTTGGACGAAGTCGATGCGCCGCTCGATGATCATAACGTCGGGCGATTCTGCGATATTGTCCGAGAGATGTCTGAGCGGGTGCAGTTCGTGTTTATTACGCATAACAAAAATACGATGGAACTTGCGCGGCAATTGGTTGGCGTCACCATGAATGAGCCTGGTGTATCACGGCTTGTTTCGGTTGACGTGGATGAGGCGCTTCGGATGGCGGCGGCGGGGTAGCGCACATGGATATCACTCAGTTGCGACTTATTTTGGGGGCCGTCGGGGGCGCTTTTATCATCGGCTTGTGGTGGTGGGAGCGTCGGCGCGGCACGCTCGCGAGTGATGATCCAAGCATCCGGCCGGTAGAGCGCATCCACGAGCGCACCGAGCGGATCCATGAGCGCGGGCATGACAGACAAGAGCCTCGCTTTGATACGCGTGACACGGGTTTTAACGATCATGATTCGGACAGTCCAGAGGTGGCTGCACCATTGTCTGTCATGCGAGCGACCTTGGCGGAGCGACCGATCCCGTCGGCTGATCCGCCTCTAGTGACGATCAATGATTTGCCGGATGATTTGGCAGAGGTTGTGCTCGCGACCCCGCAGCGCATTACCGAGGCGCCAAGTGCAGTGGAGACTGATCCGTCAGCTTCGCCATGGACAGCGTCAGCCGATCTGCGTGCGCGTGAGCGCACGCTCAGGCAGCCGGAGCGCAGCGAGACGGCACAGGCGCCACCGCCGCCACCCATACCGGCGTTTATTGCGGCAAGCCCTGAAGATGAGTCGGTGCCAACTTATCATGTCGATGGAGTGCCGGTGCCGCCAACGCTCGTCATGCCCGCTATGCCCGATGCGAATGGGGCTGATGCGACCTTAGCTGCTGCGCCTGTGGAGCCGTCACAGTTTGCTGAGGAGGCGGCCGTGCCGGTCCCTTCAGCAAAAGCCGAGGTCTCCCCGCGGCAGCAGCGCATCGTCTCTATTCGGCTGATGGCACGTGAGCGTGGCCGTATTGAGGGAAGTACCTTGCGCGCCGCGCTGGAGCGCGAGGGCATTCAGTTCGGGCGCTATGCAATTTTTCATCGCCAATTTGAGAACGCCGGAACGCTCTACAGCGTGGCCAGTTTGGTGGAGCCTGGCACCTTCGACCTTGCGACGATGGATGCGAGTTCAGTGCCTGGCGTGACAGTGTTTGCTGTGTTTCCAGGGCCGTTGCCAGCCCCGCAGTGTTTTGATGATTTGATGGCGACGGCGCGGCGTTTGGCAGATCGCTTGGGAGGCGTCTTGTACGATGACGCCGGTATGCGACTGACTGGGCAGCGAGTGCTGACACTGCGTGAGGAACTGGTGCACTTCGAACGGCTCGCGGCCTTAAGTCGTCAGCGGCCCCGCGCCTGACGTACGTTGCCCATGGTCAAGCCTAGTGAGCGCCTGACACAGTTACGGGGTCTGCTGGCCCGCTACGATCATCGCTACTACGTGCTGAATGACCCAGAAGTGCCTGATGCGGAATACGACCGCCTGTTTGGGGAACTAAAGACTCTCGAAGAAGCGCACCCAGCGCTTGTATCGCCTGATTCGCCGACACAGCGCGTCAGTGGCGCCCCCTTGAAAGAGTTCGGTGAAATCGAGCATCAGCTGCCGATGCTGTCGCTCGACAACGCATTTTCGGCCGACGAGGTCCGAGCCTTTGACCGGCGCGTGCGCGAACGGCTCGGTCGTGAAACGCCCATCACGTATTCTTGTGAGCCTAAGCTCGACGGATTGGCTGTCAGTTTGCGCTATGAGCATGGCAAATTAGTGCATGGAGCTACCCGTGGTGACGGAGCTCGTGGTGAAGATGTCACCTTAAATCTACGTACCATTGCCAGCGTGCCTCTGAATCTATTGGGCGAGGCTTATCCGCGCGTGCTTGAGGTGCGCGGCGAAGTATTTATGTCGCGAGATGGTTTTGCGCGCATGAACCGAGAGGCGCTTGCGCGCAACGAAAAAATCTTCGTCAACCCGCGCAATGCTGCAGCAGGTAGCTTGCGACAGCTCGATTCGCGGGTAACCGCGTTGAGGCCACTGCAGATTTATTTTTACGGCGTGGGCTTGATCGAAGATGGGAACTTACCTGACAGCCACAGCCAGATCTTGGGCTGTTTGCGTACATGGGGATTGCGAGTGAGTCCATTGACGCAAGTGGCAACCGATGTAGCCGGCATACTCGCCTACTATGAGGTGATCCATACGCAGCGTGCGACGTTACCTTACGACATTGACGGTGTTGTGTATAAAGTTGACGCGCTCGCCGAGCAACGCGCGTTAGGATTTGTGGCGCGCGCACCGCGTTGGGCGCTTGCCCATAAGTTTCCTGCCGAAGAGGAAATGACTACGGTACGTGACATCGAATGGCAGGTAGGTCGCACTGGTGCGTTGACTCCGGTCGCTCGCCTGACGCCTGTCTTTGTCGGCGGCGTGACCGTCAGCAATGCAACGCTACACAATATTGATGAGCTGTTGCGCAAGGATGTGCGCGTTGGTGATAGCGTTTTTATACGACGTGCGGGTGATGTCATACCTGAAGTCGTGCGCGTCATAGCTGAGCGTCGACCAATCGATACAAAGCCGGTTACGCTCCCTGTTCATTGCCCAGTGTGTGGCTCGACCGTGGCGCGCGTAACGGACGAAGCCGTTATACGTTGCACAGGCGGGACTAGCTGTCCTGCTCAACGTAAAGAAGCGATTAGGCACTATGCAGCACGTCGAGCGATGGACATCGAGGGGTTGGGCGATAAGCTTATTGAGCAGCTCGTCGACGCTGGTTTAGTTGCAACCCCTGCCGATCTTTATGGACTGAAAGTACAGACGCTTGAGTCACTCGAGCGGATGGGTAAGAAAAGTGCCCTCAATCTTGTCGCTGCAATTGAGGAAAGCAAGAAAACCACCTTCGCGAAATTCCTGTTTGCGCTTGGAATGCCAAATGTTGGAGAAGCCACTGCATTAGCGCTTGCTGAGCATTTCGCTAGCATGGTGGCGCTGCAGGCGGCGACACTCGATGAAATCATGGCAGTGCAAGACGTGGGCCCCATTGTTGCTACTGCTGTACGAACTTTTCTAGATGAAAAAACAAATCAACAGGTCATTGCTGATTTACGCGCGCATGGGGTGCATTGGCCTGATGTGGTTAAGAAGACGTCAGGTTTTCAACCTCTGGCTGGAAAGACCCTGGTTATTACTGGCACATTACCTACGTTGAGCCGTATGGAAGCTGAAGAGATGATACGGGCGGCAGGTGGCAAGGTGAGTGGTTCTGTGACAAAGAAGACGAGCTATCTACTGGCTGGGAGTGATGGCGGATCTAAGTTGCAGAAGGCGGGGGAGTTGAGCGTTAAGATCATCTCCGAGAGCGAGTTCCGCCTCTTGGTTTTATAGGCTTAATAGGCCTATCAGATAGCTGGTCACTCCACGCAAAAGCTCCAGCGCTGACACTTACCGTTTTAGTGCCAGTTTGCTTTTTTATACAATTCTGTGAGAGCCAATCATCCATTGAGTCGATGAATGCTTGGCCCTGCTGGCTTGCAAATCTCAGAAAAAGAGGTAGATCTCCCTCTCTGATGCGTGCCTCTGCGACTTGTTTTTCTAATCGCGGCGGCGATCCGCCAGAAAAATTGTGCCGCATCGTATCCACAAGCTTCGCGATGGTCGTCGTGCCATAACTGAGCGCAAGGGCGCTATTGGTTCCTATCACTGCTGAACGCTGCTTTGGTGTAAACGAGCGTCGATGAGATTTGACGAAACCAAGGCTTATTAAATCGTCTACTAGTTGGCGCCTGTTCTTGTCGGTTTCACAGATATGTGTTGCCAACGAAAAAAGAGATATCTCACCAGATTGTGGTAAAGATTTGGGCGTTCCGTCGGGATCCAAGAAAAAATCAAGGGTGTGCCAAATATTAAGCGCTTCAGCTGCGTTTTTTAGTCTGTTTACATATTTATCAATCTCGCTATCGTCAGGATACTCAGTCCGTTTCAGCTTGGGGTTCGGCTCAGAAAATAGCTCTAATAGTGACTTGGTCGATCGTTTCAAACGTTTGCTGGCAAGAAGCCTAATGCGCGTACTACTAAGGCGGGGGGTGCTATTTTTGTTTTTCTTGGTCATGTGAGTGCCGATTTTCTTTTATCACTTTTTGGAAAGTTCCGATTTAACAATAATTATGTCTATCTGACTTGACCTGTCGGGGCTAAGGTTTTCTCTATCTTGGTGCTTCTGGGACTCGCCATTTATATAGTCGGACAGCCCGTCTAAAAAGCGAGTGATTCTGGTAGCGATAGTTCTTCGTACTGATGTAGGTATCGGACCTGAAAAATCGACGCTCACGCGCCCGGATGAAGTTTCGGAGATAGATTTATCAGAGCCAAGGGATCTAAGAAATATATCGGCATTCATTGTTATGTTTTCTGTATCAGGCTGATCTTTAGACTCGACGAGGTAGTGGCGGCGCAGGGCTTCGAGTCTACCGTCAGGCAAAACTCTTATCATTGATGATGCCTTTAGCTCGTTGAGAACAGCTTTTGTTGGTATGTCCCCACTATAGCGCTTTACGAGTAGGGAAAACGAACCTGCGCCTTGAATGTCTAATATGCGTGGGGACCCATTCGCATCATTGAATGTTGGATCCGTGTACCAGCC
Source organism: uncultured Pseudomonadota bacterium (assembly GCA_903832085.1). Lineage (GTDB taxonomy): Bacteria > Pseudomonadota > Gammaproteobacteria > Steroidobacterales > Steroidobacteraceae > CAIKZZ01. Next base: position 2,166 of record CAIKZZ010000019.1, on the reverse strand, counting down.
ATGCATAACCCGCTCTGTACGTTGGTGTTTGCCATTGCTTGTGTGTAACCCATCAAGTTTCTTAATGCGGGCGATCTCTGCTCTTGATAGGCCAGTTATAGCTGCTATCCGCGAGTTTGTCGGTCTGTCTCCACGCTGATTCATTTGATCTTCAGCCGCATGCGAAAATGCTTTTTTCGATACCTCGGCGAAGTCGCCGTAGCCAAAACCTCTCGGCAACAAGTATCTGGCGAGGTGTAGTACCACTGTGTGAATCAGCTTAGAGGTCGCATTCTTGTGGAGTGAATTGATGCCTGTCATGCGGTGAAATGCGTTTTATGCCTACTAGTGATTACCATGTGCCACTGGAAAACTGGTGGGTCAGTCTATGAGTGGCGCAAACTGTTTGTCTTAGGGGCAGTTTGCGCCACCGGCACGTGCAATAGTTGGTTATTGCTGAGCGCTGGGAGGCGCGGGTTTTTTAGTGGGGACAATTGCTCCGCCTGTTATGCCAGATGGGCGAATGGTCCTTGGTGAGCTCGAAGGTGGTACGGCGCTAGCGGAATGCACCATAAAGGTTATTGTTGAGATTGCGGCTAAGGCAGCGAAAATTCGTGGTCGCATTTTAGTTGATCTCCATATATCTTTATTTGGCAGGTTGTTGACTTAACTTCGTGTGTGCATGGATGCTCCAAGTAGCTTGCCCATGATGGGAAAGGTTTACGAGGTGTCCGTGCGACAACATCAGTTTAATTCGGCCTGTCGACTAATGTTTGTCGAATAAGTGAAAAAAACGTGAAGAAATTCACTGGCAGGCGCGGTTGCTGGCTTTGCGCCCTTGGGTTGCTTGCCTATGGCTGTGACGATAGTCGTATGCCTGGTAGGCAGGGCATAGAACCGGTGGGAAACGTGCTGCGCCGCACAATAACTTCTGAGCCATCTTCGCTAGATCCGCAGCGTGCCGGCGACACGACTAGCTTTGAAATCTTGCGTGACTTATTCGAAGGCCTGACGGCTGAATCTCCTCTGGGTGAAATCGTTGGGGGCGTAGCAGACACTTGGTCCGTTTCGGCAACTGGTACCGAGTATATTTTTAGATTGAGAGACAGCGCTCGTTGGTCCAATGGCGAGCAAGTAACCGCACAAGATTTCGTTAGGGCTCTTAGGAGAGCAGTGGATCCTGCTAGCGCGTCGCCTAGTTGTTACCTTTTGAAAGGCATTAGGGGAGCGAAAGAAATAATTTTAGGACAGTTGCCGCCAAGCGAGCTTGGGGTTCAAGCAGTTAATGATAAGACGCTGAAGATTTTTTTAACGACGCCAGCGCCGGAATTGATAAACATCTTAGCGCATCCCGTTACTTATCCGCGACATAAGAGCGCCGATGTTATAGATCGGGGCGCGGTATCCCAAGCTATTGTGTCTAACGGCGCTTATGAATTGAGTTATCGTTTTCCAGCAAGCATTTTAAGACTTAGTCGTAATAAGTTTTATTGGGATGCTAGCGCTTTGCGCGTAGCAAATGTCGATTATTTAGTTATTGATGATTTGCCCTCTCAAGTAAAACGCTACAAGGCTAATCAAGTAGACGTTACCAGTTCGCTACCGACCTCTCACCTAAAAGACAGCGATGCGGAATATTCGCAAGAGCTACATTTAAGATTGCAGCTTTCACTAATTTTCGCTGCCTTCAATCTCCGATCTGGTGTTCTGAGTAATTCGCCAAGTTTACGGCAAGCGCTATCGCTAGTGATTGATCGAGAGAAGCTTGCATCTGTTATTTTGCGTGCCGGGCAGGTGCCTGCTTACGGCATCGTCCCAACGGGCATCAATGGGTACGCACCAGTTAGCTATCCATGGGTGGTTGATGGTTATGGCGGGAGAGTGATGAGGGCAAGGTTGCTGTATTCAGCAGCCGGATATAACAACGAAAAACCGTTAAAAATTAGGATTATTAGTCCTTCCGACGGCACGTTCCGTCTAGTTATGCTGTCTCTCGCCGCGATGTGGAAAGAAACACTCGGAGTTGATGTCTCAGTCGATAGTTGGGAGTGACCTGCCGGCTTTCTTCGGACCATCCATTGCTAGAGATTGGCCCCGCATTGGTTGGTTGATGATTTCCTCTTCTCGAACTCTATCGTCTTAAACTCAGCCGGAGTCAGATACCCATGGCTTGAGTGTGGCCTGACC
>CAIKZZ010000018.1 GCA_903832085.1 uncultured Pseudomonadota bacterium | reverse complement strand
TGCGAATATAACGAGGAAAGACCGAAGAAAGCACTTGGCGGTATGACCCCTGCCGAGTACGCGAGACAAATGACCAAAAGAGCAGATATATTAACCGTCAGACTCTAGATGCCCTCAGGACTCAAACAGGGGGGACGTCGGCTACTATGCGATCGATCGATAGAGGACTTAAGCTCTTTGACACACAGCGCCACCATAGTGATGTATGCAATGCTTAAACAACTGATGGTCTGCCTTCGCCCAATCTTCCAAGCCTCGCCTCAAGCGCGGCTTCCGCTGCATGTATGACAGCAGGTCGCCTATTCGTCATCGCGGCAGCCTCAGGCACTGGCAAGACATCGCTAGTCAAGGCGCTCATGGCAAGCCACCCAGGACTTGCCGTGTCGGTATCGCACACCACGCGTCCGCAACGCCCCACTGAGGTCAACGGCCGTGACTATCACTTTGTGAGCCGTGCCCAGTTCGAAGCAATGGTTGCGGCAGGTGCATTTCTTGAACACGCCACCGTCTTTGACAATTTGTATGGCACCAGCCGCGACGTGGTCACCACAGCGCTAAAGGCAGGCCAAGATCTGGTATTGGAAATCGACTGGCAAGGAGCGGCTCAAATTAGGGCTAGCCTGCCAGAGGCTCTGGATATCTTCATTTTGCCACCGTCCCGTGCCGCACTCGAAACACGGCTCAACAATCGCGGCACCGATAGCCCTGCTGTTATTGCCAGGCGGCTGCGTGATTCAGTGACAGAGCTGTCTCACTGGGCTGAATTCCGCTACATTCTCGTGAATGATCAATTTGATGACGCCTTGGCTGATTTAAGCGCCATTATTGCTGGCCGGGGCACATCGTTCGTGCGCGAGCGGCCAAATTTGCACGCCTTCGCCCAAGGATTGCTTGGTAAATCGGGTAGTTAGCTCTAAATTGGCGGGCACCCCCCTGCTTCGGGTATCCTAGCAGGCCGTACTCCTACTCTGGAACGCTTCGCACCATGGCTCGCATCACCATCGAAGACTGTCTACACCAAGACGTCGAAAATCAGTTCGAACTCGTCTTACTTGCCGCGAAGCGCGCCCGCCGCCTCGCCAATGGGGCTGAACCATTGGTTGATTGGCACAATGACAAAGCAACTGTCGTTGCTTTGCGTGAAATTGCCGAGGGCAAAATCGGCCGTACACTCTTGCTAGAAGCGGATCCCGAGCCCGTAGCACCGCCTCCACCACCAGAGAGCCCCCTCGATTTACCGGCAGACTTCCGGGCGCCACAGTTTGGCCTCGGGGACTGAAGACTTTTAAGGGCCTTTAAAGGACAGGGGCGCGCGATCCATGGAATACGCGTCCTTTTCTCCACTCGACTCCCTGCCCGGTGGGCGTAGCGCACCCGGCATTTCGCACCTCATCGCTAAAATCGAAGACTACTTGCCACCGGAGCAAGTGGAGCGTGTACTCGAGGCGTTTGAACTTGCGAACAGCTCCCATCGTGGTCAGAAACGACTGACGGGTGAGCCTTACATCACGCACCCACTCGCCGTTGCCGGCATCCTCGCGAACTTGCACTTAGATGGCCAGACCATCTGTGCAGCGTTGTTACACGATGTCATTGAAGACACGCCGACCGTCAAAGATGAGATTTTAGAACGCTTTGGTCGCGATGTGGCCGAGCTCGTCGATGGCGTCTCCAAGCTCGACAAAATCAAATTCAACAGTCGCAAAGAAGCGCAAGCAGAGTCATTTCGAAAAATGCTGCTAGCGATGGTACGGGACCTGCGAGTCATCATGGTGAAGCTCGCGGACCGCACCCACAACATGCGCACCCTAGGTGCCATGCCATCGGCAAAACGCCGCCGCATTGCACTTGAAACACTCGATATCTACGCACCGATCGCCAATCGCTTAGGGATTCACTCCATCAAGCTTGAGTTAGAAGACCTAGGCTTCAGAGCTCTTTATCCACAGCGCTATCAAGTGCTTGAACGAGAACTGAAGGCAGCGCGCGGCAACCAGAAAGAGTTTCTGCCCAAAATTACTGCAAATATTACTGCGGCGCTTGCCCGTACCACACTGAGCGCTAACGTTGAATCCAGAGAAAAGCATCTTTTTAGTGTTTATCAAAAGATGCGTCGAAAAAAAGTTTCTCTGGGTGACGTGATTGATGTACACGGCATTCGCATCGTGGTGAATACGGTTGATGAGTGCTACCGGGTGTTAGGCGTGATCCATGGAATTTACAAACCAATGCCGGGCAGATTTAAAGACTACATCGCCATCCCGCGGGTCAACGGTTATCAATCGCTACATACCACGCTGTTTGGTCCCAATGGCATTCCGCTAGAAGTGCAAATACGCACCCACGAAATGCACACTCTCGCCGAACATGGCATCGCGGCACATTGGCAATATAAAACGGGTGAAACAGTAGACCCTAGCCAGCATGATCGCGCCCGAGAGTGGCTAGCCGGCCTTGTGCAAATGCAGGAAAGCGGTAACCCCGAAGAATTCCTAGAGAGCGTTAAAGTCGATCTCTTTCCTGACAAAGTGTATGTGTTTACCCCTAAAGGCGACATTCTGCGACTACCACGTGGCGCCACTTGTGTGGACTTTGCGTACGCCGTGCACACCGATGTGGGCAACCGTTGCGTCGCATCAAAGGTTGACCGCCGACTCGCACCACTACGTACCGCATTACGTAACGGTCAGACCGTCGAAATCATTACGGCCAAAGGAGCCACCCCCAATCCCGCTTGGTCGGGGTTTGTGGTGACTGCAAAAGCGCGTGTCTCCATCCGCGGCTACCTGAAGACGATGAAGCGTGATGAAGCGGTTGATCTAGGCCGCCGCCTCACAGATCAGGCACTGACTGATTTTAAGCTATCCCTCAAGGAGATTGGCTCAGCGCGACTCAAAACTGTCAGCAAAGAGCTCGGCTTTCGGCAAGCTGACGATCTATTTGAAAAAATCGGCTTAGGCGAGCGTCTGCCACAGCTCGTCGCCCGTCACTTGCTACCAAAGGACGATCAGCCAGGCCCAGATGACGACGCTCGCACCATCACACCATTCGTCATCGCCGGCACGGAAGGGCTGCTCGTCAGCTATGCAAAATGCTGCCTGCCTATCCCTTATGAGCCCATCGTTGCCTTCTTATCCTCCGGCCGCGGGGTTGTTATCCACCGCGCTCGCTGCGGCAATTTGGCCGGCTGGCATAAACAACCGGATAAGTGGCTGCCCGTCACCTGGAAAAAAGATGCCTACGGGCTGTTCACCTCGGAAATTCGTGTTGAAGTACAAAATAGGCCGGGCGTGCTAGCCACAGTGGCCGCATCGGTTGCCGACACTCACATCAATATCGGTCAAGTGTCTGTGATCGAACGGGACAGTGAGTCCTCAACGATTACTCTCGAAGTGCAGGTCACCGATCGCACTCAGCTCGCCAAAGTCATCCGCGCCATTCGCCGCATGCCGGAACTACTATCAATCGAACGGACGATGGCCTGAAGCCTGCACGAGCACCCTTTAGCGTGCGAGAATACACGCCTCAACCATCCGTGAGGGCACCATGGCACGCACCATCATCTCGACCACCACAGCGCCTGCTGCGATAGGCACCTACTCCCAGGCCGTCAAGGTGGGAAGTACGGTTTATATCTCAGGGCAAATTCCACTCGACCCTGCAACCAAAGAACTGGTGAGCGGCGACATGGAAGCACACATTCGGCGCGTGTTTGAAAATCTCAAAGCGATTGCCATTGCGGCCGGCGGCACACTTGCTGATGCCGTACGCGTGACTATTTATCTGACGGACTTAAGCCACTTTGCGCTCGTCAATAAAGTCATGAGCGAATACTTTCCGGAACCTTATCCTTCGCGTGCCGCGATCGGTGTGGCCTCGCTGCCACGCGGCGCAGCGGTTGAGGCGGACTGTATACTGGAGCTGTGAGCGCACCGCGATCACCGCGCTTGCGACCAGCTTCCGCCGCAGCAGCGGCGGAGCTCCGTCCCGTCACGGCCCTAAAAGGTGTTGGCGACTCGCTCGCTGCAAAACTTGCCAAACTAGGCATCGAATCAGTACAGGATTTGTTGTTCCTGTTGCCACTGCGCTATGAAGATCGTACGCACATTGTCCCCATTGGTAGCTTAACTGCGGGTGATCGCGCAGTCATCGAAGGCGAGATACAACTTGCTGAAGTAGCGTTTCGACGGCGCCGCCAGTTACTCGTGCGCATTAGCGATGGCTCTGGTTTTCTGACATTGCGGTTTTTTTATTTTACTGCGTTACAACAAGCACAGCTGCAGCGCGGTGTGCGCTTGCGTTGCTTTGGTGAAGCACGCCGCGGCACCGTCGGACTCGAAATCGTCCACCCCGAGTACCGCCGAGCGGATAGTACGGATGCGCAGCGCACCGAAGACTCACTAACGCCTGTGTATCCTGCCACTGAAGGCGTACAGCAAGGCAGGCTACGCATACTCACTGCGCTGGCACTCGCAGAGGCCGAACGCCTACAAATACTTGACTGGCTACCCCCGCTACTGCTGGATGATCTGGGGCTGCCTCCATTGCGTGACGCACTCACGTATGTGCATCGTCCGCCACCAGGGGCTGATTTGGTGCCATTAACTCTAGGCTTGCATCCAGCGCAACGGCGCTTGGCATTTGAGGAACTGCTAGCGCACCAATTGAGTTTGCGACAACTGCGCGAGGAAATTCGCGCTGATGCCGGTTGGCCACTAGTGACCGCGGGGACATTGGCGAATACATTTCGCACGAGTTTAGGGTTTGCGCTAACTGGTGCACAGGAACGAGTGTTGGCCGAGATCTTGGCTGACCTACGTGTCCCCTCACCAATGCTGCGACTCGTGCAAGGCGATGTCGGCTCAGGCAAAACGGTCGTTGCCGCGCTCGCTGCGCTACATGCCGTGGAAGCGGGATTTCAGGTGGCGCTTATGGCGCCGACTGAATTACTTGCGGAACAACATGCACAGAACTTTATTCAATGGCTGCGTCCACTCAAAATTCCGGTCGCACTGCTGTCCGGAAAACTCACTGGCCGTGCCCGGCAAATGACTTTAAATGCAATTAAAGCAGGCGTGGATGTCCCCATTGTCGTGGGCACTCATGCTCTCTTTCAGGACGGAGTACGCTTTGGTCGGCTCGCGCTGGTCATTATTGATGAGCAACATCGGTTTGGCGTGCAGCAGCGCATGGCGCTGCGTGAGAAGGGGCTAGTGGATGGAAAATTTCCACACCAGTTGATCATGACGGCAACACCAATTCCCCGCACACTCGCGATGACTGCCTATGCGGATCTTGATGTATCCATTATTGATGAACTGCCTCCGGGCAGAACACCAATCAAAACAGTCGTCCTACCAGAGTCGCGCCGCGATGAAGTCGTCGCCCGCATTGCGAGTGCCTGCGCTAGCGGCCGACAAGCGTATTGGGTCTGTCCACTGATTGAAGAGTCAGAAGAGCTTGAGTACCAAGCAGCAGAGGCCACCCATGCGGCGCTCGTGGTTGCGTTGCCGGCACTGCGCATCGGCCTTGCACATGGGCGACTCACGCCCACACGTAAAGAAGCGGTAATGGCCTCATTCAAGCGGGGTGAGCTTGATTTACTGGTAGCCACTACCGTTATTGAGGTCGGTGTCGATGTCCCAAATGCGAGTCTGATGGTCGTTGAGAACTCGGAGCGCATGGGTCTTGCGCAATTGCATCAGCTACGTGGACGCGTGGGACGCGGATCTGCCGAAAGTAGCTGTCTTTTGTTGTACAAGAACCCTCTATCACAGCTCGCCAGGCAGCGGCTTGATGTAATGCGCTCAACCAATGATGGCTTTGAAGTGTCACGTCGAGACCTTGAATTACGAGGCCCAGGCGAACTACTAGGCACGCGACAAACGGGCCTTTTACAAATGAAAGTCGCTGACCTTGCTCGCGATGCAGACTTGTTGTCCCGAGTTCAACAAGCGGCAGAAGTCATGTTGCAGCAATATCCGAATAATATCCCGCCGCTGCTACGGCGCTGGATTGGTGCGCGCGAGCGCTACGGTCGAGTCTAAGCCCACTTGGAATCCTCGGCCGCACCTACGTCACTAGAGAAACGTGACAGTGTTCCGACACACTGGGGAACACACGAGCCTCCCGCACACAGTATACCTGTGGGCATTGCAGAGCTATTAACCGCTGAGGGGCTGCTCACGCAGCAGATTGAGCAGATCAGTGGCGATTGCGTCACAGTGCAGGTACTGACCGAACACTTCGGTTTACTGGATGCAGAACAAATGGAGACGCTCGGCACTCACCAGCCTCAGTGCCTAGTGCGCGAAGTGCTACTGATGACGGCATCAAAACCGTGGGTGTATGCCCAATCACTCATTCCGCAAACGCTCTTAGCAATACACCCAACACTAGGGATGCTCAAAAATCGCGCTCTAGGTGTGGTGCTCGCCCAAACGTCTGGCATCAGCCGCGGCGCGCTGGAATATGCCGAGCTTATGCCACACAGTCCGCTAGCGACGCGTGCGGCAGCAAGTGCACAGCTACCCGTCAGGCGCTTTTGGGCACGGCGATCATGGTTTGCGATCCACGATCAACGTTTGCTCGTGCAGGAAGTGTTTATTCCCAACGGGTAGCGCTATTAAATGCACTTCGTCATACGCTTGCGTTTATGATTGGTACAAGCAAGGACTCTTAAATATGCAAGGCATACGTGCAGACAATAAATGAGCTTTTTTAAATCAAGGACTAGGTCGAATAAGTGCGTCGTTTGAATACCATCGCATCCATCGTTATTCATAAGGCGGGCGATTACGCCCGGCTAGTGCGGCTTGATCGACCCATTGGCCTGTGGCTATTGCTGTGGCCCATGCTGTGGGGGCTTGTGATTGCCGCTGATGGGCATCCGCACCAGCGTATTTTTGTGATTTTTGCGCTGGGCGTGTTACTCACTCGCTCGGCGGGGTGTGCGCTCAATGATTTTGCGGATCGGCGTATCGATCCTCATGTCGCGCGCACTCGCACGCGTCCCTTAGCTACCGGGCTGGTGTCTGCCAAAGAAGCGCTCTGTATTTATGTGCTGCTGTCACTCAGTGCGTTTGCACTCGTGCTGCAACTTGATCCGTATACCATCCAGCTTTCTTTAGTGGGCGCGGGACTGACGCTGGTCTACCCATTTTTAAAGCGTTTTTTTTCCATGCCTCAAGTGTGGCTGGGACTCGCGTTTTCCTGGTCCATCCCCATGGTATTCGCTGCAGAGACTGGCCACATAGGAAATACGGCGTGGCTGCTGCTAATCGCGGCGCTGCTGTGGACCACGGCCTTTGACACGCTCTATGCAATGGTTGATCGCGGGGATGATGTGCAGCTCGGAGTTAGATCCACTGCCATACTCTTTGGGCGTGCTGATCGTATTATCATCGCGCTTTTGCAACTACTGACCCTGACAATGCTCGCGGTGGTTGGTGTACGGCTCAACATGGGTCACTGGTTTTATATGGGGCTCCTAGCCGGCACGAGCGTGTTCGCTTGGCACCAGTGGCTAATCCGCACGCGCGACCCCGCTGCCTGCTTTCAGGCGTTTCTTGGAAATCACTGGTTTGGGCTCTGCGTTTTTGTCGGAATCGCCCTCGACTTTCTCTTTAGGCACTCCCTAAGCTAAGGCCGCTGCGCACCCGTGACGCGGCTCTAGCCTGTAAACTCCCTAACAACCTGAAAGTTGACAGGCTGCAGTCCGAATAGGACACTCTTGCCTATGCCATTCATAGGCACAGACCCTTAACGCGCCCTCTACCGGCAGGTTGTATTCTGATGACACACGTACACGTCGCCACACCCGAGCAGTTAGGAGCGGTTCGCACTGATTGGGCCCTCGCTGAAGTCCGCGCCCTGTTTGCATTGCCCTTCAACGACTTGCTGTTTCATGCACAGCGTGTACATCGATTGCACTTCGATCCGAACCGCGTGCAGATATCCACTTTGCTGTCTGTCAAAACAGGCGCATGTCCCGAGGACTGCGCCTATTGTCCGCAAAGCGTGCGGTACGACACGGGACTGGAGCGTGAGCAACTGCTCGCCGTGGAAGAAGTGGCCGTCGCTGCTGCCAAAGCGAAAGCGGCTGGCGCCACGCGCTTTTGCATGGGGGCGGCCTGGCGCTCACCGAAGGATCGTGATTTGGCGGTCATCATCGCGATGGTTAAAGCAGTGCGAGCACTCGGCCTTGAGTCCTGCGCCACGCTCGGCATGCTCACTTCCGAGCAAGCGGCGCGCCTCGCGGATGCAGGCCTTGATTACTACAACCACAATCTCGACACCTCACCTGAGTATTACAAGAAAATTATCACGACACGCACCTATCAGGATCGCTTGGATACTTTAAGTGCGGTCCGTGATGCCGGCATGAAAGTGTGCTGTGGTGGGATCCTCGGCATGGGTGAAGTCGCAGAGGATCGGGCGGCCTTGCTGCACATGCTAGCTACACTACCGGCGCATCCAGACAGTGTCCCCATCAATCAGTTAGTGGCGGTCGCTGGTACACCACTTGCAGATAGCGCGCCAATGGATCCACTCGAGTTTGTGCGGACTATTGCTGTTGCACGACTGCTGATGCCAAAGTCGCATGTACGCCTCTCCGCAGGTCGCGGCGAGATGAGTGATGAATTGCAAGCACTGGCATTTTTAGCTGGAGCAAATTCCATATTCCACGGTGAGAAGCTCCTCACCACCGGTAACCCAGATACCGCACACGACACCGAACTGTTCAGGCGGCTCGGCATTGAACCCGAAGAGCGTGCCGAACCAGTCCCCCATCATCCGCACGGCACGATTGCGCCCGCTAGAGCATCGACGCTTAACGCGTGAGTAGCACCGACTGGCGTAGCGAGTGGCTGAGTCATTGTCTGGCTGACACCGCTGCGCGCGGACTCACGCGCCGGCGGCGGCTGGTGAGCGACTATGCGCGCGAGCACAGCTCAGTCGAAGCGTGTGTCGATGGTCAGCACGTGCTGTCGTTTTGCAGCAATGATTATTTGGGACTTGCACGCCATCCAGCGGTAGTGGCGGCGTGGCAAAAAACTGCGACACGTTATGGGGTAGGTAGTGGCGCCTCGCACTTAGTCACCGGCCATCACACGGAACATCACTTGCTGGAGGAAGCGCTTGCGAATTTCACGCAGCGCGAGCGCGCTGTGCTCTTCTCCACCGGTTACATGGCGAATCTGGCAGTCAGCACCGTGTTTGCATCGAGAACCGATGTGATTTACTCCGATGAACGCAACCATGCGTCCTTAATCGATGGGGCGCGGCTGTCGGGCGCGCGTATCGCACGCTATCCCCATCGCGATACCGCCACGCTCGAGCACCTATTGCGCGATCGCACCGAACCGCGAGCACTATTACTCACTGACGGTCTATTTAGTATGGATGGTACTGTGGCGCCTCTGGCGACGCTCTCATCATTGTGCAATGCCGCCCAAGTCTGGCTTGCGGTAGACGATGCGCATGGACTTGGCGTGCTAGGAGCACATGGTCGCGGCTCCATTGAACACAGTGGTCTCACAGCTCTTGATGTGCCGATCCTAATCGGCACACTCGGCAAAGCCTTTGGCACCTTTGGTGCCTTTGTCGCAGGCTCTAATGATCTGTGCGAGTTGCTGATACAGCATGCCCGCACACATATCTTTACCACTGCCTTGCCATCTGCAGTTGCTGCCGCGGCGCGCGCCGCGCTTGAGGTGAGTATTGAGGAGCCCTGGCGGCGTGAGCGACTCGCCGCTCATGTGGAGCGTTTCAGGGCCGGTTGTAGCGCGCTGCATTTACCGCTGATGGATTCCGTGACTCCCATTCAACCGATCATTCTTGGCAGTAACCAAGCGGCAATGGAAGCGAGCAATCACTTACTCACGCACGGCATTTTAGTGTCAGCTATCCGACCGCCCACGGTACCTAACGACACCGCACGACTGCGGATCACGTTCTCGGCTGCACACGCCACTGACGATGTAGACCGGCTGCTCGAAGTACTTGCCACCCTGCCATCGATCCCACGATCATCAGCATGATGCCTTTTAATCTCACGAATGAAGCAATGTGTCGATGAATCGACTGACAGCTCAATCCATGCGTCACGCATTTAATCGAGCAAGCAGCATGTACGATCGCCATGCGGCGCTGCCTGCGACCACGCGCGCCACGTTACTTGACCGGCTGGATTTACTCGCCTTTGAGCCAGGTGTTGTGCTGGATCTAGGCGCAGGCACTGGCCATAGCACGCGCTCTTTAAAAAAACGCTACCGTAAATCGACTGTGATCGCACTGGACGTTGCCTACCGCATGCTGCTATCGAGTGCCCCACAACTGCCCTGGTGGCGCCCGTTTCATCGGGTGTGCGCCGATGCTGCGCACCTACCAATACGCACGGGCTCCGTGGATCTCGTGTATTCCAATCTGATGTTGCACTGGGCCGTTGATTTAGATGCGGTGCTGCGCGAAGTGCGCCGGGTGCTATCACCACGCGGTTACTTTACCTTCTCAACGCTGGGGCCGGACACGCTGCACGAACTGCGTAGCGCCTGGGCACAACTCGATGACGCACCGCACGTGCATGGGTTTCTCGATCTGCACGATTTAGGCGATGCACTGGTGCGGTGTGGCTTTAGCGATCCTGTGATGGACGTCGATCGTTATACGCTAACGTATCCTCACTTCACCGCGCTGCGCCGCGAACTAAAAGGACTAGGTGCGCAAAACGCGCATCAAGATCGCGCGCGCGGATTCAGTGGCCGGACCGTGCTTAAGCGCCTTGAAAGTTCCTATATGAGTGCGCAGCAAGCGGATGGCCGCTTGCCTGTGTCATGTGAGGTAGTGTACGGACAAGCGTGGTGCCCAGGCTCTAACTCACCGATACGATCACGTCGCGGCGAAACCGTGGTGCCACTCACATCACTGACCAAGAGGCGGGCTCCATGAGTATGCTGTGCCGCGGATTTTTTATTACTGGCACAGATACCTCAGTCGGTAAGACGTTGATTGCGGGCGCATTGCTTCGCGTCTTGCGCTTATCCGGTCAGCGCGCCATCGGTATGAAGCCCATCGCATCGGGCTGTGAAGACACAGCTGCGGGATTACGCAACGCCGATGCGCTGCTGCTACAACAAGAAAGTAGCGCACCATTCCCCTACGAGCTCATCAACCCATTCGCCTATCGCCCAGCCATCGCACCGCATCTGGCAGCGCGTGATGCGGCACGGCCGATTGATCTTTCGCAGATAGTGGCCGCGTATCGCACCCTCGCGGGGCAGGCGGATGTACTGATCGTTGAGGGCGCCGGCGGCTGGCGGGCGCCGATCACGGACACCCGCGATATGAGCGATATTGCTACCACCCTCGAGCTCTCGGTGGTGCTGGTCGTGGGACTACGGCTTGGGTGTCTGAATCATGCTTTACTGACGGTGGATTCAATAAAAGCCAAAGGCCTACGCCTTGCCGGATGGGTTGCAAACTCCATAGACCCGACTTTTGAGCGCCTGACCGACAATGTCGCGAGCCTAGGTGCACTGATCAACGCGCCGTGTCTTGGGGTGGTGGACTACCAAAACACCCCCGATGTGGGCCGCGCCGGTGCGCTCTTGAGCATTCATCACTTGCTGTAGGTCGCCGCGCTTTACAGCGCGATCTCGGCATAACATATTGTTTATATTGGCTTTATGTCTTTAAAACGCGGCTTAGCACTCACTGCCCACCCTTGGTGGGGCGAGGTGACAACAGCCCTTGGGCGCCCCTCAGAGGCCCAAAAGCCATGCCGACACGCAAGCGCATCCGTAAATACCCCTAACGACAGCGTGCGTGGTCCCATGGAGACTGGTCCCTCGTGGGCAAGGGATAGCAACCAGCGTATTTCTATCGCGTGTGGAGTGTGCGTCTGTAGGCACACTACGCGAGGATTTTAAAGGGGTATGAAAGTAAAAATCCTATTTTCCCAAAGGGTGGCCGAAGGTTACACTGCGCGGTCTGCGTTGGCGGCATCGGACCTGCCTAAGACCTCCGATAGCGGTGGCATTGGCGGCGCCTGAGGCGCTCAACGGGATTGATGGTCAGGCACATGGGCGCCTCGGCCTCGTTAGATTCGCTGAACTGGACGTATGCTGAAGGGGCTTAGATGTTGAATCGCAAAGTCGCAACTGTCATGACCTCGCTCGCCGCCGCGGCGCCTACCCTCGCGTACGAGAGTACCTATAACTTGCCGGTCGGGGCGACCGACGTTTCGGCAAGGGTCTACGGACTGCACATGATGATGTTCTGGGTCTGCATAGCCATCGCCATCGTGGTGTTTGGCGTGATGATCTACAGCATTGTGAAATTTCGCCGGTCCAAAGGGGCGGTTGCCGATCAGACCCTACTGCATTCGACCAAAGTCGAGATTGTCTGGACACTCATCCCTGTCCTTATTCTGATTGCCACGGCAATTCCTGCGGCGCGTACGCTCATCGTGATGGAAGATACGCGTAACTCTGAATTGTCGATTAAGGTCACCGGCTACCAGTGGAAGTGGCACTACGAGTACATCGGCAAGGGTGTCAATTTTTACTCGAGCCTCGCTGCGGACTCCAATGAAGCACGGCAACTGAAGTCGGGCATCGATCCACATGGCGTGAAAGACTATTTGCTCAATGTTGACAACCCCGTGGTCGTACCGGTCAATACCAAGATCCGCGTATTGCTCACGGGCAATGATGTGATCCACTCATGGTGGGTTCCTGATTTTGCAGTTAAAAAAGATGCGATCCCTGGCTTTATCAATGAAGCGTGGTTTAAATCAAACAAAGTTGGACGTTTCACGGGGCAGTGCACTGAACTGTGCGGCCGTGACCACGGGTTCATGCCGATTGTGGTGGAAGTGCGCTCGAAAGAGGACTTTGCCAAGTGGCTGGCAGATAAACAGGCGGCCGCCAAAGCTGCAACCTCTGGTGAAGTGGCTCCCACAGCCACTGCAATGACAACCCCCGCTGCAGCTACCACTGCCGCGCTCTGAGCGGACACGACGGAGTTTATTGAACATGGCACACGCTGACACACACGCTCTCCACGCTGCGGATCATCATGACGATCACAAGCCACACGGTATCGGCCGTTGGCTGTTCGCAACAAACCACAAAGACATTGGCACGATGTACATGGTGTTTGCGCTGATCATGTTCTTTATCGGCGGTGCGATGGCCATGGTCATTCGGCTTGAGCTATTTAAGCCTGGCATGCAGTTCGTCGATCCGGGCTTTTACAACTCGCTCGTGACGAGCCATGCGCTAGTCATGATCTTCGGTGCGGTGATGCCAGCCTTTGTGGGCCTCGCCAACTGGATGATTCCGTTGCAAATCGGCGCGCCAGACATGGCGCTGCCACGCATGAACAACTACAGCTTCTGGATTTTGCCGTTCGCCTTTACGCTCTTGCTGTCCTCGTTTTTTACCGCGGGCGGCGGCCCTGCTGGCGGCTGGACACTCTACCCACCACTGTCCTTGCAGGCGGGTGATAGCTTTCCGTTAACCATTTTTGCGATCCACATGATGGGAGCTTCTTCCATCATGGGCGCCATCAACGTAATCGTCACGATCATGAACATGCGCGCCCCTGGTATGACGCTCCTGAAATTGCCGCTGTTTTGCTGGACCTGGCTGATCACGGCATACCTACTGATTGCGGTCATGCCGGTACTTGCTGGTGCGGTCACCATGCTGTTGACCGATCACTACTTCGGGACCAGCTTCTTTAACCCCGCGGGCGGTGGCGATCCGGTGATGTTCCAGCACATCTTCTGGTTCTTCGGTCATCCGGAGGTATACATCTTGATTCTGCCGGCCTTCGGCATCGTCTCCGAGATCATTCCCACCTTCTCGCGCAAACCATTGTTCGGTTATGACGCCATGGTGTATGCCACGGCCTCCATCGCGTTTCTGTCATTCATCGTGTGGGCGCATCACATGTTCACGGTCGGCATGCCGCTCGCCGGACAGATGTTCTTCATGATGAGCACGATGTTGATTGCGGTCCCCACCGGCGTGAAGGTGTTCAACTGGACCACCACGATGTGGAAGGGCTCGCTCTCGTTCGAGCCGCCAATGCTGTTCGCACTTGCCTTCTTGTTCTTGTTCACCATTGGGGGATTCTCGGGACTCATGCTCGCGATTGCGCCAGCCGACTATCAGTATCAGGACACCTATTTTGTGGTGGCACACTTCCACTATGTACTGGTTCCAGGTGCGGTATTTGCCATCATGGCAGGCGTTTACTATTGGCTGCCGAAGTGGACCGGCCACATGTACAGCATGACGCTCGCCAAATGGCACTTCTGGGTATCGACCATTTCAGTCAACGTCTTGTTCTTCCCGCAGCACTTTTTAGGTCTGGCAGGTATGCCGCGCCGTATCCCTGACTACAACGTTCAGTTCACTGACTGGAACATGGTGTCATCCATTGGCGGTTTCGTGTTTGGGCTATCGCAGCTCCTGTTCGTCGCTGTGATCATCCAGTCTGCGCGCGGCGGCCCCAAAGCCACGGCCAAGGTCTGGGATGCCGAGCCCTTAGGCCTTGAATGGACGGTGCCATCACCAGCCCCGTATCACTCGTTCAGCGACGCGCCCGAAGTCCACTAAGGGCTAGTACGGTGAGCACAGCAACCCAAGGGTCTCGTCCGATCGCGAAGCGACGCCACAATGCGCTGCTTGCGATCGTGCTAGGCCTGGTGGCACTCGGCTTTTATGTGGTGTTCGTCGTCGCAGGCGTGCTAAGTGGTCACGCGCCATGAGCGAGCCGCAAGCCTCCACCAAACCCGGCCGGCATCGCGGGCTGATTGCCAGGCTCATTCTGTTCACAGCGGGAAGCTTCGCCTTCGGTTTTGCTTTAGTGCCGCTATACAGCGTGTTGTGCAAAGTGTGGGAGACAGGGAACCGCTGGTACGGTACCCAAACCGCGCGTTCCGATGTCATCGAGCGCCCCGATGTGAATCGTCTCGTGACCATCGAATTTATTGCCAATATTCCACGGGCTGGAGATTTTGAGTTTGCGCCCACTGTGACTTCGATGCAGGTGCACCCAGGCAAGCTGTATCAAACGACATTCCACGCCCACAACCTCACAGGTACTCCAGTGGTCGCGCAAGCAGTACCGAGCATCGCGCCCTCATCGATCGCGAAGTATTTTCGTAAAACCGAGTGCTTTTGCTTTCGGCCACAGTCATTCGCTACGAGTGAAACGCGTGAGATGCCGCTGCGCTTTATCGTCGATGCAGAGCTACCACCGGATGTTGATCGCATCACGCTCGCCTATTCGCTCTTTGATAAGCCGCAGCCGGCGAACACCCCCTAACCTCATCCCTTTATCGTCATCAGGATATTTCAGGAACGCCCATGGCACACGCCCCCACGAGTAGCGACAACAGCAAGTACTACATCCCGCACGGTAGCCCCTGGCCAATTTTTGGGTCGGTTGCGCTCTTCGTACTGATGAGCGGCGCCGCGATGACAATGGAAGGCGCAAACAATGGTCCTTCACTTTTAGGCGCCGGCTTCGTACTGATTTTTACGCTGCTCTTTTGCTGGTTCCGTACCGTCATCAACGAGAGCGAGGCAGGCACTTATAATTTGCATGTGGACCGCTCATTCCGCATGGGCATGTCATGGTTCATTTTCTCGGAAGTCATGTTCTTCGCCGCCTTCTTTGGCGCGCTCTTTTATGCCCGCAACTTTGCACTCCCTTGGTTATCGGGCGCAGGCGCTAAACATCTGACACCGGAGCTGTTGTGGCGTGGTTTTGAGGGTGTGTGGCCATCAAACGGCCCTCTCAAGGTCGGCCCGCGCGCCGATGGTAGCTTTGAGACGATTCCGGCGCTCGGCGTACCAGCAGTCAATACCTTGCTGCTGCTGACGTCGGGCTTGACGGTCACCATCGCACACCACGCACTGCGTGCAAAGAATCGTGCGGTACTCACGACATTTTTGCTAGCGACAGTGCTGCTGGGATTTTTGTTTGTGTTCTTGCAGGCCCGCGAGTATCACGAAGCCTACACCGAGCTAGGTCTGCAACTCGGCACCGGTATTTACGGTTCAACATTTTTCATGCTGACCGGCTTTCACGGCTTCCATGTAACCGTGGGCGCCATCATGCTGCTCGTCATCTGGTTTCGGGTGCTACGCGGACACTTCACGCCCGATCGGCATTTCGCCTTTGAGGGTGTGGCCTGGTACTGGCACTTTGTCGACGTGGTGTGGCTGGGCCTTTATATCTTCGTCTACTGGCTGTAACACCACAGCCACTATAGGGCGCGTTACAGCGCCCTATTTTTTAGGCACTAGCGACCAAGGCCATGCGGCTGTATCCAACCATTGTGAGCTGCAAAAAATAGTAGCCCAAAGAGCGCGAGTGACAGACCAATACGCCAGGTTAAGGCCCGCAGCATCTTGCTGGAGTCGCCTTTGCCGCGGGATAAATGCAAAAACGCACTCCCTAAACTCAGCAAGATTGCGAGCAATATGCCCACCACCACCAGTCGAAATAATTCCATGATGCATCCTCCACAGGGGAATCGATTATAGTGCTCGGAATACCCTTCGGATCACGCTTTTTCGCACCACGGTTGGTGCCCTCATTGCTGGCACTACCATTGATCGCCGTGTTTCTGTGGGCGGGCCACTGGCAGCTTGAGCGAGCGGCACAAAAGCGTGCACTCACCGCCGCCTATGCCCACGCATCCCTCGTGGCTGAACCCTTGACGCAGACTCAACAGGTACTGGCGCGCTATACCCGTGTTGAGATGAGCGGTCATTATTTACCCGAGCAGCAAATTTTGCTCGACAGCATGCCCCATGCAGGCTCGGTTGGTTACCGTGTGCTGACCCCTTTTAAATGTGACAGCGGCCTGACTGTCTTGGTGGATCGCGGCTGGGTCGTCGGGGGTACGCGCCGCAGCGAGCTACCAGCGATTGGGGTCGCGGCTGACGCGCGCCGTGTCAGTGGCTTAATCGATGAACTACCTCGTGCCGGTCTCGCGGCGAGCACCGAACCAGGCACCGGCTGGCCACGGGTACTCAATTACCCGACACTCGTGACCATACAGCAGGTACTTTCGCGTCCGACGTATCCAAAGATCGTGTTACTCGATGCCCAGATGCCGGATGGCTTTATCCGTGAATGGACGCCTGCAGGTTTTCCAGCCGAGCGACACATAGGCTATGCCGTCCAGTGGTATGCCCTTGCCGCAACTCTGTCTGGCCTCTATATATATTTTAGCCTGCGGCGCCCGCCGGCGCCTGGAGCCACCTTGTGACCACTGCCTCTACAAAAACCATTCTGCAGCGGCGTCTGCAACTCCTACTGATCGCGCTAGTATTTTTTGGCCCGCTCGGTTTTGCCTTTTATATGTATTACGGCGCCGTGTATTTACCGCACGGGCGCGTAAATCACGGCACGCTAATCAGTCCCGCACGTCCGCTTGATGGGACTGCGCTGCTTAACGAAAAAGGCCCCGCAACCCTTGTACTGCTGCACAAATGGTCGCTGCTGTATGTAGTCGATGGCGCCTGCAATACGCTATGCCATCAAGCATTCAGCGAGATGCAATCGCAACGGCTCGCCTTAGGCAAAGACATCGATCGTGTACAGCGCGTCGCGCTCATCACACAGGACTGTTGCGCGCGTGACTTCCTTGAGGCGTCAGAGTCAGATGTGCAGGCCGTGTGGTTATTGCCGAGCAAGAGCGTTCTTTCGCGCGCCACTTTTCCAAATTCCCCGCAGCCACAAATCTATGTCATCGACCCGCTTGGAAATCTCATGATGAGCTATCCCGTTGGCGGTGAGCGCAAGGGCTTACAGACCGATTTGCGTCGACTGCTGCGCTTGTCACATATCGGCTGAAGCCTGTGTTACGGTTGCTTTTTGTCTTTCGCTACAAGCCATGCTACCAGCTCCATCAGCTGGTCGTAGCCACCCGCTGATTGCACTGACACCTTGTAGCGACGGTCAATAATTAGAGTCGGCGTGCCAGAGACTTTATAAGCCTTCACAAAATCATCAGCGGCCTTCATTTTCATATCCACCGAAAATGAAGCTGCCGCCGCCGTGAAATCGGCAGCCTTAACGCCAGCCACACGGTTATAAACTAAAGCCGCCTGCTCTATCGTCGGCATCGGTGATTTGAGTCGACCGGTGGTTTTATCCATCGTGGCCAACTCGCCCGTCGTCCAGACTGCCTCAAACATCGCGTCGTGCCCTTTATCGGCGATACCTAGTACCTCAGCCGTGCAATACGCGCGCTGAAACATGGGCCAGTCCTCAGCCGGAATGAACGATGCCGGTACATACAAAAACTTCGATCCAGCGGGTAAGCGCTCTTTAATCTTGTGGGCGTAGGAATTAAATAGGTTGCAAGCTGGGCAGCCATAGGAAAACACTTCGGTGATTTCGGTCTGGCCAGCGGCCAACGCTGGGCGTGCGGCAGTTGCCACCTCGGCATAGTGCTTTCCCGCAATCCAATCAGTGGCAGCCCAAGCGCTAGGCGCAGCACTCATGATGAGAAAGCTCAATAGACTCAAGATACATTTTTGCATAGGGGCTCCCAATCAGGGACCACTAGTGTGCCAGAACAGAGCGTCGCTCACAAAGCAACAATTTATGCCATCGAGTCGCTTGATTAGTCAGAAAGTCAGTGCGACATTGTCCAGATACCAACTCTTAATCTGGTTATGCAGTTTCAGTTCAGCGTCGTGATCTAAAAACGGCTGCATCCATCGCGTCGCATTCTCACTGATTTGCGCGCACGCTGCGTCGTTTTGAATACACCACTCAAGCATCTCTGGAAGATTGCCAAAATCCTCGTTCAATGGGACATAGTGTACAAAAGGCTCTAATAATCCCTCCATCAACCAACTTTCACATGTGGGCTTGGACATCAAAACAATGGAATTCGAAAGAAGCGACCACTTTAGGCTAGTCGCTGCATTATTCCCTTCTAAGCAAACGAGGTACTTGTACTTTAACTGCTCTACGATACTGAGTGCGCCTTTCTGACCAGGATGAGTACACTGTTTAGCCGGATCATGTAGCGGACTAAATCCCACGTTGTATTTCGCGTAATATTTTTCCACAAAATGCCGTCTGGTGTATTTTCTATGATTTCCCGTCGTAGAAACCC
This sequence comes from uncultured Pseudomonadota bacterium, assembly GCA_903832085.1. Lineage (GTDB taxonomy): Bacteria > Pseudomonadota > Gammaproteobacteria > Steroidobacterales > Steroidobacteraceae > CAIKZZ01. The sequence continues at coordinate 3,079 of CAIKZZ010000018.1, read as the reverse complement.
CCCTCCACACGGGTAGGTTTTCTTTTTCTTCCCACCGAAAGGGATCTTGAAAGCGCTCTAGCGCGCCCCAGCAATAACCGTAACAAGCTTTATAAAGAATGCCGTTACGCTCCTTGCCTAGTATTCTCGCCATTGTTAGCGTGGGTAGTCCGTCAGATCCGGTTCCGTCCGCACTATTTACGAGACATGGGAAGTCTATTGCAAACCCCTTATTGTTCCCCCACCACCACGCAGGGCGTACCCCGTTATCTTTGCGATTTGGCGTGATTCTAAAGTCCATCGGATAATTATTAGGGCCAAGATAGTGATAGATGTGGTTTCGCTTAAAAACTCGATATTTGTCGGGGACTGCAAGCGTCAGTTTTTCGCCAAAAAAATCGCCTAAATAGTAGCGAAATCTGTCATCGAGAGTCATGTCTAATGCTCTGTTCTAGAGTCGGTTGTGACACTGTTTAAAGTGCCTAGTTTGCCGATTTGGAATTAAAGAAACAATTGAGTTTAAAGTATCGCGTTACTACAGCATTTAGCGGCGTTAAATGGCCGCTCTATTCTTTGTCAATCAGCCCGTAAGTTTTGGCCGAATTAAAAACGCAATTACAGCTCGCTGCTATGGCCGCTAACTGCCGATAGACACTTGTGCGCGGACACACGGCTCATTAGTGGTGATCAGTCTCTTTCAGCGCATCATTGACGCCATGAATTGTGATCTGCGTCTGCCCACCGTGCATGGACACAACGGTTTGTTCTCCCTCGATACGCACCAAGGCTTGGGCCGTGTCGACTTTAAGTGTGTAGCTTTCTACCGCAACAGGAATTTGCTGCGATACAAAATTATGTAAGACGCCACTACCACCGCCAGTGGACTCGAGGTAAGACGATAGTTGGGGGGGGGCAGCCCCTGCAGATACAGAAGAGGACTCTATGCGTTGCGGGAATTGCGCTCCGCCTTTTACAGAGGCTTGGCTGGGCGACACACCAGCAACGAACGAGCGTTGACTTGCGCCCCCAGTCACGGACCCAGCCCCTCCCCGCACCGAATCAACAACGGTTCGAACCGTCTGAAGCGTAGGGGCCAACAGCGCATCGCCCGCAACGACTGATGCCGTGTGTGCAACAGCATTGACGGAATTCGTACCGTACACGGGCTTGCCCAGCTTCGGTTTTGGGTGATCGAACTGATGGGAATGTCCGCGTCCATGATCATGGCGCGTATCATGACGTCCGCCCGGGACGCTTTCGTATCTACGAAGTGGCAATTTAATTCAATCCGTATTTAGTCAAAGAAAAATTTAAACAGTCCAACGTCACGCCTTCGCCAAAGGATCAGTTCCAGTCAATTTGCCAAGCGCCAACACCAATTGAGCGCGCGCCACCTGCCAGTCGAGCTCGGAATTAATGCGCAACTGACGCGCGCTGGCCGCGGCGGACTCAGCAGTCAAAACATCCAAAATCGTCCCCACACCCGATTTATAACGTCCCAATGCCACTTCTTCGTTGTTCTCTGCAGTCTTAATCAGCATAGCCGTGGTGCTCAGCCCGCTGTTTGCAGCGTTCATGTGGTAATAAGCATTCCAGACACTTTGCGATACCGCAAGGCGCGCCTGCTCTAGCGCCGCTTCGCTCGCTTCGAGACCAGCTTCAGCTTGGCGGACTCCGTAACTCTTTGAAAAACCATTAAAAAGCGGAAAAGCAACATTCAAACTAAGCGTGTTGTAGTCCTGCTGGGCTACGGCTGAGTTCGATACAAAACTTTTGCCAGCTCCGACCGAAATAACGGGCCGGCCGGCAGCGCGCGCCAATCCGACGTCAGCAACTGCTTTATCACGGTTAGCAAGAGCCGCCTTCAAGTCAGGTCTCTGCCGACTGGCCTCGGCCATTAAATCAGCCATGTGGCCCGACAATCCAGGTACGTCGCTCGGTACTGGATCAGCGGCAAGCCTCAGCGGCTGATCGGCAGACAGGCCGAGCGCCACAGCAAGCGCGCTGTGGGCTAACTGAGTGCTCTGCTCGGCCTGTATGCGGGCATAAATCGCTTCCTCGTGGGCCGTCTGCGCCTGCAACACGTCCGCGAGCGTCGCGACACCGCCGGTTTGCAAGGCGCGTGCGATTTCAAGGCTGCGAGCATGAATGGTTTCAGTTTTATGAGCAGCCGCCAAGGACGCGTCTGCTGCCACGACTCCGTAATATGCCTGCACCACCGCAAAGACTGTTTGCTGTACGACGTTGCCTAAGGACGCGGTCGCCGCGTCCAAAAATGACGCGGCACTACTAATTTTGCTGCCGCGCGAGCCAAAGTCATACAAAGTCCACGACAGGCTAACCACTGCATCGCGATTGGTTTCGGCAGATGAGGTAAGGTTTGCTGCAGTATTTAGGTATTTTCCCGATGAACGTGTCTCAGCGCCATTCGCGGTGACAGACGGCAGCCAGGCTCCCTCTGCAGCTCCAAGCGCTGCTGCTGCCTCACGCGCACTCGCCCAAGCGGAACGTGTTACCGGATTGCGGCATAGGGCCAGATCGACTGACGCTGACAACGTCAGTGTTCCTGAAGCGGCAACGCACTGGCGCCCTGCTGGATCTGATAGGCCCTCAGTCTGCTTCGCAAGACGTGAGGACGTATTTAAGATATCTGGAGTTAGTAAATCACCAATTCCGCCGGCCGTCGCTTGCGTGGCTATAGCAACCAAAATACCAGCACATAACAACATGCTCCGGCGCCGACTATTGCTGCGCGTAATTTGGCGAAAAGCGACAGCCGTTTTTTTTCCAAGAAGAAAATTGTAACTAGGTCGCGCCATTCACATGGTCTCCGGCTATGCGTCGCCCCGTGGCTCAACAAATACGCTACCGCTACTTTAGCTCTAGCGACTCGCGTTTTTTTAAACACTAGTGCTAGTTTACGATGAGCAATATGCAGCAATCAATCTTATAATTGACTGAATTTACTATTATTTTTTAATTCCGAACTCGTTTCTCGGCACCCCCCCCCCTCATCGGCGCTTTGTTTCAAAATTGTTACCGTTTTTTTGTCAATGCGCACATACCATTGTCGCTGACAGCCAGCCATCTGAATCCATTT
>CAIKZZ010000017.1 GCA_903832085.1 uncultured Pseudomonadota bacterium | reverse complement strand
TTCGGTGCAGATTGGGGTCTGATAGGGGTGCAAAGGCGATCGTGAATAAACTGCTTTTTACGCCACCGGCGTGGTTCACTCTGTTTGCCGTGTACGCCACGAACCTCGGCGTGGGCATTTTGTTTGGATTTCAGCCGCCGCTGGTGGCCTTGGTGCTGCACCGAATGGGCACCTCGACACTCGCCGTGGGCGCGATCACGGCCGTCTCGACGGTTGCCGTCATTGTGCTCGGTCCTTGGTATCCACGCATCCTGAACGCGTTGGGGCTACGCGTCGCGATCATTGGCGGGATTGTGCTCGCAGCGCTAGTGCTCTTGATCATGCCTTTGGATATCCGGCCGGTAACGTGGTTGGTGTTGCGCTTTCTGACCGGCTGTGGTCTTGGACTTGCATGGATTGGTACCGAGATTTGGCTCAATCGCGTGGCCACCGATCGCACGCGTGGGCGCGTGATGGCGGTGTACACCACCGTGTTTGCGGCTGGCGTGGTGTTGGGACCTGTTTTGCTGCAGTGGACTGGCACGGTGGGGGCACGGCCTTTTTATTGGGGAGCGCTCGCACTTGCGCTGACCGTACTGCCGTTGCTGTGTGTGCGTACGGCGCCAATGCCCACCGAGGATGCCGACGCCGCTCGCGGGATGCGCTCGCTGATCGGTGTGGCACCGATTGTGATGTTAGCGGCCTTAACCGCAGGCTTGGTGGAATCTGCTGATGTCGCATTACTGCCGTTATTCGGTGTGCAACTCGGCTTATCCGAGTCACTCTCATTATTGATTGTCACGGTGTTTTTGGCAGGAAACGTCGCGCTGCAGCTGCCCATCGGGGCGATTGCGGATCGCTATGGGCGGCGCGAGACGCTCAGCGTGTGTGCGCTTGTTAGCGCCGCAGGACCATTATTCCTGCCCTATGCCACTGCACAGCCGATGCTGCTATGGCCGCTGCTCTTTGTGTGGGGCGGCACCATGTACGGCTTTTATACCCAAGGGATTGCCCTGCTCGGCGATTCGTATCCAACGCGTGATCTGGCCGCTGCCAACGGGTTATTCATTATTTTTTATTGCAGCGGCGGCATCGTGGGACCGAGCTTAGGTGGGCTTGCGATGGATCTGTGGCGACCCAATGGATTTGTGTTGCTGTTAAGTGGTGTAGCCGCGGTGCTTTTCATCGGCCTGCGTGTAGAACGGGTCTTTTGGCAGCGGCGCTGGTCCCCTGATTAGTTGGGGTTTATAAGAAAATTGCCGACCCCATCGCCGACATCGGGTAGAATGCGCGCGCTGTACTTGGGCGCTTTAGCGCTGATGGCACGGCGTAACCCTCCCCTGTGTGTTTTGTATGGAACCTGCCCGTGCGTGCGCAGGTTCACGGTGATCGGAACTCCATGCTAGCGACCTCGAACGTTTCCATTCAATTTGGCTCAAAACCACTCTTTGAGCAGGTGACAGTCAAGTTCTCTGATGGCAATTGCTATGGCCTGATTGGTGCCAACGGCTGTGGCAAGTCCACCTTGATGAAGATCCTCGGCGGGGATCTCGAGCAAAGTTCGGGCGACGTCATGCTGCAGGCCGGCATGCGCCTCGGAAAACTCAATCAAAACCAGTTTGGCTACGAGGACGATCGCGTCTTGGATGTGGTCATGCAGGGGCATCGCGAACTGTGGGCCGCCTTGCAGGAGCGGGATCGCATTTATGCCAATCCCGAGGCGACGGATGCCGATTACATGCGTGCTGCGGAACTTGAGGGCACTTTCGCTGAATACGGTGGTTACGATGCAGAAGCACGTGCTGCGAGTATTTTGATAGATGCGGGTATTCCGGCTGAGCGTCACAACGGTCCGATGCGCGAAGTCTCGCCTGGTTTAAAACTGCGCGTGCTGTTGGCGCAAGCGCTTTTTTCACAGCCCGACGTGTTGCTGCTCGATGAGCCGACCAACAACCTCGATATCAATTCGATACGCTGGCTTGAGAACACACTGAATAATTACAACGCCACGATGATTATTATTAGTCACGATCGGCATTTCTTAAATCAAGTCTGCACGCACATGGCAGACTTGGATTATCAGCAGCTAAAAATCTACCCAGGCACGTACGATGATTTCATGTTGGCCTCAGTCCAGGCCCGCCAACGTGTCGAAGCATCCAATGCCAAAGCGCGCGATAAGATTTCTGACTTACAAGAATTCGTGCGGCGCTTTTCCGCCAATGCTTCTAAAGCGCGTCAAGCCACTTCACGCAAGCGACAGCTCGAAAAGATCAAGATCGAGGAAATCAGGCCTTCCTCGCGGCAGAACCCCTACATTCGCTTTGAGCAGGCAAAGAAGCTGTACCGCTCGGCTTTAACCGTCGAGAAACTCTCATTCACCTATCCTGGCACCGATACACCCGTTTTACAGAACATTAACTTCGTGATTGAAGCGGCGGAGCGCGTCGCAATCATTGGCCCCAATGGCATTGGTAAGACCACGTTAGTGCGTTTATTGGCCGGCGACTTGAAGCCCACATCGGGCGTCATCACGTGGGTAGAAAACGCCATGGTCGGTCACATGCCACAAGACCCGCAGGAGCATTTCGAGGAAAAACTCGATCTACTCACCTGGATGTCGCAGTGGACGGGCAAAGCGGATGATGATCAGTTAGTGCGCGCGACCCTCGGCCGCTTGTTGTTTTCGGGGGACGAGACCAAAAAGTCCGTGAAGGTGCTATCGGGTGGCGAGAAGGGTCGCATGATCTATGGCAAGCTCATGCTGACTAAGCCCAATGTACTTTTAATGGACGAGCCCACGAACCATATGGACATGGAGACGATCGAGTCCTTGCAGATTGGCCTTGAGCACTATCCTGGGACCTTGCTATTTGTGTCGCATGATCGAGAGTTTGTGAGTGGACTCGCGACGCGGATTTTAGAATTGCGACCCGATGGCACGCTGAGTGACTTCCGCGGTACTTACGATGAGTACCTGTCAGCGCAAGGCATTGAGGTATAGCAGCTCGATACTTTCCGGCCATGGGATAGTGCATGCCGTCAGCACGTCGATTGACGGCTGTAGAGACCTGCGGTCGCGTTTGTGAACAGTTATTCCGCAGTCAAGGTCGCGGCACGCGCAAACTGGCCGCGATAAAACAGCAGTGGTTCGCCCGGCCGCTCCGTCGTGCGCATCACGCGCCCAATCAGAATCGTATGGTCCCCACCATCTGTCATGGAGTGCGTTTCGCACTCAAAGCATGCGTGAAAATCCGCTAATAACGGTACGCCACCTGTGCCTGGTGTGTGGCCGATACTCGCAAACCGATCGGTGCCACGTTTGGCAAAGTGTTGTGCCACGCTCGTTTGACTCGCATCGAGCACATGGATCGCAAAGTGCGTCGCTTTCTCAAAGACACTATAGGTGCTGGAGGTTTTTGCAAGACTCCACAAGACCAGCGGCGGGTCGAGCGACAATGACGAAAAACTGTTCGCCGTAACGCCCACTGCGGCACCTTGTGCATCCATCGCCGTAATAATGGTCACGCCAGTCGCAAAATGGCCGAAAGCATTACGCAGCGCCTGGGCGGTATCGGTCGTTTGTGTCGTCATAATCCCTAGTCTACTAAATAACGCGCGCACCGCAATTAAAACAGCGCTGCTGCGATCGTACCTTGCGGGCGTGCCCCATACCACCCAAATTGCTCGTGCTGCTGTTGCGATACGGTGAGTGCTTATTGAGGAAACGTCGCAGGCGGACTGCTAAAGGATCCTGCCGCACCCGGATACACAATGGGACTCATATAGCCGTCGCTCGATAGGGCTTGTACTCCAAAAAACCAGTCATCAATCACCACATGATTGAGTGTGATCTGTGTGTCTTTGCCTGCCTCGCGCGAGTATTGCCAGGTGGGGGCTGTGGTGTCACGCCACCAGACGCGATAAAGACTCGCCGCGGGGTCGGCAGACCAATGCAGTGTGGTGTCAGCACTCACCGCCCCCTCGAGAGTGACATTTGCGGGAGGGGCAGGCGCGTGCGCGAGTGAGGCAAGTGTGAGTACATCCAAGCGCGTCACTTGCGCAAGATAGTCAAAATCAACGCCATCAATCACATCGCCATAGTGCACGCCGTGTTCTGTACGCACATCTTGATGTTGACGGGTGTAGTTCTCAGTGGCCTCCGTGACGCGTACTGCCGGATAGCCGGCTGCCAGCAT
>CAIKZZ010000016.1 GCA_903832085.1 uncultured Pseudomonadota bacterium | reverse complement strand
GCAATGCTCAGTTTGCAGTGGCGAACCTGCTATCCGATACATGGGCGCGAGACCCGTGGGCAAAGCAGCGGTATGATCGGGTCTTACTCGACCCGCCGCGCGCAGGTGCCGCTGATGTGCTTGGTCTATTAGCGCGCTGTCAGGCCGAGCGGATTGTGTATGTGTCCTGTCATCCTGCCACGTTGGCGCGTGATGCAGGAGTGCTCGTTAATATGCACGGGTTTCGACTAGAGTCGGCCGGAGTCATGGATATGTTTCCACATACCGCCCATGTAGAGTCTATCGCTGTGTTTGCGAGGTGATGATGCCGCTAGGTTGTCTCATGGTGGATGTTGCCGGTAAGTCCTTGCTGCCAGAGGACCGGGACGTGTTGCTGCATCCTTTAGTCGGTGGCGTTATTTTATTCGCGCGCAATTTTAGCGATGAGGCGCAGTTGTGCGCGCTACTCAGAGAAATCCGCGCGCTACGTACGCCCCGTCTATTGATTGCTGTGGATCATGAGGGTGGTCGCGTACAGAGATTTCGGACAGATTTCACGCGTGTTCCGAGCATGCGTCAAATCGGACATGCGTATGATCTTCATCAATCCACTGGCCGTGCACTGGCGCGTCAGGTGGGTTGGATCATCGGCAGCGAGCTGAAATCAGCTGGGATCGATCTTGCTTTTGCGCCTGTAGTGGATCTTGATTTGGGCGTGAGTGAGGTTATTGGTGATCGGTCATTTCACAAGGACCCAGACGTAGTAGCCACTCTTGCCGGCGCCCTCGCAGCGGGTATGCGTGAAGCTGGGATGTGTGCAACCGCGAAGCACTTCCCCGGACATGGCGCCGTCGTATTGGATTCGCATGTCGCATTACCAATCGATCGCCGGGCGTATGCCGACCTTGTCGGCGACCTGACGCCCTACCGGCGCCTGATGATGAATGGACTTGAGTCAGTGATGATGGCGCACGTGGTGTTCCCTGATATTGATCAGTTGCCTGCTAGCTTGTCACATCGCTGGGTGAACGACATTCTGCGTGGCGAAATGAATTTTCAAGGGGCCGTATTTACAGACGATTTATCGATGGCGGGGGCCGCTGCCTTCGGCGATATCGTCACGCGGGCTACTTTAAGTTTGGAGGCGGGCTGTGACATGCTGCCGGTCTGCAACGCACGGGCATCCGTTATCCAGTTGTTAGATTCTTTAAACCCGGCGCCGCGACCTGTATCTGCTTTGCGGATAGCGCGTATGCATGGCCGAGCGCATGCCTTTGGGACCGAGGCGAGTGTTACCTTGCGGGCTAGTGCCACGTGGCAGGCCGCTCGTGTGGCGCTCGATCAGTGCCGTGATGGGCGGCCCGTACTTACGCTCGATGGCGACGCTTCCTGAGTAACGAACCGCTTAACTGTCTGCTCAGGCATATTGACCATGGCGCGCTGCATTGTAGGCTACTGCCTCATGAGTCGGGCTAAAACGCGTAGCTCAAACCGAATGTTAGCGTATCCGTATTGGCAGTATGTGATTCAAAATACTGATCAGGTGGGTTAGCTGTTGGATGATTGAATGTGCTTGGATAGTCCGACACCCGCGCATACTTGCTGTGGCGATATTCGATCCGCCCGCTCATCCGTTCCGTGAGTTCCCGCTCAATGCCCGCTCCAAAGGTCCAGCCTCGAGTGGTCTTCTCAAGGCGATCGTCAGCTACGGAGCCATAAAAATTGCTGTGATCAAAGTAGGTTCGAGCATTGTTGCTGACGCTTGGGCCGGTCGTGACATACAGCAGGTTCGCGCCGCTAACAACGCCAGCGCGAAGGTCCAATGCTGCTTGCCAGCGTGGTTTTAGAACATAACCAAAATCCTCTGGGGGAAAAGTGGTGGTTGCCGCGCCTGTCGCTGTGGCGTAGCGTGCCTCAATCCCAAGTACGAGTTTGGCGACAGGCATATTAAACCCTAAGTGTACGCCCAGCAGTTTGCTAGACAGTGAGTTAGAAACATTAGCTGCGGGGCTCGCAAGCGTAATGATTTGATCTTTAGTTTTTTCTTGCCATTTAGCAGCTCCTATATCGGCGCCCGCGTACCAGCCAGATAGGTCGGCAGCCACGGCAGATGTGCAGAGTAACGATAGGCTAATTACAATTCCAAAGTGCTTCATTGCGCGTGTGCCTGTTTGTGGAACCAGTCTTAAGGGCGGGATTATAAAAAAGTAAAGAGTGTGGCTTTATTAGCTACCCAGTCGTTTCGGTTCCATGGAGATTGGTAACCGTTGCGATCAGCCCAAATGCGGGATGATCAAAGTAATGGCGCTCGGCAAACCGGATTCGCCGACGCTCGCGCATTGCGTATGCGATGCCAGCAGCGCTGTTGTCGGGGCTCGGCAGATGATAATCCACCTCGACGTTTAGGAATAAGATCTGGCCCCGTTGCACCGCGATGCCGCCGACGATTGGGGCGGTGGGCGGCAGCATGTCTTCTAATGGTGCGGTCGTGCGACCCATGGGGGGGACGATGGCCGTCCAGCCGCTATGGGCGAGCAGTGTGTAACCGCGCTTGCTGAGGGCGCTCTCCATGGCGGATAGTTGCAGATCGGTTGGGTTGAGGGGTGTCACGCGTCCCGGGATTGGTGTTGGAATGCTTAGCCGTGGCGCTGGATACGCCATCGGCGATTGGCCGGGCTGACGGAAGGCCAGTATTTCGACACGATACATTGCGCTACCTGCGGGGGCGTCAGGTCGCGGATCGGGCCTCGCGACCATGGGCGCCGCGGTAAGCGCTAGTAGACTTAAGAGGCAGTCGCGACGCGTGACAGGTAACGCTGGCATCGAACGAGTGTAACGCATCAGGGTCCGGTCAGCGTGGTCAGGACGGCGTCTGCGGTGGCGATTCGTTCGGCATCAGTCTGGCTCTTGCGGGTGAAGCGTAAGCGACTAGCACCCTCTAGGCGGTAGTGCTTAGGATCTTTTTGGACGAGCTTTAGCACACGCGCTGGTTCAACCGAATGTTCGGCACCAAAGTCGACAAGTCCGCCGAGCGCCCCCACATCAACCCGGGTAAGGCCTAGACGTGTCGCACGCATCTTTAGGCGAGTAATGCGCAGTAGGTTTTGGATGGGGGCGGGTAATGGCCCGAACCGATCGATCAGCTCGGCCTCGAGTTCACCTAGCGCCTCGTCATCAATCGCTGCCGCGATGCGTTTATAAAGCACTAAACGCAAGTGCACATCGGGCATGTAGGAGTCAGGGATCAGCGCTGGAATATGCAGGTCAATGTCAGGTCCGCTGTGTAGCGATTTTTCAAGTTCTGGCTCTTTACCGGACTTGAGGGCAGTGACTGCTCGCTCTAAGAGTTCGAGGTATAGGGTGAAGCCAATTTCTGTAATTTGCCCACTTTGCTCATCGCCTAGTAGTTCGCCTGCGCCGCGAATCTCAAGATCGTGGGTCGCAAGCGCAAAACCAGCTCCTAAGTCCTCAAGCGACTCAATGGCCTCTAAACGTTTTTCTGCGTCTCCGGTCAGGGCGCTCTTCGGCGGCCTAATCAAATAGGCGAAAGCACGGTGGTGTGAGCGACCGACCCTGCCGCGTAGTTGATGTAGCTGGGCAAGCCCAAAGCGATCTGCCCGATCAATGACAATGGTGTTGGCGGTTGGTACGTCAATGCCGCTTTCGATTATAGTTGTTGAAACAAGCACGTTAAAGCGTCGGTGGTAGAAGTCGAGCATCAGCTGCTCCAGATCACGCTCTCGCATCTGGCCATGACCGACGCGGATATCGGCCTCAGGGACTAGCTCACGTAACTCTGCCGCACGGCGTTCGATCGATTCGACTGAATTGTGTAAAAAATAGATCTGACCACCACGACGGATTTCGCGGATCATTGCTTCTCGGACCGTACTTGCATTCCATTCCATCACGAAGGTTTGCACAGCGAGGCGTTCCGCGGGAGGCGTGGTAATCAGCGATAGATCGCGCAGACCACCCAGCGCCATGTTGAGGGTGCGTGGGATGGGGGTTGCCGTGAGAGTTAATACGTCTACATCAGAGCGTAGGGCTTTGAGGCGCTCTTTGTCGCGAACACCAAAGCGGTGCTCTTCATCAACAATGATTAAGCCGAGGTTCTTAAAATTAACACCCGTTTGCAGTAGCCTGTGTGTGGCGACCACAATATCAATAGTGCCTTCACTGATGCCGGCAAGGACGTTCTTAGACTCTTTGGTAGAGCGGAACCTGGAGAGGCTTTCCACACGAATTGGCCAGTCAGCGAGTCGATCGCTGAAGGTCTGGTGGTGCTGTTGTGCAAGCAGCGTTGTAGGGACGAGTACAGCGACCTGATAGCCTGCTTGCACAACAGCGAATGCTGCCCGTAGCGCAACTTCCGTCTTGCCGAAACCGACGTCACCACAAACGACGCGATCCATCGGTTTTGCGGTTGCTAGGTCCGCGAGTACTGCCTGAATAGCATCGCGTTGATCAGGGGTTTCCTCGAATGGAAACGCCGATTCAAATGCGGCGTAGTCTTTACTTGCAGGTGCCATCGCGGTGCCTGCACGTGCTGCGCGCCGCGCATACAGGTCTAAGAGTTCGGCAGCCACGTCACGGATGCGTTCTGCGGCGCGACGGCGAGCCTTTTGCCATTCGCCACCACCGAGCTTATGTAGTGGTGCGCTTTCGGCTGCAGCGCCGGTGTAACGACTGACGCGCGCGAGTGCTGTGATCGGAACATACAGCTTGTCACCGTCGGCATACTCGATAACCAAGAACTCATAGGGCTGGCCGTCGACATCCAAGACTTTGAGGCCCTGATAGCGGCCCACGCCATGCTCTTCGTGCACCACCGGTGCACCGATCGTCAGATCTTTGAGATCCCGCAGGATTTGCTCAGGATCGCGCTCGGCTCGACGTCGACGTCGTTCTTGACGGGCTCGTTCACCGCGTAGCTGCTCTTCCGTTATGAGGGCAATCTGTGGATTGGTTAGCAGTAGGCCAGTGACGGTCGCTGACACCGTCATGGCTAGGCGGAGATTGCCTGTCATGAACTCTTGCCACGTGTTGACAGTGGCTGGGTGTAGATCGTGTCGGTGTAGCATCTCCAGAAGCACTTCACGTCGACCAGCGGATTCCGCGGCAAGGAGTACGCGCCCAGGGAAGGCTGCGAGGAAGTCGAGTAGCGGACGAGCCGGCTCCTCGGCACGGGCATCGATGCGTAGGACTGGTGGTGCTATGGCAGCGTAGTTGGTGTACGCCGCACCGCTCGCAGCGGCAGAGATGGGCTCGATTTTTAGTCTGCTGGCCTGGGCGCGCGGGAAACTATTGATTAACGCGTCAACTTCTTGCGGTGTTAGAAACACCTCCGCAGGCTCGAGTAAGGGTCGCTCAATATCATGGCGCCTGTCCTCAAAGCGGACCTCGATATCAGACCATGCGGCTTCAATGGCATGACTACCATCCGTGCAGTCAATGAGTAGCGTGGCGGGTGGTAGATAGTCCTTTAATGTTGCGACCGTTGGGTGAAATAGGGGGAGATAATATTCAATTCCGCCTACTGGGAAGCCGTCACTGACGCTTTTATAAATCTGGGAGCGGGTGACATCCCCTTCGAAGCGCTCGCGGTAGCGGCGTCGAAACTCTTTGATGGAATCAGCGGTCAGCGCAAACTCTCGCGCCGGTAGCAGGCGAACCTGCGGTAATTTGTCGCCCGAGCGCTGACTATCTGTATCAAATAGTCGAATACTGTCAATGTCCCGATCGAATAGATCAATGCGATAGGGGGTTTCCGCCCCCATTGGATAGAGGTCGATGAGCGAGCCACGCACGGCGAACTCCCCTGGAGCCATCACCTGCGTGACGCTGGCATAGCCTGCAGCTGTCAGGCGTGAGCGAAACTCCTCAATGTTTAGTGGTGCACCGCTTTTGAGGTTCAGTGTGTGTGCGCTAATGAACGTGGCTGGCGGCAAGCGCTGATTCAGCGCATCGATGGAAAGGACGAGGATGCCTCGCTGTAGGCTCGGTAGTTCTGCGAGTGTTGCTAGCCGTTGAGAAGTGATATCTGGATGGGGCGAGAACACATCATAAGGTAGCGTTTCGTAATCCGGCAGCGTCAGGATCGGTAGTTCAGCGGGCGCGAAAAACTTAAGTTCGCCCACAAGGCGTTCAACTTCACGCGAGTGGGTGGCGAGTACCAGAATTGGGTGTGGAGATGCGAGTGCGGCCTCTGTAATGACGAGCGCAAGCGCACCACCATGCAGCTGACCCCACAGTGTGGACGAATCTGCGCCTGCGGGCAGGAGTGGTAGGAGAGTGGCGGGGGACGCTGCAGTCACGGTATCGTTCGGGTCTTTCACTGGCTGCGAGTCGCTCCAGCCACTTCAGGTTAGAGCGTCAGGTCAAGCGCGGTCTTCGCACTTCAGTTGTGGTGGCTGAAGCGCATTCGGACTGCGAGTAGTCATCAGGGGGGGGCGGCTACCTAGCTAGTTGCTAGCTGTCTCGGCGCGCGGTACCACCGCATGAATGACCCGGTCGTTTTCAAAATAAACGATCATAGCGGGATAGTCCCAGCGGGTGATCTGCGGATTGCCGACCGATGGATAGCGGACCGAAGGCGCCCCATAGCGCTGTTCCACCGAGCTCATGTGAGCGCCGCGACTGGGGGCGGCAAGAGGCGTCTCCGTGGCCGCAGCCAGACCCGTGAATGTGCTCACCATTGTCAATAAGACGATGGCGCAGGCGGTATGAAATCGAGTGGCTACAGTAGTCATGGCGGGTACCTCCGGAGGCTTAGTATACCATTCTTGGTACCCCACCCGTCGAGCGGTTGTACTTAGAGCCTGTAGGAGTGGCCTCTGGCGTGGTCTAATCTTATTATGTTGCGCCCTCTAGAGCTTTTTATCGCCGCACGGTATGTCCGCTCACGCGAGGCAGGCGTGTTCGTGTCTTTTATCACCTGGGTTTCTCTTGGCGGGGTCGCTCTGGGCGTGGCAGCACTCATTACGATCTTGTCAGTCATGAATGGGTTTGAGGGTGAGTTACGCGAGAGATTGTTGACCTTATCAGCGCACGGCACCATCGAGCGTGCTGATGGGGCCCCAATTCCCACAATGGAGATCGTGCTCAGTAAGCTGAGTGAGGTTAGCGGCGTAAGCGGTGCTGCTCCATATATCAGTTCTCAGGCGCTCATAAGTCATGATGGTGAGATGAGTGGTGCGACTCTCAGCGGCATAGATCCTGCGCTGGAGTCGGCCGTGTCAAGTATTGATACGGCACTTGTGTCCGGGACGCTGGCCTCGCTGACGGCCGGCAGTCATCGATTGTTGCTCGGTAGGGCACTGGCATTCCAGTTGGGTGTCGCACAAGGCGATGAAGTCAGTGTGATGGTCCCGGCTAGTACAGTGGATGGCGAACTAAATGCCAAAATGCGCGTGTTTACTGTGGCCGGAATTTTCGAAGTCGGTTTGCAGGATCACGACAGCGTGCTTGCGCTTGCAAATCTTAACGACTTAGCTGCCCTCAAGGAGTCGAGTGGTGCGACTGCAGTCCGTTTGAAGTATCGGGATGTGTACGCTGCACCAAAGATTACAGCGCTTGCTGTATCTATGCTTGGGCCTGGCTACACAGGTCGCGATTGGACGGTGGAAAATGCTAGCTATTTTCGTGCAATCCGCATCGAAAAGACGATGATGACGCTGATTTTGCTGTTAGTTGTAGCGGTTGCTGCGTTTAACATCGTGGCCACCTTAGTGATGGTAGTGCGCGCAAAGCGTAATGATATCGCGATACTCAGGACCTTAGGCATGCGTGCAGGATCGGTGGTCGGGATTTTCCTATTGCAAGGTGCAGTTATCGGTTGGTTAGGAACCTTGCTTGGTGTGGTTGGCGGGCTAGCCCTAGCCACACATGTCGATACCGTCACCAGCTTTTTACAACGCCTATTGCATTTTCAGATCTTTGACGCAGATGTGTATTATCTGTCTGGGATTCCTTCCCATGTAGATGCGCACGATGTCGTGCTAGTGACGGTTGTTGCATTAGTTTTGACACTACTTTCGACTATTTATCCTGCGCGTGTGGCCTCTTTGACTCAGCCAGCAGATGCATTGCGGTACGAATGAGTATGTCTATGCCCATCGAAGTGCGTTTGGCTGTGCGTTACCTGCGTGCACGAACCGGTAACGGTTTTTTGTCATTTGGCACATTAGTTGGCGCGCTAGGCATTGCGGTTGGTGTGATGGTGCTGATTGTGGTGTTGGCGGTGGTTAATGGCTTTGATGTCGAGTTACGCCAACGAATCCTTGGTATCACGCCGCATGCGACCTTAAGCGGTGTAGATGGCCCTTTGCTTGATTGGCGAGCAGTTCGCGGACAGACGCTGAAAGTTCAGCGCGTTCTCGGCGCTGCGCCTTATATTGAGGAGCGTGTGTTACTTGCCCATGGTGAGCATGTCTCGGGTGTATTGCTTGACGGCATCCTGCCTGATTTAGAGCCTACTGTTAGTCGGATCGGCGAGCACGTTCGCGCAGGGTATTTGCAGACGTTACAGTCTGGTCGCTATGGTGTGATTCTAGGTGTCGGTCTTGCCAAAGATATGGGAGTGGTGGTTGGGGATACCGTTGTGCTTGCGGCTCCCAAGGGGAATTCGACACCAGCGGGTATGATGCCGCGCGTGAAGCGCTTGATCGTCGTTGGGCTCGTGCAGTCAGGGCTATATGAATACGATCACAACGTTGCGCTGATCCATTTAGATGATGCCGGACGTATTTTTCGTTTGCATGACGGGGTGACCGGACTTAGGTTACGTGTCGACAATCCATTTCAGGCGGGCACTATCGTCAGAGAAGTCGCGGTGGCTCTAGGTGGGGGGTATTACATTAGTGACTGGAGTCGTAAACACAGTAATTTCTTCCGCTCGATCGCTACTACAAAATCGATCATGTTCATTTTGCTGCTGCTTGTTATTGCAGTGGCTGCGTTTAATATCGTGGCGAGTCTTGTGATGCTGGTGCGAGAAAAGCGCGGTGATATTGCCATCCTACGGACGCTCGGGCTAACGCCGGCAAGTTTGGTTGGTGTCTTTGTACTGCAAGGTGCCTTGATTGGGTTGCTAGGGACAGCGCTTGGCGTCATGGGCGGGGTGGCGCTTGCAGCACATGTGACTGAGTTGGTGCATTTGCTCGAGGCTCTATTAGGGACAGCGCTGTTTGATGCCCGCGTTTACTATATTGATGAATTACCGTCGGTTGTGAATAGGGGGGATGTGGTGATGATAGCCAGCGTGGGTTGTTTTCTCGGTGTGCTGTCCACGCTATATCCCGCTTGGCGCGCGGCACGCACTCAGCCAGCGGAGGCACTACGACATGAGTAACGCATTTGTTAAGGGCGCTCCCGTGCTTGAGGCGGTGGGGATCGTGCGGGAGTTTCGCCAAGGTCCGGTGGTGTTACGCGTGCTAGACGGGGTGAATCTCCGTATAGAGCAAGGAGAGCGTGTTGCGATTGTGGGCGCGTCAGGTTCTGGCAAGACCACCTTATTGCAGGTCCTTGGTGGGCTTGATTTGCCCAGTGCTGGTGCTGTGTCGATTGCGGGGCAGCCCATCTCACGGTTGAGTGATGCCGAGCGTGGCGTCTTGCGTAACCAAGCAGTGGGCTTCGTGTACCAGTTTCATCATTTGCTGCCAGAGTTCACAGCTCTTGAGAACGTTGCCATGCCGTTGTTGGTGCGCCGTCTACCAACGCGGGAAGCGTTTGCGCGGGCCGAGGAGGTGCTTAGGCGCGTTGGACTTGGAGCCCGTTTGCAGCACCGGCCGGCGGCCTTGTCGGGTGGTGAGCGCCAGCGCGCGGCCGTCGCGCGCGCACTCGTCACGCGCCCAGCGCTGATCTTGGCGGATGAGCCCACCGGAAACCTAGACGGGGCTAACGCGGCCCAGGTCTTCGCCCTGATGCTTGAGCTGAATGCTGAATTTGGCGTGAGTTTGTGCATAGTGACCCACGATGAGGTCTTGGCGGCCCGCCTAGACCGGACGGTTGTGTTACGCGATGGGGCATT
The DNA here is from genome assembly GCA_903832085.1 of uncultured Pseudomonadota bacterium. Taxonomy (GTDB): domain Bacteria; phylum Pseudomonadota; class Gammaproteobacteria; order Steroidobacterales; family Steroidobacteraceae; genus CAIKZZ01. The sequence goes on along the minus strand of CAIKZZ010000016.1, from coordinate 43,875 downwards.
GCACGAGCGACTGCCTTAAGGGGTGGCAGCGCTGGTAAAAACAAGTATGATCAGTGGCTTAGGTTCGAAAAAGGATGTTGCTTACGATGTGGGAACTCATCAAGGCTGGCGGACCGGTGATGTGGCCGATCATTGCGCTGTCTATCGGTGCTATTGCGATCATTTGTGAGCGCTTGTGGTCTTTACAGGAGAGTCGGGTAATTCCCACGGACCTCACCGACAAAATTTGGCGTTTGGTTGAGACAAACCAACTGTCCGAGCGTCATGTAATGGCGCTTAGTCAGAACTCCGCTTTAGGCCAAGTGCTCGCTGCGGGACTCACCAACCGGCATCGGCCGCGTCCGTACGTCAAGGAAGCGATTGAGGACACGGGTCGTCACGTGGCACATGAGCTTGAGCGGCATTTAAACATGCTCGGCACGATCGCATCAGTGTCGCCATTGATGGGATTGCTAGGCACGGTCATTGGCATTATCACCGCATTTAATGCCATCACTCACCAAGGCGTTGGCGACCCCAGAGGGTTGTCAGGTGGTATCGGTCAGGCGCTTGTTGCAACCGCCGCCGGGTTGATAGTCGCCATTCCCTCGCTGGTGGGTTATCGCTATCTACGCGGCCATGTGGACCGATTGATCGTCGCGATGGAAAAAGAAGCACTAAAGCTTGTTGAGGCACTTGATATGCGGCGGGATTCAGATCTTGTTATTGCACGAGATCGTGCGCGTAACGCTGATAGCGACCGGTAAACGTTACATGAACTTCAGTCGACGCCGCGATCTTGAGCCTGAAATCAACGTGACATCATTGATTGATGTTGTTTTACTGCTCGTGATGTTTTTTATGCTGTCGACATCTTTTGTGCAGGATGCGCGTTTGCAAGTACGCCTGCCAGAGGCTAGTGCGAAGCCGGAAGCGCCAGTTGCTGATGCTGTAACGATCGTCATCGCGGCCGATGGTGGTTATCGCGTTAACGACCGTGCACTTATTAATCGCAGTCCAGCGACGTTGCGTGCAGCTTTGCAGCGCTTCCGTGATACGTCTGCAGGTCAGCGGATTTTGATCCGCGCGGATGCACGCGCGACGCATCAGGCTGTGGTTACGGCTATGGATATTGCTGGGCGGGTAGGCTTTAGCCAAGTCGACATCGCAACAGTCAATATGCAGCCTGCGGGTTGAGGCAGTCATTGTGAAGTCAACGAGTACTGCCAAACCGTTTCAGATTTATGCGCGGCTACTGCGTTATGCGCGGCCACACTGGCCAGTTTTTGCTATTGGCGTGTTCGGAATGGCGCTGTACGCGTCCGTTGACACCGGCACCTCATGGCTGGTGAAGCGATTTTTAGACGGCGCATTTGTTGACCGAGATCCACATACCCTTGTGTTAGTACCCGGCGGCATATTGATTTTGTTTTTTGCACGTGGCGTGGGTGATTTTCTGTCTGTCTATGCGCCTGGCTATGTAGGACGCCACATTATTAAGCAACTGCGTGGCGAGCTCTTCCGTCATTACCTTGACTTGTCTACTTTGTATTACGATCAAACCGCGGCAGGAACGCTGCTCTCACGATTGACCTACAACACTGAGCTTGTCGCGGAGGCAGCCACCAATTCAGTGACGGTACTTATTCGGGACACGCTGACCATTGTGGGTCTGCTTGTATGGCTGTTTTATAGTAATTGGAAGCTGACGGCGATTGTGTTTGCTGTAGCGCCAGTCATTATTGTGCTCATACAGGCAATTAACCGCGCTTTTCGGCGCTATGCAACGCGTATTCAAAACTCGATGGGTGATGTAACTCGTGTCGCGAAGGAAGCGATCGAAGGCCAGCGGCTAATCAAGGTTTTTAATGCCCAGCAGCATGAGTCTCGCATGTTCGAACGCGTTATCGAACAGAATCGTTTCCAGAACATGAAGCTCTTACGAGCGCGCGCACTGAGCAATCCGATCATTCAACTAATCGCCGCCAGCGTGCTTGCTGCCATTATGTATATCGCAATCCGCAACGTGCTTGACAAGGGTATGACGGTTGGAGCATTCACCTCATATCTTGCTGCACTATTGTTTCTTACTGCGCCGCTGCGTCGGTTGGTCCAAGTCTTCGGGCCATTGCAGCAAGGTATTGCGGCGGGTAAGAGTGTATTTGATGTGCTAGATGAACCCGTGGAGAACGCAGGTGGCACATACGTGCTAGCGGCACGTGGTGATATCGAATTTCAGTCGGTCTGTTTCGCCTACCCAGGTAAGGAAGCCGCGCTACACGATATTTCATTTACAGTTAGCCGTGGTGAAAAAATCGCTATCGTTGGTCGGTCGGGCAGTGGCAAGTCGACGTTAGTGAGTCTGGTGCCGCGCTTTTATGATCCGAGCAGTGGTCGCGTATTAATTGAAGGCGTCGATGTTCGTGACTGTCGCTTAACGTCATTGCGCGATAACGTCAGTCTTGTAAGCCAAGACGTTGTGCTGATGAATGGCAGTATCCGTGAGAACATCGCGTTCGCTGCGGAAGATCCAACGGCACAGGCAATTGAAGAGGCCGCGCGCGCGGCACATGTGCTCGAGTTTGCGCAACAGTTGCCGAACGGTCTCGATACAGAAGTGGGTGATCGTGGTGTTTTATTATCTGGTGGCCAACGTCAACGTATTGCCATCGCGCGGGCCCTGCTGAAGAATGCGCCTATCCTAATTTTGGACGAGGCGACCTCGGCACTTGATACCGAGTCTGAGCGAGTAATTCAAAGTGCTTTGGAGCGTTTGATGGCGAATCGGACCACGCTGGTAATTGCGCACCGCCTGTCGACCATTGAGAACGCAGATCGCATTATTGTGCTTGAGCAGGGTCGCCTGATTGAGTCAGGGACCCACGCTGAGCTGATAGCACATGGCGGCGCCTACGCGTCGCTTCATCGTATGCAATTCAACATATGAGCGCACTACACGACTGGCTGCAACGGGTTTGGTTTAAGGGGGCGGGCGGCGGTTGGGTGCTCGCGCCGCTGACTTGGATGTATGCGCTGGTCAGTTCGGTGAGGCGCGTGGCGTACCAATCGGGTTTACGTGCGTCCATTCGTGTCTCATGTCCCGTCATTATTGTCGGAAATCTGAGCGTCGGTGGCACGGGTAAGACGCCTCTTACTATTGCGCTCGCTCAGGGGCTTACCCGTCGGGGTATGCGCGTCGGGATTATCAGTCGTGGTTATGGCGGTACTAGCCGTGGTCCGGAGCGTGTCAAAACTGATACCAGTCCGTTCGTGGTTGGCGATGAGGCGGTGGTCATGGCACGCCGCACGCTGTGTCCGGTGGTTGTTGCGCGCGAGCGAGTGGCGGCCGCACGTCATCTCGCTCGAGATGTCGATGTGCTTATTTCAGATGATGGTTTGCAGCACTTACGTCTTGCACGGGATTTTGAAATTGTCGTGATTGATGGCGCACGTCGCTTTGGTAACGGCAAGTTATTGCCACAAGGCCCATTGCGCGAACCGGTGTCACGTCTCGCGTCTGTGGACGCACTGGTCGTTCATGGCACTGGCGCGGCGGGCGCCGGTGAAATTGAGATGCAGCTAAGCGTTGATAGGCTGGTGGCATTGCAGACGGGTGCGCAGTTGCCGGTCACGGCATTGCAGGGCAAACGTGTGCATGCGGTCGCTGGCATCGGCTGTCCAGAACGATTTTTTGATAGTCTGCGCAGTCTTGGGATGGATGTGATCGAGCATCCGTTGCGCGATCACGTCAGGCTGCGAGCAACAGATTTGCATTTTGGGGATGATTTGCCAGTTGTTATGACGGAGAAGGATGCCGTTAAATGCGGCTCTTTTGCAGGTCAAAATCAGTATTTTCTGAGTGTCTCTGCAAGCTTGGATGCAGCGCTAGGTGGACAGCTACTCGATACATTGGAGGCGCTGGTGCGGCGCCCACGGAGCTAATTGTGGATACAAAACTACTCGATCTGCTCGCCTGTCCGTTATGCAAAAGCCCGCTGCACTATTCTCGCGGGACGGATGAATTGGTGTGTCGCGCTGACAAACTGGCATTTCTGATTCGTGACGGCATCCCTGTGATGCTCGAGGAAGAGGCGCGTGTGCTGGCAAGTGATGACCCTGTTCTTGGCGGCTAATGTTTAAGATCGTCATTCCGGCGCGTTATGGGTCGACCCGGCTGCCTGGCAAACCGTTGCTGCACATCGCAGGTAAGCCACTGCTTGAGTACGTGTGGGGTGTGGCGCTGCGTGCGGGAGCGGATGAGACATTAATAGCAACTGATGATGAGCGTATTGCGAGTGCGGCCCATGCATTCGGCGCAAGTATTGTGATGACAGAGGCGACACATCAGTCGGGTACCGATCGTTTGGCGGAAGTTGCTCGCACGCTTGGATGGGCGCCCGATACAGTGGTTGTTAATCTGCAAGGAGATGAGCCGCTAATGCCGCCAGCAGCGCTCACGCAGGTGGCAAAACTCCTGTTGAAAGAGACGGCCGCAGCCATGGCAACGTTGTCTACGCCCATAGGGTCGGCAGCCGAATTTTCAGATCCAAATGTCGTGAAAGTTGTCTGTGATGGACGTGGGCGCGCGTTGTACTTTAGTCGCAGTCCCATTCCTTTTGAGCGCGACGCGCACGCACGTGTGGGGGTGCAAAGCGCACCTGTGGCGCTTGCCCAGCGGCATTTAGGTATTTACGCCTACCGAGTCAGCACTTTGCAGCGGTTATCAGAACTTAGCCCGACTCCACTGGAGTTGTGTGAGCGCTTAGAGCAGTTGCGGGCATTAGAGTCCGGGCTACAGATTGTCGTCAACACGGCGTGTGCAGTGCCAGGTCCCGGTGTGGACACGGCCGCTGACCTTGCGGCAGTGGAGCGGTTACTACTACGGGTAGTCTCCTAAATCCTTTCCTTGAGGGTGCTGGTGTTGGGCATCAACGTCAAAGTACTGTTCGTGTGTATGGGTAATATCTGTCGGTCGCCCACGGCGGAGGCTGTGTTTAGAGCGCGTGCGGCACAGCTTGCGCCGACACTGACGCTGTGTGTTGATTCAGCGGGTACCCATGGCTATCACATTGGTCATGCGCCTGACGAGCGTGCGCAGGCCGCAGCTAAACGCCGCGGTATAGATTTAGCTGACTTAACTGCACGGCAGTTGCTGAGCGGTGATTTTGATTGGTTTGATTATGTGCTGGTGATGGACGAGCGCAATCTGAGTGATGCAAAAGCAATCGCTCCGCAAAGTTACGGAGCACGGCTGCAGCGATTATTAGAATACGGGCCAGACATCGGTGTGCTTGACGTGCCTGATCCCTATTACGGCGACGTCCAGGACTTTGATCGAGTGTTTGAGCTCATCGATGCAGCTGCTTGCGGCTTTGCAAAGCACCTGGCGGATACGCTTTGAAAAAGGCCCGGGCGGTTAAGCCCGGGCGCACGTTGCGTACTAGCTGGCCGACCCAGATTCCGTGGGTGGGTTGCTGTGTGCCTGTGGCGTTGCACTCGGGGTGCTGATGGGTGCGGTCGCTGGTATCGCGGGTGGTGGAGCCACACCGGCCTCAGGGGCTGGTGGCGCCTGCGGAGGCGAGTATGCCGGCGGCGTGTACGCTGATGGCGTCACCGTGGCGGTAGGCGCCGGAGGCGCAGCTGGCGGCGTATATGCCGGTGGTATATACGCCGATGGCGTCGGCGCAACGGCAGGAGCCGGAGGCGCAGGCGGCGGTGTGTTTGCCGGTGGTATGTACACCGATGGCGTCGGTGCAACGGCAGGAGCCGGAGGCGCAGGTGGCGGTGTGTATGCCGGCGGCGACTGGACTGCGGGTGCGGTCGGCATCGGAGCTGGGGCGCTACGCCATTCACTGGTTTCGTGCGTGCTGACAGGCACCGAAGGCGCTGCCTGCAGCCGTGGGGCTGGGTTATCACCAACGCCGCGGCCACGCTCGTATTCCTCAGGGCTCAAAATCGGATAGCGACCCGACTCTCCGATGTCAGGCACATTGCTCTGAAAGAGTTCCTGAGTGTTGCTCTGATTCGTCGGGTTGGGTGCACCCATTTCGGTGTTACCACCGCGGCCACCACGACCACGACGCCGACCACGACGCCGACCACGACGCGGCTCGCGCTCGTCTCCCGCAGCATCCGGTGCGTTGGTTGGCGCGTCTGTCATACGTTGTGAGTCATCACCGTTCTGCGGTGCATTCGTTGCCGCTGGACGGGGCTCTGGACGCCGTTGCTCTTGCCGAGGCGCTTCTTGGCGCGGCGCTTCTTGGCGGGGTGAATCTTGACGCGGCGGACGGGGGTCACGCCGGTTGGGATCACGAGAGCCATCGCGCGCCGTCTCGGTGCGCTGTCCATCGGGGCCAGCGTCACGTTTTTGGTCGCGGTAACCATCACGGCCTTCGCTACGTCGTGGGCCACCACGATCGCTGCCACCACGGTCGTCCCGTGGGCCTCGGTCATCGCGACCACGACCTTGGCGTGGGCGATCGCGGTCGCCGCGATTGTTGCGTCCATCGCGATCGCGACCTTGGCCGGTGCGTCCACCCGGACGGGCGTTACGTCCATCTCCGGTGTTGCGGGCGGCATTGCTCTGAGCAGTATCTGGACGTGAGCCTGAACCAAAAATAAAGGTCCAAAGACGCCGTAACAGATTCGGTGTGTAGCCTGGCGCTACGTTTAGCGCGACGCTCGTGGGCGCCACTGTCTCTGCCGTCGCTGACCAGATATTGGCAGGTGGTGGGGCAGTTGCAGCCACTGTGACCGATTGCACGGCTGGCACTTCGGCCGGTTTTTTGACCTCAACTCCGGGTGGCGTGATCTCCTGCGGCGGCTGAATTGCCATCTCGTAGCTGCTGAGCGAGTTTTCGAGTAGTCCAGTTTCATCGTCACGCACACGGCGCAGCGTGTAGTTCGGCGTTTGCATGTGCGGATTTGGGACCAGAACCACTTCTACATGGTTGCGCTCTTCCAACGTACGTAGCCAATCCCGCTTCTCATTGATGAGAAATGTTGCCACTTCAACGGGCAATTGCGCGATGACCTTGGAGGAGCGGTCCTTGCGAGCTTCTTCGCCAATGATGCGCAGAATTGCTAGAGCAAGTGATTCTACACTGCGGATGGTACCAAGCCCTACGCAGCGTGGGCAGGCAATATGAGTGGACTCACCAAGTGAGGGGCGCAGTCGTTGGCGTGACATCTCAAGTAGGCCAAAGCGTGAGATGCGTCCAATCTGAATACGCGCGCGGTCCATCTTGACTGCATCGCGTATCCGATCCTCGACAGCACGCTGATTTTTGGTGGACTCCATGTCAATAAAATCAATGACAATCAGTCCGCCTAAGTCGCGAATACGTAGCTGACGTGCGATCTCGTCTGCAGCTTCGAGGTTGGTGTTGGTGGCAGTGGTTTCGATATCACCGCCGCGGGTAGCGCGGGCTGAGTTGATGTCGATGGAGACCAGCGCTTCCGTATGGTCAATCACAAGGCTACCGCCCGAGGGCAGTGTTACTTTGTGGGAATACGCGGACTCAATCTGGCTTTCGATTTGAAAGCGTGTGAACAGCGGCACTTCATCCGCATACAGTTTTAGCTTGCGCTGTGCCTCAGGCGGCATGAAGCGCTGCATGTATTCTTGACCCCGTTGGTAGGCGCCTGGGTCATCGATCAGTGCCTCACCAATATCATCGGACAGGTAGTCGCGTAGGCTACGAGCGACCGCATCGCTTTCCTGATAGACCAGAAAGGGGGCAGGGCGGTCCTTGGCTGCGGCGGCTATCGCCGTCCAGTTCGCGCTTAAGTTGTCTAAGTCCCACTTCAGTTCCTCGGTCGAGCGGCCGACGCCGGCCGTACGCACGATCGCGCCCATGCTGTCAGGGATATTGAGGCCTTCCATCGCCTCACGGGTGGCATCCCGTTCCTCACCCTCAATGCGTCGGGAGACCCCTCCGGCACGCGGGTTGTTTGGCATCAGCACCATAAACCGGCCGGCAAGGCTGATGAATGAGGTCAGCGCGGCGCCTTTATTGCCACGCTCTTCCTTTTCAACCTGAACAAGGATGTCCTGGCCTTCGGCGAGCAGGTCACGAATGTTGTTGGTGCGTGCGCCCGGTGGCTGGTGACGGAAATACTCTTTGGAGACTTCCTTTAATGGCAGGAAGCCGTGGCGCGCTGCGCCATAGTCCACAAAAGCAGCTTCGAGGCTCGGTTCGAGTCGCGCGATGCGACCTTTGTACACGTTACCTTTTTTCTGTTCCTTGGAGGCAATCTCTATCGATAGGTCGTAAAGTTTCTGACCGTCAACGAGGGCAACGCGCAGTTCTTCTTGCTGCGTTGCATTGATAAGCATTCTCTTCATGGGCCCCTACTTGGGTGTGAGCTGGGGCCGATACTTTGGATGCGCCCATGGCGCGGCGGAGCGTCGCGAACGATGCGAGGCGAGGGCTGGTGAGCGGTAGTGCGTCGTAAGCCATCTTCATCATGCGGGCGTGTTGCTGAGTCCTGTCAGACCCCCGCACGCACACCCGGCCTGCAGTCCTTCTAGAGCCCGTTGACCGGTCGACACGCTACGCACCCCTTAGGTACGCACAGCGTGGGCGGCGAAAATGCCGCGCATCCGTAAGTCATCGGCCGAACGATGGTTCGAACGCCCGAGACGGACGACTCCGAACCAACTAATATGCTGTTGCCGCAACGCTCGCCGAGGTTCAGAACCGCCTTAAGGGGTCTGAATCGGGCGACGCGTGTAGCGAAAACCGCGCGTTGGCGCAGGCCACGAAACGCTTCGCGTTGTCGTACGCCTCGCCAGATCACGGACGAATCTACCAGACCACTATCGGTAAATCAATGCCTTACGAGTCGATTCCAGAGAATTCCCCAGCAACGGGCCCCGCCATAGGCTCAGCAGCTGGCTCGGGTGTGAGCCACGTGACGGTGGGTCCTGACGGCGGTGGCCAGCGAATCGATAACTGGCTACTGCGCGAGCTGAAGGGGGTCCCGCGGTCGCGCATTTACCGTATTTTGCGCAAAGGCGAGGTGCGGGTGAATGGAAAGCGGGCCAAACCCGAGTATCGGGTGGTCGCCGGTGACGATATTCGGCTACCGCCGGTACGGACCCCAACCGAGCAAGGGCCAGCACGGGTGCCCGATCGAGCGCTGGCGGACATTGAAAGCAGTGTGGTGTTTGAGGACAAGGATCTGTTGGTCATTGCCAAGGCCTCAGGGGTGGCGGTGCATGGCGGCAGTGGGCTGTCCTTTGGGGTCATTGAGGCACTGCGCGCCTCGCGCCCTAACGAGACCTTGGAGCTGGTGCATCGACTGGATCGAGATACCAGTGGCTTGCTGATGGTGGCGCGTAACCGCACGGCGCTGCGCTCGTTGCACGGACTCCTGCGTGATGGTCTCGTGGAGAAGCAGTACCTCGCGCTCGTGCAGGGATCGTGGAATCTCGGCACGAAAACGATCGACGTCCCGTTGGACACGCGCGCGCGCCAAGGCGGCGAGCGCGTGGTAAAAGTGCAAGCGGGTGGTAAGGAGTCGCAGTCGACGTTCACGCCGGTTGATTTTTTTGGAGCCACGGCGACGTTGCTGCAAGTGAGTATCGGGACCGGGCGTACCCACCAGATTCGTGTGCATGCGGCCCACGCTGGGCATCCGGTGGCCGGTGACGATAAGTATGGCGATCGCGAATTCAACGCATGGTTGGCAACGGTTGGTCTTAACCGCATGTTTTTGCACGCCCAGACATTGAGTTTTGAATGGCCAGGCTCAGGTAAGGTATTCTCTCTGAGTGTCCCGCTGACGTCTGAGTTAGTCGCCATCATTGATCATCTGACCGCAGAGCGCTCCAAGCGCAGTAGTAGGCGCCGCCGATGAACAACGAACATCCGCTATTTGCCAATAACCGCAGCTGGGTGCGCGCCGTTAACGCGAGCGATCCTGGGTTTTTTGCGACGCTGTCCCGCTTGCAGGCACCTAAGTTTTTATGGATCGGCTGCGCTGATAGTCGCGTACCTGCCAACGAAATTGTCGGTTTAAAGCCGGGTGAGATGTTCGTGCATCGTAATGTGGCGAACGTTGTGGTTCATACAGATTTGAACTGCTTGTCGGTGATTCAATACGCCGTGGATGTATTAAATATCGATGACATCCTTGTCGTGGGCCACTATGGTTGCGGCGGTATCGCAGCGGCGCTCGAGGGCCAGCGGTTGGGGCTTATCGATAACTGGCTGCGCCATGTGCAGGATGTCATGCGCCGTGGCGAGCAATTACTCGAGCCGTTGACCACAGTCACGGCGCGTCAGCGTTTGCTGACCGAGTTAAACGTGATTGAGCAGGTTGCTAACGTGTGCCAAACAACAATGGTCCAAGGTGCGTGGGATCGCGGACGCACAGTGCATGTGCGCGGCTGGATCTATGATGTGGCTGATGGTTTGCTGCAGGATCTGAGTATGTGTGTGGGCCCTGGTGACGATGTCGGCGTCTTACAGCGGGCCGCGGCACTCGCTGCCGCACAGCGAGCCATGGAGCGCTCAGTGCGGACCTGATCCGTAAGCGGCGTGGGCTGCGCTCGCATTAGCCAGCGAGTGGGTTAAGGCCGCTTATGCGTAGTGCATTGGCAACGAAGATCAGCGGCAGTCCAATGAGTGCTGTTGGATCATGGCTATCGATGCGCTCGAACAAACTGACGCCTAGACCCTCCGAGCGAAAGCTGCCAGCGCAATCCAGTGGTTGATCCAGTTGTACGTAGGTCGCGATTTCGGTCGCGCTTAAGGGTCTGAACTGCACGCGCGTCAGATCGAGGTGGTCTTGGCGAGTGCCATCTGGGCGCAGGATCGTGACCGCGGTGTAAAAGTTGACGACGTTGCCGCTCGCGGCGGTGAGATCGCGTATGGCGTTCGCCACGGTTCCCGGTTTGCCGAGGATCGAGGTGCCGTTGGCGGCAACTTGGTCTGCGCCAATCACGACGGCGCTCGGGTGCATGGCAGCGACTGCCGCGGCTTTGAGGGCGGCGAGGCGCACCGCGAGCGCCGCTGGCTGCTCGCCGGGCAAGCGGTCTTCAGCGACGTGGGGCGCGTGACACTCAAAAGCCACCCGCAAGCGCTTCATGAGTTCGCGACGGTACATTGAGGTGGAGGCTAAAATCAGCGGGGGGGGCTTAAGGCTCATAAGTTCAGGATTCTACAGCTTTCTAAATCAAGACCTTGGCGTTTGCTCGTTTTGACACAGCACGCTTGCATCACTATCATACGCGGCCCTATGGCGAGCCAACTCCAGGACCCGCTGGACGTGGGGCAGCTCGCGGCCCAGCGTACCCGGCTAGAACATGACTACCCATTGGGTAGGTTCTCCCGCCTGCGCGATAGTCTTGCGCGGCCGGACGGCGTGGCGGTGGTGGATTTTCGGTTTCACTCAGCCGGGGCGTACCCTGCGCTTGAGGGCGCGGTGCGGGCGCGAGCCTGGTTGATCTGCCAGCGCTGTTTGAAGGAATTTGAGGCGTCACTCGAATCGCCAGTGCGGGTGGCCTTTGTCGCTCGGGATGCAGAGGCGGGGCGGGTGCCCGAGGCCTATGATGCGGTGACAGCGCCTGGTGGTCAGTTGGTGCTGGATGAGTTTGTGGAGGATGAATTGCTGTTGGCGGTGCCGCTAGTGCCGATGCACGCGACGCCGGCTGATTGTGCGATGCGAAAGGCGATGGTGGTTGAAGAGGTGGTGGCGGTAGAGAAACCCGCCCCCGTCGCGCCTACCCAGCGTCCGTTTGCTGATTTGCGAAATTTGCTTAAGCGTTGAGTTTTAGGAGTACACGATGCCCGTTCAGAAAAGTAGGAAGACACCGTCGAAGCGCGGCATGCACCGCTCGCACGATCATTTGACAGCGCCAGCGCTGTCGATTGATCCTACCTCCGGTGAGACGCACTTGCGTCATCGCATCAGCCGCGATGGGTACTATCGCGGTAAGAAAGTGATCGAGACTCCGGTAGAGACTGCCGAGGAGTAGTCGCTGGGCGACACGGGCCGTCTTCGGCACACGCCGATGCAGCACAGTCTGTCTATAGCGATCGACGCGATGAGCGGTGACTTAGGTCCCGCTAGCTGCGTGGCCGGCGCGATCGAGGTGTTGCGATCGACGCCGGACCTTGAAATTACCCTAGTTGGCATTCCGAGCGTGCTTGAGCCGTTGCTATTGACGGCGAGTAAGGCTCTGCGTTCGCGCGTCCATCTTTGTGCTGCCAGTCAAATTGTGGGAATGGATGAGCGTCCGCGCGACGTCATGCGGCACAAAAAAGATTCCTCACTACGCCGTGCGATCGATCTAGTCGCGAGTGGACAGGCGAGCGCCTGCATCAGTAGTGGCAATACTGGCGCTCTTATGGCCACGTCTCATTTCGTGCTTGGCATGATTGCTGGCATTGAGCGGCCAGCTATTGTGGCAAATATCCCAGCAACGGGTGGGCATACCTGCATGCTTGATTTAGGTGCCAACGTGAGCGCTACACCTGTGCAGTTATTCCAGTTTGCAGTGATGGGATCCGTGATGGCACACGATGGCAGGCGTGCAACTCAACCACGTGTGGGGCTGCTCAATGTGGGTGCAGAGGACATCAAAGGCCATGATGTGGTGCAGGCCGCCCATGCGCTTCTTAAGCGTTCGAGTCTTAATTACTGCGGTTACGTGGAAGGCAATGATATCTTCACCGGTGCCGTGGATGTCGTTGTGACGGACGGTTTTACCGGCAATGTCGCGCTTAAAACCATGGAAGGCTTGGCGCGCATGCAAAGTCGCGTGATGCACGAGGAATTGACTTGCTCCCCGTGGCGGCGTTTGGGGTCCTTATTTGCCTTGCCGGCGTTGCGAGGATTTCGTCAGCGATTTGATCCGCGCCGCTATAATGGCGCGAGTATGGTAGGTCTTGCTGGGATCGTGGTAAAAAGTCACGGTAGTGCAGACGCGGTGGCGTTTGCACATGCTGTGCGTCTGGGTATCGATGAGGCGCGCCGAGGAGTACCCTCGGAAATTGGCATGACACTTAAAGCACAGGCAGTCTGACATGTACTCACGTATCGCCGGTACCGGCAGTTATTTGCCGGCTAAAGTACTCACCAATGCCGATCTTGAGACGATGGTCGATACCACGGATGAGTGGATCCGCTCGCGTTCAGGAATCGAGCGGCGGCATGTGGCAGCCCCTGAGGAGTCGACGTCGACCTTGGCTGCTGAAGCGGCGCGACGCGCGATGCAGGCGGCAGGCGTGACAGCTGCTGATATCGACTTTGTGGCGGTGGGGACGTGTACACCCGATTTTATCTTCCCCAACGTTGGCACTTTGGTGCAACGACACCTAGGGATTCATGACACACCAGCGTTTAGCATTGAAACAGCTTGCAGCAGTTTTATGTATTCGTTGTCGATGGCAGATAAATTTATTCGCTTAGGCGAGGCAAAATGCGCCTTGGTTATAGGCGCCGAGTGTCTATCGCGGATCGTGGATTGGAACGATCGCAGTACAGCTGTGCTGTTTGGCGATGGGGCTGGTGCGGTGATTCTGACGCCTAGTGAGACGCCAGGAATTTTGACCACGCTGTTATCAGCAGATGGTCAGTACAGTGATCTTTTGTATTTCCCGTATGGGCCTTCCTCTGGCTTTGACAAACTGCGCGCCGGTGCTCCCGGTGGTATTTCGATGAAAGGCAATGAAGTCTTTAAAGTCGCGGTCAATACGCTGTCGAGTCTGGTAGATAAAACGCTTGCAAAAGCGGGTGTTGATAAAAGCGAAATCGACTGGTTGGTGCCGCACCAAGCTAATCTGCGCATTATTCAGGCAGCTGCTCGCAAGCTCGACTTGCCGCTCGAGCGCGTCGTTATCACGGTACAAGACCATGGCAATACCTCATCGGCTTCCATTCCCTTAGCGCTTGATGCGGCGGTGAGGGATGGCCGTATACAGCGCGGACAACTGTTGTTGCTGGAGACTTTTGGCGGCGGGTTTACCTGGGGATCTGCCTTGGTGCGCTATTGATGGCGCAGTTTTTTTCATTCGTGATGTCGCAGCGCTTTAAGATAAGCGTTTGGTTGTTTGGCGCTTTGTTCGGTGCGTCAGGTGCTGTGCATAGTGCGGTGTTAGCGCTGCAAGCTGATTCTGATCTGGTCGGTGAATACAGTGAGGTGAGCGCGATACATGCGGACACGCTGATTGATATTGCCAGGCGATTTGGTCTTGGTTATGAGGAAGTGGTGAATGCGAATCCGGGCGTAGACCCGTGGTTGCCTGGCGAGGGCGTGGTGATTCGTTTGCCGCTACGGCGCATTTTGCCCGATACGCCCCACGAGGGTATCGTGGTGAATCTGCCTGAGCATCGGTTGTACTACTATCCACCGGCCAAAGCAGGTGAGTCGCGGATCGTTGTGACCTATCCGATCAGCGTGGGTAAAATGGATTGGTCTACGCCCATTGGGTTGACTCACATTGCGGCCAAGGTCAAAGACCCCGTGTGGTATCCGCCGGAGTCAGTGCGCTATGAGCATGCTCAGCGGGGCGATATTTTACCCAAAGCTGTGCCAGCAGGACCTGATAATCCACTGGGCCTTTACATGATGCGACTCGCGATCCCTGGCGGCGCATACCTGATACACGGAACCAATAAACCTGCGGGAGTTGGTATGCAGGTGACGCATGGTTGCATGCGTTTGTATCCGGAAGACATTGAAGAGCTTTTCAAGAAAGTGGCAGTTGATACGCCAGTGCGCATTGTAAATCAGCCACATAAGGTGGGTTGGTCGGACGGTCAGCTGTATGTGGAAGTCCATCCGCCCCTTGAAGCAAGTGATCGGGGTGCCTATGAGCCGGATCGCACTGCGTTAGCGCGTCTAGTGGCAGCAGCTGTACGTAATAAGGCGCGTAGTGTGGGTGTCGAGTGGATACGGACGGAGTCCGCCTTTTTAGAGGCGCTTGGGATTCCGGTGCCAGTGACACAAATGGAACTAGCCGCAAACTGAATTGCGACGCGGTTGACGTGTTGTCAGGTGCCGCTAGGCGATCGCATTCGCCCGTGGGCGTAAAAAGAGCCTAGCCGTAAACGACAACGCCGCGGAAATCCGCGGCGTTGTGCTGCATCAGTCCGCCTGTAGGCGGCTAATGACTTACTTCGACATCGACTTCTTGAACAAGCGATCAATCTTCTCGTTGGTCGCATCACAGCACTGTTGGCTGGCTTGTGCAGCTGACGCGGCGGCATCTGCTTTGCTCTGCGCCTGTTGGGCGGCAGTGGCGGCAGCTTGCGCAGCTTTGGCAGCGTTAGCAGCAAGTGCTGGAATGCCAGCGGTTTCTGCAATGTGCTTGTTGAGCTCTTCCTTCAGAGCGCTCACTTGTGCCTCTAATGGCTTCAAATCCGTGCAACCAGCGGCGAAGACAACGACGAGCGCAACAACGCCAGCTTTAAGAAATGTGTTCATGTACAACTCCTTCATAGACAACAATTAACGACCGAACGCCGGCCGGTCTGGCGACCGAGCGGGGACGTAAAGCACGCCACTTACTTCAATTTTATCTGAATATGACAGTCTGTGCCAATGCACTGTGCTTCGCTTTGCTATGCATGTTCAGACGCGTTCACAGGATGCCACGGTGGTGATGCGCACACGTGCGTAGATACCACGGCGCAGAACTGTCTTTGTGCGATGGTACGCGCTAGGAGCCGTCTGAGGTCGTGTGCTTGCGCGTCATATGCGCGCCTTTGTCAGTTGCATGATGCGTGTGTGGGGCGCCTGGGTGGCGCTGGCGCAAGGGTTGATACGCAATGGGCCGGCATCTTTGGGGCAATCGCTCGAGTCGATGGGTTGGTGCTTGCTGGATGGCTACGGGCGAGTGATATAGGCGATAAAGGCGGCTTTGCCCTGATATGAAAAAAATAAATATTCATTATTATCAATTAACTACAAGACTCTCATGGATGGTTTTATCATGAGCGCTTGTGCACATGGCATAGCTGTATATAATCACAGTCTCTGTACATATATACAGGTGATTTATGACTGACCTGACTCCCCGCCAACGCCAGATCCTCGAATTTATCCGGTCGCAAATTGACGAATCCGGTATGCCACCCACCCGGGCTGAAATCGCCACTGAGCTTGGCTTTAAGTCTGCCAATGCGGCGGAGGAGCACTTGCGCGCTTTGCAGCGCAAGGGCGCCATTGATCTTGTGCCTGGTATGTCGCGTGGAATTCAACTGAAAGACACGATGCGTGATCAGATAGGCCTACCGCTGATTGGACGCGTCGCAGCCGGGCGGCCGATCATGTCCGAAGAGCACATTGAAGGGCGCTTTCATGTGGATCCGGAGCTCTTCAACCCTCGGCCACATTATTTGCTGAAGGTGCAGGGCATGTCGATGAAAGACATCGGCATCATGGATGGTGATTTAGTGGCGGTGCACCGTACACCCGAAGTGCGTAATCGTCAGATTGTGGTTGCACGTGTCGATGACGAAGTGACGGTGAAGCGATACCGTCAGGAAGGCTCGGTCGTGTGGCTCTTACCCGAGAATACCGACTTTGATCCGATTCGTGTCGATCTCAAAGAGCAGTCCATGTTGATCGAGGGCGTGGTTGTCGGTGTCTTACGTCGCGGCAATAAAAACGATTTTCTGCAGTAGCCTGTAACGGCAAAAGCCGTTATGGGTGATGGATGCTTTGTGCTATGCGGTCTACACTCGATGCACTGCTTGCGAGCACGGCTGTCTGGCGTGCTCGCGATACGGTACGTTCCCCAACCCGACCTTATATCGACAGTGGCTTGCCACGGTTAAATGGCTGTCTCGCAGATGGCGGCTGGCCGCTGGGTGAGTTAATCGAACTGTTGCAGCCCGCAGCAGGTGTCGGTGAGTTACAGCTGCTATTACCAGCATTGCGCGCACTCGTTAATCCATCGCACACAGCACCTCGCTGGCTTGCTTGGATTGCGCCTCCTTATATCCCGTATGCGCCTGCGCTAGTGCAAGGCGGCTTGCCACTTGAGCGCGTGCTATGGGTCACAGCCCAGACGTTAAGCGATCGGATGTGGGCTATGGAGGAGGCGCTGCGTTCTGGTAGCTGTGTGGCAGTGCTGGCATGGCTCGATAGTGTAGAGCTTCGCTGGTTACGACGCTTGCAGTTGGCAGCAGCACACAGTCACAGTCTCGTGGTCGTATTTCGGTCACTATTATGCAAAGAGCAACCTTCGCCAGCGAGTTTGCGTATTGTGCTTGAACCCACGTCTGATGGGCTGGATCTATTGATTTTCAAGCGCCGCGGCTGTGGTCCCGTGCGAGTCTGCGCTGTGTTGCAAGGTTGACACATGCGCCAGCGCAGAGTGCGTGCACCTTCAAGCACAACTGCGCGGCAGGGCGCTGACTACCTTCATGTAACAGGTGATTTATTTGCGCCTGTCATGCGCGAGGCGGTGTTAACGGAGCCATTAGAGCAGTCACTACCTATGCCTGCCTTGGTGCCAGTATCGCGGCGTACGTTGCCGCCACTTTTATGGCTTGCACTGCAACTTCCTGACTTACCGCTGATTGCACTTGAGCGTCTGCACGGCTCCTTAGCGCAGCCACGTGCGGTGTTAAGCGCGCTCAGTGCTCAGGGCGTGGTGGTTGCAGTCAATGCTGCCGCACGCACTGCTGGCGTGGTTTCTGGCATGTCGATTGGAACTGCGCAAACTCAGACTGCAGTTCTGGATCTTTGCACACGCGATCAAGTCTTGGAGGCAGGTGAACTTGATCGGTTGGCACAGTGGGCGCGTTGTTACACCTCATGGATCAGTCTTGTGCCACCCAATACGCTCTTACTGGAGGTGCAGGGCAGTTTGGGGCTCTTTGGGGGTGCCCAGTCTTTGCTTGAACGTGTACAGGCGGATGCTAGCCGACAGGGGCATGCAGTGCGACTCGCTATAGCACCTACAGCCCGCGCGGCCCTGTGGTTGGCGCAAGGGGCTAATGGCAGCATGGTGTTATCACGTGCGCGTTTAGCTAGTGTGCTAGGTCGGCTGCCCGTGACTGTCACCGGCTGGCCCTCACAAGTGCTGTCCGATTGCACGCGGCTTGGCATCACGGACTTAGCTGATCTTTATCGTTTGCCACGCGCGGGACTTTGCCTGCGTTTGACACCGCAGCGCTTAGCGGAACTCGATGAGGCATACGGACGTTATGAGGCGCCACGTCGCCGTTATGTAGTGCCTGACCGCTTTCGAGGCGATGTGGATCTGTTATTTGAAGCTGAGAATAGCGCAGCCTTGTTGCCTTATTGTGAGCAGTTATTTGTTGAGATGGAGCGATTTTTGCGCGCACGTGGTGCAGGCGTTGCGCGGATTGTGCTGCTGCTGCGTCAGCACTTAGGTACATCACAACGTGTGCCGCTTGGACGGTCTCGTGCCACGGCATGTGCAAAAGATTGGCAAAGTCTATTGTGTGAGCGCTTGGCACGTGAGCAGTTGCATGCGCCGGTAGTGTCTATTAGTTTGCGTAGTGATACGCCATCAGCAATCGAGCAAGGCACAGCAGCGCTACCCGAGATAGCGGACGCAAATAGTAGTCGGGCCTTTCTGACGTTACTTGATACATTGATAGCGCGATTAGGATCGCACCGAGTACGTAGCGTAAGGCTACATTCTCAGCACCGGCCTGAGGCAGCGTGGCACGCTATTGCTCCTATTAAAGGCTTGGAAAGCGCGCGCTTGCCGGCGATTGAGATTACGCATAATCCTCGTCCGGTGTGGCTACTGTCAGTGCCGGAGCCACTATCCAGTGACAATGGTGTTCCACAGTACAGTGGTCCTTTGCGTTTGACCTCTGAGCTTGAACGCATTGAGAGCGGTTGGTGGGATGGGCAAGCAATCGCTCGCGACTACTATCGGGCGGTCACATGCAAAGGGGTGCGTGTGTGGGTATTTCGTGAGCATCGTACTCGCGAGTGGTTTTTGCATGGCATTTTTGGTTAGTGATGCGCATGAGTGTTGAAATACCTGACTATGCTGAGCTGCATGCCATCTCCAACTACACTTTTTTAACTGGGGCATCGCATCCAGAGGAGTTGCTGCAGCAGGCGAACGCGCTGGGCTATAAGGCCCTCGCGCTAACTGATGAATGTTCATTTGCCGGCGTGGTACGCGCCCATGTGGCAGCCAAAGCTCTGGCATGTCAGCTAATTATTGGTACCCAGTTGACGCTGACAAACGGTTTGCGGTGTGTCTTGCTCGCAAGTGATCGCGCAGCCTATGCCGCTTTGTGCCGATTAATTACCCAAGCGCGTCGCGCTGCCGACAAGGGTCATTACTTAATGACGCCGGCTGATCTGTGCCGTGATCCCTTGCCGGGCGTGTTGTGCCTTTGGTTGCCTAATAATTCAGGCGAGATCACCGATCTTCAGTGGTTGCGCGAGCGATTTGACGATTTATGGGTTGCAGTGGAAGCACACGCTACTGGCAGCGACCGAGCGTATGTGAGTGGTTTGCTGGCATTGGCTGCCAGTGTGGGCATTCCTGCAGTAGCTAGCGGTAATGTTTACATGCATCAGCGTCAGCGTCAGTCATTACAGGATGTGTTAACGGCGATTCGCTTGGCTGTGCCGATAGAGTCCCTAGGTCTGCAATTGCATTCGAATGCGGAACGCCATCTACAACATCGCGCACAACTTGCGCGCCGCTATCCACTCGAACTCTTGCGCCAGACGGTGCTGATCGCCGAACGTTGTCATTTTAATTTGGATACGCTGCGCTATGAGTATCCGAGTGAGTTGGTGCCGACAGGGCAGACCGCGGGAAGTTGGCTGAGCGCGCTGACCTCCCAAGGAATGCGTCTGCGTTGGCCTGATGGCGCGCCGACCCAGGTGCGCCAGCTTGTGGCGCGTGAGCTTGCCTTGATTTCTGAGCTGCAGTTTGAGGCTTATTTCTTGACGGTAGAGGATCTGGTGCGCTTTGCTAAAGCGCGCGGAATCTTATGTCAGGGGCGGGGTTCTGCCGCAAATTCAGCGGTTTGTTATTGTCTCGGAATCACCGAAGTGGATCCGGCACGTATGGCGATGCTGTTTGAGCGCTTCGTTTCGAAAGAGCGCAATGAGCCTCCTGATATCGACGTGGATTTCGAGCATGAGCGTCGCGAGGAGGTTATTCAGTATCTGTACACAAAGTATGGTCGCCACCGTGCAGCGCTGACGGGGGTCGTGATTCGGTACCGTCCACGTAGCGCACTACGTGATGTGGGGCGTGCATTAGGTTTGCCAGCGGCCATGATGATGCGACTAGGTCGCTCATTACGTGGTTGGGACGGCGCAGATATTGATCCTATCTACATTCGTGAAGCGGGACTTGACCCAGCAAGTCCCGTGGTGACCCGGCTGCTGCTTTTAAGTGCAGAACTGATCGGATTTCCGCGTCATTTGTCTCAGCATGTAGGGGGGTTTGTCATTGCGCGTGATTCGCTGGACGCGCTTGTTCCCATTGAGAATGCAGCCATGCCTGAGCGTACTGTAATTCAGTGGGACAAGGATGATCTTGATGACCTAGGGATATTAAAGGTCGATGTGTTAGCGCTTGGTATGTTGAGTGCGATCCGTCGGACACTTGCTCTAATGAGTGCACGTCACGGTAGAGTTTTTCAGTTAGCAGATGTGCCGGCAGAAGATCCAACGACTTACGCGATGATCTCGAAAGCAGATACGGTAGGCGTTTTTCAAATCGAATCACGTGCGCAGATGGCGATGCTGCCGCGCTTAGCGCCTAAGTGCTACTACGATCTGGTGATTGAGGTGGCACTAGTGCGCCCGGGTCCTATTCAGGGCAACATGGTGCATCCTTATTTAAGGCGACGCATGGGACTTGAGCCGGTCCTTTACCCGAGCGAGGCAGTGCGTGAGGTGCTGTCACGTACCTTGGGCGTGCCCATTTTTCAAGAGCAGGTCATGCAGCTTGCGATTGTGGCAGCAGGCTTTAGTGCAGGCGAGGCCGATCAGTTGCGACGTGCAATGGCGGCATGGAAGCGTCGCGGCGGACTGGGCGCTTTCGAGTCGCGCTTGATTGATGGGATGCGAGCCCGTGGGTACACAGAAGAATTTGCGCAAGCGATTTTTAGGCAGATCCTTGGTTTTGGTGACTATGGATTTCCAGAGGCGCATGCAGCGAGTTTTGCCCTAATTGTGTATATATCGGCGTGGCTCAAGTGCCATGAGCCTGCCGCTTTTACGGTCGGTTTACTTAACAGTCAGCCGATGGGATTTTACGCTCCAGCCCAATTGGTGCGTGATGCTCGTGAGCACGGCGTTAACGTACGGGGCGTTGATGTACTCAGCAGTGAGTGGGAATGCACGCTCGAGGGCGAGACATTGTCAGTCATTCGATTGGGCTTGATGCAGGTGCGTGGCTTCGGTCCTTCAGCTGCAGCGCGGCTGATTAATGCCCGTCAACAGCACATCTTTTCTTCTGTCGAAGATCTGGCAGCACGGGCAGATTTAAGTCGTCACGAACTTGCAGCGCTTGCCGACAGTGGTGCGCTGGCTGCATTAGCAGGCCACCGACATCTAGCGGTATGGGCGGTCACTGGTATAGAGCGGCCGGTGGGCTTGTTGGTACACGATACGCAGGATCAGGCCACGCCTCTGCTGAAAAAGCCAACCGAAGGCGCTGATATTGTGGCCGACTACCGCTCGCTGGGTTTAACGCTAGGCAGACATCCACTCGCTTTATTGCGCACACGCTTAAACGTGTTGCACTGTCTGACCGCACAAGCTGTACACCACCAAGGTCATGGCGCTGCGGTGGTGGTTGCCGGCTTAGTGCTAACGCGACAACGCCCAGGTTCTGCGGGGGGTGTGGTGTTTGTCACGCTTGAGGACGAAACAGGCGTGGTGAACCTGATTATTTGGCAGCGTATAGCAGCGCGGTTTCGTCGCCAGTTGCTGAACGCACAATTACTTGGCGCCATTGGTACTGTGCAGCGTGCAGGCGAGGTAGTGCACGTGTGTGTTGAGCGGTTAGTGGACCATACCCGTGCGCTTGGACAGTTAAGTACAGCTGCTCGCAATTTTCACTGAGATGGGAGGCTTTTTATCAACGTATCGCGAGGTCAGCGTACCAGTTGATTTAGCTGAAAAATCGGGAGGAGCAGTGCAAGTACTATCAATAGCACAAATCCGCCCATGATCAGAATCATCATAGGGCCTAGCACATTGACGCAGGTGTTGACGATGCCATCCATTTCACGTTCCTGCGTGGTTGCGGCACGCTCAAGCATGTTCTCAAGATCGCCACTGGTCTCACCGCTCGCGATCAAGTGAATCAGCATGGGAGGGTAGAGCTTGCTCAATCCGAGCGAGCGCGCAATTGGAGCTCCTTCACGTACCCGCACGGCAGCGTCAGCGACCGCTTCGCGCATGGGTACGTTGATGACCACCTCGCCCGCGATGCGCAGCGCGTCCAAAACAGGCACAGCACTCGCGGTTAAAATAGACAGCGTGCGCGCAAAACGAGCAGCGTTGACGCCACGAACGAGTTGTCCGATCAAAGGGAGCCGCAGCAATAGACGATGCCAGCGTCGCTGCGCGCTGATATCGCGCAGCCAGCGTCGAAAGCCATAGGCCACGGCGCCCATGGCGCTAAAGAGTAGCCACCACCAGTGCCTAAAGCCATCGCTACTCGCTATCAAGACACGAGTGAGTATGGGTAACTGTTGCTTGCTCGCTTTAAAGACGTTGACGACTTCTGGTACCACATAGCCAAGGAGTAGCGAGACGATGAGTACGCAAACTATCGTGAGCAGCAGTGGATAGACCATGGCATTACGGACACGGCTTTGTAAGAGCTGTCGGTTTTCTGTGTAATCGGCCAGACGTTCCAGCACGTTATCAAGCCGTCCGGATTGCTCTCCAGCTCCAACGGTGGTGCGATAGATTTCCGGGAACACCTGCGGAAACACGCCTAGACCGTCTGCTAGCGTACGTCCTTCAAGCACCTTGGCTCGTACGCCAGCAATGATGGCCTGGATGCGTGGTTTTTCTGTTTGTTGCGACACCGCGAGTAGCGCCTCTTCCAAAGGCAGCCCCGCTCGGCCGAGCGTGGCCAGTTGACGGGTGAGTAGAGCAAGATCAGCTGCTGATACGCCGCGTCGCAACGTGAAACTGCCTCGGTCACGAGTTGCCTCCTTGGCTGCAACCTCGGTGACAGTGACGGGCAGTAAGCCCTTGTCCCGTAATAGTTGGCGGACTTGGCGCGCAGTGTCGGTTTCGATTAACCCGCGGGATTGATGGCCTTTGGTGTCAAGCGCAGTGTATTCAAATGCGGCCATGTGTCTAGTCTTCGCGCGTGACGCGCAAAACTTCTTCGATGGTCGTTTGACCGGCTAGGATGCGTCGTCTGCCGTCGTCGCGAATGCTTGGAGTACTGAGGCGCGCATGCCGCTCAAGTTCTTGTTCACCCGCGCCATCGTGAATTAAGGTGCGCATCGCATCGTCGACATTTACAAGTTCGTAGATGCCAGTGCGTCCACGGTAGCCGGTACCGTTATCGGCTGATGCTCGGTAGACAGTGGCTGCTGCCTCTTTGTCTAAATTCAAAAACTGACGCTCGTAGTCAGCAGCCTGATAGGGTAGTCGCGTGTCAGGATTGAGCACACGCACGAGCCGTTGGGCCAGTACGCCGATCAAAGTAGAAGACAGCAGAAACGGCTCAACGCCCATGTCGCGTAAGCGAGTGATCGCACCAACTGCTGTGTTGGTGTGTAGCGTTGATAGCACGAGATGACCCGTCAGCGAGGCTTGTATCGCAATTTGTGCGGTTTCTATATCACGGATTTCACCGACCATGACCACATCTGGATCTTGGCGCAAGATGGCACGTAAGCCACGCGCAAAGGTCATTTCAACCTTGGTGTTGACCTGGGTCTGACCGATTCCATCGATGTAATACTCGATGGGATCTTCTACCGTCATAATATTGCGCGTGTCGTCGTTTAAGCGTTCGAGGGCTGCATACAGAGTGGTCGTTTTTCCCGAGCCCGTGGGCCCCGTCACCAAGATGATGCCGTAGGGTTTATGGATCAGCCCGTCCATGGCTGTCTGCGTGACCGTATCCATTCCTAGAGAGCCTAGATCGAGGCGGCCAGCTTGTTTGTCTAGGAGTCGCAGCACGACGCGCTCGCCGTGACCTGCCGGAATGGTCGACACACGCACATCGACTGGCCGTGCGGCGATTTTTAGTGACATACGACCGTCTTGCGGTAAACGCTTTTCGGCAATGTCGAGCTTTGACATGACTTTAATACGTGATACCACCACCGGTGCTAGAGCGCGGCGCGACTGCAATACCTCACGTAGTACGCCATCGACACGAAAACGGATTACTAGGCGGTTTTCAAATGGCTCGATGTGGATGTCCGACGCATTCTCGCGCACTGCCTGAGTCAGCACAGCGTTGATGAGCTTGATGATGGGTGCATCATCCTCGGACTCCAACAGATCCGACGGTTCCGGTAGTTCCTCGGCAATATGTGCAAGGTCGGTGTCGCTCTCAAGGCCCTCAGCCGCGGCGGCGGCCGCGTTGTTGCCGCCTTCGTAGCTGCGCTGGAGCAGATCCTCAAAGCGTTCGTCACTGACGCGCTCTAAGCGTAACGGCACCCCAAGATAACGGCGTAGTTCAGCGACTCCGGCAGCCTCGGCCGAATGGCGAGCAATCACATCAGCAGAGTCACTATCAACTCGGGTGCATAAAAGGCCATGACGGCGCGCGAAGGCGTAGCTTAAGCGTCGCTCAGCCTGAGTGGGTGTGTGGACGACGGCATTCATTCGGGCGTCGGGCTGTGTGGCAGCGCCTCACTCAGCGGCGCCTCGGTCGCGGTGTCAGTGGCTGCGGGCGTCGTTGCATTGACGCTCTGTGCACCGACGCGTGGCACGGGTTGAGTCGCAGCCGGTAAGGCAGCGCCCGAGACAAGTCCGGTGGCTGGGTCCGCTCGGGGAGGGGCTAGCGCCGGTACAGTGTTTGCAGTGCCGAGGCTATTGCCTGACTTAGGCGTCACGAGCACCGGGCCGCGCGGTGTGAGCTGATTCAGATCAGGCAACGTGGGCTGGCGCTCCTTGAACAGGAGTTGCGCGTCGCCCTTGTTGCGCTCGAGCTCAATGCCACGCGCGTAGTTATACTTGGCTTCTGTTTCGGTCGCCATCTGCGCCTTATCGACAAGAATCTTCGCACGAATAAAGACCAGCAAATTGGTCTTCGTCTTTTTGGTGTTGCGCACCTTAAACAGGTTCCCAAGTAGCGGGATGCTGCTAAAGCCAGGCACACTCTGTTGGCCTTCCAGCAAGTTATCTTCTATCAGCCCACCGAGTACGATGATCTCCCCATCGTCCGCGAGTACGCGGGTGGAGATGGTGCGTTTGTTGGTAATCAGGTCAACAGCGCCGGTTGAGCCTTGCGCAAGACTCGACACTTCCTGATCAATTTTGAGCAAAATCGTTGCATCGTCGGTGATCTGTGGTGTGATCTTTAAGATCGTGCCCACATCTTGCCGCGTAATGGTTTGGAAGGGGTTCACGACACCTGGGTTACCGTTGGTACCTGCGGTCGTTGAGTTGGTATTGGAGTACTGTCCAGTTAAGAAAGGCACCTCAGACACGACTTTGATCGTCGCCTCTTGATTGTCTAGGGTGGTGACGCTCGGCGTCGAGATGATGTTTGTATTTGAGATGCCGCTCACCGCACGCAAAATGCCAGCGAAGCTCGCGCCTTGTTTATTGAGTTTGCCGAGTGCGAAGGTGCTGCCCGTCGGCACAGAGCTTGCCGCTAAGCCGGCGAGACCGCCGGTTGCTGTGGTTGTGGTGGTTGTCCCTGTGGTCGTTGTGGAGCTGCTAGCGCCAGCGACAGCTGCCGCCGCGGTAGCTGCGATGTCTGCGATGCTGGTGCCGCCGATGGCGGAGACAAAGCCGGCCGCCGGCAGTGTGCCGTTGGCACTGTCAATGAGCCAGTTGACCCCGAGATCCGCCGACTTATCGCCAGAGATTTCCACAATGATCGCCTCAACGAGCACTTGCGCGCGTCGGATATCGAGGCGATCGACCACGCCCATGACCTGACGCATGACTTTGGGAGTCGCGGTCACGATCAATGCATTGGTCGCAGGCTCTGCCCAAATCGAGGCGCTACGATCGGCGGCGGTGGCCCCGCCGGCGGCTCCACCACCACCCGCGCTGCCCCCTGATGTAGTCGCTTGGACCTGGTCTTTGAGTTTGGTTGCGAGCTTCTCTGCATCGGCATACTTGAGGTAACGCACCTGCGTGCCACCACTACTGTCGAGTGGGGTGTCCAAGTGTGCAATCAGTGCACGCATGCGCAGCCGCTGCGTCTTTTCACCACCAACCAGCACGCTATTCGTACGCTCATCGGCGATGATTTTGCTGGTGGTTGAGGCACCTTCGCCGCCGCTGCTTTGTGCCAGCGCGCTGACAGCGCGCACAACTTCGCTTGCTGAGGCGTGGTCTAGGCGGATGACTTCGACTTCATCATCAGTGCTTTGGTCGATGCGCTCAATAATGCGCACCATACGGTTCACGTTGTTCGCACGATCCGAGATGATCAGTGCATTTGAGGGTGGATACGCTGCCAAGTGGCCATATTGCGGGATGAGTGGCCGCAGTATCGGCACAATTTGTGCGGCACTGACGCTCTTCAGAGTAATGACCTGGGTAACTAGTTCGTCAGAGGTGGAGCTCAGTCGATCGGGTAAGTCATTCGCTGGAACCTGACGGGCGTTAGCATCCGGGATGATCTTGTAGGCGGATCCTGATTGAACAGCAACGAAACCATGCACTTGCAAGATCGCGAGAAAGGTTTCGTAAAACTCGTCTGGATTCATCGGAGTGGCAGAGAGCATCGTGACTTGCGCTTTGACGCGTGGGTCAATGATGAAATTCTTACCCGTCACCTGACTGACAGCCTCAACGATTTGACCTAGATCCGCATCTTTGTAGTTCGGTGTGATGAGGGTATCCGTACGCGGTTCAGCCAGCGTAGCTGTCGCAAGCAGTAGGACTGCTAGCAGGGCGAGCGGGCGAGTGTGCGAATTTTTTACAGGCGTCATGCGATCTTGCGTCCGGTAGTCACTAAGGGCATTGGAATAATGCGATTCGACATCATACGTTTCCAAGTGTTCAATTCTGCTCCGTAGACCCAGCTGCAGGTGGCTCTGGCGCTGCGGCACTGGCGGTATCAGCGGGCGGCGTCACGGCGTTTAACTGCGCGGCATCGATGGTAATGGTCTGGTTTGATCCGCCCCTCTCAATCGACACCGTGGCGGTCGAGCCATTGGCGAGGCCACGCAGTACATCCATGCCATGTTGTGGGTCGGTGAGCGGTACTCCGTTGATTTGGGTGACTAAGTCGCCTGATTGGAGGCCTAGTTTGCCAAATTTTTGTCGGTCGCGACCGGCATAGACCCGAAAACCTTTCAGTTGACCGTTGGCGTAGGTCGGCATGGGCCGCAGGATCTCTCCCATCACTTCAGGTCCTTGAGCGATCAGGTGCTGTACGTTGCGGGCGAGCGAAGGCTCCGCCGACCCGGGCTCCGGTACCGTTCCGCTGAGTGTGGGCGCGCCAGCAGCCCATTGTCGGGGCAGTGGTAGGGTTTCTAGAACTCCGCTACGGCTCAAGACCACCCGGTCGGGATACACCTCGTGGAGGTGCACGCCGCCTGGCAAGGCGCCGCCAACGGCGTACACGCGGGCGCTGGCCGGGGTTTCCCCAATGATTGCGAGCCCAGCAGTGGGGTCGCCGCTTGCCAGAGTGCCTACCAGAGCGAGCGACACTCGGGTCAGCGGTGCGTTGGCGCCATCTAGCGGTGTGGCTAGGGAGTTACCGAACAGTGGCATGCGAATGATGGCGTTGATGTCGGTTAGGGCACGTGGGGTCAACGAGACCGTGCTTTTGGGCTGTAGGGCTTTGTGTGGAGACAGTTGCCAGATACTCGCCGCGAGCTGCGCAAGCAAGGCGCCAGCGCAAAGGAGCGTGGTGTAGCGCATGAGCCGTGTCTGTGCATCGCCTGTGCCTACTCGCGCAAGCCAAGACTTCACGGCAGGCAGGTGGGATGCAAGGCCGGTCACGGGCACGGGGTTACAAACAGCATCGGGCGGCATTCTGAGCACGTTCGGGGCATCCTTGCATGATACGGGCTGGGGGCTCGACCTCACAAGGCGCTAGGTCTCAATTTTCGAGTAAATTCGCTGCTCTTAAACGCGCCGAGTCCCTTGTCTTTGGGCTCACTCGACCCTATAAAGGCGTAACCCCGGCGATGGACGCCATTGGCTGTCGATAAGAGATCTGCGAACGATGGCAAACGACCTACCACAGAACCCGAATGAGGGGCATGACTCGGGTCATGGCCTCGTGCTTGAGGAAGCGGCTCCGAAACTGAAGAAGCCGCCATTGTTTGAGGTGCTCTTGCTCAACGATGACTACACTCCAATGGAGTTTGTCGTGGAGGTTCTTGAAAAGGTGTTTGCCTTGGATCGCATGAAATCGACCCGGATCATGCTTGAAGTGCATACCAACGGCAAAGCAGTTTGTGGGGTCTTTACCTTTGAGATCGCAGAGACCAAAGTAGCGCAGGTCACAGCATATGCGCGGCAGCACCAGCACCCGCTGTTGTGCACGATGGAAGAAGTGAGCTAACCGAGGATCACGCGTGTTATCAAACGAACTCGAATATTGTCTGAACGGCGCCTTTCAAGGCGCGCGTGACGCTCGCCATGAATATATGACGGTTGAGCATCTATTGCTCGCGATTTTAGATACACCTAAGGTAAGAGAAATCTTGCGTTCCTGTGGCGCTGATATCGTTAAGCTGCGCCAGGATTTAGAGTCTTTTATTGCAGATACCACCCCGCGCCTTAGCCAGGAAGATGAGCGAGAGGTCCAGCCGACATTGGGTTTTCAGCGGGTATTGCAGCGCGCTGTGTTTCACGTGCAATCAAGCGGCAAGAAAGAAGTGAGCGTTGCGAACGTACTGGTCGCAGTGTTTAGCGAAAAGCAGTCGCATGCAGCGTACTTGCTTGGCATGCAAGACGTTGCGCGTCTGGATGTGGTGAATTACTTGTCCCACGGACTCTCAAAAACAGGTGAGGAGCCGACCGACAAGGACGAGTCCAGTGTTGGGGATGGATCTGAGCGTGCTGAGAAGGACAGTGAGGGAGGGGCGCTCGATAAATACTGCAGTAATTTAAATAATCTGGCCCGCGAGGGGCATATTGATCCACTCATCGGGCGGCAGTTGGAAGTGCAGCGGACGATCGAGATTCTGTGCCGGCGCCGTAAGAATAATCCTTTGTATGTGGGTGAAGCTGGCGTGGGAAAAACCGCCATCGCTGAGGGCTTAGCGCGGCTCATCGTCGAAGGCAAGGTGCCTGACGTGCTGAGCGATGCCACCATTTATTCGCTTGATATGGGCGCGCTGATTGCGGGAACTAAGTATCGCGGTGATTTTGAGAAGCGCCTGAAAGCCGTGTTATCGGAATTAAAGAAGATTCCGGGAGCTGTGCTGTTTATCGATGAGATTCACACTGTTATTGGAGCAGGGGCGGCTTCGGGCGGCGTAATGGATGCATCGAACCTCATCAAGCCGGTGCTCACCAATGGTGACTTGCGTTGCATTGGGTCTACAACTTACAACGAGTATCGCGGTATTTTTGAGAAAGACCATGCGTTGGCGCGGCGCTTCCAAAAGATCGACGTGCTCGAACCTTCCGTTGCCGAGACGATTGAGATACTGAAAGGTTTAAAGAGTCGCTACGAGGCACATCACGGTGTGGCGTATGAAGATGATGCGTTGCGTGCGGCGAGTGAGCTCGCGGCGCGCTACATCAATGACAGGCACATGCCTGATAAAGCCATCGACGTGGTTGATGAGGCGGGTGCGAGTCTGCGGCTGCGGCCAGCAGCCACGCGAGCGACCCACGTGACAGTCGAGCATGTGGAGGCGGTGGTGGCACGTATTGCACGCATTCCGCCCAAACAGGTGTCGAGTTCCGATCGCGAGGTGCTCAAAAATCTGGAGCGCAATCTGAAGTTGGTGATTTTCGGGCAGGATCCGGCTATCGAGTCCTTGGCAGCAGCCATCAAGATGGCGCGCTCCGGGCTTAACGACCAGCGCAAGCCCGTGGGCTCATTTTTGTTTGCAGGCCCGACAGGTGTCGGCAAAACTGAGGTCACTCGACAGTTGGCGCTTGCGCTTGGGGTTGAACTGGTGCGCTTTGATATGTCTGAGTACATGGAGCGGCATACCGTGTCGCGACTTATAGGCGCGCCTCCCGGTTACGTGGGTTTTGACCAAGGTGGTTTGCTGACCGAGGCCATTACCAAGCATCCGCATGCGGTGCTGTTGCTTGATGAAATCGAAAAAGCGCATCCCGATGTGTTTAATTTACTGTTGCAAGTCATGGATCACGGCACGCTGACGGACAACAATGGGCGCAAAGCGGATTTCCGCCATGTCATTATTGTGATGACCACCAATGCCGGTGCCACCGATATGGCGCGTACTGCGATTGGCTTTACACAGAGCGATAGCACGCCGGATGGTACCGAGGCGATACGACGGATGTTCTCGCCTGAGTTCCGCAATCGTCTTGACTCAATCGTACAGTTCTCGCCACTTGTTAAGACCACCATCGAACGCGTGGTCGACAAGCTATTGGTAGAGGTGGAAGCACAGCTAGAGTCTAAAGGCGTACAGCTGTCGGTAGACGACGATGCGCGCACTTGGATTGCTGAGAAAGGTTACGACCCCACGATGGGTGCACGTCCCATGGCGCGGGTCATCCAAGAGCACATCAAGCGACCGTTGGCTGAGGAACTCTTGTTTGGCAAGCTTGCTGGTGGCGGATCAGTGCGGGTGCGACTCTCGAAGGATGGCGCATCGTTGCAGCTAGAAACGGAAGCTGTTGAGGAGCTCGCGCTTCTCAAATAACCCGCGGTGTGTTTTCGGTAGGCACGGCAGATGAGTGCCGTGCGCTTCTCACAACCGTTAGCGGCCGCGGTAGATGATGCGGCCCTTGGTTAAATCGTAGGGAGTCATCTCAACGGTCACGACATCACCGGTCAGGATGCGAATGTAATTTTTGCGCATTTTGCCCGAGATGTGGGTCGTGACGATGTGCCCATTGGCAAGTTTTACCCGGAACGTCGTGTTAGGCAGGGTCTCAACGACCTCACCCTCCATTTGAATTGCTTCCTCTTTCGACATGCAGTTACCGGTTAACCATCAGGGCGCGCATTGTGCCGAAAGGGCGCGGTAGGTGCAATGTCAGCTGTGGTGCGAACGCCACTATTTTGTGGTTCCTGATGGCGTTGGCGTCAGTAGAGCTGGAATTAGGCCTAAAAAAGCGCTTCTAGACAGCACCTCACAGCCGAGGCTCAACAGGTGATTGTTGGGTAGCTGGCAGTCGATTAGGCTGATTCCGAGGATTTGCGCGCTGCCTGCGAGCCAGGCGAGGGCCACCTTGGAGGCATCCCGGGATGTCGCAAACATCGATTCGCCACAGAAAAGACCGCCCACCTGTACCCCATACAGCCCGCCAACCAGCGTGCCGTTATGCCATGTTTCGACTGACAGGGCCTGACCCTCTTGGTGTAATTGCAGATAAGCGCGCTGCATCTGCTCAGTAATCCACGTACCTGAGGCCTGCGCTCTGGGTGCTGCGCACGCACGCATCACGCCAGCGAAGTCTAGATTCATGGTGGTGGTGTAGCCACGGTTGCGGATTGATTGACCGAGGCTGCGGGTGTGGCGCACGCGTTCTGGGTGTAATACGCAACGCGGATCGGGCGACCACCACAGGATCGGTTCGCCCCCGCTGAACCACGGGAAGATACCGTGTGCGTATGCATAGCGTAGCCACGGTGGCGTCAATGCACCGCCTGCGGCGAGCAGGCCGTTCGGCTCAGTCAGCGCCGTCTGTGGGTCAGGCAACTGAGTCGGTGGGCCACTCGCGAGCAACCAAGGCAGGCTGAAGTCCGGATTGTTCACGGCAGTGACAGGGCCAAGTCCTGACTGTCGGTCATTTGTTTATAGGGCACATGATCAGTCACTGCCTGAGCGTAGCCGAGCACACCACGGCGCTCTTCTTGCAGGAATGTATCGATGGCAGTCCTAAATCTTGGCTCACGGATATCGTGCGCTGAGTGTGTCAGGGTGGGACTAAAGCCACGGGCAATTTTGTGTTCGCCTTGGGTGCCTGGCTCAAAATGTTGGATATTCTCTGCAATGCAGTACTCAATGCCCTGGTGGTAACAGGTCTCAAAATGCAGGCTGTGATAGTCCGCATCGGCGCCCCAGTAGCGGCCATACAGAGTATTGCTACCGCGAAAGAAAATCGCTGTCGCGATAATCAAGTCGTTGTGGTGCGCGGTGGCGATGTAAAGCGTTTTTGCCAGGTGTGCGCTGATATCCATAAAAAATGGCAGGCTTAAATACGGCTCATGCCCATGGCGGTGAAACGTATTGGCATGTAGTGCGTAGATGCGCTGCCATTCCTCAGGTGTGAGCATGCATCCCTCCCGCATCTGAAAGGTAATGCCAGCCTCGCTCACGCGCCGCCGCTCGCGTTTGACCTTTTTGCGTTTCTCGGCAGTGAAAGTTGCCAAAAAGTCCTCAAAGCTGCCAAAGTTTTGGTTGTGCCAGTGGAATTGACAGTCAACGCGTGTCAGGAGTCCTTGCGACTTGAGATAGGTGCTTTCTTCGGCGGTCACAAATTGCAGATGCAAAGAAGAAGCCGCCGGTTCAAGGGTACGCGCCGCTGCCAGCAAGGCATGTTGCACTTGGACGCGGTCCGCCTCCCGATGGACAAGCAGCCGCGGGCCCGTGGCAGGCGTGTAGGGCGTGGCAACCACGAGTTTTGGATAGTAGTTGAGGCCGTGGCGCTGGTAGGCGTTTGCCCATGCAAAGTCGAAGACGAACTCGCCCCATGAGTGCATTTTCTGAAACAGAGGTAAGCCACCGACGAGACGGCCATTGTCGTCTACTGTTTGAAATCGCAGTTCCCAGCCAGTGTCTGCACCGATTGCACCTGAACGTTCCAGCGCCTGAAAAAAGGCATGCCGCAAGAATGGCACGCCATCGAGCTCTAGCTGATCCCAGGCGGATGCTGTGATCGTCGCCATGGAACGGTGTTCAGTGACGCGCAAGGCAGGGGTGTCCACGATGGGTTTGCGCTAGCTTTTGGCGTCGAGTTGTTCAAGGTAGCGATCGGCATCCAGTGCGGCCATGCAGCCGGTACCTGCTGAGGTCACAGCTTGACGGTACACATGGTCGGCCACATCGCCTGCAGCAAATACCCCAGGGATGCTCGTTGCGGTGGCATCTCCGCCGAGACCGCCTTTGACCACCAGATAGCCGTTGTGCATGGCGAGCTGCTGATTAAAGAGCTCTGTATTTGGGGTGTGGCCCACGGCAATGAAAACACCTGTAAGGGTAAGCGTTGTCGCGCTGCCATCGACTAGCGAGCGCAGCGCCACGCCAGTGACACCGCTATTGTCGCCTAGGACTTCTGTGACCTCATGGTTCCAGAGAAAGCTCACTTTACCTTCCCGCTCACGCTCAAAGAGGCGATCTTGCAGGATCTTTTCGGCGCGTAGCCGGTCACGCCGGTGCACGAGCGTGACGTGGCGTGCAATATTGGTCAGATAGAGCGCCTCTTCGACGGCTGTGTTGCCGCCACCCACGACGGCGACATCGTGGTTGCGATAGAAAAAGCCGTCACAGGTTGCGCAGGCAGAGACGCCTTTGCCACGAAAAGCGGTTTCTGACGGCAGTCCCAGATAGCGGGCGGAGGCACCGGTGGCGATGATCAGTGCATCACAGGTATAGGTGCCCCGGTCACCCACGAGTCTTAGTGGCCGTGTTGATAGGTCAACCGTGTGGACATGGTCTTCGACAATATTGGTATTAAAGCGCTCCGCATGGCGGCGTAGCCGCTCCATGAGTGCCGGGCCCATCAAGCCTTCGACATCGCCTGGCCAGTTATCGACCTCGGTCGTGGTCATGAGCTGGCCACCGACCTCGACGCCCGTGATGAGCAGGGGGGCGCGGTTGGCGCGGGCGGCATACACAGCGGCGCTGTAGCCGGCAGGGCCTGATCCGAGGATGAGCAGGCGGGAGTGACGAGGTTCTGGCATCGCGGTGCGACCTTGTGCAATGGACAAGATGCAATGGTAGGAAAAAACGCGGCAGAAAGGTGATTTGAATTTCAGGTCCGCGGCTGGACTCAGGAATCTTTTCGTATCATCATGTTAAGCAGCATTTTTAAGGCTTGAGTGCACCAATGGGCGAGTCCACATCCAGCAAAACAGCCGCCTCATCGTTGGGCGCGGTCCTGACGCGCAGCTTACGCGAGGGTGCATTGTTTGTTTTTGGTGCGTTAAGTCTGGTGCTGTTCCTGGCATTGGCGAGTTACAGTCCCCTCGATCCGGGCTTTTCCTATACCGGTGAAGTGAGTCGCGCCACCAATCTGATTGGCCCAGCGGGCGCTTGGCTTGCCGATGTGTTCTTCCTTCTATGCGGTGTGCCTGCCTTTATTTTTCCGATCATGCTCGGTGCTCTCGGCTGGAATTTGTATCGGCCACGGGTGCAGGAGCATGCGAGCCGCCGTCATGTGATGTTTCGTCTTGCCGGATTTGCGCTGACGCTGGCTACCAGTTCGGCAATCGCGACTTTGCATTTTCCAGGCAGTCACTACCCGCAAACGGCAGGCGGCATATTGGGCGATCTAGTCGGCGTGAGTCTTGCGGCGAGCGTGAGTTTTTTAGGCGCTACCTTGTTGCTGATCGGCGTGTGGTTTGCTGGCGTGTCTTTGGCCTTAGGCGTGTCTTGGCTCACTGTGATGGATGCAATCGGTAGCGGCCTGATCTATGTCTATCAGTGGGTGAAAGGTCACTTAGCCTCGCGCCGTGAGTTGACCGCTGGACGGGAAGAAAAGGCAGCTCGAAGTGAGCTCGCGCGCGAAGTTAAAAAGAAAACAGAAGTGCGTGTCGCGCCGCGGATTTCAACGCCGGCCCCAGTCATTGAGAAAAGCGAGCGCGTCGAAAAGGAAAAGCAGGTCACCTTGTTTGACAAGCCGACCTCCAAGGAGCTGCCGGCGCTTAATTTACTGGATGATGCGCCTACACGCGTGGTTGGCTACTCTGGTGAGGCGCTGGAAGCGATGTCACGCTTGGTTGAAATTAAGCTGCGCGATTTCGGTGTTGAGGTAGAGGTGGTGGCCGTGCATCCGGGCCCTGTTGTGACGCGCTTTGAGCTGCGACCAGCGGCTGGCGTCAAGGTGAGTCAGATTTCAGGGCTGTCGAAGGACATCGCGCGTGCTTTATCGGCAATTAGCGTGCGCGTGGTCGAAGTGATTCCGGGTAAGAGCGTGGTGGGTCTTGAGATTCCGAATGAGAATCGCGAGATTGTCACCTTAGGCGAGATATTGAAATCCAAAGCCTATGATGAGGTCGCCTCACCGCTGGCTATTGCGCTTGGCAAGGATATCGCCGGCTTAGCCGTGGTCGCCGATTTGCAGAAGATGCCGCATCTGCTGATAGCAGGTACCACCGGTTCCGGTAAGAGCGTCGGTATCAACGCCATGGTGCTGTCGTTGCTCTATAAGGCAACAGCGGAGAACGTCCGTCTGATCATGATCGATCCGAAGATGCTTGAATTGTCAGTTTATGAAGGTATCCCGCACCTGCTAGCTCCAGTCGTGACCGATATGAAGCAGGCGGCCAACGCGCTGCGCTGGTGTGTCGCTGAAATGGAGCGTCGTTACCAGCTCATGGCGGCGCTTGGTGTGCGTAATATCGGTGGCTATAACCGCAAGATCAAAGATGCCTCGGATGCAGGCAAGCCGATTGTTGATCCGATTATGCAGCAGCGATTGCAGGCCGGTGAGTTGGGTCTCATTGATGGTAGTGGCAACGTACCGAATTGCGTGCATCTGCCGTTCATCGTTGTTGTCATTGATGAGCTTGCCGACTTGATGATGATCGTCGGCAAGAAGGTGGAAGAACTTATTGCGCGGCTTGCCCAGAAAGCGCGAGCATCGGGCATCCATCTTGTACTTGCGACGCAACGCCCGTCGGTGGATGTGATTACCGGTCTTATTAAGGCCAATATACCGACGCGCATTGCGTTCCAAGTATCGGCCAAGGTCGATTCGCGCACGATTCTCGATCAGGGTGGGGCAGAGTCCTTGCTCGGACACGGCGATATGCTCTATTTGCCTCCTGGCACCTCGGTGCCGACTCGCGTGCATGGTGCGTTTGTGTCGGATCAGGAAGTCCATCGAGTGGTCAGCGCCTTGAAGGGCACTCCCCCGAATTACATTGAGGAAATTCTCGAAGGGCCCCGCGGCTATGTGCCAGGACTCACGCCTGAACCTGGGGATGGCGGCGACAATGGCGATGCGGAGCAAGACTTGCTGTACGACGAGGCGGTGAAGATTGTGCTTGAGACGCGTAAAGCGTCGGTGTCCGGTGTGCAACGCCGTCTAAAGATCGGTTACAACCGAGCAGCGCGCTTGGTCGAGTCCATGGAGTCGGCGGGTCTTGTGGGCGCGTTACAGCCCAATGGTTCGCGCGAAGTGCTCGCGCCCGCGCCGCCACAGAGCGAGTAGGGGTTGGCGTTGCGCAGGACTGCATGGGGGCGTGTCGTACTGCTGCTGATTGCGGCATTTAGTGTAGGGCCCATGCGTCTTGCGCGCGCAGACGGTGCGTCAAATGCCGATACGCAGGCGCTCACCCGTGTCGAAAAAGCCTTGCATGACTTTGATGCAGTTGAGTTGTCGTTTGTGCAGGAACGCATTGATAAAGCAGGCGTCGCGCACGACCGCACGCATGGCACTTTGCAGCTACAAAAACCCAATCGCTTTCGTTGGACCTACGTTGACCCTGCGCAGCTCATTGTTGCCGATGGGGTCTGCCTATGGCTGTATGACCCCGATCTTGCTCAGGTGACTGTGCGACGTTTGACTGAGGCTTTAAACCAAACACCCGCACTGCTGCTCGCTGGGCGCGGCCACGTTGCCGATGGCTATACGGTTTCGGTGGCGCCCTCCGTGCGTGACTTAGACTGGGTGGTGCTCGCCCCTCGGGATGCGGGACGTGAGTTTCATAGCCTGCGCTTAGGCTTCAAGGGCGATGCGTTGCGAGCACTGGAGTTTGAGGATGCGCTGAACGAGGTGACGCGTATCGAGTTTGGTCAGATACATCACGGCATGAAGTTCAAAGAAAGCGTTTTTCAGTTCACGCCACCGGCTGGGGTGGACGTCATCGGACGCCACCCGTAAGACTTTAGCTTAACACCCTAAAGTGAGTTCTCAACGCACTTGAACCTTATTGATAGCGCTTTGCCATCGTTTCCAGCGACAAGGGTTTTAGTCGATCGGCATGCCCCGCGCAGCCGAAGGCCTCAAAACGCGCTTTGCAGATTCCGCGTGCAGCCTTGGTGGCAGCCGTGAGCGCTTTGCGTGGATCAAACTCACTCGGATCTTTCGCATAGGACTCGCGGATCGCGCCGGTCATGGCCAGCCGAATATCGGTGTCGATATTGATTTTGCGCACGCCACTTTTGATGCCTCGCTGAATCTCTTCCACTGGCACACCGTAGGTTTCCTTGATGTCGCCGCCGTATTTGCGGATTACTTCCAGCCATTCCTGCGGCACGCTGGAGGAGCCATGCATTACCAGATGCGTGTTTGGGATCAAGGCATGAATGGCAGCGATACGATCCATCGCGAGGATCTCGCCCGTGGGTTTGCGAGTAAATTTGTAGGCGCCGTGGCTCGTGCCGATGGCAATGGCGAGCGCATCCACATGTGTCGCATTCACAAAATCGCGTGCCTGTTCAGGGTCAGTGAGCAGCATATCGTGGGTCAGTTTACCGACCGCGCCGACGCCGTCTTCCTCGCCGGCTTCGCCTGTTTCGAGCGAGCCTAGGCAACCCAATTCGCCTTCAACCGACACACCGATGGAGTGGGCCATCTCCGCCACGCGACGGGTGACTGCCACGTTGTAATCATAGTCGGCGGGTGTTTTTGCGTCTTCTTTTAAGGATCCATCCATCATGACGCTCGTAAAGCCTGAGCGGATGGACTGCTGGCAGACCGCGGGTGACGCGCCGTGGTCTTGGTGTAGGACGAGTGGTATATCAGGATAGGCTTCGACCGCGGCGAGCACCATGTGGCGCAGGAAGGGTTCACCCGCGTACTTACGTGCGCCCGCCGATGCTTGCAAAATCACTGGGCTGCGGGTCTCGTCAGCGGCTTGCATGATGGCCATGATCTGCTCGAGATTGTTCACATTAAAGGCTGGCACGCCATAGCCATTGTCGGCGGCATGATCGAGTAGTTGGCGCAGAGAGATAAAAGCCATGGAAACTCCCTAAGGTAGAAACGGTTGTAGGCAGCCAGTATATGTACGCACTCTAGGCATTTAGTGTAGCGAATTTAATGCAAGTGCTGCCAGTGCCAAGCTGGGAATTCGCCTTTATTTACAGCCCCAGCAGGCGCGGTAGGTCCGTGAGGCTGGGGATCAAGGAATCACAGTGCAGTTCCGTGGGATCTAGTCCCTCGTTATAGCCATAAGGCACGCACACAACCGGCATGCCCGCTGCACGCGCCGCTTGCACGTCATTCACTGAATCGCCAACCATCACAGCTCTGGCTGCGGTGGTCTTCAAAATGTTGAGCGTGTGTAGCAGGGGTTCTGGATGGGGCTTGCGCCGCGCACAGGTGTCGCCACCCGTGACTGTCGCAAAGTAATCAAGTAGCCCGGCATGTCGCAGGCTGGCAAGTGCGAGATCGAGGTTTTTGTTGGTGACAACGGCCAGGTGGACTGGGAGTGCTTTTAGAGTCTGCAGGGTGTGCTCGGCGCCCGCATAGGCGCGGGCACGTGATTCGCCGTTCGCAAGTAGGTGGGCGTAGACATTTAAAAACGACGAGTAGAGTGTGTGGCGTGCGTCTTCCGATACAACGACGTCCTGAAAGATGAGCGCGTGTTGGATGAGCGTTGCGGCTCCACGGCCGATCATCCCGCGCACAGTGCGTAACGAGAGTGCTTCAAAACCATGGGCTTTGAGTGCCCGATTCAGTGCCTCAGCGATGTCGACGAGGGTGTCGATGAGTGTCCCATCGAGGTCAAATAAAACCGCCTGTGGGGGCGCAAAATCAGTCGGCAAGGGCATTCGGGGCGTCCTTTGATGAACAGCGTTGCATGATGCCGTATTGCGGCCGATTGGGTGGGGTGCAAATGGCCCTAAAAGAGGCTGGCGGATAAGCCGGCTCGCAGGCTACCTCGCGCAGCGCTCAAAGATGATAAGCAGTTGATAAGGCATGATTAAAGGCGCACTCGTAGGGTAATGCACGGGTTATTGGTTGGTAGGATTCAACGGCTGCACTTGTGTGGGAGCGCTCGTTTACAATGCGACAGTGACTACAAAACCCACCCAAGCCGAACCGTTTCGCCCGCTTGCCGATCGCATGCGACCGCGCTCGATTGCTGAATTTGTCGGCCAGGGTCATTTGCTCGGTGAGGGCAAGCCCTTAAGTCGACTCGTTGCCGGCGCGAGCCTGCATTCAATGCTGCTCTGGGGCCCACCCGGCACTGGTAAGACGACGCTAGCGCGCTTGGTGGCGCACTCCTGTGAGGCTGAGTTTCAGGCGCTATCGGCGGTGTTAGCTGGTGTTAAAGATATACGCGAGGTGGTGGAGCGGGCGCGGGCAACGCGCGCGGCCACAGGCGCCCCCACTGTATTGTTTTTAGACGAAGTCCATCGCTTTAGCCGCAGTCAGCAAGACACGTTCTTGCCCTTTGTGGAGGACGGCACCTTGGTGTTCGTGGGCGCCACCACAGAAAATCCCTCATTCGAAGTTAATGGTGCATTGCTGTCACGGGCACGGGTCTATGTGCTGAAGTCACTGACCACCGACGATCTAACCGCATTACTCACGCGTGCCCTGAGCGATCCTCTGCAGGGCTTGGGCGAATTAGGTTTAACAATTGCGCCGGCTGCTTTACAACTCCTCGCGCTCGCTGCCGATGGAGATGGCCGACGTAGTTTGAACTTACTGGAGATCGCTGCTGATCTTGCGGGTGCTACGAGTGAGCGATTAATCACAGAAGCCATTGCGGCAGAAGTGGCGGCAGGTGGTGTACGGCGCTTCGATAAAAAGGGCGAGCACTTTTACGATCAGATGTCGGCCTTGCACAAGTCAGTGCGCGGCAGTGACCCAGATGCCGCGCTGTATTGGCTGTGCCGCATGCTCGATGGTGGCTGTGATCCTTTGTATGTCGCACGGCGCGTGGTGCGCATGGCGAGCGAAGATATAGGGCTTGCGGACCCACGGGCGCTGACGCTTGCTTTACAGGCGTGGGAGACCTTTGATCGCCTTGGGAGTCCGGAAGGCGAACTTACAATCGCGCAAGCGGTGATTTATTTAAGCATTGCCCCTAAAAGCAATGCCGCTTACGTTGCCTATAAAGCAGCACGCGCCGATGCCGAAAGCTCCGGTTCGCTTGAGGTCCCGATGCATATCCGTAACGCACCCACTAAGCTGATGAAGCAGATGGGCTGGGGCAAGGGATATCGTTATGATCATGATGAGCCGGATGCGCTCGCGGCAGGTCAGAGTTATTTTCCGGACGGGCACGCACCGCCTCGTTATTATGAGCCGGTGCCACGTGGCCTTGAAATAAAGATTGCTGAGGCGCTCGCGCGTCGGCGTGGTGGCGATAAGAATTCGTGAGTGAATTGGTAGTGAACGGATTTATCTTGGGGAATAGTGGTGCTCGATCCTAAAGTGTTACGAACAGAGCCAGTACAGGTAGCTGCAAATCTAGCGCGGCGTGGTTTTGTACTTGATTTAACAATCTTCAGCGCGCTTGAAGAGCGCCGTAAAGCCTGTCAGGTGCATGCGGATGCGCTGCGCAACGAGCGCAATACTCGCTCAAAGAACATCGGTCAGGCCAAGGCGCAGGGTGCTGATGTGGCCGCTTTGCTCAAAGAGGTGGAGTCGCTAGGGACTGATCTTGCAAAGGCTGAAGAGAGTCTGGCGCGGGTCCAAGCAGAGGTTGATGCCCTAATGCAGGGGCTCCCGAATCTTCTGCATCCGTCGGTGCCTGACGGCGCGAGTGAGGCGCAAAACGTCGAAGTCCGTCGCTGGGGTACCCCTGCGACCTTTGACTTTACCGTGCGTGATCACGTGGCCTTAGGCGAGTTGCACGGGGAACTCGACTTTGAGGTGGCAGGCCGCATCTCGGGTGCACGCTTTGCAGTACTCAAAGGTGGCATTGCGCGTCTGCATCGAGCGTTGGCCCAGTACATGCTCGATCTGCACACGACTAAGCACGGCTATCGCGAAGTGTATGTTCCGTATTTGGTGTCGCGCGATGCGCTCACCGGGACAGGTCAATTGCCAAAATTTGAGCAAGATCTCTTTGCGGTAAAGGCCGCGAACGAGCTGTTTTTGATTCCCACGGCAGAAGTGCCACTGACAAATCTCGTGCGCGATCGCATTGTGGCTGCAAAGGACTTGCCGCTGAAGTTTGTGGCGCACACGCCATGTTTTCGTTCGGAGGCGGGCTCCCACGGTAAGGACACCCGTGGACTCATCCGTCAGCACCAGTTTGATAAGGTCGAGATGGTGCAGATCGTCAAACCCGAGGAGTCTTACGCGGCACTCGAGGAGATGGCGAGTCACGCCGCGGCTGTGCTGGAAGGCTTGGGTATTCCGTATCGGGTGGTGGCGCTGTGTGCCGGGGACATCGGTTTTGGTAGTGCGAAAACCTATGATTTTGAAGTGTGGTTACCCGGACAGAGCGCGTATCGGGAGATCTCGTCGGTGTCTAACTGCGAGAGTTTTCAGGCACGGCGCATGCAGGCGCGCTTTCGTAATCCCGACACCCAAAAGCCGGAATTGGTGCACACGCTCAATGGTTCGGGCGTCGCGGTGGGACGCGCGCTCGTCGCAGTGCTTGAGAACTACCAGCAAGCGGATGGCAGCGTGCGCGTGCCTGAGGTATTGCTGCCCTACATGGGCGGGGTACAGGTCATCTCGGTCGGCTGAGCGGGCACCGCACCCCATCAATCAACCAAGCGCAAGGCTCGTCAGAGACGAGCCTTGCTGAGTAGCGGCGCGTCACGGGACGCGACTGCCTTAGTTGCGTGAGGAATACCCCAGCAAATTAAGAAGGCTGGTGAACAGATTAAAGATCTGTACATACAAGCTCACGGTGGCGAGCACGTAATTCGTTTCACCGCCATTGATGATCTCGCCCGTCTGCCACAGAATGATGCCGCTGGAGAGCAGCACAAAAAGTCCGGATACCGCGAGCGACAAGCCTGGCAGATGAAAAAGTGCAGCGGCCAGTCCTAACAAGCAACCGGCAATGACGCCGACAAAGAGGAAGCTGCCCATAAATTGAAAATTGCGACGCGTGCTGATTGCGTAGGCAGATAGCGCAAAGAACGTGATGCCCGTGATGCCAAGCGCCGTCATGATCACCGAGCCGCCGTTTGGGATCACCCGCAGGTAGTGGTTAAGCAAAGGCCCCAGCGTGTAGCCCATAAAACCGGTGAGTGCGAAGACGAGCGCGACGCTCCAAGCGCTCTCGCGTAGCTTCATGATGGCGAACAGCAGGCCATAGTAGCCAACGAGCGTTAATACGATGCCAGGGTAGGGCAGGTTCAAGGTCATGGCCGCTCCGGCCACGAGTGCGCTCCACACCAAGGTTGCGGATAGCAACATGTAGGTATTGCGAAGGACCCGTCCGGCGGCTGCCGTGGCGGCGGTGGGCACATCGATGATGCGGCCGGTCGTGGTCTCAATCGGTAGGCGGTCCATGGGTGGTCCTCGCTCGTGTGTCAGAGGGCCCAAGTATAACGGAAGAGATGCGAGAAGCTCACTTTGCGCAAAAGTTGAGCGTGAAGTGGGGCGCATAATCGGCTAAACATTGCTAAACTGTAGCGTCCGCACACCGAATGGAGAGGTGGCAGAGCGGTTGAATGCACCGGTCTTGAAAACCGGCGTCCCCTCGCGGGGATCGTGAGTTCGAATCTCACCCTCTCCGCCAAGACTATTTCGAACGGATTCCAAGTCGTTCGAACAATTTCCAACCTATTAGGGGCCTCCTTGGGTGCGCTCCTATGACACTTTCTGGATCAGACAGGCTTCTTCATAGGCCTCAACGTCTTTGAGCCGGTATAAGACCTTCCCCACGATCTTTAAGTACTGCGGGCCCTCGCCGACGGTGTGCCGGTGCAGTTACCGTACCTGACCATCGCCAATGTCTTTACCCCATGTGTGCTGGTCATGAAAGTTACCCTATGACATGGTGCATTGGATCAAGCAGATTTGATTTCAGTGGTTGCTGACCCAGTTTTCAACAGGCAGCCCGGCGTAGTTCACAAAGTCCGCTTCGTTGTTGGTGACCAGTGTCACCCCTAAAGCGACCGCATGAGATGCGATGAGTTCGTCCAGGGCATCGCGGTTGCGATCTTTGTAGGCTGCGCGGATGGGGCCATAGGCTTTGGCAGCTTGTGAATCAAAAGGCGCAACCACGATATCGTCAAGCAAGCTCTCCAGTGCCGACCGGTTGGATTCCTGTGCCGCAGTGCTTGAGCACGCGATACCAAATTCAATCTCAGCCAAAGTCACCGCAGAAATGACGACATCGCCCACAAAGCACTGGGCAAACCGCCCGCGCACCTCAGGCGGTTGGTGTTTCATGAGATAGATGCAGATGTTGGTGTCGAGCATGTACTTCGGATTCATAAAGTCTCGCGCTCGCCCTCCATATTTTCGCCCCGACCCTGGGCCATGAAGTCAGGTG
This sequence comes from uncultured Pseudomonadota bacterium, assembly GCA_903832085.1. Taxonomy (GTDB): domain Bacteria; phylum Pseudomonadota; class Gammaproteobacteria; order Steroidobacterales; family Steroidobacteraceae; genus CAIKZZ01. The sequence goes on along the minus strand of CAIKZZ010000016.1, from coordinate 43 downwards.
AGAAATTGGCAAGTTTGCCCAACACATCGCCCATGCGGCGCTG
>CAIKZZ010000015.1 GCA_903832085.1 uncultured Pseudomonadota bacterium | reverse complement strand
CAGGAAACAGGGTCACTACAGCCCCTACGCCTTCTCCCCCACCTGTAACTCCGCGAGTTTGAAGGGAACTCCACACCCGCCGATCCCGCAATACCCGCCCGGATTCTTGGCGAGGTACTGCTGGTGATAGTCCTCAGCGTAATAAAACGCTGTCAGGGCAGATATTTCGGTCGTGATTAAGCCACGACCCGCGGCTTTCAGCGCATCGCCATAAGAGCGCTGCGATGATTCCGCAATCGCGGACTGCTCCTGAGACAGCACATAGATTCCAGACCGATACTGCGTACCGATATCATTTCCTTGGCGCATCCCCTGCGTTGGATCGTGCGACTCCCAGAAGATCTGCAACAGCTGTGAGTAACTGACTATTGTCGGATCAAACACGACCTGAACGACCTCGGCATGACCAGTTTCACCAGTACACACTTCTTGATAAGTACAATTCTCGGTATAGCCGTTCGCGTACCCCACAGCCGTGGAATACACACCCTGCAACTGCCAAAACAGCCGCTCCGCGCCCCAAAAGCAACCCAACCCGAAATAGGCAATTTGCAAATGCTCAGGGAAGGGACTCACGGTCCGGTTGCCATTCACAAAATGGCGCGGCGACACACGCACAGGTTCAGCTCGCCCTGGCAAGGCATTTGTCGCCAAAGTCATAGGGGTTTTCCGAGGTTCAGAACCAGTCATCACAGCGACTCCTCAAGGGAATGCGCCTGAGTCTAACCCAAGGCAATAGCCCGCTGCATCACCTTTAGAATCTGGCATGATAGTGCGCATCAGAATGGACCAGTGCGACGGACAGGAACATCGTATGCGCATCGCAAACCCACACAATTTGCATCACCCGATCACGGACAATGCGAAACCATTTGGGATCTCTGTACGGCTACGAGCGCAAGACCCCTTCCGACGTCTGCTAGGCGATGACTGGCGCAAACTACATTGGTATGCGACGAGCCTCGAGCGCGATGCAGCGTTGCTTGAAATGAGCCGCCGCCACGAATTTTCGCGTAGGGGGGACGAGCCAGCCCTGCACTTTGATAAAATTGAGAATCTAGCGCTGAGCCGCTCTCGTGAGCCATAACTAGCGACGATCGGAGCGCTGCGGTATGGCGCAAGGTATCTGCTGCGTGATGCAGTGAATATTACCGCCACCAAGTAAAATCTCTCGAGCCGGCACCCCAACAATCTCCCGCCGTGGAAACACTCTACGCAACACTTGCGCCGCGTCGGCATCACGCTTAGCGTCCAGCAAGGGCATCACAACACGCCCATTGGCAATGTAAAAGTTAACGTAAGACCCAGCGAGCCGCATGCCCGCTTGCCGCGGCGCACTGAACTTAGTTGCCTTCACACTGCAAGCCTCAGCCTTGGTCATCTTCAAAGGACCTGGCTGTACCAGCTTATGTACTTTTAAGCGCCGACCGCGCACATCGCGCGCCACACTCAAGCGCTCAAAGGCGTCGTGAGACACAGCGTACTGAGGGTCTCGCACATCATCGGTCCACGTGAGGCACACTTCGCCAGGCGCTGTGAAGCAACATAAGTTGTCCACATGCCCATCGGTCTCATCATTTCGAACACCCGCTCCCAACCAGATCACAGCCTCCACACCTAGGTAGGCAATCAATAGTTTTTCAATCGCTGCTTTGCCCAAGGATGGGTTACGGTTGGGATTCAACAAACACTCTTCCGTGGTCAGCAGCGTGCCCTGACCATCGACATGGATTGAACCACCCTCCAAAATTAGTGGAGCTATATAACGATCGAAACCTTCGACTTCCGCCACCTTGCCGGCCACGGCTGCGTCTAACTGCCAAGAGGAATAAAGACCGCCCGTCTTACCGCCCCATGCATTAAAGCCCCAGTCCACCGCGCGCCGATTCCCCTTGTGATCAACCACAACAGTCGGTCCCACGTCACGCATCCACGCATCATCACTGGATAACTCAACGACTCGCACAGCGGCTGGTAGCAGCTGCCGCGCATGGGCGTACTCACGCTGGGAAACACCGACCGTAACAGGCTCTGCAGCAACGATGGCACTCGCCACTGCTGCAAACGCACGCTGCGCTGGGAGCGCCCCACGCCGCCAGTTATCCAACCGCTCCGGCCATAGCAGCCAGCACCCAGCATGTGGGGCGAACTCGGCGGGCATGTGAAATCCGTCACGCGCCGGGCGCGACGTCAGCAGTGCGGTCATAGAGAACCTCCGTGCGAGATTCTAGCAGTCACGACCCCACAAAATCCTTAAAACACGCTGATAGCAATACGCGCGAGCCCTAGCCCCAACAACGCTCCCGCGCAGACATCGGATGGATAGTGCAGCCCAAGAATGACGCGCGAGGCCGCAATCAGCACCGTGAACGGCACAAGCACCCAGGCAAGGTGGGGGAAATAATGAATCGCCACAGAACTAAAGGCCACTGCATGCAGGGTGTGACCCGAGGGAAAGCTATACCGGTCTAATGCCCGGGTTGCGGCACGTACACTCTCAAATGTGAAGCAGGGCCGCTCACGGACTAAACGGGCCTTTAGAGCCTTATAAAGCAGTAGCCCCGTCGCCCCGGTCAAGGCCAGCACTCCGGTGGCCACCACCCCACGCTCGCCAAAGCACAGCGGCAGTACCAGCATCAGGACATACCAGGCCACTCCATCACCCAGCCGACTGATGATCCGGAAAAACGCGCGGACGGATCTGTGATCACAAGAACCGTTCATACGAACACACAACGCAAATTCGGCGGCATCGAACCGGGCGAAAAAGGCTGAGCTTTGGTTTACGTACACAGCGCCACCTTTAATAAATCTTGCCTAGACGGGTGAACTGTGAAGACATTAGGCTGATTGCGCTGCAAAACCATGACAACGCTGTGAAGTATTTATTAAAATCAGCAGTATACTAGCGGCATGCAATTTCATATTGAAGCCATGAACAGTGATGCATTAGCCAAACTCGTCTCTGCGGCGATTCGCGCCATTGACCCTTTTGCAATCATTATCACCAACTCTTACACCCGTACGCTGACGGTGAACAGCGATCTCGGTGAGACGACGATCCGAGCGATACTCACTTCAGCGGGCTTTACACCCCGCTAAATATCGCGTCCGTAGAGCGGTCTTGAGCGTCCTGGCAAGACATTGGCGGTGAATTTCTTTTACTGCCATGCATCTCGCTTAGCCACTGCGATGGCAAACCACGCCTGTGATAAAATATCTGAATAGACCTTGGGCATCTAAACGCCCACACGTGGAGCACAAATGTCGAATTTATCGCCCCCGGCCGACGGCCAAAAGATCACCATACACAATGGCCAGCTGGTGGTCCCCAATATGCCCATCGTGCCTTTCATTGAGGGCGACGGCACGGGACCGGATATCTGGCGCGCGAGCGTACGCGTACTGGATGCTGCTGTTGCCAAAGCCTATGGCGGCAAACGCAAGATCTGCTGGATGGAAGTCTATGCGGGCGAAAAAGCCAACAAGCTACTCAACACTTGGCTGCCGGACGAGACCGTAGCGGCGTGTCGTGAGTATCTCGTCTCGATCAAAGGCCCACTGACCACGCCGATTGGTGGTGGTATCCGCTCTCTTAACGTCGCGCTGCGCCAAATGCTCGACTTGTACGTCTGCCTACGACCGGTTCGTTGGTTCAAGGGCGTCCCCTCACCCGTGCGCGCCCCTGAAAAAGTCGACATGGTGATCTTTCGTGAAAACACGGAAGACATCTATGCAGGCATTGAGTTTGAAGCCGGGACGCCCGACTGCAATCGGTTTCTGGACCTCTTTAAAGAAGCATTCCCGAAGCAGTACAGCAAAATCCGTTTCCCAGGCACATCGGGCATCGGCATCAAGGCTGCCTCACGCGAGGGCACGGAACGTCTATTTCGCTCTGCCATCGAATACGCGATCGCGAACAAGCGTAAAAGCGTCACGATCGTACATAAAGGCAACATCATGAAATACACCGAGGGTGCATTTCGAAACTGGTGCTATGCCTTGGCTGAACGAGAATTTCCCAATGCCGTCTACACTTGGGACCAGTGGGAACGCACGAAGGCAGCCCAAGGAGAGAAGGCCGCTAACCTCGAACAAGACGCGGCCAAAAAAGCCGGCAAAGTCATTATTAAAGATGCCATTGCCGACATTACTCTGCAGCAAGTGCTTACCCGCCCAGACGAGTTTGATGTCATCGCCACAATGAATTTAAACGGCGACTACCTCTCAGACGCGCTAGCGGCACAGGTCGGCGGCATTGGCATTGCCCCTGGCGGTAACGTCAACTACATGACAGGTCATGCCGTATTTGAAGCAACCCACGGCACGGCACCCAAATACGCAAACCTCGACAAGGTAAACCCAGGATCGGTCATTCTCTCTGGTGAAATGATGCTCCGCTACATGGGCTGGGTCGAGGCTGCAGACGCGATTATCACGGCGATGGATCGGGCAATCGCGGCGAAAACCGTCACCTATGATTTCGCACGCCTGATGGACGGTGCTCGAGAAGTCAAATGTAGCGAGTTTGCCGACGAGCTGATTAAACATCTTTAAGCCTAATGGTCGGTAACGACAGCAACAAACAACAGCTTGCGAGTGCCTGCGCTAATGAGGCACTCGCTGCTTTTGATCGTTATAACGGCGACTTTCGCGCCATCACACGTCGCGCACCGCTACACTTTGAACGTCGCGACTGGCAAGCCAGCCAGCGCGATGCTGTCGAGCGAATTGAGCTATACGGGCAGCACGTTAACTTCGCTGTTAGCACACTAAGCCAAAGCTTGGGCAGCGACTCTGACGACAAAGCGCTCTGGAAACAGATCAAAAAAAACTTTGCTGAAGCAATCGATGACATGGCGGATGCTGAGTTTCGAAAAACGTTTTTTAACTCGTTAACTCGTACCTTTTTCGGCACCATCGGAGTTGCGCCGGATATCGAGTTTGTCGCGGTGGATTTAAATCCACTTGCGCGCGTAGCAAACCACGACTTCATGCGCAGCTACCACAATCGAGGGTCTATCCCCTTGCTGCTCGAGGAGATACTCACCGAGTTTAGATGCAAGACGCCTTGGCGAAACTTTGAACGCAGCATCGCACAGGTTGCCGAAGAGATAGAAGTGGGCCTAGGTCTGCGGACTAGCCACCAGCGTGTCCTGCATATCGATGTGATACGCCCAGTATTTTTTCAAATCACGCGCGCTTATATCGTCGGACAGATAGTCTGTGAATCCAAAACAGCGCCACTTGTGATCGCAGTAAAAAACACAGAAAGAGGCTTATTAATTGATGCTGTCATGACTCACGAGTCAGACATATCGATACTCTTTAGCTTTACGCGCTCCTACTTTCACGTCGATCTCGACTATGTTGGCGAGGTCGTGCTGTTTTTGAAGAACCTGATGCCTCGCAAGCCAATAAGCGAGCTGTTTACGGTGATTGGCCGCGCTAAGCAAGGAAAAACAGAGCGGTATCGAGAACTGATGCATCACCTCGAGGAAGCCGAGGACCAGTTTGTACTTGCACCAGGTGAGCGCGGGCTAGTGATGGTGGTCTTTACGTTACCCTCGTTTGATGTGGTATTTAAGTTGATTCGTGATCAGTTTCCGATTCAGAAAAACATCGTACGCGAAGACGTCCTCGCAAAATATGAACTTGTTTTTAAGCACGACCGTGCTGGCCGCTTGGTCGATGCGCAGGAATTCAAGCGCCTACGCTTCCCGAAGCGACTGTTTGAGAAGACACTCCTGGACGAACTGTTAAGCGAGACGCAGCGCAGTGTCCACGAAGATGGCGATGACCTGACTATTGACCACTGCTACATAGAGCGGCGTATGACGCCCCTCAATATCTACGTTCGTGAATCCAACGCCACAGACGCGGCACGGGCGGTCCTCGACTATGGCCAGGCAATACGCGATCTTGCGTATACCAACATCTTTGCTGGCGACCTGCTTCTTAAGAATTTTGGCGTCACCCGCCATCGGCGCGTGATTTTTTACGACTACGATGAACTATGTCTGGTCACGGATTGCCGCTTCCGAGAACTACCGGCGGCTCAGTCCGACGAGGACGAGATGCGCGCTGACACGTGGTACTACGTCGGCGATAACGATGTCTTTCCAGAAACATTTATCAATTTTCTAGGATTCGACTCGGAGCTTAAAGCGGCGTTTTTGGAGACTCACGGCGAACTGCTCACCGCAGCGTGGTGGTGCACTATCCAAGACAGGCTGCGTACCAACGATGTGATTGAAGTACTACCCTACTCGGCACGTCGCGTGGCTGTCGCAGGCAGTCTGTAAACCCTTATTCGTTTGGCGCAAAGGCGCTAGTGAGCGCTGTCTCCAAATCGGCAATTAGGTCATCCGGATCCTCAAGCCCAATAGATAAGCGAGAGGTTGTCGGCAAAACGCTTGAAAGTAGAACCTGATCTTTCGTAAGTCCCTGGGGTTGCTGCAGTTGGGGCGGGACAATGAGCGACTCTGTGGAGCCGAGGCTTGCAACGGAGGAGAATAACGTCAAGCCGTCGGCGAAGCGGCGGCTATGTTCCGGATCTCCCTTAAGATCAACAGTGACGACACTACCAAAGTCCGTCATCTGCTCTCGTGCAAGCTGGTGCGAGGGATGCGATTCAAGGCCAGGGTAGTGCACCCGCGCCACTCGTGGGTGCAAAGCGAGCCACTCAGCAATCTTTTGAGCGGACGCACATTGAGCAGCCCTACGGATATGATAAGTCCGCAAACCACGTAAAATCAGAAAGGCAGCGTGCGGGTCTAGCGCAGGACCGAACACGTTTGCCTGCATGCGAACCTGGTCAATCAGCTGTTGACTCGCAATTATCGCACCACCCATCACGTCACCATGGCCGTTGGCTGACTTCGTCAGGCTGTGCACGTACACGTCTATAGGGAACTGGGCATGCGCCTCAAGCCCTGCAAGGGTATTGTCCAGCATAACTAAGGCGCCATGGTCATGGCTCAAACGGCATATGGCTTCGACGTCTGCTATTTTTAGCATTGGGTTGGTGGGAGACTCAAACCACACCACGCGCGTTTTCACGCGCGATAACGCATGCTCCACAGCAGCAATATCATGCAGCGAGACTAGTTCGTGCGTAACACCAAATCGCCCCAAGGTCTTCGACAGTAAGGCGCGAGTCGGCCCATACGTCTCAATAAACCCGACCACATGATCACCGGCCGATAAAAACGCTATTAGCGCCAGCGCAACGGCAGCAATTCCCGAACCTGTCGCAATGCATGCCTCACGACCCTGCAGCTCTGCAAGCAACTCCTCAAGTTCACTCACCGTTGGATTGCCTACACGGCTGTAATGAAAGCCAGGCTCTCGCCCGGACCACACTCGCTCGGTCGCGGCGAGATCTTCGAGCTCAAATTTAACGGACTGATAGATTGGTGAAACCAGCGCACGACGACCTGCCGGAAACACTGTTTGCGGTGGATGATTGACTCGTGTGCGTGGTTTCATGCGGCTCTCACCAAATAGCTATCAAATAATGGCTTACCGTATCACTTTTGGCTGAAGTGCAATACTGAGACTTAACCTATATTGGCTAGCCACCATGGAAACCACTTACAGCTTTAACAGGCGCTCCGCTGCTCCGCTCAAAGTCGCGTCCTGTTTGGCAAAACACAGGCGTATCAAGCGCTCTGTACTCGGTGGGTCCTCGCAGAATGGAGAGACAGGGATCGTGGTGACCCCATGGACTTTAATTAAGTGTATCGATAACTCAGTATCGGGGGCGTCAGAAATTGCTGAATAATCGAGTAACTGAAAATACGTGGAGCGCGCTGGCAGTACCTGGAACCGCGAGCCTCGCAGGAGCCCCTGGAGCCGGTCTCGCTTCGTTTGGTAAAACGCCGCGAGCTGCTCTTCCCACTCGGGATGGGCCAACATAAAATCGGCGATGGCATATTGCAGCACGCTCGCGGTGGAAAAAGTCAGGAATTGATGCACCTTGCGAACCTCGGTCGTCAAGGCAGCAGGCGCCACTGTGTAGCCCACTTTCCATCCAGTCGCATGGTAGGTCTTTCCAAAAGACGATACCACCACACTGCGAGCACTCAACTCGTGGTGCGCATTGATACTTTGATGGGCATGCCCATCGAAGACCATGTGCTCATAAACCTCGTCAGAGATTACAAACACCTTCGTTGAGCGCAACAAGTCCGCAAGACGATCGAGGTCTTCACGGCTCAAAATAGCGCCTGTTGGATTGTGAGGAAAATTAATAATTAATAGGCGGGTTCGTTGCGTAATTGCTTCAGACAAGCGATCCCAATCAATTGAAAATTCTGGCCGCAGCAACGGAATACGTATTGCTCTGCCACCAACCAGTTCAATAATAGGGCAGTAACTGTCATAAGCGGGGTCAAAAACGATGACTTCATCACCCGGATGCACCAGAGCTTGTATCGATGCAGTTAATGCCTCAGTACCACCACTCGTTACGGTGACTTCATGCTCACTGGATACTTTCCGCCCATAAAGACGCGCGACCTTATGCGCGATAGCTTCACGCAATTCCGGGATGCCACTCATCGGAGCGTACTGATTATGGCCAGCCGCCAAATGAAACGACACTCGCTCACGTAGCTCCAAAGGCGGCTCAAAATCTGGAAATCCTTGACCTGTGTTGAGCGCGTTGTACTCCACGGCCAAACGCGACATCACTGTGAAGATCGTGGTCCCGACGCTCGGTAAGCGGCTAATAATTGGTGGCGTAGTCACGCGACGCTCAGGACTTTTTTGCTGCGGCGGCCATCGCCGCGCCGACAACACCAGCACTTTGCCGAAAGCGCGCCGGAACAATGCGCGCCGGCGAGCTCAACAGCTGGCCAAATAGCTCCCAATGCTCGCTGACGCCTCCACCAATAATGAATAGATCAGGCCAGAACAGCGCTTGATACCGCGCCAGCACATGATTCACTCGCAGCGCCCATGTCGACCAATCAAGGCCCTCTCGCGACCGTGTGCGGGCACTGGCGAAGGCTTCCGCATCCTCGGATGCAAGCATCAGCCGGCCGAGCTCCGTGTTTGGCATCAGATGCCCATCACTAAACAATGCCGAGCCGATACCGGTACCGAACGTCAGCACCAGCGTGGTCCCCGCCACACCCCTACCAGCCCCTAGAGCGATCTCCGCAAGGCCAGCGGCGTCACCGTCGTTTAGCAGCACGCTCTCGCAGCCCAGGGCCCCATTAATTAACCTTTGGATCGGCGCCCCAAGCCACTCACTGCCGATATTGGCGGCCGTGCAGGCAACGCCACTTTTAATGACCGTTGGCAGGGCCACGCCTACGGCACCGTGTGCCTCTGGGAACCGCTGCTTGAGCCGCGCAAGTTCGCTGCAGCAATCTGCCAATGAAGCACCACTCGGCGTGGCTACACTGATCAACTCCGAAACCAAACTCCCTGACACCGTATCAACGACCCCGGCTTTGATCGCCGAGCCGCCAAGATCAATACCAAGCCTCAGATTCATGATTCCGGTACGAGAACTGCTCGTGCCTCACGATTTTTGCGGCGATCACGGTGCACCATCCCTAACCCAAGCAACATAACGCCAACGCTCACACCTGCCACTAAGATGGTAGCAAGCGCATTAATGTCGGGACTAACCCCAAGGCGCACCTTCGAAAACACAAGTTGCGGCAAGGTAGTCGACCCAGGGCCAGACACAAAGCTCGTAATAACGATGTCATCCCAAGACAATATGAAACTAAGCACCCACCCAGACGCGATAGCCGGCGCGATAAGAGGCAACGTAATTAGGAAAAACACTTTCCATGGCCGCGCCCCTAAGTCCATGGCTGCCTCCTCGAGCGCGCGATCCACCGTCGCAAGCCGCGACTGCACAACGACGACAACATACGCCATTGAGAACGTGATATGGCTAATCGTAATTGTCGTCGCATCGCGGCCACTGGGCCAGCCGAACAGCTGCTGCAAAGCAACAAACAAGAGTAGCAACGACAGCCCGGTAATCACTTCAGGAAGCACCATCGGCGCCGTTGTTAACAGCGCGAAGATCGTCCGGCCACGAAAACGCGTGTACCTTTCCAGAGAAAAAGCTGCGAGCGTCCCTAAAATCACAGCACCCACAGCATTCAACGCCGCGATTTTAAAGCTCAACTTTGCTGCACTGAGGATTTCCTCATTCGTCCACAGCTCTCGGTACCAAGCAAGCGTCGGCGAGTGCGCCGAATCCCAGACCGTAACAAGGCGCGATGCATTAAACGAATAAATGATCATCATGAGCAATGGCAGATACAGAAACACAAAGCCAAAGCACATCGCCGATAAAACAACCAATGAGCGCTTCTGCTTCATGACGCAGACTTCTCGGCGGCTTGGACACGCTGCAACAAGAGCACGAGACCCGATAACAATGCCAGCAAAATGATCGACAAAGCACTCGCTACAGGCCAGTCGCGATTGGCAAAAAACTCATCCCACACGACGCGACCAATCATCAGCGTATCCGGACCACCCAGTAGTGCGGGTATAACGTATTCGCCTACTGCAGGAATAAAAACCAACAAGCATCCAGCAAAAATGCCCTCTTTGGTCAACGGCAGTGTCACGCTAAAAAACGCTCTTACTGGCCGACAGCCAAGATCGGCCGCCGCCTCCAGTAGCGTCAGATCCTGTTTCTCAATAGCCGCATACAGCGGCAATATCATAAAAGGCAGGTACGAGTAGACCATACCTATATAGACGGCGAAGTCAGTCTGTAACAGCTGGATCGGCTCATGAATAACACCGATCTGCATCAACAAAGCATTCAAGGGACCATTACGACCTAGCAATCCAATCCATGCATAGACTCGCAATAAAAATGACGTAAAAAATGGCAGCACGACTAATAGAAAGAGGATATTCCGCAACGTGCCACGAACCCTTGCGATTCCATATGCCATTGGATACCCAAGCAATAAGGCTAACAGCGTTGATATACCCGCAACCTTGATGGAGTTGCTAAATGCAGCCACATACAGCGAATCACCGAAAATAAAACTGAAATTTGCGAGATGAATACGCAGCTGAACCACTTGATTGGCTGCAAAAACCAAGATCGGCTCGACGGGCGGCATTGATAGCTGCACGTTAGAAAACGAAATTTTTAAGACAATCAGAAATGGCACTAAAAAGAACAGCGCCAACCAAAGGTACGGAATCCCGATAACCAACTTACGCCCGACACCTTGCCTCATGGGCGACTGGCGGACCAGCACCTGACGGAGGCGTAGGCCAATCACGCTCATCGCGTCACTACCACGGCAGCTGAGCCATGCCATGACAACCAAACCGCATCCTCGATCGTCAGACGCGTCTCATGACGAAATATGTTGGGCAATGTCACACGAACCACTGCACCTGTGGCCAAGGTAACTAAGTAACGCGAAACATCCCCCAGATAGGCGATTCCGGTAATGGTCCCGCTGACAACATTGTCAGCCCCCTCCGGACATTCGCGACTGATCTGTATCTTCTCGGGCCGTATAGCAACTGAAACGATTGAGTCGGCGGGCGCGCTGACGCCATGATCCACGAAAACCGTGCACCCAAACTGCGGGCAATCGATGCGCACGTGGCCTGGCTCGTCTTCAACGAGACGTCCCTCAACAAGATTAACGCTACCGATGAAATCAGCAACATATCGTGAGTTCGGAAACTCGTAGATATCTGTAGGAGATCCAATTTGTAGAATTTCCCCAGCCCGCATGACGCCAATACGGGTGCCGAGAGTCATCGCCTCTTCTTGATCGTGCGTCACAATAATGAAGGTGACTCCAAGTATGTTCTGGATATTAACAAGCTCAAATTGGGTGTGCTCACGTAGCTTCTTATCAAGCGCACCGAGCGGCTCATCAAGCAATAGTAGTTTCGGCCGCTTAACTAACGAGCGCGCAAGGGCGACGCGCTGACGCTCGCCACCTGAAAGCTGGTGCGGCTTACGCTTCTCGTACCCACCGAGACGCACGAGCCCCAGAATATCAGCAACGCGGTCTCGCGCCTCGTCTTTCGACACCCCATCCTGATACAAGCCAAATGCCACATTTTGAGCAACCGTCATGTGCGGAAAGAGCGCATAGGATTGAAACATCATATTGACCGGCCGCTCGTACGGCGGTACCTGCGTCACGTCGACTCCATCAATAAAAATAGAGCCTGTCGTCGGCGCCTCAAAGCCCGCTAGCATGCGTAGCAAAGTCGTCTTTCCGCAACCGGAACCACCAAGTAAACAGAATATTTCGCCGCGCGCGATGTCAAGCGAGACCTCTTTTACGGCTGTAAAGTCGCCAAACTTCTTGGTCAACCCATCAAGCCTAACGTAAGGAGAGCCGACTGAATGGCTGTCGGTTTGCTGCCGAGTAACCTCGAGTGTCATCGATACTGGTCCTTATTCAGTGCTGCGTACGAATGCGTGTCCATGCACGATTCGCGTAGCGCGCGTATGTCAGCGATTCTGCAGGGTGCGTCTGCATTCGCGCAAGCGCGTCCGCTGGCGGATACATGATCGGATCCATCAAGAATTGTGGTTCGAGTAACTTAAGCGCTGCTAGATTTGCTGATGGGTACTTTCGAAAACGGGAGATTTCAGCCGAGATATCGGCTCGCAGGATAAAATTGATGAACTTGTGAGCATTATCAGGATGCGGCGCATCGGCTGGAATTGCCAACATGTCAAAGGTGCGCAGTACGCCTTCTTTAGGATCAACAAAATCGATGCGCACGCCCTTACCCGCCTCATTCGCACGATCACGCGCCTGTAAAACGTCGCCGCTCCAGCCTAAGGCGATACAAGTCTCGCCATTCGCCAAATCATTAATATATTGCGAGCTGTGGAAGTAACGTACGTAGGGGCGTACTTTCTGTAGCATTGCTTCCGCTGCTGCCAAACCATCGAGACCCTCAGCATTATTTGCAAGGCCCAGCCATAGTTTTGCCGAAAACAGCACCTCTGCCTGCTGGTCCAGCATCGAAATACCGCAGTTCTTCAATTTCGCGGCATTCTTAGGATCAAAAATCATCGCCCAACTATCTAGAGGAGTATCACCAAGAGCTTTTTTCACCATATCGACGTTATAACCGATGCCCGTTAATACACTCAGGTACGGCACACCATAACGATTTCCGGGATCGTGCCCTTCTAGCGCTCGCATGACGGCAGGATCAAGATTGACATAGTTCGGCAGCTTATTCAGGTCGAGCGGTAAGTACACTCCGAGCTTTAACTGCCGCTCCAAAAAATAATCACTAGGTACCACGATGTCGTAACCGGTACGCCCTGTCAGTAGTTTTGTCTCCAGTACCTCGTTGCTGTCAAAAAAATCATAGTTAACCTTGATACCGGTTTCTTTTTCGAACTGTTCCAATGTACCGGGCGCAATGTAATCAGACCAGTTAAGGACGTTTAATACCTTCTCTTCTGGCCCAATGACTGGGTTTTGCTTAACAGCCGGAGCATTAGCATGGCACCCAGCGAGACCCACACTCGCAAGCAACGAAATGCTCCAAATCACCGCCACGTGGCGCAGCCGCACAGAACAAATCATTAACTTCATGCCTTCATCAGAAATGCTTGACTACATTTACACGTTAAGCAGCAAATGCTCGCGTTCCCACGCAGAGATCACCTGCAAAAAAGCCTCGTGCTCACTCTCTTTAACCGCCGAGTAGGCCGACACAAACCGATCCCCAAAAATATCCAGCAATGGCCGACACTCACTTAACAGCCGTAGCGCCTCCGCCAGGGTTCGCGGTAACTGGAAAGGCAAATCATAAGCGCTACCAGTGATTGGTTCTGTCGGCTTTAAACTCTCAACCATCCCAAGATAGCCACAAGCGAGCGATGCCGCCATCGCCAGATATGAATTCGCATCAGCGCCACCCAAGCGATTTTCTACGCGGCGGGCGACAGGTCCGGACATAGGTATCCGGAGCCCGGCTGTACGGTTGTCATAGCCCCAATGCACATTGATGGGCGCCGAATTGTGAGGCATGGTTCGTCGATAGCTATTCACATTCGGAGCAAATAACGACATCGCTGCAGGCAAGTAGCGCTGCAACCCAGCGATATGTGCGAAAAAAAGCGTTGTTGGCGAGCCGTCGGGAGCGCTAAAGATATTTTGTCGAGTCTTAGAATCGACGATGCTTTGGTGCAAATGCATCGCGCTTCCAGGCTCCTTCGCATGTGGCTTAGCCATGAATGTCGCGTACATCTTATGACGCAGCGCCGCTTCACGCGCCGTGCGCTTGAACATGAATGCCTGATCTGCAAGATTCATAGCATCACCGTGCAGCAGGTTGATTTCCATCTGCGCCGCGCCTGCTTCGTGAATGAGGGTGTCAATCTCGATTTCCTGCGCCTCGCAAAACGCATACACATCGTCGAACAGCGGATCAAACTCGTTAACTGCGGCGATGGAGTAGCTTTGACGACCAATTTCCGGGCGCCCTGACCGGCCGACCGGCGGCTTAAGTGGGTAGTCAGAATCAAGATTTGGTTCGACCAGAAAGAACTCAAGCTCAGGAGCGATAACCGGCTCCCAGCCATGAGCCGCGTATAAATCCAAGACCCGACGCAGCACATACCGTGGCGCCATTGGTACGGGCCGACCGTCACCATAAAAGCAATCATGGATCACTTGAGCTGTGGGCTCAGCCGCCCAAGGAACCACACGAATCGTTTTCGGATCGGCCTTCAGGACGATGTCAATCTCTGATGGGCTGATTGAACTTTCATCTCGCGGAAATTCGCCCGTAACGGTCTGCAGAAAGATGGACTCAGGCAACCGCATGCCCTCCTCTTCCACATACTTCTCGGCTGGGACCACCTTGCCGCGGGCCACACCCGCCATATCAGGGATGATGGCCTCCACCTCTGAAATACCGTTGTCTTTAAGAAACTGCCGAATTGGACTAGTAGACATGAAATCACCTATAAATCATCTAACGCCCAGCAATGCTGAGCGCACGCTTTTTCGCAGCAGCACCAAACTCTGCAAATAAAGTTTTGGAAAATGGATTTTCAAGCACCTGCCACTCAGGGTGCCATTGGACACCAATAGCGAAAGCCGGCGCATTGGTTACTCGGATCGCTTCGATCACACCATCAGGTGCACGAGCCTCAGCGGTCAGTCCCACACCCAGTCGATCGATGCCTTGAGAGTGCAGCGAGTTCACCGACACACGGCTCGCACCCGCCATGTCCGCAAGCACACCACCTGGCGTCAGCATGACCTCGTGCGCAGGCCCGTACTGCACGTCTAAACTTTGTGTCGCATCTTCCTTATGAGACATAAAGCCTGGAATCTCATGCAGCTTCTGGTGCAAAGTGCCGCCATAGGCCACATTCATCTCTTGGAATCCCCTACAGACGGCGAACAAGGGGAGCCCCGCCTGAACTGTCAGGGGAATTAACGGTAGCGTGGTTGCATCACGATGGGAGTCGTGCAAGGTACCCTGTGCGCTGCTGGGCCCTTTGTAGTGGTGTGGCTCGACATTAGATGGGCTACCGGTCAAAAAGAAACCATCACAGCGCTCGATAAGCTCCGCGAGCTCCAGACGGTCACCCAGCGAAGGCACCAGCAATGGAATGGCATCAGCGGCATCAAGGATTGCGTTGACGTATTTCTCACCCACGCAATGAAACCAATGGCTGCCTAACAGGCGCCTATCAGCCGGGATACCAATGATTGGCTTGCGTGATCGCATGGTGATTCGATGAATTACCCGACCGAAGCATCAGGCGGGTTCCTTAAGAACGCTGATTTAACCACGTTGGAGGCCTTGGCGTCCTGACGTTATCACCCAAACGACTCAAGTTTTTAATATAACTATATGTTATTTATGGATTTTTTAAATCTTTGGAATTACGACTTGCAGCCAAACCCGCGATAAACCTCAAAGTCCGAGGCCACCCCATCAGCGCCTAGCCGTGGGTTAGCAAGTAGGCGCGGTGGATGCGTGGGTGACGCTCGTAATCCTTCGGAATGGTGCTTTTTGAAATGTCCTGCACGACCACGCCAGGCAACGCCGTGCCATCCATGACAAAACGCGTGTAATTGGTCGAAAACAGTAGCGTGCCACCGGGCGCCAATAAACGCATGGTAGCGCGTAACAAATCCACGTGGTCGCGCTGCACATCGAGTGTGCCATCCATCTTCTTCGAGTTCGAAAACGTCGGCGGATCTAAAAAGATCAGGTCCCAACCGGCCTCAGGCGCCGTGCGCAACCAATCAAGCACATCCGCTTGCACCAACACTTGGTCGCGACCTTTGAACTCGTTGAGCATCAAATTGCGTCCTGCCCAATCGAGATAAGCACGCGATAAGTCGACTGTAGTAGTCGATACAGCGCCACCGGCCGCTGCGTACACAGAGGCAGTCCCTGTATAACCAAAGAGGTTTAAGAAACGGCACCCTGGCGCTAACTGCTTGATGCGCTGACGCGTCAAACGATGATCCAAAAAAATTCCTGTATCGAGATAATCATCAAAGTTAACCAAAAAGCGTAAACCACTTTCCGTGACCTCATAGAACTCTTGCTCAGAGGCAACTTTGCGGTATTGGTCTGTACCCCGCTGTTTCTTGCGAGTCCGAAACCAAATGAAATCATCAGGAAGACCCAATACGTCAGGCAGCACCGAGACTGCTTCAGCACGCCGTGTACGTACACGCTCCTCAGCCACGGTCGGCGGCGCCGCATACTCTTGCACGCAGGCATAACGACCATTTTCTGTATTGGCGTAAATATCAATCGCAAATGCATATTCGGGCATATCGGCATCGTAGACACGAAAGCACTGTACGGATTCACGGCGCGCCCATTTGCCCAGCGAGTCCATATTCTTGCGTAATCGATTCGCAAACATCTGCGCGCCTGGAGAGTCGCGTCGAGCACTATCCACGGGCGGCAAGTGGCCCGGCCGATGCTCCCGACTAAAGTGCTCAGCCGTGACTAAGAAGCGCAGCAACTGCACTTCAATGGGACCATTGAACAGTTTGTGCGTACGCCGCGCCTCAATCTTTAATTCACGGCACAGCGCTGGATTTCCAGTCAACACTCCAGCGTGCCAACCCACAAACCGCTCTTTTAAGACCAGCCCAAGCTCAGCATAGAGCCCACGCAACCCGTCGTACTCACCGAGGCGCTCGCCATATGGAGGATTCACCAACACAAGCCCGGTAGCGCGCTGTCCTGGGGGACGCGCTTGTACCAGTGGCTTCAGATCAATGCGCACCAAGTCATCTACGCCCGCTAAAACGACCGATGAGCGCGCGATCTCAACAGCGCGTGGATCGTGATCACTGCCCAAAATAAGTCCCGCAGGATAGCTGGAGGCTTGCGCACGCTCGTGCGCCTCAGCCTTTAAAGCCTCCCACGCCGCCGCATCGTGCCCAGCCCAACCCAAAAAACCAAAATAGGTGCGATGCAAACCAGGCGCCCGATCCGCTGCAATCAGGGCCGCTTCAATCGGCAAAGTCCCTGAGCCACACATCGGATCGCTAAATCCGCCACCGGCAGCAGCAATCTCTGGCCAACCACAGCGCAAGAGCAACGCCGCCGCGAGGTTCTCCTTCATCGGGGCCGCGACGCCATCACCACGCCAGCCTCGTCGGTGCAAACTCTCGCCCGACAGATCGATAAAGAAGGTCGCATGATCACGAATCACGCTCACGCTCACCCGCACGCTTGGCTGACTGGTATCGATATCAGGTCGAACGCCGCGCCGCTCACGCAACTGATCCACGATGGCATCTTTCACCTTCAAGGCGCCATAGCGCGTGTGCGTCATCGCAGACCGCGAGGTATCAAAATCCACAGCAAGTGTCGCGGTAGGACTTAGATGCATCGTCCAATCGATCGTGCTAGCTGTGGCATACAGCTCCTCAGGAGTTGCAGCCGGACCTTCAGCAAGCCGTAGCAGCACCCGACTCGCCACACGCGACCACAAGCACGCCCAATAACCAAGCTGCAAAGGCGCGGTAAATGACACCCCCCAAGGACGCTCGCGTATCTCGCTGGCGCCGGCTTGCAAAAGCTCAGCTGCCAGCAAGTCGGCGGATCCCGTGGGGGTGGTGGCTAAAAATTGGTGCATAACTAAAGCTCGACGAGTGTGGCGGCCCCAGGGGCATTCAAAAAGCGCTTTAGTATGCGGTAAATATCGGCATCAAACTCGACCGAATCGGCTATCAGAGCATGCGCCTCGTCAAGGTCGCGGACGGTACCGTAGTAGCGCCACTGGCCCAGAACGTGAACATCCTGCTCGCCGCGCCAATCGCGCTCAATGACCGCAATGCGCGCCGGATACGGCCAAGACTTAAGCCGTGATGGAGCAAACGCAAGGCGCGTACGCGTGTCGTGCAATATGGCAGATTCAAGACCCATGCAGGCGCCCCGACAGCGCTTGAGCTGATAAGCAAAGCAAGACCCTACACCCGTCCCTACGCCTGCGCCCCGCTCGCGCCCTAGCACCCGAGCACATAAATCATGGGCACGCACCAATTCATCCACCGTACGACCCGCCGCTTTGGCATCACGAAAAAGACCGTAGACCTCCGTCTGCTCCTCTGCCGTCAACGCATCGATCATGACGACGTCGATTTGTGATGGCAGATCAGGGCATGCCTTTAACCTCACTGTCCATGAACCGCCAGAGTCTCTGAGCTGACGGTTGTGCACTGGTTTTTCGGTCTTGACGGCCCGCGCCTCACGCAAAAGCGCGCCCAACTCGCCCGCCGTTTCGTTCCAGGTCACACGCTCCACTTGCGTTGCCAGCCTGCGCTCCGACGCAGAGCGATGAGCTGCCGCAAAATGCTCTAACACGCGGCTACGAATACGCTGACTTTTGCCAATATACAAAAGCGTATTATCACTACCGAAAAATCGATAGATTCCTGGGGTGTCAGGTAAATCATCCGCCAACGATGCAGGCAACTGCGGTGGTAGCGGTGTTTCCTGCAATAGGCGGTCGACCGTGTCAGCTATGACGTGAGGCGCGATGGTTGCGCGCCAAACATTCAATAAATCACGTAGTACCCGCGCGTCACCGAGCGCACGATGCCGCATGCTGCAGACAATATCGTGCCTACGCATGACAGCATCTAAGTTGTGGCGTGGCTCCTTTGGGAATAGGCGGCGCGAGAGCTTAACGGTACACAGCACCTTAGACGTGTAGTTCACGCCAATACGAGCGAGCTCCGCGCGCACGAAGCCGTAGTCAAAGCGTGCATTATGCGCGACAAACAAGCGTCCATGGAGACGTTGCAGCAGTTCCCGATAAACGGCCTCGAATGGTGGGGCATCGCTCACCATGGCGTTGGTAATGCCAGTAAATGTTTCTATTTGAGATGGGATCCGCACACCAGGATTAACGAGAGTTGACCACTCGCGCTCGGCACCATCTTCATCGATCTCGACAAGACCGATCTCAATAATGCGGCTCCACGCGGCATTACCGCCGGTCGTTTCAAGATCAATACAGACTAGCCCACGGCTAAGGCCCAGAGCCTCGCTCAAACCGACCGCCCACGCGTAGCCTGCAGCGCATCCAGTGTCGTCAGCGCGCCATACAAATCCGGGCGTCTATCGCGGTAGACACCCCAGTAATGCCGATACTTTCTTATCGCATTCAGGTCAACCGTGTGCACGAGCACTGCTTCACCAAGACGCGGCGCGACAGCCAACAGTTCGCCAGTATGCCCCGCAATAAATGATGAGCCGTAAAATGTAAGAGCATTTGTATCGCCTTGCTCGAACCCAAAGCGATTTGCTGCCACAAGTGGCATGATGTTGGCAGCCGCGTGGCCCTGCATGGTGCGAGTCCAGTGATCTTTTGAATCAAGACTCGGGTCTTGAGGCTCTGAGCCTATAGCGGTTGGATACAGCAGCAACTCAGCACCGAGCAATGCCATCGCGCGTGCGGCCTCTGGAAACCACTGATCCCAGCAAACACCAACGCCTACGGAACCATAACGTGTCTGCCACACCCGAAAACCTGTATCCCCGGGCGCGAAGTAAAATTTTTCGTGATAGCCGGGACCTTCCGGAATATGGCTTTTACGATAGATTCCTAGCATCGACCCGTCAGCATCTAGCATCACAAGCGTATTAAAATAGTTGTTGCCAGCACGCTCGAAGATGGAGATCGGCAACACAACGGCTAACTCGGCTGCTACAGCAGCAAAGTGGCGCACAGCCTGATTGTCCTCAATCCGCGTCGCTAATTCGAAATAGCGATAGGCATGATCTTTGCAAAAGTATGGGGTTTCAAACAACTCCGGCAACAAGATAATGCGAGCACCTTCAGTTGCCGCTTGGCGCACGAGACGATCTGCAGTCGCGATATTGGCGGCGCGATCCCAGCCACATTCCATCTGTACCGCAGCCAATGTCAGTTCCGTCATGGTCCACATCTCTATTTTTCGAAATTTCCATCACTGGGCCATACACAGTGTAAGCCGCAGACACTCACCGGTTCAAACTGCGCTGTATGACAGCGCCGAGCGCAAATGACTCAATAGCAGCAATATATTACAAATTACCCGGTAACAGGACTGGCCGAAGCACAGCTAGGCGCGATTTTTTTAATCGCCCTTCTGCCGAACCATCCGCACTTGTGCGTACAGGGAGTGCGCGGATCTGCTCGTATAGTGGCAGGGCCCAACCTAGGGCGCTATCGGGCGATCGCCATGACACTCAAAATTGTTGCCGTTGTAGGCCAATGGTACGCCCATCGCGACAAAGGCGAACTATTCCAAGTCGTTGCCATTGATGAAAATCAGTCCCTGATAGAAATGCAGGACTTTGATGGCTCAATCGACGAGATTGATCTTGAGGGATGGTCGCAAATGGCGCTTCGCACGGTGGAAGCCCCAGAGGACTGGACCGGCTCGGTAGACTCACTCAACAGAGACGATCTTGGCTACGAGGCACCGGTAGAAAGCCACCCACGGGACTGGCGCACGCCCGTTGATGAACTGGCGAGTCAACTCCAAGACTCAATCGAGGCCGACGACGTCAACGACGAATAGCGTTGCCAGCGTAGTTAACTGCATAAATACAAATTTATAGGGAAGGCAACATCACGGGCCTAATGGTTGCCGATGCAGGAACTGTGGTGACAAAATTGTCTGGCTTGATGATTAGCACATCACAATTTAACTGATCGATGACTTGCTCGGCGGAGTGTCCGATAAACAGCCGCTTAAGAGCGCTGCGCGACACGGCCCCCATGACCACAAGCTGCGCGTCTAACTCGTTTACCAGCTCAGGCAATGATTGCACTACATCGCCTGGGCGCAAATGCTGCTGAGCATCCGTCAGTCGATATGATTTTGTCTCAGCCAGAAACGCGTCACGAATACGACCAATATCTCCACCAACTACGGCAGCTAATGGCAGACCAGCTATGGGAAAACCGATCGCAAATGGCAGCGCCTCAAGGTAACAGTGCGCAGCATGTAACTTGCCATTAAAAAGTTGCTCAAAAAAAACCCCTGCATCGAGCAGCCTCACGTCAAGATCTGCTGGTTTTGCATGCGAATGTAGTGGGTCGATTGACGCAATGATATTGGGTGATCGGTACGGCTTCGCGCTCTTAACGATTAGGAGCGGACAAGGACATAAGCGGATTAGCTGCCAATCTGTGTTACTTAGAACTAACCGCAGCGCACGGCTATGTCGATGACTATCGATAACCAATAAATCAATCTTCTCGCGTATCACTTCTCGGACAATACTTTCAAATACTGGATAATCCCAACGACAGCGGACATGCGCGTTGATTCCACGGGCTATAAGCGGCTGACTAAGACGCTCAAGCGCACGCTTTTTAATATTTACGATATGCTCAATATCGTGCTGCAGCTCAATAGGCTTGTAAAACTGCTCACCCGCCACATAGGGACTGTACAGGCTGTGAAATAGAGTCAACGTGGCGCCGGTCTTCTCTGCAATGCTCGCCGCACGGTCCACAGCAGGCGATGCAGCGAGAGATGGATCGGATATGGCAACCAGTATATGTGTAGGCACTCGCACGATACGCCTCCTGACTTTAATGAAATCAGGCTACGGAGCAACTGCTCAAACGCCTATCTGGAGTTATGCCTAGAGAACGGCGCCAATTACCTATCGCTCGCTACCAGGGCAGCGTATCAAGATCCACATTGCCACCGGACAAAATCACGATGGCACTTCGGCCTACCACCTTTCCTTCAAGGAGCGCCGCCACAGTCACGGCACCGGAGGGCTCAATAACGAGCTTTGACTGCTCAAACAACAGACGCATTGCTGCAATAATGGCCTCTTCTGAGACCGTTACGATGGCATCAACATGAGCACGCGCCATGCGCAGAGTGCGTGCAGACAATGCGCCGCGCAACCCATCAGCAATCGTTTGGGGATTTGTTTGCGCCTGCAACTCGCCCGAGCTAAACGATCGAAACGCATCATCCGCCCCACTCGGCTCCACACCCACAATGCGAGTGTGGGGCCACAAGCGCCGCACAGTAAGCGCAGTACCCGCCAACAGCCCCCCGCCACCAACCGGCACGAGGATCACATCGGGGCCTTCGCGCACGCTGGCGATTTCCAGAGCCACCGTCCCTTGCCCCGCAATCACGTAGGGATCGTCATAAGGATGCACGAGCGTCGCGCCTGTACGCGCCACAATGGTCTCTGCCGCGGCCTCCCGCGCCGCGAGCGTCGGCTCGCACTCGAGCACCTGCCCACCAAAGGCCTCAACCGCCGCCCGCTTAATACGGGGCGCCCCCTTAGGCATCACGATATATGCGGGGATGCCGCGGAGTTTGGCAGCCCGGGCAAGCGCTGCCGCATGGTTGCCAGAGGAGTGCGTGGCCACACCGCGGGTTGCGACAGGCTCTGGCAACGCGTAAACCGCGTTGGCTGCACCACGCGCTTTAAAAGCCCCGACGACCTGTAAATTCTCACATTTGCACTCGATCGGGAAGCCTAGGCGCTGCGATAGACCGTCCATTACGAGTAAGGGCGTGGTCCGTACATAGGGCGCGATGCGAATTGCGGCAGCAGCCACGTCATCAAATGTTGGATCCTGCATCGGCACCACGGCACACCCCTCTTTAATCGGCGCCCCTAAACAGCGCTCAGCTCCCCTAAGGCAGCCTATTGTAGGCCGATGCCCCCTAAGTGGCCCGGCATTGTGTAGGCTTCACTGACCGAATCATCGTTTGGGGGAGTAGACCGATGAACCAACCAACCACCACCACGGCGGCGGACGACCATGCCCTAAGCCGCTCCTTACGGCCACGACATGTCTCGATGATTACCATCGGCGGCATCATCGGTGCAGGCCTATTTGTCGTGAGCGGTGCGGCCATCTCTGCGGTCGGTCCCGCCGTCATCTTCACCTACGCAATCACTGGCACTTTACTGCTGCTCATCATGCGCATGCTGGGTGAGATGGCCGTGGCGATGCCCAAAGTCCGCTCCTTCACCGAATTCACCCGCGAAGGACTCGGCAACTGGGCAGGCTTCTCGGTGGGCTGGCTCTACTGGTACTTCTGGGTCATCGTCATACCAATTGAAGCCATGGCTGGTGCTGGTATCTTGACTCACTGGCTGCCTTATCCAGCTTGGGCGATTGGCTCGATATTGATGGCATTGATGACCTTTGTGAATCTGATGTCGGCACGCTCCTACGGCGAATTTGAATTTTGGTTCTCATCAATCAAGATCGCGGCAATCATTGTCTTTATTGCACTATGTGCCGCGTTTGCGTTTGGAATCACTTCACACCAAGGTCTCACTTTTGGCAATCTAGTGAACAACGGTGGCTTCGCACCGCATGGGATTGGTGCAATTTTTGCTGCGGTCACCACGGTGTTCTTCACCATGATGGGCGCTGAGATTGTCACGGTTGCGGCCGCAGAATCAGCGGAGCCCGCGAAAGCTGTAGCCAACATGACCTCCAGTGTAATCTGGCGCATCGTGATCTTTTATATCCTGTCTATTTTTCTGATTGTCAGCGTCATCGACTGGCGCATTATCAAACCACCAGCCTCACCGTTCACACTCGCGCTTGATGCGATGAACATTCCTCTGGCTAGCACAATAATGAGCGCGATCATCCTGACGGCGGTGTTGTCCTGCCTTAATTCAGCGTTTTATGTGGCCTCCCGCGTACTATTTGTACTTGCGGAAAAAGGCGATGCGCCTCGCTGGCTCATCAAAACAAATGCGCGGCGCGTACCTGCCCGCTCAGTCATGCTCGGCAGCATCGCAGGGTTTGCTGGCATCTGGCTGCGCGAAGCCTCGCCCGATCGTGTGTTTGCGTTTTTGGTAAACGCCTCGGGTGCGCTGATCGTACTGATTTATATGATGATTGCGATCTCTCATGTGCGGCTGCGCTTTGCACGTGAGCGAGCAGGAATTCCACAACCGACGCTCAAAATGTGGCTTTTTCCTTGGGCAAGCTATCTGGCCATCGGCGCCATGGGTTGCGTGCTTGTGGCGATGGCGACCTCGCCGGAGCACATCGACGAGTTGTGGGCCAGCGCCATTTCGGTTGCGCTAACACTGGCCGCGTACTTTCTGTTGCGTCGAGGCAAAGACGCGCCCACCGCCTGATGCCACCTTATCCGCTCAGCGTGCCTGCAAAGCCATGGCACGCTGAGCGGCACCGCGCTCCCACTCCTCTTTGCTCTGACCCCAGACCGTAATTTCCTTAACGACTGGCGGTGGCAGCAACTGACGACGCAGTACGCGGGAGCCCAAGCGACGTGCTAGGGCCTCGGACCTGACGTTACCGCTATCAATACAGTGAATGATCTCGCTCCAACCTAACTCGGCAAATGCCCAGTCGATTGCGGCAACTGTACCCTCGTAGGCATACGACTTGCCTTCAGCCGCCTTTGCAAGACCCCAACCCACCTCATTCCCGGGCCAACCCTCAGGCCGCCAAGGACCCATTCGCCCCACCCAACGACCGGTCGATTTTTCAAAGGCGGAGAACATCGCAAACCCATGCAAGGACCAAGAGCCTGCAACCGTCATGAACGCCCGCCAAGCTTCGGGGCGCGACTTTGGGCCGCCGATAAACTCTGTCGCCAATGGATCCGCCGCGCAGTCGGCAAAGGCATCGAAGTCCTCGAGCTGTGGCGGACGCAAAATGAGACGCTCCGTCTCCAGTTGCAATGCGACGTCTTCCCACGGACCAATCACAGCCATTCGGTCAGCCCCTCACGACGATTTAATTCAGCAAAGGTTGGCCGCGCTTTCATGCGTCCAATATAGGCAGCTAATTTCGGCCACGTCGTGGCTGGCCGCGGCATGTTGCGCGACCAACGCGCCAACATGACCGCCATAAAGTCAGCAATAGCCGGCTGGGAGCCAGTCAAAAACTCCTGCGTCCCTAGGAGCGCATCAAGCCGTCCCCAAGCAGCCTCTATATGACCCCGCGCAGACTCTTTCACCGAGTCACCACAATCCGCACTAGCCGCATCTTCTGGATGAAACCAATGACGAAATGCAGGTTGCACGCTGTTGGCCAGATGAAATAACCACTGATAGTTCAAATCGGCTGCGCGGGTGCCGGCAACAGGCAAAAGACCGGAGCCTGGATGACGGGCCGCGAGCAGCATAGCCAAAGCGCTACTCTCAAACAGCGGCGCACCCTCGACAATCAAGGTGGGCACAACTCCCACTGGATTCAAGCGCAGATATTCGGCTGTTTTTTGTTGGCCACCGGCCAAATCGACCGCTATCAATTCGTGTGGCGCGCCGATTTCAAGCAACACCCAATGGACTACGAAGCTCGCTGCACCCGGCGCGTAGTAGAGACGGTACATAGGATTTCCGGAAGTCAAGGTATTTCTCCTTAAATCAAAATGTCACATAAGGTCCAGCACTTTGCGCTCTGACTCAGCGATAATCATTACATCACCGCCGACTAATCATCAAAGACTCCACTCAATTATGCAGACCACCCCTACCCTAGAAAACACGAAGCCACTGAGCATTGCCGAGCTACGCGATCGTTTAAGCGCACATCACGCTCCATCGACAACGATGGCATTCGTCCTGTTGCTCAGCGACCTTGTGCTGTTTTTCTTAGGTCAGTACCTCGTCTTAAAAACTCCAAGCATTGCCTTGCAGCTGCTCGGCGGGCTGTTAACAACAGCGGCCATCATACGACTTTTCATTGTAGGCCACGATGCCTGCCATGGCAGCCTGACTGGCAGCGCCACACTCAACAAGGTCATGGGCCGCATCGCATTTTTACCATCACTCACACCCTATTCGCTGTGGCGTGTCGGTCACAATGTTGTACACCATGGCTTTAACAATCTGAAAGGTCGTGACTTCGTCTGGCAGCCACTGGATCAAGCAGAGTATGAGAAGCTCTCCCCATCCCGGCAATGGCTCGAGCGCGTGTATCGCAGCGCAATCGGACCACTCCCCTACTACCTGATAGAAATCTGGTGGCGCCGCCTATATTTTCCTAAACGTGACAGCGCACCCGGACAACGGTCAGAGTTCACGCTCGATTCGCTACTCGTGACTGGCTTTGCAAGCCTGTGGGTCGGTTGGATCATTGGCTTAAGCGCACCGATGGGCATCCTACACACTCTGCTGACGCTCACCGTGGGAGCCTTAGTCCCCTTTCTAATCTGGATCTGGGTCGTCGGTTTTGTGGTGTACCTACATCACACCAATCCTGATGTCGTTTGGTACGCGGACAAAACAACATGGATGCGTGAACAAGGCATGCTGCATGGAACAGTTCGTTATCACGTTCATGCCGGGTGGAATATTTTCCTGCATAACATCATGGAGCATGCAGCCCACCATCTCGATGCGCGCATCCCACTGTACCGACTGAAGTCTGCTCAAGCAGCCCTCGCAGCAATCGTGCCCGATATCCCGATCATCGAACTATCCATGCGCACCTATCTCAATTCCGTCAGAGCCTGCAAACTCTACGACTACAAGAACAAAGTCTGGACAGGATTTCCGAGAAAGGTATCCGCTTGATAGTCGCCTAGTAATAAATAAACGCCCTTAGCTTATTTGGACTGCGAGCGCTAACACTCTGCAAAGGTGCGAATGGCGATTCGGGTCAAGCACATATGACGGCTTCAAATATACGGAACTACAGCAAAATCTAAATAGTCTTTGGCATGTCAGACAGCCGCTCAGCTAAGTGTAATGACATGCACCGGCTCCCCGAAGAACCTTATTCTCATTCAGCTCGGTCGAGATCTTTTTCAAGACTGACATGTAGCGTGCCACCATCCACGGACACCACCGCTTTAAGCTCTTCGATGGCTGATTCGATCCACTCTTGGGCGGAGCGCTCAGGCAAGCTGATACGTATCAAGTCTTGCCTATAAGTGACACTGATCGCAGGTGCCTCTAACAACGTGACGAGCTCGGTGCGCAGTACAGCGCCCTCCGGGAACTGGGTCATGTCGGCAACCACCCCCGAATTGACCAATTGGCTGAGCTCGCGATCACTCAAACGAACGCGCAACGTGTTGCCTTTTATGCGTAATTTCATAAGGAAAAACAGCGATGCATAAGCTTGATCACGGAATCATGCGCTCGCCATGGGCATAGACCACGTGGCGATCTCGTCTGGCGAAACCCACAAGAGTGACACCAAACTCTGTCGCTGCTCGGATCGCAAATGCTGTGGGCGCCGACACCGCAACGATCGCCGCAATACCGACGGTGGCTGCCTTTTGCACAATCTCGTAACTTGCGCGGCTTGTGATAATGACATAACCCTTAGTCAGATCATGCCCCTGGCGTATCAGAGCCCCGATGAGCTTATCGAGTGCATTATGGCGACCGACATCTTCGCGGACGAGTACGATGCCGACTGTAGGCACGACCCAAGCAGCCGCATGCAAACTACCAGTACCTGCGTTATGCAACTGACCAGAGGTGAGCTCCTCCAGCAACACGTGTACGTGTTCAGCGGAAATGCGTAGTGAGCCGATCAGTGTCGGCGGCTCACGAATCGCATCGGCAAGCGTCTCGGCTCCACACATTCCACAGCCAGTGCGTCCGGTCAAATTCCGGTGACGCGTCAGCAGCGCCGCAAAGCGCTCCGCCGTAATGACCAGATCGACCTCAATCGCCTCATCGGTCACTGTCACTCTAACCTGACGGATTTCTTGAGCAGAGGCGACCAACGCCTCGGTCAGGGTAAAGCCCACGGCCATATCTTCGAGGTCTGCGGGCGTGGCCAGCATCACCACATGAGGGACGCCTAAGTATTTAAATGCAACGGCGCGCTCTTCGGCGACTTGATCACTGACGCGAGTAATGCGACCAGACTCCCAGCGCTCCACCGACACGGTGGCGACAGCGCTTACGGATGGCTCTACTGCGTGCTTGCTACTGGAATTAGGCTCAGACATAAGCAGTGGCCCGGGCAAACGTTTTCTCTTTAGCCTGATCGGCCCCTAGATACGCTCAGGATACCGCAGCCCGGCACATGGCGACGTGGCTTTTTAGGGCGCCCATTCGATGAATACCCCCGCACAGTGACCGCAGCAACGCCGTGCGCCATCAAATAGACCGTTGGGTCCCAAAAAAAAGGCGGCTACCCTTACATTAAGGCACGTAACGCGCCAAAATTATCCTCCCAGATCGAGGAGCAGAGTCCATGCGGCTAAATTTGATTGTACTGACGGGTTGGCTGGTGCTGGCGTCGGCCCAAAGCGGCGCACATGACGCCTCACAATCACCCCTTCCCCAAGCGAAACCCGAGACGGTCGGCGTATCGAGCGCCCGCCTCGCACGCCTCACCACCCACTTCGCACATGAAGCCGAGATCCAAGCAGCGGCCGGCTACGTCATGATGGTTGCCCGCGACGGGAAGCTGGTCTATGCCAATGCGGTTGGACAGCAAGATATTGAGCATCATGTTCCCATGAGCCTGACCACGCGCTTTCGCATCGCGAGCATGACCAAGCCCATCACGTCGGTCGCAATATTGATGCTGTATGAGCAGGGGAAGTTTCATCTAGACGATCCCATCTCACGGTTTTTGCCAGAGTTTGCGCATCCAAAGGTGTTCATTGGACTCGACGCCAACAATAACTTTCTGACCGATTCAGCACATCGGGAAATCACCATCCGTGATTTGTTGACGCATTCCAGCGGCCTCGGCTATGTCTTTGACCCGAAGACTCCACTGGGCCGTGCCTACGGCACTCTTGAAATCACGCCGGCCACTGAACTTGCTGAGGTCGTACAGAAAATTGCGGCGCTCCCGCTTTACTTCCATCCAGGCGAGGACTGGCGTTACAGTTTTTCCGATGATGTGCTTGGACGTTTAGTCGAAGTCATTGCCGGTGTACCCTTTGATCAATTTCTTGCGACAGAAATCTTTAGGCCACTGGGCATGAACTCCACTGGTTTTTATGTTGCGCCGAGCGAAAAAGCGCAGGTTGCGACTGTTTATAAGCACACACCGGAGGGCACGCTCACTCCAAGCGACCTATCTCGACTGGTGGGTGATGTGACGGATGCGCATCGCTGGCCCTCTGGCGGCGGTGGCCTCCTTTCAACGGCGGGTGACTATCTGCGCTTCGCACAAATGCTTGCTAATGGCGGCACATTCGAGGGCCATGAATACTTATCGCCTGCAACAGTGGCACTGATGACCCAAAACCAAGTACCAGACGATGCGATGCACAAATACTGGGGCGCCGACTCCATCGGTCTAGGCTATGGCTTGGGTGTGGGCGTACAACTTGATGGTCGGCACTCGTTACATGCGAGTTACGCAGGAGACTTCAGCTGGGGCGGCGTGTGGGGAACACACTGGGTTGCTAGCCCGAAAACCGGCTTAGTCGCTGTGTGCCTGACACAAATTGATCGCAGTGGAAATACTGCCCCGCAGCGTACTGAGACCGATTTCTTGAACCTCATGTACGCCTCGCTCATTCGCGAGCAAGTAGCGCACTAGAGGACCGAGACCGCGCTCAAATCAAGTTGGTTTGGCCCCAGATGCGCGAGCAAAACACGCATCTGCTGGGTTAACACAAGCGCCGTTCGCTCGGCCTACGCACGTCAGGGGCACTTCGCATCAGTCATCGCCACGCACTCACGTG
>CAIKZZ010000014.1 GCA_903832085.1 uncultured Pseudomonadota bacterium | reverse complement strand
CTTGCGGACGGACTCGGTGTTAAGAGCGGACGCCGGTTCGGTTCCGCTGACCGACCTGCTTTAACTGGTCCAGTTTTCTAAGAGCCCGTCCACCACCACAACTCAACCGACTGATCCGTTGCCCCCGCTCGGACACGCTTAGCGTGCTACTACCGCGTGGGCGTTCGGCCCTGCAAGATCTATAGTTACGGCACGATCCAGATCTCAACTCGCTGATTACGCGCCTCATGATTCGGCATGAACGAATCTGCGAGTGGAAACCCTGCCCCCGCACCAATAATCTGACCAGGACTTAAACCGCGCTTTTTAAGCTCGCTCGCCACAACTGCCGCCAGTTTTTTTGACAATGCGTCCTCTGCCGATGCATTGCCCTGGCTATCCACAAAACCCACATAACGGACTTGAGAAGGACCAAAGGCAAGCGTCTTCAGGAATTTGGCGATCGCATCAATATCGGCTCTAGACTCTTTCGAAATCTCCGTGGAATTTGGAGCAAAGGTTATGGATTGGCTGAGCCGCAGTGCCGTTGACGTCGCACGATCCCACTCGAGAGAAGCCCCGTCTAAGTGACCAATAGAAACGAGCGACAACTCATCCCGCGTCATCCCATTGACCAGCATCGTCGCGGCGAAATTATAAGAACCGACTTCGTTGCGCAACGCCTCAAGCCCGCGCCGACCGCGCTTCGGTAGCTTGGAAAAACAACCGTAGACAGGCGTCGTGAATGGGTAGTCGCCATCATTAAGATCCGTCACCTCCATCCGATGCGCCATCCCTCCTGCCGGTCCAATGGCGAGCGCCTTCAAGCTCGATGGAATCGGCGGCATGAGCACCATCACTACATAGGGGTCATCGTGCAGGCTCTTAATAAAACTCGCCCGCGCCATTCTCAGTTGGTTATCGCTGATTCGTGCCACGCCTGAATCTGTCATACCCAGCATGGGTGACACCCCCCGCCCTAAATAACCGAGAATCACTCCGTCCTTCAGCGGGTTCGAGACAAAGTGTATAGGCCACGGCTGCCCTCCCAATTGCGTGAAATTGGTTATTTTTCCATTTAATAAATCAGCGAGTTGCTCAAAACTGAGCTTCACGAGTGGCGAGTGGTGATTCGTTACGATGCCAATTCCCGTAGATCCGAGCCTCGCTTGGTCCATTCCTGCGGCCAGCGTCCTTTCCGCGTTTGAGCCGTCAGTGATCTGACAACCATCACCGGCAACGATCGCAGCATCAGCATCCCCGCTTTGCACCGCGCGTACAGCGCCCTCAGAAGACATGAACATCGTCTCAACGGCGCCCACTGCCATGTCCGGCCCAGTACCCGAGTAGACCCCTATATTGTCCTGCGGATCGTATTCGTACTGGACTCCCTCAAGATTAGCTCGTTTCAATACATGGGGCACAAGCACACTCGGAAAATCAATACCAACGTCGACCGAAAAGGCGATCCGCAAAATGACGTTACTCGGTGCCGCGACAAGTAGCCCCGCGTGACACAAGAAACACACCAACGCCGACAGGCGCAGCGCCATAAATCGACACGACGGTGAATAAGGCAGACGCATAGAAAACACGCTTAGCCCCCCCACAACCTTACTTTTTCGCTGTTGGCGGCTCAAAGCCACCCAACATCAACGGCAAACCATCCTTGCTATTACCAATGATGATGATTTTTGCATTTTCGGATTTTGCTAAGTTCTCAGTCGCATCAATGCCTTTCCAGCGCAGATAACTGTCGGTGATTCCTTCGGTCACGATACTCTGAAACTCTCGAATCCCGAGCGCTTCGATCTTTTTGCGCTGCGCTTCCTTGGCCGCTTCAAGCAACTTGTAATTAAACGACTCGTTAGCCTCACGCGCCGCGTTCTTAGACACGATGGCATCCTGCACACCTTGCGGCAGCTTGACGTTACTGATCAGCACATCCTCGATCGACACCCAGCGCAACGCGGTTTCGCCCTTAGCCTGGTAAGGGCAAATGTTGGCTGCGCTCGGCACATCTTCCGGCCGCATCACGAAGACTTTCAGGCGCTGAGTGGATTTCGCAATGATTTCATCTTTCACTTCATCACGATGGCTATTGTAAAGATCTTGCGTCCCGTGCACAGCAATGATAGTTCGCAACTGGGACCCAAGTTCTGGCACGATGAGTTTCGCGGCATACTCAGTCCCCGCATACTTATGCAGAAAGGCAAGGCTGCACATATCTGCTTGGTAGCGCCACTGCAACTCCACCTGCTGGGTCATTCCATCAGCTGTCAACACGTCGAATGTTTCAGTTTCCTTAATCAAGCGCACGTCATACTGAGTGACGGTGTTCCAAGGCAGCACGAGATGCAAGCCCTCACCCAGTGGCGGGTGCTTAAGATCCGTGCCACCAGCAAACCGTTTCCAAACAACACCAGCATGACCTGCTGGAATCTGAATAATAATGCGTGGCGATAGGTACACGAGCAGAACCAGAAACAGTGCGCCAGAAATGACGGCTTCGATCGCATGCTCATCGAGCCAATAAATAGCTAAGCGATACCCGCGACTTAATTTATTAGTTGGCATGAATACGCCCACCTTCAATGTGAATGTGTTTATCGCATACGCTGAAGAATCGATCGTCATGCGTCACCGCAATGATCGTTTTTCCTTCGCTCTTCATTTCTGGCAAGATTTCATGATAAAACTTAGCCCGAAAGTGCGGATCTTGATCTGCCGCCCATTCATCGAGCACGTAAATCTGCTTGTCTTGTAACCGCGCAATCAGCAACGCGAGTCGCCGCCTCTGCCCTGATGACAGCCCATTATTCCAAAAGCAACCATCACTGAACTGCGTCTTGCCGGTTAAGCCATAGTACTCAAGCCGCTCTTCGATGACCGCCGCGGTCGGCACCGGCATCCCGTAACCACGACTAAACAAGTGATAGTCAGAAAACACGGTGCCGAATAGATCGCGATAGGCCTGCTCGTTGTGCGGCGCAATCGGCTGACCATCCAGCAGGATGACTCCTGCCTGAGGCGGGTATAAAGCGGTGAGCAACTTGATTAACGTCGACTTACCCGAGCCATTTCCACCGGTAATAAAAGTGATCTCACCAATATTGATTTTCAGATCAATGGGGCCCACCACGAAGCCGTGCTCAGCGTGCTGATCACGATGGGTGAACGTGACGCCGTTCATTACGATGCTTTGCGATGGCTTTGGCATAGTGACCCAAACAGAATCAACATTACCCGCACGCGTCTGACGGCGGGCCGAGCGTGCCAACAGCGCATCAATCTCCGCTTCCACAGAAGTAATTTTTTCAGCAGAAGCATTGGCTGTCGTTAATGCCGGTACACTCCCCACGGCACCAAAAATCGCGCCAAGCATAAACAAAATCACCGTAATCGCATGCGTACCACCATCGGCGGAAGCACGAGACGTCACGATAGGCGCGATAAAAACAATAGCGCCCAAAAGAAGCAAAAACGTGCCTTGGATAAACACAAGGTCTCGAGCGTGGGTGGCCTGCGTCTTGACGCGTATATCACAGGCAGCTGATGAGATCGTGACCGCATCGTTACGTATCGCCTGCAGACGTACCCGTTCCATCTTGGCTTCTTTAAAGCCGTCCAGAACATCAGTGACCACATCTTGGAGCTTATTTTCTAAGTTGCTCGCATAGTGAACCTCACGATTCACCTCAGCGAAGCGTTTAAAGTGATACATGATGGCAAGCGTCAACCAAACGATCATCAGGACGAAGTCACTTATCGACAAGAAAGCCAAATACGTTAACGAAATAATCGCGAGCGACAATGCTTGAATCGAGGTCACAAGCTGCATACTCGAGACCGACAGCACCTCAACTTCCTTACCGAGTGCTGCATACAAGCGTTGGCGACCAATCGATTCAACCGCGAGTAACTCGCAGCGGGCAAGCTTATCGAGCACCCGCGTCCGAATCTTGTGCATGATTGTGTCCACTTCCGCGGTCACAACCATCAAAACGAGACGCTGCAGGTACGCAAATACTGCGACCAGCGCGAGCAAACTGATGGCTAGCCCGAACGCTTTCCAGGAAAGCGCCTTGCTCTTCGTGCCGAGGTTAATGATCGCCATCACTGTGACGTTGGCGCCTGAGGCCAAAATCATAGCTAACAAGATACGGCGCCACTCGACGCCGATGGCCGTCGATAGAATTTTTAGAATCGGCATGCGGCTCTACCCGTTCTGGTTAAGCAACTGCTCGTGCTTTGCGATCAATGCATGCGCACGCGTCAGTCGTCGGGTGGCCAATTTCCTGGAAATGATATGGGACAGCAAAATCGTCAACGGCGTCAGTAGCAGGGAGAAAATAAACGTCCAGAAATAGCCGAGCTTTCCTGGAATCCCAAGAAAAGCGACTAAAAATGACATCGAGACATACAGGAATACAAGCGCTGGGGTACTGAACATAGTATCGATCTCATCAAATAATGAGGATAAAACTGGCCGCATCAGCGCCTGACGCGGCCAGCAACGGTACTACATACGGCCAATCAAATGATTGGCCTTGACGGCTCAGGCAGCCTTTGCAGCGACGCCCTTTCCGCTCTTCTGGTCGAAGTGCGACTTGAAGTAAGCCGTCACCTTGCTTGGGTCGAAATCAAGGAAGGTACCGCCTGACTCAAAATGTTGGATGAACACTTTGCCGAGCGCATAGGTCGCAGCGCCTGATGCGGCTGGGAGCGTAAAGCCACCGAGCAAACTACCAACAACAGGAACGAACTTAAGCAAGCTAGCAGCCGCTGGAGCAACGGCGCGCGGCGCTACTGAACCGAGCAGCGTGCCGATCGCCATCTTTACTGCGTCGTCTTTGAAAGCCACGCCGTACAGCGCGCTCAATTGACGCAACATGTTCACTTGGGTCGCTGCGATGGCAGCCAAGTCGAGGAACGGAACCGGCACAAGACCTGCTCCGACAGACCAGCCAACGTGGTTACTGACAATATTCTGAGCAGCATCAATCTTGCTGGCAGTTGATTCGATCACGGATGATGCGACAGTGGACATAATAACGTCTCCAAAAGAACTTGAGTTTAACGGCAATACAACGAATACCTCGACAGCATACACAGTGCGAAATGCATTATTTATGACAACAATTCATTTGCGTGCTTAAAAGTTTTCCTCAACGCACAATACCATGTCCATGCTGAAATAAGCATCTATACCGAAATTAAGCATACAATCAGCGAGTCACGCGTTTCGGAGTTGCCTACCGATTCAGGCAAATGACTAGGCGTGGCCACTGCGCCACGACGGCCAGTTGACTGCTTTTAAAGGATTTATGTGCCACCTGCGCCTGACGTTTCCGCCGACCCCTGCTCGGGCGTGCTCACACGCGGGCCTGCCTAGACTCGCCTCTCGGGTGAGCTTCGAGTCATTCCGCAAATGACCGTGGGCGTTGTCACACACGGCTCCGCAGAGGCGCCCTCGGCCCATAAAACGCCGCACCATGATAGCGGCCGAGCTTGGTATGCGCTGGCGGTGCTGGGATTAACGATGGTCGCGACCATTTCCTTTCGCCAGATGCTGTTATTGGTGTTGCAACCGCTCAAGATAGAATTGCACTTGAGCGATGCGAGTGCGGGATTCTTAATTGGCTCCGCGCCGACACTGATCAGCGGTTTGTTCGTCTTTATGGTGGGCTGGCTGAGTGACCGCACACCGCGGCATTGGGTAGCGGCATGTTGCATCAGCGCTTGCGCCGTGTCGATGGCATGCTTTGCGTTGGCGCAATCCTATGTGCTCGTACTGGTCGCTGTGACGGTGCTTATCACAGCAGAAACTGGCCTTAACCCTGTGGTTAATTCCCTGATCCCTGATTTGATCAGCCCCGGACGACGCGCATTGGTCAATGTGGTCTACAGTGGTGCAATCGGTGTGTGCTACGGATTGACGTTTGCGATCGCGGGCTTGCTGATCACTCTTGCGCACCACGCCGTCAATTTACCGACGATCCTCAAAGGCGCGAGCGACTGGCGGGTTGCCTGTTTCTTCGCGGCAGTGTGCGGGGTACCACTGGCCGTCGCTTGTCTTTCGATCGGTACTGTCACTCGCGGGCACCAAGGCCATGTCGAGCCCCACGAGAAACTTGAATTGCTGGCATTCGTGCGAGAGCAATGGCCTAACCTGCGCGTGTTTTTCACGACCATGACCTTGTTTTCATTGGGCGGTGTGGTCGCCGGCATGTGGATTCCTACTGCTATCAGCAGAACATTTGCGGTAACGCCGGCGCAAGTTGGCGAGCACTTAGCGGTAGCGGTCACGGGCGCCGCCATTGGCGGTTTTTGCCTCTCCGCTATGCTGACACTGATTATTGGCAAACAATTGATTGCCAAACAGCATCGTACGAACGTCTCAACGGTTATTTTCCGTTGGATGTCCATAGGCGCCGCACTGCCCTGCGCCGGTTATGCTTTCGCGACGACTGCGCAGCAGTTTTACCTGCTTTTTTGCCTGCAATTAACCTTACAGTTTGCCGCAGCCGCACATGTGGGCCACTTACTGCAAACCCTAAGCAGCGCTATGACACGCGGGCGTATTTCTGCGTTTTATGCAATCTTTAGCTCGGTGATGACGGCGCCTGGAGCCTGGTTGGTCGGCTTTATCTCCGACTCGTTCCACAATTCTCCGCGCGGGTTAGTGCTCGCAATCGCCGTAGTGGCATCCCCGGCCTATTTAATTTCGGCATTCTGCTTGAGGGTACGCCAGCCTGCGGCAGAACCAAGTAGTATGGCAGTTCCTGTAACCCACGAATCCTGATTTGACGTTACCAACACATAGGGCATGTTTATGAAATGGAAGTATTCCCGCTTAGTGGCGCTCCTACTGACACTGAGCAGCGTGTTGGTGGTTGGCTGTGCCAGCGTCCAGAGTCAACACGTCGCTGCAGCCGATGAAACGCGACTGACACAGACCCTCATGAATGAGGGTCTTAATAAACTAGACAAAAATCAGCTCGCCGATGCATCGCGACTGTTCAACGCAGGGCTTAAGTTCGCGCCTGACAATGCGAACTTAAACTTCCTAAACGCGCTGACCTATCATTTGCAGTACCTCCATGGTAACCCAGCGAGCTATGAACTCGCAGTGACAGGCTATGAGCTCGCGCTGTCTTCGAATCCAGCATTCTTTAAGGCGGCACTGCAATTAGGCCGGGTGGAATTTGAGTCGCGGCATTACCAACGTGCTGTCGCTGCGTTTCAACGTGCAGCACAAATTGACGCAACGAGCGGAGATGCGTTCATGGGGGTCGCAGCTGCCGCCTATTACGATCATGACGTGGCGCTTGCGAAAGTGGCTATTGACCGCGCCAGCAACTTATTGAGCGCGACTGACAAACCAGCGGCGCTACGCGCCGCTGCAATCATTTACGCCGCGAATGGCGATGACACACACGCACACGCTTTGCTATCTGATCTTGGCTTACCGGACTCGAACGCGACTGACCCTGAGTCGCTCAATGGTCGGGTTGAGCAATGGCGCGTGTGGCATGCGTCTTACTCCGCCTCTGACCCTGCAATGGGCCTCGTCGGTGCCGGCCCGTCTAGCGGACTACAAGTGTCCACTGGCACGGTAGCAATGCCCATCACGGCTCCGCAGGCCGCACCTCAAAATGCACCAGGTGCGACACCGCAAAACGCCACTGCAAGCCCGCTGGAACCTGCCCTCGCCAACTGGACTGAGTGCGCGAAGCCAGCGGGTGGCCCGCCACCGAGCGGCGCCGGTGGACCACCCCCAGGCGGCCCTGGCGGCCCCGGCGGCCCACCTCCGGGTGGTGGTGGAGCGGGTGGAGCGGATGACACCACCAATCTACCCGCGCTCCCAGTGCCGTGTAAGGGTCGCGGGACGCCAATGATGGCACTCATGGACGTCGCACTGGTGCGCTCCGCAGAAGTCGCTAGTACGAATCTCGGCATTAATCTGTTTGATGGGCTCACGTACGTATTAAATCAGAGTAAACAAGTGCTCAAGGTCGCGACCACGACCGCCGGCATGGCAACAGACACGTCAGGCAATGTGGCCACAGACAGTGTCGCGATCACTCGTCAAAACAGCTATGGGACACCTGCTGCTGGAATCACGTACTCACTTAATATTGCGAATTCGCTCGCGAATCGATCCATTGTGTTGGCACGTCCCTCGCTCGTGGTCATGGACCGTCAGCCATCGAACACCTTTGCTGGAAATACTGTCACTTTTGCGCTACCCGGCGGAGCGGGTGGTGGTATCAGTTCATTCATGGACAAGTCATCTGGGGTGAGCTTATCGCTGACACCGACGTTTATCGATTCAGACAACTTGCTGCTCGCCGTGAAAGCGAGTCGCTCGTTCATCACGACCTTAGATAAAAACGCGAGTACCGGCGCCTTACTGAATGTGTCAAAAAATTCAGTTTCTGCAAATGTGGCTCTTAAGTTTGGTCAGACGCTCATCTTGACGGGCTTAAATGAAAAAACAGTCAGCTCGGGATCGGATGGTGTGCCCGTGCTGCAAGATATTCCAGCCTTGCAATACTTGTTCCGCACGAGCTCGAATCAGACCACCACAAACGTGGTGCTGATCCTGATCACACCGCGAAAAATCATCTCAGACAAAGAGCAAATCGAACGCGCACTGCCCGTTTTGAATGACTATCGAGGTGGTGTATGGAAAGACTTCATCCCTCAAGTAAAGAAGCAGCTCGAAACGGATGGCGGGACGGCACCGTCGAATTTGGATGAACTGTACAGATTGCAACTCGTCAATATGATGTACCTGCAATTTCGGGCCGGCGATATACGCGGTGCCGATTGGTCATCGCCTGAGCGGATGACGGGGTTTACAAATGACTTACGCCACTTAGGCTATTTCTAATGCAGTGCGGCGATCGCAAGGGGTAACCCTTGCGATCGCATTGCCGTACACTTAGGTACTGACTCGTCGAGCGTTGTCCAATTATTTTCTGAGGCGCTATGCAACTTCTCATTGCTTATATTGGCACCGCTTTCCTGACCGCCATTCTTGGACGAAAAACGAAACTAGGGTTCTTTTGGATGTTCGTCCTCGCGTTGCTGCTAACGCCCATCACGCCAATCCTTGGCTATTTGATCAAGCGAGCACTGCTCAAGCGCTCATTGAGAAAAGCCCAGCGTTTAGTTGCCGCGCACGAAGCCAAGCTTCGTGGCCGTGCTGAGTTGTAAAGCGCACCAATGCGTCATGGATTTATGCTGTATGGTGAGCTTGTGATCTGCCATTTCTGACTATATTTATAAGGACGACACGATGCGTATCCAATCTGTATTGACGACTTTTGTCTTTTGCGCGCTGACGCTAGGTGGTGCTGCAGCGGCCTATGCGGATGATGTACGGTTGTTTGTGAAACACGAAGTGGCCGACTATGCGGCGTGGCGCAAGGTCTACAACAGCGTCGCCCCTTTGCAGAAGAAACTGGGCGTCTTTTTTAAAGACGTCTATGTGTCTGCTGAGAACCCCAACGAAATTACCGTGATTCATGATTTTCATTCGCTCGAGGAAGCTAAAGCGTTTATGGCATCGCCAGAGCTCCGTGCCACAATGACGAAAGCTGGAGTGAAGCCGCCCGCGCAAGTCTGGTTCACCTCAAAGGGCGCGAAGTAATAGTAATCGATTGGTCGCGGACGTCGCTTGGAAGTCTGTGAAGAGTGGTTTGGATGTACCCGACACTCGGGAGTGCGGCGCCGGTAGACACTGCGTTGCACTCCCTCAACCTGAACTCAATCAGCACCGAAATTTTCAGCATACTGACCCCACGGCTCATAGAGTCGGTCGGTCACATTCAGCTGACAATCCGCGACACCACGCCCACCAGGGGCGGGTTCATGGAAAAATTCATATATATTTCACATACTAAACGATTAGTAACGTATACTGCCGCCTGATTTTTGCAGTGCAGCATCTAACTCTGTGCTGTTTCTTCAAAGCGCACCCATGCGGCGCGCCTGACGGTCAGGGACGACGCATCTGAGACACACGCTGATTGCATAGCGTCACACGCGACCAGTCCGGTCGGCCCAGAACGGCTTATGACTTCATTTTGATGAGGAACTTCGACATGATCTACTCGACCCCCCGTGCGATCCCGCGCTTTTGCCTCGCTAGCACGATCGCCGGAATTTTAATGAGCGCCGCGGCACTGGCAACGGACGCCACTGCGGCGAAGAGCGTCGGCGTCACTGCGGCTCTAGAAGACGTTGTTGTCACTGCCAACAAGCGAGCCGAGAACATACAAGATGTCGCCGCGTCGGTCAGCGTGCAGACAGGCCAGATGCTGCTCGATCGTCATCAGGAGCAACTGACCGATTACGCGTCCTATATCCCCGGACTTAACGTCGGTAACGGCGGCAAGGCAGGACTCGCCTCAGTCAATCTGCGTGGTGTTGCGTCGGTCAGCGATGCCGCCTCCGTGGGCACCTACCTTGATGAAGTTCCACTCGGATCGAGTTCGCGCTATGGCAGCCCTGCAAATCAGATTCTTGATCTCTTGCCATACGATCTTGATCGTCTCGAAGTGCTACGTGGACCACAAGGGACGCTGTATGGAGCAGGCTCCATGGGCGGTTTGATCAAGTACGTGCTCAAAAATCCAAGCCTCGCCAACTCTGATGGCGAAGTCGGTGCGGACATGGGTGCGGTTGATGGTGCCGGCAGCCCAAGCTACAGCTTGCGCGGTGCAGCCAACGTCGCGCTCGTACAAGACGTGCTTGGCATGCGCATCAGCCTATACGATAAATCCCTGCCAGGCTTTATTGAGAATGTGTACTCCCATAAGAAGGATGCTAACGCGCAACGTCAGCAAGGCGGACGATTCGCTCTCCTTTGGCAACCGACTGCTGACTTGTCTGTGAAACTCGGTGCGGTGATCTATCACAACCGCGCTGATGACGGCAGTGCCGTGTCATATACGGGTTTTACCGCCACACCCACCACTGACGGCGGGAGTTTTGGCACCGTCTCAAATCCAGTCGGCGACTTAAAGCAAACACATGGTTTCCCCCAAGCCTTTAACGAGAACCTCGGTGTGTACAGTGCAACGATCAACTGGAAGCCAGGCGCATTTGAGGTGACCGCTGCCAGCGGCTACTCGAACCAGCGCACCAGCACGACAGTAGATGACACCACCGCCATCGCGGGCGTGAGCTTTTTACCACTACCCCCCGGTGCACTATTAAGTGGCAATACGGACATCCAAGTGAAGAAATTCACTCAGGAAATTCGCGTCGCATCCCAGCAGGACAAGACGCTCGACTGGATGATTGGTGCGTTCTACACAGATGAGAAGGTGAATCTAGTCGGTAGCCCGTTGAGCCTGTACTTAGCCGACTACACCTTCCTAGGTGCACCGTTCCCGGGCCAGACCCAAGACTCGAGCTACAAGGAATATGCAGCATTTGGTGACACCACGTGGCATGTCTCTGAGAAGTTCGACGTTGGTGCAGGGCTGCGCTACGCCAACAACAAACAAGAAGTGAATGGGACCGGCGGCTCGTCCCCTTCCACCAGTGAAAGTGTCACAACGTGGTCCGTGTCCTCGCGCTATCACATCAGCACAGATGCAATGCTGTATGCACGCATTGCAACCGGTTACCGGCCAGGTGGACTGAACACGGCGTTTCTGCCAACCGCGATTCCATCGCGGGTGAACTCAGACAAGCTGACCAGCTACGAAGTGGGCGTCAAGTCTGAGTTTCTGGACCACCGCGCGCTGGTGAATCTGACCGTGTTTTACATTGACTGGAAGGACATCCAGCTCAACTCAACGACGGGCGGTAGTACCATTCTAACCAATGGCGGCACCGCAACACCGAAGGGTGTTGAGCTTGCTGCGGCCTACTCACCGATAGACGGATTCACGCTTGGGTGGAATGCTGCCT
Source organism: uncultured Pseudomonadota bacterium (assembly GCA_903832085.1). Classification (GTDB taxonomy): domain Bacteria; phylum Pseudomonadota; class Gammaproteobacteria; order Steroidobacterales; family Steroidobacteraceae; genus CAIKZZ01. Next base: position 2,782 of record CAIKZZ010000014.1, on the reverse strand, counting down.
ACACGCAGTCAGAGCTGACGAGTACGGCACCCGGTGCTTTCTTCCTCACGGGCTATCAGCTGCCAGGGGTGCCAAAGTTCAGTTCGTCACTGACCGCCGACTACACGTGGGCAGCCATGACCAATTGGACCGCGCATGTGGGTGGTGGTATCCGTTGGGTCGATAAAATGTGGCTGACCGGTGTAGAACAACTCGGTACGGCGGCACCTGCCGTCGAAGCGCCCTCCTATGCACTTGCAAACTTGAATGCCAGCCTGACTCAGGGTCCGCTGACCTTGAAGCTGTACGGCACAAACCTTGCCAATAAACGTGCCATCCAGGGCGGACTTGAGCTGATCAATATCCTCAATCAGCCACAGCAAGGTGATTTTTGGATCGCCCAGCCACGCGCTGTGGGCGTGGGCTTCGATTATAAGTTCTGAGCTGAGCTTTCGTTGCTTGAAACATCCCAGCGACATGCAATTGCATGTCGCTGGGATTTAGCTACCTACAGAAACGAGCGTCTACTCAACCGTGGACCTCAGAGGACCTAGCTCTACTAGAGCCACGCGACCACCAATCAAATTTCGTCCTTGCCCGCGACACGACCCATCACCCGACCCTCGCGCGCTAGCCGCCGGCGCGTTTCCTTTGGATCTTGTAGCAACGCGCGATACACCTCCACGCGATCGCCGTCGCTCAAAACATAGGTCTCGCTCACCAATTGACCAAAGACACCAAGTGCAGGCTGCTTGGCAATGCCTGCGTGCGCGGCGCGTATCCCGGATAAGACGATCGCTTGAGCCGCTGTGGTCCCTACAGGCACACGCATAGCAATGACCGTCTGCCGCTCAGCTTCAGCATACGCGACCGTCACAGCGATCTCAGCCACGGTACACCGCGTGCGCACGTGCAACGAAGGCATCGACAAGCGAGTTCCACGTGACCTCAAACAAAGGCCCAAACACAATCCCTAGAGCCGCGTTCTTAAACTCGTAACTGATGGCCAGCGTGACCTTGCAACCCACTACAGCACCCGCCGCATGACTATCAACAATCGGCACAAACTCCCAGCGACCATCAAAGGCAGCCAAAGGACCATCCACCAAGCTCATCTGCACACTCGCATCCGGGACCATGCTGTTTTTGGTGGTGAGCGACACCCGCACTCCGGCCCGCGCGATCGTCAAGGTCGCGCGCAGCGACGTTGCGCTTTCCTCGAGCACCACGGTTTCTGGGCACCACGGCACGAACTCCGGATAACGCGCAATACCATTGACCAGCGCGTACATCTGAGCGGGTGTGTAGGGCACGAGTGCCTGACGGTTTACAACGCGCATAAGGCCCTGCGACTCAAGTAGCCATAGTCTATTGTGGAGTTTTCATGACAGAACGACAACGCAGGCTACAATAGCGCATGCACAGGCAAAGCCGCACCCAGTTCCCGTCGTCCCGCCTAAGCCCAGGGGCTAGGATCCCGACCCCACCGCGACCCGATACGCCGCAAGTAGGCCCGTATGGCCGATAAGAAAGAGGTGCACGAGAGTCAGATCGCGCAAAATAAACGCGCTCGCTTTGACTACTTTATTGACGAGCGCTATGAAGCCGGCATTGCGCTCTTAGGCTGGGAAGTGAAGTCCTTACGGGCCGGACGCGCACAGATCACTGAGGGGTATGTCGGCCTGCGCAGTGATGAGGCCTGGTTGCATGGGTGTCATTTCTCGCCACTAAACTCCGCCTCCACCCATGTAGTGGCAGACCCCGTGCGCCCACGCAAACTGCTCCTCAATCGCAAAGAAATTGATAAGTTAGTCGGTGGCGTGGAGCGCAAGGGTTACACCATCGTGCCGTTGTTGCTTTACTGGAAACACGGACGTGCCAAGCTTGAGATCGGACTTGCGCGGGGCAAAAAGCAACACGACAAGCGCGACACCGAAAAGGACCGCGACTGGCAACGCGAAAAGTCCCGCGCGCTACGCGCCCGCAATCGCTGAAGCCAAGCTAAAGCGCCGCGACCACCACAATCTCTACCAGATACGCCGGTGTGGCGAGCGCTGCTTCCACTGTTGCACGAGCCGGCGTATGCCCAGCACTGACCCACTGATCCCACTCAGCATTCATTAAACTAAAGGTGCTGATGTCGGCCAAATAGACCGTTGCCGATACAATTTTTGTCTTATCGCTCCCCGCGGCCGCCAGTAGGCGATCAATGTTCGAAAGCACCTGACGGGTCTGCCCACCAACAGCCTCCGTCGTGTCGTTGGCAACTTGGCCTGCCAAGTACACGGTATTGCCGTGCACCACGGCCTGGGACATGCGCGGACCCACTTCAAAACGCTGAATCATGCGAAGACTCCACTGGTGACAGTACAGATGGCGCACTTTACCTTAAGACGACAACAGCCGGGGTTGCACCGCAACGAACGAGACAGATGGCACTTGAGCCGCGAACATCACGCGCAAACATGCGCGGCAAAGCTATTTTGTGAAGGATGCGCTACAATCGACGTGTTCCCGGGGGCGATCGGACTCGACGTGGGTTGCGAAACTCCAGGTGCATGCCGAGGTGCAGGGTCCTCGTTAAACCTTTTGCAAATTCTAGCTGCGAACGATAACAGCTACGCACTGGCGGCTTAAGCCCCGCCTACTCCACTCTTCTCCGTGCCTGTGCGGGTTGAGATGGGGTCGCAATCACAGGATCGCCAAGTACGCGTGTGTCGGGTAGTACAAGGCTAAAAAGGACGACGCTGGTTGTGGGTTTTCCCTGCCGATCGGGTAGCCCGTGATGAGAACAATAGACCGG
>CAIKZZ010000013.1 GCA_903832085.1 uncultured Pseudomonadota bacterium | reverse complement strand
CGAGGTCAGGCCACACTCAAGCCATGGGTATCTGACTCCGGCTGAGTTTAAGACGATAGAGTTCGAGAAGAGGAAATCATCAACCAACCAATGCGGGGCCAATCTCTAGCAATGGATGGTCCGAAGAAAGCCGGCAGGTCATATCGGCGTAGAGCAGGTGTGCCGGACATCTAATTTAAGTGCGCCCGGACAGCTGACCTGCCGCGCAGCAGCGCTGGGTTATTCGCTCAGCGGACTCACCGGCAATAACGGTATCATCTACGGACGAAGTCTCGTTCATTCGGATTCAACCTACTTAATGGCCCAGCTCATTGGCTTTACGCCTTGGCAGGCTTATCAAATCATGATGTACACCGAAGCGACGGATTCATCGCAGTACACTCCATTTGATCAAAATGGACTGCAGATGATCTCTGATGCAGACATCGCGAGCTGTCGCTCAAACTGGGGGCCCTCCATGCCCCGCTACTGCGAAGCCATCACACCCGTTTTAAATGGCGTCTACAAGTTCAATGACACCACCGGAGGAATGCTGTTACACCTCCATACGCGCTTCTCCAAAAATCGCACCGCTCCTCCGCAGGTCAACGGCAGCGGCCCCACCTACCCCGCCAACTATTTTTCTCAGGCTAATGCGCCCTATGAGGTCGTCGTTAATAATTTGCGTGATTGGGTATTCGACCAGCGAGTTGATGCGTGCGTCGCGGGGATCATGCGCTACGGTAACGGCAGTCGAATGCAGCAACCGTGCGCAGATTCGAATTTGGTTTTAAAAGAACCCCAAAATTTCTTCGCTGCGGGGTTCGAGAAGTTCGCTATCCCCTTCCAGTCCACACTCGGACAGTTGATTCTGAATCAAGACAGCCGCGGCACGGTGATCGCAACCAATTCAAGTCTCGGCGCCTACATTCAGCCACACAGCGCTAACTTGGCAAAGATGGGTATTTTTGTGCATTCTCTTGAGGATCGCGTCTCGCATCACCTGTGCACAGACAATTCCTACTTTTATCAAACACGCGATGGTAATTACACGAGCAACTACGCGTCGGTCCCTTGCGCTCAAGGTAGACATTTCCTTTGGCACGTTTGGGAACAAGGGACAAATCAGTCAAGCGACAATCTCGGCGCCGAATATCAAACGATGGCTCCGGCTCTCAGCGCAGCCTTCGACCAGCTCGTCAGTTACGCAAATCACCTTGGCATAACCGTCAAAACACAAAACGTAAACAATAAGGCAAGCATTATTAGTAACTTAATTGGTGCGCTGCAAATCTACGAACCACAGCAGCGTCTCAATGCCATGGTGGCTCTGATGGGTACCTACCAAGCGCTCTCGCTGCCAGGTCACGGCGCCACCGCCTCATCATCCATCGAGCAGTGGCTGACCCTGGCGGGCGCCCCCTAGCGCCAGCGGCCACAGCCCCAAGCCGTGCAAGCCGCGCGCCGATGTGATGCGTGTTCAGTTAGCGCGCAGTTAACGCATCGACTGTCGCCAAGCGCATCACACTCGAGGACCAGAACGGGCAGTTCTTTATAAAATCAGGGCGAGCCGTCGTCGTCAGACGAGACCTTGATCGCGAAGACATTCCCCGCAGGGACTCGTGGGCGTGCCAATTGGGCGCCTTTAGGTGGTATCTGAGCTATTGACCGTGATGCACCGGCCTGTGAAGCGATGCGGATCTTCTAGGTAATGAAGCGACGATTGCGCAAGTGCACGATTCACACAACTGTAGCAATGCCCATGCACAATCTAGCGTGCAGGCATCTCCCGTCGCCATGAGAGTCGGGCGGACACCGATCACTGAGCCTCATTGACAGACTGCAGCACGGGACATCTAGATGCACAGCGCGAAGCCCTATTCGATGGCTGACACCGAAGTCACCCCTTTACAAGCGAGCCTGATCAGACTCATTGAGAGGCTCTCCGGCCAGCGCCGACTCCAGCACCACTTTAATCGCTATCGATTGCACTCAAAGGGCGACGAAAGCTTCTGGTTAACGGGCGCCAAGGCGTTGGGACTTCGAACCAATCTCAATCCCGACGCGATCGCAAGCATTCCGTCCACAGGAGCGCTGTTGGTTGTAGCCAACCACCCTTTTGGGATTATTGATGGTCTGTTGCTGTGCTCACTGATCAGTCAAGTGCGCCAAGATTTTAAAATCCTCCTCAGCAGCGGACGGTACGTACCTGAAATGGGGTCACACGCCATCCCCTTGGACTTTTCCGGCACGCGAGAGGCGCAACAAACCAACATTGCTGGAAGAGCAGAAGCGCGCCGGATACTAGATAGTGGTGGCGTTGTGATCATTTTTCCAGCGGGTGGCATTTCAACGTCAGCGGATTTTTTGGGGCGCACACAGGCCCTAGACGTCAGTTGGCATCCGTTCGCCGCCCAATTACTGTCGAGGACAGGATGTGACGTATTGCCGGTTTGGTTTGGTGGACAGCACGGACGCATCTTCCAAATGGTCAGTCACATTAACGTGGTGTTAAGGTGGGGCATGCTTATCGGTGAAAACATGCGCCGGCTAGACGACGAGATCATCATCCGGGTCGGTAAAGCAATCCGCTATGCTTCGTTTCCAAAAAACCTGGATCGTAGCGCGCTGGCGCAAGAATTACGCAATCAAACGTATGCGCTTGGCGGTATCGACGCCTCAGCACCTCAGGCACAAATCGAGTGGCCACGCGCCCTGCGCACGCAATTTTCAACGGGCACCACCCGGCAGCGACGCAAGCGGTGGCATCTGCAACTGGCAATGCTTGCAAACGCGGTTCAACTCAAACCCGCGCCGCGCAAGGCGCTGGCCGAGACCCCTCAAGACGGATTTACCACACGGTAGACTGAACCGTCTTTCCTCGTGCGCGCTGCCGCCTGCTCATTGCGGGCTTGGCTCATTGACGGATGATCGCGATAGACTACAAGTTCATGCCCAGCAGTTACCTAATCCTGCAGTGATCAGACCTGCTTGATCGCTGATTTTTACTTGGAACGTGGAGCCAAATGAGCGGATCTTAAGTAACCCCTGTATCGAGGCAAGTGGACACGGTGCGGACGATTGCCCGCACCGTACGAAGGCGACCCCACCGATCGGATCGCGTGACTCACCACTACCCGCTAGTGGTTGAACTTGTAGGTCGCCTCGACAAAAACTCCCGACCATTCACGCCGTAGTTAAAAATGTTGTATGGGTAGGATCTGTACCCAGGTGTTGTATGATCCTCCGGCGGCATGGTATTGAGCACATTGACGATGTTGGCCGCTATCTGTACGTGCTCACTCATCCGGTAACGCAGGCTTAAGTTAGCCAGCTGACCTGCCTTGAGATAACTGGTACAGCCTGATGTTCCCTAAAATAGAGGAACGGAGGGTTAAGGATCATGCCAAATCAACGGTTTACGACGGAAGAGATCATCCACAAGCTGCGCGAGGCTG
>CAIKZZ010000012.1 GCA_903832085.1 uncultured Pseudomonadota bacterium | reverse complement strand
GATGCGTCTAGCGGGGTAAACCGCCAAAGCTTCCTTGGTGTATTCGTCGATCAGCGTCAGGATCTTGATCACTCGACCATCATCCGTTCGATCCATCACAAAGTCCCAGCTCCAGACGTGGTTTTTGTGCGTTGCTCTAAGTTGCTCCCCTGCTGACTGATCGGGTTATAAGAACCCAACTGATTCAGGTCCCATCCATTTCCATTTATTCCATTGATTGATGACATTCATTCCTCCAAATATTGGATTGTTTAATTAAATAGCTATACAAGCTCATTGGCAGAGATTTAGTAGCCAGAATTAAGCCAAATTTGGTATCAGAATGTAACGAAATGTATCAGTAAATAATAATTACAAAACAATGAGTTGAAAACTTATGTCAAGCTTTAATCAGGGACTTTTAATATTCTTGAGGTGGTGTAGCCGGGAAACCAAGAATGTTTGCCGCTTTCCGGCAAGTATTGCCGGTTAGGCTATTGCAAGTTCAAGTGTCGCTTCCAAGCCCAATTCTTTGTCACCCATGTTTCTAAGCTTGATAGTGCCACGGTGCTTTTCCGCAATATTTCGTGCGATAGTCAAACCGAGGCCAGTACCCCCTGAATCACGCGACCTAGAACTTTCAATGCGACTGAACGGCTGGAATACCATTTCCAATTGATCATTGGGGATTCCAGGGCCGCCATCTATTATGGATACGTAAACTTTAGAGGCTTCTCGTCGCATACTGATGTGAGCGAAATTGCCGTATTTGACTGCGTTGTCCACTAGGTTGGCAATGCAACGGCGTAAAGAGGTTGGATGCGCCATGATCGAAACGTTCACTTTTCCGTCTAGGCTTACATCCTGCCCTGCATCAGTTGCGTCATTACAGATTGCTTCCATCAGAGAATCCAGATCAGTTGCTTGCATTGGCTCCTCATTGTTAGCGCTTCGAGCAAAGTCCAATCCTTCTTTCACCATATCCTGAGTAGCAGATAGGTCAGCCAGTAATTTATAGCGCAAGTCATCGTCTGCAACCTTCTCTAAACGAAGACGTAATCGTGTGAGTGGGGTTTGCAAATCATGCGCTATCGCAGCGAGCATGTAAGCCCGTTCTTGCAGGTGATGCTTAATGCTTACTTGCATGCCATTAAATGCAACGGAGGCCTCTCGTACCTCTTTTGGCCCATCAGTTTCGGGAAGCGCTGGCTGATTGATGTTTTGCCCAAGGCTTCTGGCTGCTTCTGCAAGATTTCGGAGAGGCTTGCTGGCCATGTGTGCCACAACGAAGGCAAGGGCTGAGATACCGGCCAGAAAAAGCAATAGATCGATAAGAAATTGATTCTGGAAGGGTGGTGGACGGTCATGATGGGCGACATCAAGTTGAACCGATGTCCCATCCTTGAGCGTCACAAAAACAGTTTCACAATGGTGAGGCCCGGGAATGGGGGGGGCATGTAAATCAGATTCGACCGGGCACTGAATGTCATCTCTCTCAAATGCAGAAATTGTTCTGTCATTACCCAATTCCCGCTTTAGAGCCAATGCAATTCCCGTATCGGCACCTTTCCCAATAAGGGTCGAAGAGGGAGAAAAATGAACTGAGATTCCATACTTCTCAGCGATCGGTGAAATATTCTGACGCTGCGCCGGAAGCATTGCATCAAGCGTAAGAATGATTTGACTTGCTCGCTCGGTGGCGTGATGTGTACGCATTTCTCTGGCCAAGTCCTTACGCTCATAAGTCGCTAGTGACAGGACTAAAGCGCCGGAAAGAATAGTGCCACCTACAAGGAGCACAAAGATTCTGCCGGCCATCGAACTGAAGAACGTGCTTGTCATAACTTATGACACTTTAGTAGCGGCTGCCAAGACGTAACCTTCATTGCGTACTGTCTTGATAATCACGGGAGATTTTGGATCGACTTCAACTTTTTGCCTGAGGCGGCTAACTTGCAGGTCAATAGATCGATCAAAGGCTGTGGCATCTCTGCCTTGAATCAACCCCATAAGTTGATCTCTATTGAGTACTCTGTTGGGGTGGTCCAGAAATATTTTCAGCAATCTGAATTCAGCGCCTGACAGTGACATGATGACTCCATCTGGATTGACTAAATGCCGTGCAGTTAAATCCAAGGTCCATCCTGCAAACCGGACTTTCTGGGGCTCTGTGGAGTGATGGGTCTGCGAAAATTGCGTACGCCTTAAGACGCTACGTATTCTGGATAAAAGCTCAAGCGGCTCAAAGGGTTTGCAAACATAGTCATCTGCGCCTGTTTCCAGACCCATGACACGATCCAGAGAAGAACTTCTTGCCGTAAGCATAATGACTGGCAGGCTGGATCGGGTGCGCAAGTCACGGCACAGCGAGAGGCCATCAACGCCAGGTAGATTCAGGTCGAGGACCACAATATCTACATGCTGCCGTTGAATGGCCTTCCACATTTCCTCACCATCCCCAGCTTGCAACGCCTTGCAGGCATGACCTTCTAGGTAGTCTGCAAGCAAAGCTCTAATGTCTGCATCATCATCGACGATGAGCACATTCGTTAGAAGTTCGCTGGTCTGGGAAGTTGTCATCAGTGTTGTTGTTTCATCTGTGAGTCAGTGATGTAACCAATCCTACCGGAAAGGTCCGTGTTTATCATGCTCGCCATGTTCATGATGAAACGAATCATCAAACGTTTTCTTCTGAGCAGGCGTTAATTGCGCATAAAAGGCTTTTACGACTTGAACATGTGATTCCATCGACTTTTCATGATCCTTCATCATTGCCAACATACGATCAAGCCGATCAGGAGTTGATAACTTGGACAACTCAGACCAATCGGGCTTGGCCATGCCGTCCTTTGGCTTTGAATTGGTCACAAAGTTATTCCAGGCAGGCGCTTGCGAAGCAGAAAGCGCCAGCTTTTCATGGAGTTCTTTCTGATGTTTTTCCATAAACTCACTGTGTTTCGCCTTATCCCAATGGCCATGATCACAGTCAGCTTGCGCCACTAAAGGGGCTGCGACCAAGGATGCAACGGCCGCAAAAGCAAGCGTGACGATTCCATTTTTTATAAAACTCTGACTCTTGAAGTTGCTCGATTTTTCCATGATGCATTTTTCCTTTTCTATGGGTTAGGTAATGAATGTTGCTGATATGGATTAAATCAGCCTGATGTATCTGTCATTGGTCAGAACGATCTATTTTTGTATCCATGCGTAACGTTTTTGGCAGTGTCTAATTCTTGCGCTGACGTACTATCTACGAATATGTTCTTTATCTTGGAACATCTGGCGGTGCGGTAACGGGTACTTTTTGCCAGCTTTCCAGACACTGCGACACATACGGGTAATAACCGTTGCTGCTTGGGCAGTAATACCAGAACTGTGAAGTCGCTGTAGGAGGTGAAGTGGTCTGCGGAACCACTACGATAGGCGGCTGATAGGGATCAGGATATGGTACACCGGATGGGGATACGAATACCACACTCCTCCAACAACCCACCACCAAGCCTGCCCAGCAGTTACGCTTTGCTCTTTTTGCCCCAAGCCGAGCTCTCATAAGTTCAGAACGAACACCCTCATGCACCCAACATTTGACACGAAGAAACTGAGACGTACCATTTTGGACATGGCATACGCCGGCTCCGGTGTTCATATTGCCTGTGCTTTCTCGATTGTCGAAATAATGGCCACTCTTTACCGAGAACATCTACGATTTCCAAACGGGGATCCGGATGCTGCCACTCGCGATTATTTAGTCTTAAGCAAAGGACACGGGGTCATGGCCCAGTATGCGTGCATGCGCGAATTGGGATGGTTGCCCGATGAAGCCTTTAGCAACTATTTATCCGATGGCAGTGCATTGAAAGGATTACCCGACTCGCGTTTACCAGGCACTGAAGTCGATTCAGGCTCCCTAGGCCACGGTTTTTCTATCGGGGTTGGCCTGGCCATGGGCGCAAAGCTGTCGATGACAGATCAAAAAACCTACGTCATCGTCGGTGACGGGGAAATCAATGAAGGACCGATTTGGGAAGGATGCTTATTTGCATCTCACCATCAGCTACATAATTTCATGGTGATTATTGACGAGAATGGCTTTCAAGCGATGGGCAAAACCAATGAAATTCTTGCTCTGAACTCTATTCAGTCAAAATTTGAGAGCTTCGGTTTCGATACGCTCTCAATCGATGGCCATGATGAGATCGCTATCAGCCAGGCGATTCATCAGCTACAGAAAAATCGCTCTAAGTCACCAAAAGCGCTTATTGCTCAAACCATCAAAGGGAAAGGCGTTTCCTTTATGGCACACAATAATATTTGGCACTACACTCGACTGAACTCCGATACACATGCAAAGGCCATCACCGAGCTATCTGGGGATTCCCAATGAGGCAAGCGCTGGCCGATAGCTTAGCAAGAGCTGCACAACACAATAACAAAGTGCTTTTGCTGACCGGCGATCACGGTTACGCGCTATTTGACGATTTTCGTCGACTCTTTCCGAGTCGTTATCTCAATGCAGGCGTCGCTGAACAAAACATGGTCGGCATGGCCGCAGGCTTGGCTCGAGCAGGCTATTTCCCGATCGTGTATGGCTTAAGCGCCTTCATACCAATTAGGGTATTGGAGCAAATCAAACTCGATGTGTGCCACAGCAATTTACCCGTTATTTTTCTGGGTGACGGCGCAGGACTCGTCTACAGCACGTTAGGCACAAGCCATCAATCGACAGAAGATATCGCAGCGACTCGGGCCCTAGCGAATCTTGCCGTCTATTCACCAGCCGATCGTTTTGAAATGAGCGCCGTCCTGGACTTGGCGCTTAGTCGCCGGAATCCAACGTATATTCGTATTGGGAAATGTGATTTAGGCGAGGTCCATTCGACTGCGCTGACGCTTGCAAACAACGATATACCGACGCTGCGAGAGCGAGACTCCCCGATAAGCTTCATTGCCACCGGATCAATGGTAAAAATGGCCATCGCGTTAGCAGATGAATTCGGCGCTTCGGTTCATTCCGTACCAATCATTAAGCCTTTTAATAAGGAGCTTTTTCTAAAAATAACATCTCATTCACAAAAAATTGTGACCCTTGAAGAGCACAGTGTGTATGGTGGACTTGGCGGGATGATTGCCGAACTGATGTCCGAAAAGCGCCCCACAAATATATTGAGAATTGGAGTTGATGATCGGTTCTCCCACAACTGCGGCAGCTATCAATATCTGCTGGAAGATCACGGTCTTGATATTGAGTCGGTTCGAATGAAACTTCGCAGATTTCTTGGTTAACTAGGCAGCTCAATCGGTCTGCACACATCACTGCGTCACAGTTAGTCGATTAATTAAAATGAATAAATTTCTCATCGTCACGCCTCCATATAACCAGCAGAGCAATGGTGTCGTCATATTGCATGAATTATGCGAGTCGCTTAAGAAACTTGGGTTTCAATGCGACAAAGTTTTGTACGGGTTTAATGACCAAAAAAACTTAGTTTTTAATCGAACCTTGGCTGAGCTTCACGAGTACATTAATGACGGATATGTGATTTATCCTGAAGTCATTTCAGGAAACCCTCTTGGGGCAAAAAGGGTTGTTCGATATCTGCTGAACTTCGAAGGTGCAGTGAATGGCAATGCGTTACTTGCAGGACCAAATGATTTTATTCTGGCGTTTTCAAAGCGCTTTCACCCAGCACCACACGGGGTTTTGTTTCGCGTTTTACCAAAACCCGGATTCGACACCATTAATTGCTCACTGCCTAGGCACCGCCCACTCGATGTGACCTATATTGGCAAAGGAGCCCAGTATGACCAGTGCTCAATTGTTCCTGGGACGCTCGAGATTACTCGACAGTTTCCGACAACTAAACAACAGCTATCGTTAATTTTAAAGAAAACGCGATTCTTTTTTAGCTGGGACATCGTGTCGGATACGTCAATGGACGCTCTATTGTGCGGAGCGATCCCAGTCTTCCTAACGGAGCGCCCGATTGCTGCCTCTGACTTAGATCAATGGGAGCTCGGCCGGATACCGCGAGCGCAATGGCAAGCGAGTGCGTCACATATGGGCCAGGTGTTTGTTCCGGATGATTTTCCGGAAGTAAGACAACACTTTCTTAATACGCGCAACCAATTACTTGAAAGCTATGAGCAGCGCCAAATGGACGTCATCGCCCTAATCACGCAACATTTTGGCGCTTGACGGAGTTACACGTGTCGTACCTTGGCGGCGATTGATTACGGATACGCAATACAAGTGGACCGACCGCTCTAACTGCTCCCAGTTTCGGTCGTCCATTACTCAAATATCTGATGCGCGCAGCTATTTTTGGTGGTAGCGTCAGCGTTAACGATACGTCATTAGGCTACTCACATGAACCGAGCACTCGACCTCTTTCAAAAATGTCCCCTACTCAGCCACGCACTCGTAGCCACGCTCGCGATTTGCGTGACGGGCTGTACCACAGTGGGGACCGGTGCCGGCAACCTACGAAGCAGTCATGCACCAGTGGTGTTTAGCTGGCAGAGCACGGACAGCGTCTCGGGCTCTATGACAGCCACACTTGCTGACGGGCGCAGTTACACTGGGCCGTACTTCCAAATCACCAGCGAAATGCGCACCGACAACTTAAGCTTTGGTGGCTGGCGGCACTGGCGCGAACCTAGCACTGGCTACACTACCTACTACAGCGGGCAGGCGATGGCCTATCTTAAATCCGCCGATGACAGCCGTATGCGCTGCTCATTCATGCTGATCCATCCGGCCAGAGGCTTCAGTGGCGGCGCTCAGGGCGAGTGTGAACTGCCAGATAAAAACATGATTGACGTGAGCTTGGACGCCAAAGCCACGCAAAAGTAGCGCCTTAAAGACACCGGCCCGCTCACAGGCAGGCCGGTGTTAAGGCTAGGCCTACGGCATCATGCGATTATAGGTATTGCGCAGAATAATCAGCACCGCAGCGCCTGCCACCATGGAACCGATAGCGCCGATGATGCTGGTCAGTGTCGGTCCCACCGTCGGAATTGTATCAAAGGCATTTGCGACGAGGTGCAAGGCAATGGCAGAGGCAATCACGCGCACCTGCACGTCGGATGCCACACCCCAACCCACAACAGCTCCCAAAATGGCGAGCGCAGCCCCCGAATAAGGTACAGCGACAAAGGCGGCAACCACAGCAAGCACCACACCGAGCAACGCGGCAATTTTATAAATATCCATGTATACGCCCCTTGAAAGTAGTAATTATTTTAAATTCAAGCCAGCCGAAAAACGCGGATTGTTACTGCTCAACGATTCTAAAGAAATGACGCTCCCAGCTGACCGAACCCCTGAATCCTATGCCCACATCAGGGCGCTGTCCATCACCGCTCATACACCGGATCGCTACGGTCACGCTTACCCCGAATCGCGAGCGTCTTGAACATGCCTTGCGAGAGAATTTCAGAGGTGGGCTGATTCATATTCCAGTCCATAACAACCACCCGCTTTTGGATCCGCCAAATGCCATTGCGCTTCTCAAGCCGGTCGCAGTAACGCCCACCGTAGAAGAAATCCTGGCCCACACCATCGGCTACATGACCTGCAAATTTCTTCAAATACTCCTCACCAAACCAGCCTTCAATCTTGGCGGGCGTCCCCTTGATCTTGTGATAGGCAAATAAGTACGACTCTGTATGCGCGACGTCGCCATCCAATTCCATGTGGATATTACAAATCGCATGCATGGTGACTTCAAACCACTCCTGAATCCCTTTAATGATGAATTCAGCGAATTCTTGGGCATTGCCTGCAAAGACGCCGTGATCATCAAACCCATCTTCCCAATACACCTGCTTCATCAAATTCACATCGCAGCGATCGAGCGCCTGACAGTAGCTCGTTAGTACGTGATAAATCTTCTGTCGGTCGACTAGCTCTTGTAGTTCTGGAGTTAACGCGCTCATCGGAGGGCTCCTTGAAAACTGGCCTAAAACGCATGCTGACGCGCCCGATTGTGCCAAGCGCACCCGCGTACAGCTACTTTATTCACAGGCAGGTGAACCCCGACAAATCAGGACGAGCACAGCACAACGATCGGGCGCGCTGCTCAATTGCGCTGATTTTTGGTAAATATCTTTAAATACAAAAGGTTATAATCATTTTGTGGCATTAATTGCACACGACTGGTGCGACATGATGGCATTAGAAGTTACATACCAGTCCGAGCCCACAGCAGCACACGACAGGGTTACAGTAAGCGCATCCTTCACCTGGAGCGTCACATGGGCCAAAAAACCAGCCGCTGCACACCTGCCCGCCTTGCACTACTGACTATCATTAGCTTTGCGAGCGCTAGCGTCCAAGCTCAAACAACAGCACAGGCTTTTGATCTGGTATTGGCCAACGGACATATCGTCGATGGCAGCGGCTCACCGTGGTACCAAGGAGACATCGGCATACGCGATGGCAAGATTATGGCCATCGGCAAACTGGATCAACGGGTGACCAAGCGACGCATTGATGTCGCAGGCAAAGTCATTGCACCTGGTTTCATCGACATGCTCGGCCAATCCGAGCTCACCGTGTTGGTCGAGCCCCGTTTACCATCAAAGATCTACCAGGGCATCACGACCGAAATCACTGGCGAAGGGAACTCCATTGCACCGCTTGCCGGACACGCACTCGATGAGCTCCAAGCTGCTCTTACCCATTACGGCATCAAGGCTGATTGGCAGACTTTAGACCAGTACTATGCGCGACTCGAGCGTCAAAAAATTGGCATCAACGTAGGCTCCTACGTGGGCGCCACCACCATACGCTCCGTTGTCATTGGCGGTGATAACAGACCACCCACACCTACAGAACTCATCCGCATGCGCACGCTGGTCAAAGAAGCCATGCTCGACGGCGCCATGGGATTATCAAGCTCGCTCGAGTATGCACCCGCACCCTACGCGAGCACCGAGGAACTGATTGCTTTGGCCAAGGAGGCCGGCCAACTGGGAGGCATTTAC
This sequence comes from uncultured Pseudomonadota bacterium, assembly GCA_903832085.1. Classification (GTDB taxonomy): domain Bacteria; phylum Pseudomonadota; class Gammaproteobacteria; order Steroidobacterales; family Steroidobacteraceae; genus CAIKZZ01. The sequence goes on along the minus strand of CAIKZZ010000012.1, from coordinate 75,866 downwards.
GCCACCCACATGCGCTCGGAGGGAGACGCAATTAATGCGTCTTTAGACGAAGTGTTTCGTATTGCACAGGACGCCTCTATTCCGGTCGAAATCTGGCACTTAAAAATAGCGGGTAAAGCCAACTGGGGCACCATGCCTGCCATCGTTGCGCGCATTAATGCGGCGCGCGCAAATGGCCTTGATATTACGGCTGACACCTATGCCTATCCCGCCTGGTTTAACGACATGTCAGCCTTCGTGCCGCCGTGGGCGCACGATGGCGGCACTGTACAACTGATTGAACGCCTTAAAGACCCCACAAGTCGCGCCCGCATCCGCGCTGATATGCTAAAGCCGAGTACCACCTGGGATAACGAGTGGTCCGAGGTCGAAGGCCCTGAGTCGATTTTAGTTGGCGTGGTGCATAACCAATCGCTTTCTGCGCTGCAAGGTCAAACGATCGCACAAATTGCCAAAGAGCGCGGCACCGATCCGCTGGATACGTTGCTCAACATACTGATTGAAGACAACGGCAACACCGCCTGTGCGGTCTTTGGGATGAATGAAGCTGACGTGGCGGTTGCCTTAAAACAACCGTGGACGTCGGCCGACAATGACAGCTCTGGCAGTGCCACGGATGGACCCCTGGCGAAGGAGCACCCTCACCCACGGGCCTACGGCACATTCCCGCGTATTTTGCGCAAATACGTGCGCGAGGAGCATCTACTGAGCCTTGAAGACGCTATCCGCAAATTTACGGCGCTGCCAGCTGCACGCATGCACCTCACGGACCGGGGGCTCATCAAGCAAGGCTTGGCTGCAGATCTTGTCGTCTTTGATCCCCTCACAGTTACCGATCGGGCTACTTTTGCGGCCCCGAATCAACTCTCCGAGGGCATGCAGTGGGTGCTCGTTAATGGCATCCCCGTGATTGATGGGGGTCAAATGACCGGTGCGCTCCCAGGCCATGTCCTACGCGGCCCAGGTTACCAGCCATCACGGCCCCACACGAAAACGCTTCCATAAGAAACCTGCGCGTCGTTAAAAAGCGCGCACACTCAACTTAACCAATACCGATACCATTCTTGCCTTACTGAGGAGTGACGACCATGACGATTTCTCTGTGGTGTGTGCTGACCGCCGGCTTACTCCCCTATGTCGCTATCGCAGCCGCCAAGGCAGGCCCTGGCTTTGACAACCACCTACCACGCGCGTGGCTCGCCACTCTCACCGGCTGGCGTGCGCGCGCCTATGCCGCGCATTTGAATGGATTTGAGGCATTTCCCCTGTTTGCAGTAGCGGTCTTAGTGGCGCACTACACAGGCGCACCACAGGGCAAGGTGGACACCTTGGCACTTATTTTTGTGGGAACCCGCTTTCTTTACTTAATTGCTTATTTGACTGACTTTGCAACATTGCGCACAATCCTTTGGCTTATTAGTATAATAACCACTGTACGTATTTTTGTAGCGGGTGGTTAAGCAAAGCACCCGCCGCACGACTTGAATTGCCTAGGAGTAATTTATGATGTCATCTCGACTTAGCAAACTCATCATCAGTGGCAGCATTTTACTGACCTCTATGACGGCGCTGTCGCACGATGCGGCGTCGGATGCCGGCAACCAAGCTATAGAGTATCGGCACTCGGTGTATCACGTGATTGGCTGGAACGTCTCGCCCATGCACGCCATGGTCGATGGAAAAAAAGCCTACGACGCGGCGGCGTTTACCAAGCACGCCAATCGCGTAGCGGCACTGGCCCCGATGCTTCTGGAAGGCTTCCCACCGGGCTCTTACATTAAGGGCAAGACAGAAGCCAAGGAAAACGTCTGGACGCAACGCGCAGAGTTTGAGGCTTTACTTAAGAAGTTTGAGACGCGCAGTACCAACTTGGCGACTGTGTCGCAAAGTGGCGATCTAACGAAAATTAAGCCGGCTTACACGGAGCTAGTACAAGTGTGCAAAGACTGCCACGAGAAATTCAAAGAAAAGGACCGCGACTAAAAATAACCTAAATACCAGCGCGCGCTCGGGCCAGACCTCAACCTTAGCCCATCAGCAAGTCAGGTGCCGCCGGCGCGCGCAAGATCAGCCAAGCGAGCACAGCGGCCACCAGCAGCAGGATCGCGAGTGCCCCCCAAGCGCCAGCGCTTGGAATTCCCTCGGTAGCAGCCACATGGCGCTTCTTACCCGTGATCAGTGGCGTGATCACATCGTCGCGCAGCACCCATCGGTAGTAAAAAGCGGCCAGCACATGCACGGTCACCAGCGCTATGATCAGAAAAGACAGCCATTCGTGCCACTGACTGAGTCGATTACTCAAGCGCATGCTGACATAACCCATCAAAGGGCCTGTCTCAATGACCGCATCATTGGCAAACAAACCTGTTAGCGCCTGGGCCCCAAGTACCGTGAGCAGTAGCAGAATCATCCAGCCGCCGACGGGCGTATGACCGACCATCGGACGATGGTGACGAGGAAATAATTCGAGACGCGAGGCCCAGACCGCGCGCGGCCCTCGCACAAACTGCGCAAAGCGCGCATAGCGGGTGCCAATAACGCCCCAAATCGAACGACTGATAATGAGCGTCAACACCACATAACCACACCACACATGCAACCAGAAAACGCGGTCACCTACATAATGTGTGGTAAACGAACCGATGACCGCGAGCACCAAGCCCCAATGCCCAATCCGCACGCCCACATCCCAGACGCGAACCCCAGACTCACTTGAACGCTGATCGGTAGCAGTACCTATAGGCATCGGCGGCTGAGTCATACGTCACCATCAAACACGATGACTGCCATCATGCTCGCACTCGCACGTGAAGTGAACACCTCTTGAATAAAATCGCAGATAACCCTCTACAAATACACACGCGTCCGGCAACTGCCTAGGTAGGACAGTTGCGCACAATGATCTGACTTTGCACAATGCGCATATACCACGCAAAATTAACCGACGAATTGCGCCCCATTGGCCCGACATGACCTCTTTGAAATCAAGGTTTTGATTGCCTATGACACCAGTCAACGTGACATCCTCCGATGCCAAGCCAGCAGGCACCTTCAAGCAACTCGCATCGGCCACCTATGACGGCTTGCTGGTCACGGCAGTGCTCATGCTGATCACCGCGCTACTACAGATTTATACTCATGGGGAAGCGCTCACCTTTCGGAGCATCGGTGCGGCCGAGTATGTGTATCGGGCAGCACTGGTCGTGAGCATTGCGTATTACTTCGGCAGCTGCTGGACGCGTCGTGGCCAGACACTGGGCATGAAAGCGTGGCACCTCACCCTGATCTCGGCCTCAGGAGGAAAACTCAAGTGGCGCCAATCGGCCATCCGACTCCTTATTGCCACCCCGATGTACCTCTGCGCGATTAGCGGCGTACTACTGCTTATGGCCAAGCGCATTACTGGATGGCCTACACTCGTGTTCTTGATGCCGTTATTGATTAGCTTTGGATTTAACACGCTCACCAAGAGCGGAACGCTGCACGATCGCTGGTCTGGCACTCGTATGACCGCAACGACCAAACTTAAGCCGAGCCCAAACGTACAGCCATAATTCGTTAGCGCACCCGCACAATGCCGACAGCTGTTACGAGCGCGAGCAATCCAACCGGCCCCCAGCCAATGACTAGCGGACTGAAGCCATACACCTCACCACTATTTTCAAGCGTGCGATTAACCAGAAAATAAATAACGCCAACGATAATACCAACCACGAGACGTGAACCCGCGCCGACGGAACGCAATGACCCAAAAACGAAGGGAACAGCTAACATACACATCAGCACAGTCGATAAACTTCTCGCAATACGTGTCCAGAGCGCCACCTCCCAAGTGTGGGTGCCTAGACTATTGGCGCGCAAATGACTTAAGTACCGCAACAAACCACGCACTGGCAGCGCATCGGAATTCACCACAGCGACGCCCAAGAACTCAGGGTTAATCTCTGTCTCAAGCGCAAAGGTAGCGAGACGGTGGTTTACTAACTGATCAGCCCCAAATACCGAGTCTACATACCCTTTCAGTAGCCAATTTTTGCCGGAAATAAATTCAGCACGCTCCGCACGTGCAACTGACACCAAGTGCTGGCGTCCGTCTACATCCTCGGCAAGGTCATATAGATAGACCCCACCAAACACGCTATCCGTCGACTGACGCGCGATACTCATCACGCGGCTGCCATCCTTGACCCAAAGACCAGACCGACCAGCGAAACTGACATGACTATACTTTGCGAAGGTCTTGATCTGATCTGAGTAGGCTTGCAAGGGTGGCGCAAAAAACTCGCCCACCACACCGCCTATAAGTAACAACACAATGCCTGCTCCAGCGGCGGATCCGGCAATACGAGCAACTGACACACCAGCCGAGCGCAACACAATCAACTCGCTACCGCGCGCAAGGTTACCCAAGCCCAACAAAGCGCCAATCAGCGCCGCGATCGGCAGTAACTGAAACGCTTGCTGCGGCAACGACAGCGCAGTCACCAAGAAAGCCTCAGTCATCCCGTACGAACCGACGCCGATATCGCTTTGCTGATCGATAAAGACGAATAGCGCCGACAGACAGGTCAGCAATAGCATCACGAGCGCTGAAAATGCCAATACTTCACGAATCAAGTAGCGATCGATGAGCTTCATATGCGAGCTGCGCGTCGTGTTAACTGCTTAGACCACAGAAATCCGGCCAGCAGGAGTACGACACCATGTACCCACCAAATCCCAAGCTCAGGCACAACCCACCCCTTCTCAACCCAAGTCCGGGCTGCCGACAAAACATTGACGTAAATAAAAAACGTTAAAATCACAATGCCTAGGCGTGCATACCGCCCCTGCCGTGGCTGCAAGTGCGCAAGTGGTATGGCGATCAGCGCCAGGATCAGCGCCATTAATGGCAACGAGACGCGCCACTGAAACTCGGCTTGCGCCGGCAGGCTCGGATCTTGGTACAACTCCAAGGTGGCACGGGTCTCAACCCGCGGTGGACCATCATCTTTGGCGCCTATACGTACCGGGATGCCATGCTCCGCAAACCGGATGCGGCGCGAGATTGGAGAGCCTGCACCAAGCTCATAGCGCTCGCCGTCATACAGAACGAGCGTATGCAGCGCCCCACCCTCCTCGACGACATGCCGCGCTCGATCCGCGAGCACCACCTCTATACGATCATTCACGCGCCGCTGAATAAAAACCCGCCGCAAGGTCCCATCTTCATCGGCAAAACCTGCATACAGCACGGCCGTGCCGCCAGCGAAGGCATGAAAGGCGCCCGGTTCCAACATGCCGAACTCCGCACCGCGCAACGCGTCACGCTTAATCTCTTGCGCGCGTCCAAATGCATGTGGAGCGCCGCTTAAGGAAATCCAGCCGAGCAGCGCACTCACCACGATTGCGAGTATGCCGATGGGACGCAGCAAGCCCAGTGGCCCCACTCCGCAGGCCTGAATCGCGGCCATTTCGCTGTCGTGATACAGGCGCCCAAGTGCCATGACGATGCCTAGCAACAAACCAACGGGAATGAGGACCGACAGATTCTGGATTGAGGTGAGCCCAATGAGCGCAAAAATGATGTCGCGTGGATAACCCCGCTCGGCCGCCTGACCGAGAATCTGGGCAAGCTCATTGCCCACAAGGATCAGCAGCAGCAAGCCTGTGACGGCCAGCCATGCCTGCAAAACCTCGCGAAATACATAGCGATCCAGCGTACTCAAACCACTCTCCCACACCACCGCCAGTGACAACGCTAAAAAGCCTCTCGAACTGAAGCCTCGGGCCATTCCATGCAGTACACTCTCGTCAGGGACGGGGGCGTCGGCGCGACCAAGCGCCGTGAACCGTAACTTAAACCCAAAATAGCGCGCATAGAAGAGCGGCGGCCACTTTTCGCTGCCCTTTGCACGCTGGAGAGCGATATGAAATGCGTAGCGAAAACCCAAGCTCAGTTAAGTGCCCGGACTGACTGTGCCGTTATTGGCGTCTATGACAAGGCAGAACTCACAAAAGACGGTAAAGCACTTGATAAGACGCTGAAGGGCCGACTGAGCCGCATTGTTGCGAGCGGGGATTTTGCGGGCAGCATTGGGGACACCTTGCTGATCCCTGATGTCGGCACAGGCCCTGTCGCCCGGGTGCTACTCGTGGGTCTAGGCACCCGTGCCAGCTGGAATCTGCGGGCCTATCGCCGCGCCGCGCTCGCCGCCATGCAAGCTTTGCTGAAGTGTGCGGCACGCGACGCCTGCGTCTATCTATCGACAGAGTCCGTTGAAGGTGTCGACGCCTATTACCGGGCGCGACTCCTAACCCAGGCGCTTGCCCAAGCGAGCTACCGGATCCCGAGCCTTAAATCGGGTCGTAAACCGGCACCACCCGCGTTGACACAGATCACGCTGGTCGCTCACACGCCAGCTGAACTCGGCGCCGTCCAAACGGGTATTGCTCATGGTGAGGCCATCGGTACAGGTAGCGCACTCACGCGTGATTTAGCAAACTTGCCAGCCAACGTGTGCACACCGACGTATCTTGCGACGACCGCCAAGAGCATGGCGCGCACTCACCGTAGCATCCGCACAACGGTACTTGCTGAGCCGGCCCTCAAACGACTTGGTATGGGCTCCTTTTTGTCAGTCACACGCGGCACGGCAGAGCCTGCGCGTTTAATCGTGATGGAATACCGCGGCGGCAAGAAGGGTGCGGCGCCGACCGCACTCGTCGGCAAGGGCGTCACCTTTGATACCGGTGGCATCTCGCTCAAAGACCCGGGCGGCATGGATGAGATGAAGTTTGATATGACGGGTGCTGCGGCCGTATTTGGCACAATCAAAGCACTAGCTGCCATTAAAGCACCAATCAATGTCGTTGGAATTGTGCCTGCCTGCGAGAACATGCCCGGCAGCCGGGCCACAAAGCCAGGAGACATCGTCACCTCGATGTCGGGCCTGACTATCGAAGTATTAAATACAGACGCTGAGGGCCGGCTGATCCTGTGCGATGCACTCACGTATAGCCGTCGCTTCAAACCCACTGCCGTCATTGACATTGCGACCTTGACCGGCGCGTGCGTGGTCGCACTAGGCCAACATGTCAGCGGCATGATGAGTAATGACGACACACTTGCTCAGAACCTATTGAGTGCGGGTCGTCGCTCCGCAGATCCGTGCTGGCAATTGCCCCTCTCGGAGGAATACCAAGAGCAGCTGAAGAGCAATTTCGCTGACATGGCAAACGTCGCTGGACGTGATGGTGGCGCGATCACTGCTGGCTGCTTCTTGTGGAAATTCACTCAGGGGCTCAAGTGGGCACATCTTGATATCGCAGGGTCTGCCTATGTGACGGGAGCGAACAAGGGCAGTACGGGCCGACCGGTTGCCTTACTCGTTGACTACTTATTGTCCGCAAAGCCATGACACCACGGATCGATTTTTATGTACTTGAAACCAGTGAGGATCGTCCCTTTCTGGTGTACGCCTGCCGCGTCATTGAAAAGGCTTTCTTACAGGGCCTGACCGTGTGCGTGCATACATCAAGTGCCGAACAGGCTGCCAATTTCGATGCCCTGCTTTGGACTTTTCAAGACCGGGCCTTTGTACCGCACGAACTGATTACGAATGACACGACTGTCGCGGGCGCCCCACCACTCACACCCGTGTGGATCGGCACGCAGCAACCGGTCGCTGCAAATCTGCTCGTCAACCTTGCTGCAGAGATACCGAGTTTTTACACGCAATATAGCCGCGTGGCTGAGTTCGTCGACACCGCCCCCGCGCGTCGCGAGGCCGGCCGCAAACGCTTTAGCACCTACCGCGACAATGGCCATCCCCCTGAAACCCACAAAGTGACGACCTGATCAAGCATGGACAAAAGTTATACGCCCAAGGACATCGAAGCACGTCTCTACCAAAAGTGGGAGGCCGATGGTGTCTTTGCACCGAGCGGTACCGGCAGCCCCTATGCGATTGTGATTCCACCGCCGAACGTCACTGGCACGCTGCACATGGGCCATGCGTTTCAAGACACCATTATGGATGCCCTGACACGCTACCACCGTATGTTGGGTGATAACACCTTGTGGCAGCCCGGCACCGACCATGCCGGGATTGCGACCCAAATGGTGGTCGAGCGTCAATTAAATGCTGATGGTAAAACCCGTCACGACCTCGGCCGTGAGGCATTTATTGACCGCGTCTGGAAATGGAAAGAAGAATCTGGCGGTACCATCGCGCGTCAGATGCGTCGCCTCGGCACTAGCGTCGACTGGCAGCGCGACCGGTTTACGATGGACGCGGGGCTTAGCCATGCGGTAACAGAAACGTTTGTACGGCTCTATGAAGAAGATCTGATCTACCGCGGTAAGCGCTTGGTCAACTGGGATCCGACACTACACACCGCGCTATCGGATCTCGAAGTACTCTCACAGGAAGAGACGGGGAGTCTATGGCACCTGCGTTATCCACTTGCAGAAGATGCCAAAACATACCTTGTCGTTGCCACCACTCGTCCGGAGACGATGCTCGGCGACACAGCCGTGGCCGTGCATCCGGAGGACGAGCGCTATCGTCATCTGATCGGCAAACACATCCGCCTACCCCTCACCGGTCGCGAAGTGCCTATCATTGCCGACACCTATGTCGATCCCGCGTTTGGTAGCGGCTGCGTAAAAATCACACCAGCACATGATTTTAATGACTACGAAATGGCACAGCGCCATGCGCTGCCACTCATTAACATATTTGATAAAAATGCAGCTCTAACGGACACCGTCCCGCAAAAATACCAAGGCCTTGACCGTTTTGTCGCTCGTACCAAGATTATCGAGGACCTCGAGGCGCTCGATTTGATCGAGAAGATCGAGCCACACAAGCTTATGGTGCCACGTGGCGATCGCAGCAACGCCGTGATTGAGCCGTGGCTGACAGATCAGTGGTACGTGCGCATTGCGCCCCTTGCAGAACCTGCGATCAAAGCCGTTGAGACCGGCCGGATCCGCTTTGTGCCTGGCAACTGGGATCGCACGTACTACGAGTGGATGCGCAACATCAAAGACTGGTGCATCAGTCGACAACTGTGGTGGGGACACCGCATCCCTGCCTGGTATGGCAGCGACGGCACTATTTACGTCGGCCGCGACGAGGCCGAAGTCCGCGCGAAGTATAAATTAGGTGACACCATTATTACGCAGGATGAGGACGTCCTAGATACCTGGTTCTCATCCGCGCTTTGGCCTTATTCCACCATGGGCTGGCCTGAGCCGACCAAAGAACTCAAAACCTTCTACCCGACTGCGGTGCTGGTCACGGGTTTTGACATCATCTTCTTCTGGGTAGCCAGAATGATCATGATGGGCCTTAAGTTCATGGATGATGTTCCATTTAGGGAAGTCTATGTCCACGGCCTCATCCGTGATGCGGAAGGCCAGAAAATGTCTAAATCAAAAGGCAACGTGTTGGATCCTTTAGATCTCATAGACGGCATCGAGCTTGAGACATTGATCATTAAGCGCACGACAGGACTCATGCAGCCGCATTTGGCTGCACAGATCGAAAAATCAACCCGCAAGCAGTTCCCGGACGGCATTGCATCTTATGGCACCGATGCTTTGCGCTTCACTTTTGCCTCACTCGCGACATTGTCACGCGACATTCGCTTTGATGTTGGTCGTATAGAGGGTTACCGCAACTTCTGCAACAAGCTGTGGAACGCGGCCCGCTTTGTATTGATGAGTGTAGACGGACAGGATCTGCAACCAGGTGAGGAAAGCCCGTCACTTGCTGATCGCTGGATACGGTCGCGACTCGCGCAAGCGATCGAATCTGGGCGCAGTGGTTTCACCGAATACCGCTTTGACCTTGCGAGCCAAGCGCTTTATGAGTTCACATGGCATGAGTTCTGCGACTGGTACTTGGAACTGTGTAAGGCGGTGTTAAATTCAGACACGGCCACCGCTGCTGAGAAGCTCGCGACGCGCCGCACTCTGATCACAACGCTCGAAGCACTCTTGCGCGCACTACATCCGCTCATGCCTTTCATCACGGAAGAAATCTGGCAGCAAGTGGGCCCATTAGCTGGACGCAGTGGCACAACCATTATGCGTCAGCCTTGGCCACTGGAGGTGATCGCTGAGCGCGACACAACCGCCGAGACGGAAATGCGTTGGGTCATCGACTTCATCATGGCAGTGCGCCAAATCCGCGGCGAGATGGATATTGCACCGTCACGCCGCATTGACGTGTTGGTGGTCAATGCTTCAACGGATGATCTTGCGCGTATTCAGCGGACGCGCCATTGGCTGGAGAGACTTGCTGCACTTGCAACCCTCACGCCACTGGCCGCAGGCGCTGCAGAGCCTGAGTCTGCGGTCGCGCTCCTTGGCGATTTAAAGATCCTCTTGCCAATGGCAGGACTGATTGATGTGGAGGCCGAGACCGGTCGACTGGAAAAACGCATTGCTAAACTCGACCAAGAGCTTGCCAAAACCCATGCCAAGCTACAGAACAGCAACTTCGTCGCCAACGCACCCCCCGCAGTCGTCGAGCAGGAGCGCGCACGGCTCGCAGAATTTGAGAACGAGCGCATACAACTGGCGGCACAATTAATCAAAGTGGCTAAGCTAAAGCATTAACCACCCTAGGAGATGTCGACGAGATGTCTATTCGCATCATGACTGCCACCGATGCTTCTCGCGCGTTGGAACCTGCTCTGCATGCGCTTAACCGCGTTATTCTTGGCAAAGAGCAGCAAGTTAAACTCGCCCTGTGTTGTTGCCTCGCCCACGGGCACCTACTGATTGAGGACATCCCCGGCGTTGGCAAAACAACGCTCGCTCAGGCCCTAGCCAAGGCGTTAGGACTTGACTACCAACGTATTCAGTTCACTAATGATTTATTACCAGCCGATGTATTAGGTGTCAGCGTCTATGCACGTGAACGGGGTCAGTTTGAGTTCCACAAGGGCCCCATTTTTAGTCAGTTACTCCTCGCCGATGAAATCAATCGGGCGACACCCAAATCGCAAAGCGCACTGCTCGAGGCTATGGAAGAGCGACAAGTGACGGTCGATGGCAACACGTATTTACTTCCTAAGCCATTTTTTGTCATCGCCACACAAAATCCATCGGACCAAATTGGCACCTACCCCCTGCCAGAGTCACAGCTCGACAGGTTCCTGATGCGCATCTCCTTAGGGTATCCAAGTCCTGCGATGGAGCGTCAACTGCTTGCGGGCGAGGACCGACGCACGCTGCTCACTGCACTTACACCTGTCCTTGATGGCGCCACACTCCAGGCGCTACAGGGACACGTGCAATCGATCCACACGGCGGATTCGGTGCTCGATTATGTACAAGCACTGGTACTGCACACTCGGGCTGCAGATCGTTATCGCGCGGGCCTATCCCCCCGTGCCGCCATGGCACTGCTGCGTGCAGCGCAAGCCTGGGCGCTGCTGCATGGTCGTGATGGCGTGTGGCCTGAGGATGTGCAGGCCGTTGCTCGCGCCGTGGCAGGCCACCGTCTACAACATCGCATGGGCAACGATAGCTCGCACGGCCACGCAGCGGATCTTGATAATTGGCTATTGACCGTGCCGGTCAACTAAAGCGTATGCGCCCTATCGTTGCGTACAGGCGGCTCAAATCTCGCTTGGCGCAAGCGGCCGCCGAGCGTACACGTCGTTGGTCACGTCGACGCCACGGGCCCGACCATGGCGCCATCACCATTGGTCGCCGCCGCGTCTATATTTTGCCTACGCGCTTTGGACTACTGTTCGGTGCGATGCTGGTAGTCATGCTGCTCGCCGGACTTAACTACAACAACAATCTGGTACTTGCTTATACTTTTCTGCTGGCGGGAGTCGGTTGGGCATCGCTGCACCTGTGCCATAACAACCTTGCGAATCTTGCGGTCAGCCCCACGAGTACCCGCTCGCCACATGCGAATGAGCCCGCATGGTTCGGTTTTGAACTCAAAGCAGACTCTGCACGTCACGACTTAATACTGAGCGTTGCAGGTGTTGAGCAGACGGCACTGAGCTTAGATGCAAATGAACCACTCGCAAGTGGTGTGTTCGTGCCGACACATCGGCGCGGGTTTGTGACCTTGCGACACTTGACGATTGAGTCGACTTTTCCGTTAGGTCTGTTTCGCACATGGACGTGGCTATACCCTGAGCGTCGCTGCTTGGTCTATCCCCAACCACTCGCAGGCCAAGATACTCCCCCATCGTCGCTTACAAATCGCGGCGCCATCACCAGCGATGGGCGTGGCACGGATGAGGAAGATCTACATGGGCTACGCCCATTCCGACCGGGAGACGCCCCCAAACGGATTGCTTGGAAGATCTGGGCACGTAATGACACCTTGGTCACCCGCGAGTTTGCAGGCGGTCTGACACAACCACAACACTTGGACCTTGCAACGACGCCTGGTACTGATTTAGAAGAGCGCCTATCGCGCTTAAGCAGCTGGATTATCGATCTCGACACGCGCGGTGTGGCATGGAGCCTGCAAGTGGGCTGCAACGCATTACCGTTAGGCATAGGCGCGATACACCGTTCACAGAGCCTTGCCTTGCTTGCGACCTATGGTCTACCGCAGGAGCAAGGGGCTTGAGCTCCCACGCCGCCACGCGTCTTGCGATGACGTTCGCGGCATTAGCAGTGGCGCTTATCCCGCACCTCGCTTATCTGCCGCGTTGGGCGGTACTCCTGATCGTGGTGACGGGACTATGGCGCTTGCTGGCCGAGCGTCGGTCTTGGCGCCTACCTGGACTGATCATCCGTGGTAGCGCAACACTACTAGTGACGGCGGGTGTACTGAACGCGTTTCATACTTTGAATGGGCTGGATGCTGGGACCGCTTTGCTAGCAAGCATGGCGGGCTTAAAAGCTCTTGAAACACGCGATGGGCGGGATTTATCCATCATGGTCTATGTGGGCTATTTTCTGTGCGCGGCCGCCTTGCTGCGCGACCAATCGCTCGCTCTGTTCGCCTACACCGTGCTCACAGGCTGGCTACTCACCGCCACCTTAAGCCAGTTGCAGCGCCGGACTGTCGTCGCGGGTAAGCCCGCGAATGTAAATTTTGGCGCTGTGCTAAAACGCAGCGCTTGGCTCTGGCTTTTAGCGGTGCCACTCGCACTCGTTTTGTTCTTATTCGTACCGCGTCTGCAGGGCCAACTGTGGGCACTACCGACGGAGGACACAAACACAATCAGCGGTCTTTCAGACGAACTGGCCTTGGGCGATCTTGCGAGTTTGACGCTCTCAAATGAGTCAGCGATGCGTGTGTGGTTTGAAGGATCGGTGCCGCCACCGGACGCACGCTATTTCAGAGTACTGACACTGGACGAGTTTGACGGCAGCAATTGGCGTCGTGCGCCACGCAGCCTTGATGAAACCAACCTACAAGTGCGAAGCTCTGATCAGCAACAGCAGTACCGCATATCACTGGAAGCGACCCAACACGCTTGGTTACCGGCGCTCGATGCCGTGACCAACTGGAATCACGCCTCGGCTAGCCGTAATGATCAACTCGAATTAATGCAAGTGACTGGCGCTGCCCGTAAAGCCCAACCAGTACGACAACGGCTGGTCTATACGCTCACCTCAGCCACCCACCCGATCGTACCCATTGTCAGCACGGATGCCAACAATCTGGGCTTACCTGCGAACAGCGCACCACGGAGTCGCGCCTTAGCCGCACGCCTCCGTGCCGATTCGACGTCTGATCGCGACTATGTCAATCACGTACTGAATTATTTTAACAAAGAGCGTTTTAGCTACACACTTGAGTCTCCTCGCGTGATCGGTGACCCCACCGATGACTTTTTGTTCAACACACGTGCGGGCTTCTGTGAGCATTATTCTTCAGCCTTCGCGGTCCTGATGCGCGCAGCAGGACTACCTGCACGTGTTGTGGTCGGCTATCACGGTGGTGATTACAATCGCTATGGCGGCTACTTACTAGTACGCCAAGCAAATGCGCATGCGTGGGTTGAAGTTGGCATAGAGAGTCGTTGGATCCGCGTGGATCCAACTGCTGCTATTGCGCCAGAACGCATCCTACAAGGCGCAGGCGATCGCGCGACGCGCGGACCCATCGCAGCATTGCCACCCTCGATCGCGCAATGGTTCTACAACGTTCGCTTCGTGTGGGACGCCGCCCGCACCATGTGGTTTGATAACGTTGTTACTTTCAGTACGAACAATCAACAGCAGTTACTGAACATGCTGGGTCTGGGCGCTGATCTGTGGCGCGGCCTTGTGCTGAGCTTAACCATCGGCCTGACTGCCATCACAATAGTACTCGGCACATGGCTGACTCTAGACTTAAAGTCGCACCACCAAGACCCAGTCACTCGCGCCTGGACGCGCATCTGCAAACATTTAACCCGTCGCGGCGTATCACGCCATCCTGCAGAAGGCCCAAGCAATTATTTACACCGTGCAGCACGAGCGCTGCCCGACGATGCGCACGCGCTCAATCAACTACGCGTTGCATACACGCACGCGCGCTACCTCAAGCACTCAGATCACACCGCGGAACACAACTTTCTAGCACTGGCCAAGAAATATTATCGTTAGAGCAATCGCAAGCGGCATTTGCGCGCCCAATCAATGCTCGTTGACCTGATGCTCGCGCGTCTCACGGAATGTCACGTCAGGCCAACGCTCGATGGTGAGTTCCAAATTAATTCTGGATGGTGCGAGATACACTAGCTGCCCAGCATGATCGAGCGCCAAATTATCATAAGCACGCTCGCGGAATTCCGCGAGCTTCTTGGCATCTTTACAATTAATCCAACGCGCAGTTGCGACATTAATCGTCTCAAAAGCGCACTGCACGCTGTACTCATCCTGCAATCGAAAGGCAACCACTTCAAACTGCAACTGACCCACCGCACCTAAAATCGAGTCATTGTTTCGCAGTGGTCGAAACAACTGGGTCGCACCCTCTTCGCAGAGTTGAGCGAGACCTTTTTGAAGTGCTTTTGCTTTCAGAGGATCTTTAAGGACCGCGCGGCGAAATAGCTCTGGGGCGAAACTTGGGATGCCTGTGAAGCTAATCTTTTCTCCTTCGGTGAAGGTGTCCCCAATATTGATCGTGCCGTGGTTGTGCAGACCAATGATATCGCCTGCGAATGCCTCTTCAGCCTGCTGACGATCAGCCGCCATAAAGGTTAAGGCATCCGCAATACGCACCTCTTTACCAAGCCGCACATGAAAATAACGCATGCCGCGCTGATAGCGCCCAGAGCAGATACGCATAAATGCGATCCGATCACGGTGCGACGGATCCATGTTGGCTTGAATTTTAAATACGAAACCAGTAAACGCTGCTTCCTGCGCGCCGACTTCACGTCCTGTGGTCGCTCGCGGCCGCGGCCCTGGAGCATGCTCAACAAATGAGGTAAGCAACTCTTCAACGCCGAAATTGTTGATCGCAGATCCGAAAAATACGGGCGTCTGTCGTGCCTCAAGATACGCGTTTACGTCAAATGCAGGCGTTGCACCCCGCACCAACTCAATCTCTTCGCGTAAGTCATCACGCCGCTCCCCTAGCAACTCGCCTGCCGCATCGGAGTCGATCCCATCGATGACAAGGTTAACGCCCGCTCGACCGCGTTCGCCCGCGTTGTAGACATAAATACGGTCTTCTGACAGGTGGTAGATGCCACGCAACTCGCGACCCATCCCGATTGGCCATGTGATTGGTGTACAGCGCAGACCGAGCACACTTTCGATCTCATCAAGCAACTCAATAGGTTCGCGGCCATCGCGATCCAGCTTATTCACAAAAGTCATGATCGGTGTGTCTCTTAAGCGACACACTTCCATTAACTTGATGGTGCGTTGCTCTACGCCTTTCGCACAGTCAATAACCATCAAGGCTGAATCAACCGCGGTTAGCGTGCGGTAGGTGTCTTCAGAGAAATCCTCATGCCCAGGCGTATCCAGCAGGTTGACGATGCGGTCATGAAAAGGAAACTGCATAACGGAAGAGGTCACCGAAATGCCGCGCTGCTGCTCAAGGCGCATCCAATCGGACGTTGCATGGCGGGCCGCTTTGCGACCCTTGACGGTACCAGCCATCTGAATCGCACCACCGAACAGCAGCAACTTCTCGGTCAGAGTTGTCTTACCAGCGTCGGGGTGGGAAATGATAGCAAAAGTCCTGCGACGCTTGACTTCATTGGTGATTATTTCGTTCGACATCTTCTGTTCCTAGGTCTACGTACTCACCCATGTACTCATTCCGCGAGGTGGGTCATAGCGTCGTGCATCCAAGTCTTGGCATCCCTGCCGGACAGCGTCCGGCAGGGATGCCACTCTATGTTGTGAGAGGTGTCGGATACTTCCCGGCGCGCAGCTCCTCGATCGCCTGGTCGGTTAGCTTCCAAGGATCGCCCTTGATCAGCGCAGGCGACGCGAAGAGGTCGCAAAGCGCCCCAGAAATGATGAAGTCCTGCTCCACCTGTCGTAGGTTCGGCCAGGGAGCGTGCTGACTCCACGCTTGGATGTAGGCAAGCGGGATCAAAAGTCCACCTCCACGTGTTCATTGATGAGAAGCTTCCAACGCGCGTTCTTCTCGACGAGCGTCGACAAAACGTTGCTGACTGTCTTGACCGATGGGTCGAGCGGCACAAAGGTCTTGGCTTTGTGAGCGAATGGCTCAAGGCCTTTGGCCTGCCGGACGCGCCCCACACGCTCCAGCAGGTAGCCGAGGCGACGCGCGCAGGATGTTTCGTATGTGGCGGCAAGCTTCGCGAGCCTCCGTGGCTCTGCCTTGCCGCCGATATCCTTGGCGACCTGAGCCACCGTGTTGATGCCGCCTGCCTTGTGAAAGTAGCGGACGCAATCCAGCAGCGTCAGCTCGACACCGGCGACGCGAGCGTCACCGGCATTTGTCTTGATCCGGTCAAGCGCTTCCGCCTGGTTTGCTTTGGCGAAGCTGGCAGGCGCCTGGTAGAGAAACTCGACGCGGTGGCGTCCGAGTTCGATGCCGCGCAACTGGCGGGGCACGATGACCTGGAACACCATGGCCGCTTGATGGGATGCGCCATGAAACGCGGCGGCGCGCAGCAGCGAGACCCGGTAGTCGAGCTGGAGCGCCTGCATGAGCGGATCAATCCATTGGGCGGGATCGGGCGCACTCGTGGTCTGATCCTCTGGACGCAGGATGAGGAAGAAGCCCTTGCGGGGACTGGCGAGGCGTTTGCGGCTGGCAAGCCGGACAAGCGCAGCCGTCAGGGCGTCTTGCGTGAGGTGTAGCGTCGCTTCGGCCTCCTCTCGCGAGAAGGTCGCTCTGCCTTGGATGAGGCGGTCATCGACGAATTGCTCAAGCGTACCCATCCCCAGATCGTACACGAAACCGAACACTTTGACAACGGTTTAGCATATGTTTTGGGGATCAAAAATGCCAAATCATATGCACAACCGTACAAAAAGGAACAGTTTCAGAATACGATCTGGATGGATTTAGGCAATTTCCGGCTTGCCACTTACGCTCTTTAAGAGCATCGGTACGCCGAACGAGACCAAGCGAAAACCCAGGAACTGTCCGCCTGGCCCCGACGGTCATCCAACACTCCCGCCCGCGCTTTGGCGACAGCACCGTCTCCAGACGATCGCGTCCCGCGCTGTCCCGACCTGACTTGGACACGACGCTAGGGGTGCGAACTCATTGCAAACGTTCGACGTCGCAAAATTTCAGGAGAAAACTCGGACTCGGTCATGGGGTGCAACAGATTCAGCCGCTGACGGCCCGCAATGGTAGCCAGTTACAGCTCTGCCCGCCCGTCGATCAGTGCCTGCTGCCGATCCTCCCAGCCAATCAGGTCCAGCCGATAGACCGCCGCATCCTCACGACCGCCGACGGCCTGATAATAGGCATGCCGTAGACCGACTCTCACGAAGCCTAGGGACTCATACAGCAAAATAGCCGGCAGATTGGTTGGCCGCACTTCCAGAAATAGCCAACTCTGACCGGCGCTACGCGCATGACCCAGCAACCAAAGCATCAAACGCCGAGCAATCCCCATCCCTCGAAAGTCTGCCCGCACACACACATTGAGAATATGCGCTTCACCAGCACCCATGGACATGATGCCGTAGCCAGCAAGCTCCCCGCCACACTCAACCATCCGGCAGACGTAGCCCACGCGCAGGCAGTCGCCAAAGATGCCGATACTCCACGGAAACAGGTAGGCGGAGGTCTCAATCGCGGCGACAGCCCCGAGATCAGACTCCAACATGGGCCGATGCGTCACCACCAAACCGACATGCCGTTCACGCGCCAACGCCACCGGCAACCCCCATGGCGAAACGCAGGTCATCCCACGTTTTTTGTTTGTTACGCGGCGAGCGCAATAAATAGGCCGGATGATAGGTAATGACTGTCGGGATTTTATCCGGGCCGTACTCGTGAACCGCGCCGCGCAGCTTACTGATTGGCGTATCGACACCAAGCAGACTTTGTGCCGCAATCTGCCCAACACAAAAAATTAAGCTCGGTTTAACGAGCGCAATTTGACGCTCAAGGTATGGCTTGCAGCAGCGTACTTCGTCCGGCGTGGGGTTACGGTTCTCTGGCGGCCGACATTTGAGGACATTCGCAATAAATACCTGCTCGCGGCTAAGTCCAGCAGCCCGGAGTACGGAGGTGAGCAGCTGCCCACCGCGGCCTACAAAGGGCTCACCCTTCGCATCCTCATCGGCACCCGGCGCCTCACCCACCACAAACCAACGAGCGCGCTGATCACCCACTCCAAACACGGTATTGGTACGGGTAGCTGACAACGCACAACGCGTACAAGCCGCCACCGTGGTAGCAAGTTCATCCCAACCAAAGGCTGCAATGGTTTCATCCGTGGCGCCTAGGTGGGCGAGCGAGCCGCGCTCGTCGCACGCGTCGCTTCGTTTCGCTCGCGCACTGTAGCGCTCAACTCCAAGCGTGCTTAAGACGCTCGCACGCCGCTTATCCATTAGTGCCGCTCAATGTCTGAACGAGCGCCGCCCGCCCAAGCGCGCGGCCGCAGACGGCGCCATAACCAAACCGTCGGCGCAGACAATGCAAACGTCGCAAAAATAGCGAGTAACACCACGGGCGGCTCCATGGATATGACCACAAACGTCAGCGGAATCAACACCACCGACGTAAAGCGCACCCGGCCGGTCATCTGCACGCCTTTAAAACTCGAGTAGTAAAAACGACTGACCATGAGCATGCCCGCAACACCCGTGACCACGAAGGCTAGGATCAGGCCATTCAAGCCACCAAAACTGTACTTATGGGCGCACCATATAAAAGCGGCCGTCACTGCAGCAGCGGCTGGTGATGGCAGGCCTTCAAAAAACCGCTTATCGACAGAAGCCGTACGGGCATTAAACCGCGCAAGCCGAAGACCCGCAGTCACTGCATAGAAAAAGGTGACGAGCCAGCCAATTCGACCCCAGAGCGCGTTGTACTCGGCGAGCCGAGCAACGCCCCATTGGTACACCACAATGGCCGGCGCCACGCCAAAAGCCACCATATCCGACAAACTGTCATATTCCTTACCAAACAACGTCTCGGTATGCGTCCAACGGGCGACACGCCCATCTAAGCCATCAAAGATGGTGGCCGCAAAAATCGCAATGGCAGCGTGATCAAAGTTGCCATCAATAGCAGCCACAATCCCGTAAAAACCGGAAAATAGCGTACCGGTCGTTAATAAATTGGGCAGCAGATACACTCCGCGGCGCTTCTGACGTAAGGCCACAGCGGGGTGTGAGTCGGTATGTTGTTCGTCCATTGAGGGTGATGATAGGGCCAGAAGCGTGTCTGTCACAACCGTAGCTGCCGCTACCGCGCCTCCTGTTAAGATGTCATCTTGGGCGCTCACGCGCTGACCGGTCACTTGAAAAGGCTTGAACTGCATGCGTTTGTCTGCTTATCCGCTCCAGAATATGAAAGAAGTGCCTGCTGAAGCCGAGGTCGTCAGCCATCAATTGATGCTGCGGGCAGGTCTCATTCGCCGACTGGCGGCCGGACTGTACACCTGGCTCCCGATGGGCCTGCGCGTGCTGCGGAAAGCCGAAGCAATCATCCGTGAGGAGATGAACCGAGCGGGTGCACTCGAACTGCTAATGCCCACCATCCAGCCTGCGGAACTGTGGCAAGAATCCGGACGATGGGACCAATTTGGGCCTGAACTACTGCGCTTAAGTGATCGCCACGAGCGTCAGTTCGTCTACGGACCGACGCACGAAGAAGTCATTACGGACATTGCTCGACGCGAGCTCAAAAGCTATCGACAACTGCCCGTCAATTTTTATCAGATTCAACTGAAGTTCCGCGATGAAATTCGTCCACGCTTTGGCGTCATGCGCGCACGCGAATTCATCATGAAAGATGCGTACAGCTTTCATGCCGATGAAGGCTCACTTGTCGAAGGCTATCGCCTCATGCATGAGGCCTACACGCGTATTTTTAGTCGCATGGGCCTTAAGTTTCGGGCCGTGCTCGCAGACCCAGGCGCGATCGGGGGCACCGGCTCGCAGGAATTTCACGTGCTTGCCGATTCAGGTGAAGATGCAATCGCCTTCTCAGATGGCGACGACTATGCGGCGAACCTCGAAAAAGCAGAGGCAATAGCCCCCACCAGTCCGCGCAGCGCGCCGAAAGCTGCGTTAACCCAAGTTGCCACGCCACACGTCAAAACAATTGCAGAGTTAGCAAAACTGCTCTCGGTGCCGGCCGATCAGTGCATCAAAACACTCATCGTCGACGGCGCACAGGGCGATTTAGTGGCCCTAGTCATTCGTGGCGATCACGAACTCAATGCCATCAAAGCCCAAAACCTACCGGATGTCGCAAGCCCGCTTAAAATGGCAGACCCTGCACGGATTGCCGCCGAACTCGGCGCAGAAATTGGCTTTCTGGGACCGGTAGGTCTTAACTGCCGCATCCATGTCGATCATGCCGCCTTGCACCTCGCTGATTTTATCTGTGGCGCGAACCGCCGCGATGCGCATTTAACTGGCGTTAATTGGGGGCGTGATTTGCCGGAGCCTTCCGGCTCGGATCTGCGCAATGTCGTCGCCGGCGACCCAAGCCCGTCAGGCAAAGGCATACTTTCTATTGCTCGCGGTATTGAAGTCGGTCATATCTTCCAACTGGGCCGCAAGTACAGCGAAGCGCTCGGCGCCACTGTGCTCGATGAGCAAGGCAAAGCAACAACCATGCTGATGGGCTGCTATGGCATCGGCGTGACTCGCGTTGTAGCGGCTGCGATCGAACAAAACCATGATGAGAAAGGCATTATTTGGCCTGAGCCATTAGCACCCTTTGATGTCGTTCTGATACCCATGAATTTACAAAAATCAGACAGAGTCCGCGCCGCGAGTGAAGCGTTGTATGCGCAACTTACGGCGGCGGGTTTCGATGTGCTGTTCGATGATCGCGACGCTCGCCCTGGCGTTAAGTTCGCAGACGCTGAACTATTCGGCATTCCGCACCGACTCGTGGTTGGCGAACGCGGACTCGACAGCGGCACTCTGGAATACCGCCACCGTCGCGCGGCCGAGAATGAGGAACTTCCCCATGCCGACGTGGTCACATTCCTCAAATCCCGCCAGAGTCACCAGTAACCTGCCATGCGTCCGTGTTGGTTTTTGTCACCCCGCTACTCGTTTTGTGGATTCGCCACCATCGCTCTCAGCGGATTCTTACTGCAGTCGCTCTTTTGCACCGATGCTCAAGCTGCCAACCAGCTGGACCCCGAACTGAAAGAAATCATTCAAACAGCGATTACCGAAGCGGCGTGCACCAGTCACGGCGAGCGTTTTGATGAGGAAGTCTTTCTAAAGCTGCAGGAACCGCGCCTTAAAAAGGTAGTCCCTGACCCTGATCTACGCCACGAAATCTTACGGCAGGTGTATTGCACATCAAACTCTGTGGCGGGCCGTTACCGCAAAAAACAAAACTTCGATCTATTGCTTACGCCAGAGCTCGTTCTTGCAGTCATCGATGTCGAAAGCAATTTTAATCGTTACGCGGTGTCATCTGCCGGCGCGGTAGGACTTATGCAAATCATGCCTTTTTGGCCGAACCTGTTGGGCGTAAAAAACAAACTGTTTGGTACGGTTGATTTTAATGTGCGGCTTGGCTGTGAGATTCTGGCTTTTTATATGCGCCGTGAACACAACGACTACCGTCGCGCCCTCGCTCTGTACAATGGCAGTCCCGGCCGGCGGGAATATCCGGATCTTGTTCTGTCGCGTCTAATGGCACGCTGGCGCAGCTGAAAATAAAATAATGCCGCAGGTACACGCCCCATCGGTCGCTGCACCCCACATTAACCCCAGTATATGGACTCGTCATGCCGCAAATACTCGTACTTTACTACTCAAAAAATGGCGGCACAGCCGAGCTCGCCAGGCACATCTGCCGCGGCGTTGAATCAGTGCCAGGTGTTACGGCTATGCTACGCACGGTGGCGCCGGTCACGACAGCAATCGACCACGCGCAATCCGCTGTACCAACGACGGGCGCGCCCTACGCAAGCTATGCGGAACTCGCTGCCTGCGATGGCTTGGTCTTAGGAAGTCCGACGCGCTTCGGCAACATGGCTTCTGCAATGAAACACTTCTTGGATGGCACAAGCGCGTTATGGGCATCGGGCAGCCTAGTCGGCAAGCCAGCGGCCGTCTTTACCTCAACGAGCACGCCCCATGGCGGTCACGAATCCACGCTACTGACGATGATGCTGCCGCTGCTTCATCACGGGATGCTGCTGATGGGACTACCATTTACCAATGACGCCATCGCACGCACCCAGCGCGGCGGCTCACCTTATGGGGCCGGCCACATTCCGACACCCAATCAAACAGGGCTTGATGCGGATGAAAAAGAAATCGCACAAGCACTGGGCAAGCGCATGGCTGAACTGACCTTGCGCCTCAGTCAGACGCTATAAGCTGTGCTACGCCGCATCAATATTGCGCTGGTAACACTACTGTGCGCCATTTTTATTACCTGGCATTACACGCGCTTTAGTCATACTACTGCGCTCATCTTATCCTTAGGGGCACTACTCTCCTGGTTACCTCTACTGCTAGGGATATCGAGAAAGCGCGCCTCAGCGCTGATGCTATCTTTACTGCTGACAACGCCGTATCTGGCGTACGGCATGATGGAGGCGCTCGCAAATCCGGGAGCGCGCGCATTTGCTGCAGCATTGCTGCTGGTGAGTTTCTTACTGGCAATCAGCTTGGTTGCAAGCTTACGTGTTAGTCGCCTGAAAACTGCAGCACCGAGCGGACAAAAGGCACCGTAAGACGCCGCTGCTGCGCCAATGCAGCGCCATCTAACTGATCGAGCGCATCGCATAACGCACCTAAGTCGCGCGGTAATCGCCGCTGCAGATACTGCAGCACATCTTCATTCAGTTCGATACCCAATGTTGCAGCACGGGCCTGCAACGCCGTTGCTTGCTCGGCTTCTGCCAGTGGTCGCACTTGCCAAACAAGCGCAGCACATAGCCGCGAACCAAGATCTTTTAGGCTAAATTCGAGCGCCTGCGGCGGACGATCCGCACTGATAATCAGATTGCCGCCCTGCTCGAGTAGCTCGTTATAAAAAACAAATAGTGACTGCTGCCAGTGGGCGCTCCCAACAACGGCATCAATATCATCAAGACAGACTAAGTCCAGTGATTCGAAGCCCGCAAGCAACGCGGGTAACGGCCAATCGGCAGCGAGCGGTAAAAAGCCAGCGCGCCGCTTCGATTCCGCAGCGCGCGCACAACTTGCTTGCAGCAAGTGACTACGACCAGCGCCATGCGTTGACCAAATCCACAGCGGCGGTAGATGCGCCTGCGTAGCACGCGCCTCCATTGCTGCAATTAAAGCTGCATTTTCGCCACAACTAAAGCTAGCAAAGCTCGACGCGGTTCGCAGCCGCACACCTAGCGGTAACTGCTGCATCAGGACGACTGCTTACCGCGCATGCGCCGTTCATTGATAGCGAGCCGACTGTACGTCAACACGTAATCAATGCCGCTAACGACTGTCGTCACAAAGCTGACTGCTCCAATAACGTCGACTGTCCAGCGAGGCGCCATGCTCCAGCCTGCTTGCAGGATAACCACACTGATAAACATCAGCTGCACCACCGTATTCACTTTACTGACCGGTGTCGGTCGTCCTTCAAGACCGCCTATTAAATAATGATATGCCGTAGCACCGCTGACGATTACGACATCACGCAATACAACGGTAAAGGCAAGCCAAACAGGCACGAGACCAGTTAATACCAAACTCGCAAATACTGCGACCACCAGCAATTTATCGGCGATTGGGTCTAGGATCTTGCCCAAATGCGAGGTCCACTGAAAGCGCTTCGCTAGCCAACCGTCTAAACCGTCGGATATCGCGGCGAGCAAGAATAGCCAAATCGCGATACCGTATTCGGCATGCATGAGCGCATATGACACTGGTATTGCTAACAGCATACGCAGCACACAAATACCGTTGGGCAACCAACGCAGACTCATGGCGCCACCCACATCAGATCTAAAGCGCCATCTGCATCGGCATCAGCGCCAAGAGCGAACACCGATACACGCGCAATTAAATGCGTCAGCAATCGTTTGTCCCCCTTGAAGATCACCTGCAAGCGCACCGTATCTTTCTCCATTGTGACCACACTGACTCGACTCACGCCGTTTACGGCTGCCAGAGCACGCTCAACGTTGACATAGGTAGCCGCATCCTTCACCGCATGCACGTCCACTAGCAGTCGACTCTCGGCAACAGCACTGGAGGTTAGCGCAGCAGCATACTGATCCGCGAGCGCATTCATCGCGTCAGCAGCGGCGCCACTAAACACCCCCGTTACACCAGCCCCAGACCAACTCCACTCGGCAAGGCCATTAGTGACACGACCTAGCAGCACGCCGTCTGCGGAATACTCTGCCGCCAAGGCTTGCAACTCATCCAGCCGACCCGCGACCGCGCTACTGAACAGCCGCTGCTGCGCGAGCGGATCCAGCGTGGGCAGCCAGCCCACTGGCAGCCCACGCAATCCGGCCACGCGCTCGATGTCACGGCGCAGACCCAGGCTCACGGCGGGAGCCATCGGGCCACCCGCACCTTGGGCATTCACCAGCACGACAAGCGTCAGTGGGCGCTCAGCTGACCACATGGGCACCCCAGCTGCCCCCAAGGCGGCCTCGAGCGCTGACTGATCAAACTGGAGCATTATTTGGCCAGGACCCGCAGATTTAGACGTCTGGACGAAGCTGGCAGCTCGCTCGTATACGCCGGTAAGACTCGGGTCGGCTACCACGCCTTGACGCCCGGTGACACGCACCACGACCTGCTTCAGGGCCTCCAAAGCCAGCGATTGGTGCCCGACGTCCAGCGCCGTGCCGGCAACAGTCCCGGCGTATAAGTCAGCCACGGGCGCGGCCCGCACAGCGAGTCCGAGCGTAATTCCGACAAAAAGCGGCAAAAATCGTGTCAGCAGACCCATGAATTGCAGACGGGCTTCAGAAAGTGGCATCGCGTAACCAACGGGAACGCAACGAGACATGTAAAATACCACAGCCACAGAACAGCACCCTAGGTCCAGTCCATGCAACCACCGAGTCAACCTATCCGCTACCGTGACGCCGGCGTCGATATTGATGCGGGTGATGCGCTCGTTGAGCGAATCAAACCCCACGTCAAACGAACGCTGCGCAAGGAGGTTATGGGCGGCCTTGGCGGCTTTGGCGCTTTGGTTAAAGTACCGCTGGACCGTTATAAAAAACCTGTGCTCGTTTCAGGCACCGATGGCGTTGGCACCAAACTGCGCTTAGCGATCGATACCAACCGGCATGACTCGATCGGTATTGATCTTGTGGCCATGTGCGTCAACGACGTGGTGGTACAAGGCGCAGAACCACTTTTCTTCTTAGACTATTACGCCACCGGCAAACTCGACGTCGCCGTTGCGGAGCGTGTGATTGCGGGCATCGCTGCGGGCTGCGTGGCTGCTGGCTGCGCACTGGTCGGTGGCGAAACAGCAGAAATGCCCGGCATGTACCATGGCGATGATTATGACCTTGCTGGCTTTTGTGTCGGTATCGCCGAAGAAGATGCACTCATCAATGGCCAGAAGACCCAAGCGGGTGATGTCATTATTGGACTCGCCTCGTCTGGCCCCCACTCCAATGGGTATTCCTTGATCCGCAAGCTACTAGAGCACACCAAGGCCACTGCAGACACTCAACTTGCTGGCCAATCGCTCTACGATTTACTGCTAACGCCGACGCGCATTTATGTAAAAAACCTACTTACTTTAGTGCGTGACGTGCCAGTGCACGGACTTGCGCACATCACCGGAGGCGGAATTTTAGACAATATTCCACGCGTGATCCCGGACGGACTGGAAGTCTGTATCGATCGCCGGGCCTGGCAGCGTCCCGCCGTATTTGACTGGCTACAGACAGCCGGAAACTTAGATGAAATCGAAATGCACCGCACTTTCAACTGCGGCATCGGCATGACAGTTACAGTTCCTGCCACGCATGCAGCACAGGCAGTCGAACGCCTACGACAACTAGGTGAAAACGCCATGGAAATTGGTGTTGTGCGTGAGGGTAACGCCGGTGTCGTTCTTAACCCCTGAAGCCAGGCCACTGCTGCCGGTTGTTATTTTACTCTCCGGCACTGGTACGAATTTCTCAGCAATCGCCGCTGCAGCCGCAGCAGGGGCGTTGCCAGTTGAGATCAAGCTGGTCGTCAGTGACAAACCAGATGCCCCAGGCCTTGAGCGTGCGCGCAAACTCAATATTCCAACCTGCTACCTACGCATGGCGGACTTCCCAAATCGCGCAGCCCATGATCAGGCCATGGCACAAGCTATCGACGCAGCCGCACCGAAACTGGTGATTTTGGCAGGCTATATGCGCATTCTGGACACCGCGTTCATCACTCATTACCAAGGCAGACTGCTCAATATCCACCCTGCACTTTTGCCAGAATTCAAAGGGCTTAACACACATCAACGGGCGCTGGATGCGCGCGTGCAGTGGCATGGCTGCACCGTACACTTCGTCTGCGATGAACTGGATGCGGGAGCGCGCATCGCGCAAGCACGCCTAAAAATTCTGGAAAATGATTCGGCACAGAGTCTTGCTCAACGCGTACACCAACTGGAACACATACTCTATCCCGCCGTCATCGCGTGGTACGCAAGCGGTCGCCTACGCGAAACTGACGGTGTGGCATATCTAGATGGGCACCCCCTTACCGCGCCTATCTTGATCGGCGACACTGATGCTTAAGGTGCCTTCCCGATGATTCACCTACGCAGACTGTTGCGTGCCGTATTGTCTGTGACGGTCATTTTGGGCATGAGTCCGTCTATCGCAGAACCGCTTAAAGCGCATGAAATCGTTTATGAAACCAGCTTTAAGGGCATTCCTGCGGGCAGCCTTGTGCTAACTCTGACCACCGGAAGCAGTGCAAATGCTTGGCACTATGAAACACGTGCGCTACCCAATGTGCTGGCGAGCTTAGTCATTAACTCGAGCGCACGCGAACAAGGCTGGTTCTCAGTCACGACCGATGGAGTCATCCCACAACACTACTTACTTGAAAGCGGCGAAAAAAATTCGCGTCACAATACTGAACTTAGCTACGACTGGACAGCAAATCACATCACAGGCCAAGTCGAAGGAGTCGCACTGACCATCAGCGCACCGACACAACTCCAAGACGTTAGTTCCATACGGATTGCGCCGACGCAAGACTTGTTAGAGGGTCGCGAACCGCACGAATATACGTTGCTCGATGGGCGTGAGATCAAAACCTTCGTGTACACCCGAATTGGTAGCGAACATTTAAAAACGGCTCTGGGCGATGTGGATACAGTGATTTTCAATAGCCTACGTAAAGGCGCAGATCCTAATGGCCGCTCATGGCGTTACTGGTATGCACCATCATTGGGCTGGTTGCCAGTGCGCATCGAACAACGCGAGGGGGGCTCCGCGCGCTTGGTGTTTAAAGCACGCTCACTGCACTGGCTCTGACGCCTTAGGTCTTCGGCAACGTGACGCCCGTCTGCCCCTGATACTTTCCACCTCGATCCCGATAAGACGTACCGCAGACTTCATCAGACTCAAAAAACAGCATCTGCGCAACGCCTTCGTTGGCATATATTTTTGCAGGCAGTGTTGTGGTGTTGGAGAATTCTAACGTCACGTGCCCTTCCCACTCAGGCTCTAGCGGCGTCACGTTGACGATGATACCGCAGCGCGCATACGTCGACTTACCGAGGCATATCGTCAACACGCTGCGCGGTATACGGAAATACTCAACCGTGCGCGCCAACGCAAATGAATTCGGCGGAATAATGCACACGTCCGCAGTGACGTCCACAAAACTCTGTGGATCGAAGGCCTTTGGATCGACAATCGTCGAGTTAATGTTGGTAAAGATCTTAAACTCATTGGCACAGCGTACGTCGTAGCCATAGCTCGAGGTACCATAGGACACAATGCGCTGACCGTTAACACTGCGCACTTGCTCGGCTGCAAAGGGCTCGATCATGCCTTCCAGAGATTTGCGGCGGATCCAGTGATCAGATTTAATGCTCATACGCGTCCTAAACCATGCGGGCTTGTAGCGACCGAAAGGGGCGCTATCGTACTGCAGAATGCGAGGCACCCGTCAGGCCATTTAACCACTTTAATCGTCACTCACTGAGACCGTGGGAAATACGCTGCCGACACCGCGGGACAATACGCCCGCCATGCGCCGTGCCAAGTCGTGATACGCCATCGCAATCGACCCGCCTGCATCTGCAGCAACCGTTGGGGTACCCCCATCAGTTTGCTCGCGTATCTTAAGATCAAGCGGCAGACTACCCAGCAGCGGCACCCCGTATTCGGCTGCCATGCGCTCGCCACCACCTGTACCAAAGATGCGCTCCTCGTGACCACACTTCGTACAAATATGTGTGGCCATGTTTTCGACGATGCCGAGTACGGGCACCGATACTTTGCGAAACATCTCAAGACCCTTACGCGCATCCAGTAAGGCCACATCTTGCGGGGTGGTCACAATAACGGCCCCACTGACCGGCACACGCTGCGCAAGCGTCAGCTGTATATCGCCAGTACCCGGCGGCATGTCGACCAACAAGTAGTCGAGCTCACCCCACAGGGTCTCTGCGAGTAACTGCGTCAGCGCCTGGGTCGCCATCGGACCCCGCCATACCATTGGTTGCGCCGGATCGATCAAAAACCCAATCGACATCACGGCCACCCCGTGAGCACGCAGCGGGTTTAAGCGCTTGCCATCAACGCTCGTCGGCCGGGACCCCTGTAGGCCCATCATCAACGGCTGACTGGGACCATAGATGTCCGCATCGAGCAAGCCGACCCGAGCACCTTGGGCCGCCAGCGCTACCGCCAAATTAGCAGCTGTTGTTGATTTACCGACACCGCCCTTGCCCGAGGCTACGGCCACAATATTGGAGATTCCGGGCAAAGGCGCGAGGGTGCCTTGAACCGTCTGCGCCTGAATTTTTGCCTCTAAATGCACCTTGAGTCCGCCCGTCCAACCCGCCGTCGCTAAAGCCGCATGCAGGCGAGCCTGCAACAGACCCTCGTAGCCACGCACCGGGAAACCCAGAGTGATGTGCGTCACGACATCAGTCCCCACGATCTGGGTATTGCCGACCGCATCGCCTAGGGGCGCGCCTAAATAGGGGTCCCATACGGCGACAAGCACAGCCTGGCTGTCAGTGGCGTTCATTGTGCAAATGACCTCGGTTACAAAGAGGCGACCATTCTAGCGGAGCGGCGCCTAGACAGGGAGGCAAAGGGCCCAAAACATCAGGCTAGAGTGGCATCGGCACACCAATTGCTTATGGCATAATTGTCTAGTGAAATTTTTTACAGCAATGCGCAGCGATCGCTTACTTGCGGAACTCAAGTCCGCCGGCGAGCCTGACTCGTCTGCCACCCGGGCAATTGTTGAGAAACTGGCGTCGCTTGGCCCAAAAATAATACCAAGCATTCTCTCTGCAATACCATCAATCGGGGTCACAGAAACAGCCGCGTGCATACAGGCACTCACGGCAGTTGCCAACGATAGCGCACTACCGACACTCTTGCAGGCTCTCACCGATGAAGCCCATCCGAAAACGATGGCAGCGGTGACAACAGCCTTAAGCCGCGCAGAGTCAATCAGGTCAGGTCTATTCCTTGATGCGCTCACAAATCCGGATCTTGATAAAAAAGCACTCATTGAAATCATTGCTGCGCACAGCTCGCGACTGACCGTGAAAGAGCTACTGAATGCTGCCTACCCACTAGAGTCGACGTCCAAAGCTGCTTTGTTCAAGGTTATCGACAGTCGTAGCAATAGCAGCGACATCGGTGAACTACTGAGCCGACTTGAAGGCAAAGACGTTAATTTTCGCCTACACCTACTTGAACTGCTGTCACGCTTTGGCACGCCTGAAGTCCAGCACTCCTTGTGCGAGCACTTAAAAAGCAACAGCCGCCTTATTCGTCAGGCAGCGTTAAAGTCCCTCCTAAAGACGCCTCCATTGCATAACGTGGAACTGGTCGCACCACTGCTCGCTGATCCAGATATGGATGTGACAAATCGAGCAATTGAGCTCATGATTCGAGCGCAAGACCCGCACACTGTCGAACGACTGCTCCCAGCCCTACAGCACGAATCAGAATACGCGCGCCGTGCAGCAGTCGAGGTATTGAATGAGGTCGGCACCGTTGACTCAATTAAACTGCTGCTCGGCGCGATAAAGGACGGTGACTGGTGGGTGCGCAGTCGCGCTGCGGATGCGCTGGGCAAGATTGGCGGCCCACGTGTAGTAGACGCGGTGCTCGAACTCATTGGAGATCCCGATGAGAACGTCCGTCGTACCGCTGTTGAAATCTTAAACCTCACTAAAGACGAGCGGGCGATCGATTTTCTGCTTGAGGCCACAAAAGACAGTGATTGGTGGGTCAGCGAGCGCGCTGTCGATGCGCTATCCGACTTACGTACCCCGGCGGCTATCTCGCGCTTTGTAGAAATGCTCGATGGACCGCCGAAGTCAGCACCAGCAGCGATTCGTGCGCTAGGAAAATGCGGCGACCGCAAAATGGTGCCCGTACTACTCCCGTTACTACTACGTCCCGAAGATGATATCCGGCTAGAGGCAATCAGCGCTCTTACAGAACTAACCGACCGCGGACAAGCGGATACTGTCTTGGCCGCGCTACGCGAACTCATCGATGGCAATAGCGATGACGCTACCAGCGCGGCCGCTGGCGTGGCGCTTGACGCAATCAACACGCGCGTCGCGGGCCAGGATGCGATGCAACTCGATGCCACTAGCCCCACTCGAGGACAATCGCGCACCGCTCTGGCGGATGACACCGACTTGGGCGAAATGGTACGTAAACATGCCGCGACCACCAAGCGCCTCGACATAGCCACTTTAAGCGCGGGTCAGATGATTGACAGCCGCTACAAATATATACAGCGCATTGGTAAGGGCGCTTTCGGCACGGTGCTCCTCGTTGAGGACAGCGTTGTCGGCGAGCCGATGGTATTGAAGTTTTTGAACGCGTCTGTTGTCGAAGACCAAGAAGCGATGAAGCGCTTCGTACATGAACTGCGTTACTCAAGAAAAATCACGCATCGCAATGTGATACGCATCTATGACTTTCTTTTGATTGCCGGAAACTACGCCATCTCGATGGAATACTTTCCGAGTCATACCTTGCATGCTGAACTAGTAGGCGACCAGCCACTCGATGTCGCGAAAGCAATACGCTACGGCATCGATATCGCCTCTGGCATGTCAATCGCCCATGCGGTAGGCATCGTCCACCGCGACCTCAAGCCTGCGAACGTCCTATTGAATCAGGAAGGCTTGTTAAAAATAGTTGATTTCGGCGTAGCCGCAACGCAGCGTGAAGGTGATGCCCAATTAACCAAGACCGGCTATGTGATCGGCTCACCAAAATACATGTCGCCAGAGCAAATCCTTGGAAAAGAAGTCGACCCACGCGCTGACGTATACAGCTTAGGTGTCATTCTGTACGAAATGCTCACCGGGACGGCGCCCTATACCAAGGGTGACCACATGGCCGTGATGTACCAGCATGTGCAAGGAAAAGCACAAGCCGCCATCGAGCTCAATCCAGCCCTGCCTCCCCACTTGTCAGAACTAGTTATGAAAGCAATGGCTGTGGATAAATCCTTGCGCTTCCAAGACATGACGGAACTGCGACTTGCTCTTGAGGCCTTTGCTTAAAGGGACTGATGCCTATGGCACGTATTGACGCCTTTTTGAAACTTGGCATAGCGCAAGGATGCTCTGATATTCATCTTGCCGTTGGCGTGCCGCCAATGCTGCGCATGAGCGGCGATCTCATGCCAATCCGCTTTCGAGACCTCGGCGACACTGAGCTCGAAAGTTACGTTTTCGAAATCATGACCAAAGCTCAGGCTGAGCGCTTTCGTTCGGGAACTGACCTTGATTTTGCTCATGTCGCTGAGGATGGAACCCGCTTTCGCGTGAACTTATTCCGCAAAGAAACTGGTGTTGGTGCAGTATTCCGTGCGATCCCCATGAGCGCGCCCACGCTAGCAAGCTTAAATTTGCCGAGCGTTATTGGGAAACTGCTCGATTTTCATCAGGGCATGGTACTCGTCACTGGAGCGACTGGTACCGGCAAATCTACCACCCTCGCGGCCATGATCAATGAAATCAACATGACACGAAAGCTGAATATCATCAGCCTCGAGGATCCCGTGGAGGTGGTGCATGCGAGCCAGCAATCACAGGTCATTCAGCGTGAACTGGGTAATCACATGCCGTCGTTTGCGGAGGGCGTGCGCGCCGCGATGCGCGAGGATCCCGATGTCATTATGGTCGGCGAAATGCGCGATGCAGACACGATCCGTATGGCAATGACCGCTGCCGAGACAGGCCACTTGGTGTTCGGAACGCTGCATACCACAAGCGCGGTGAAATCGATTGATCGTATTATAGATGCTCTGCCCGTCGACGAGCGCGAACAGACGAAAAGCTTCCTTGCATCGAGCCTGCTTGCAGTGGTTACTCAAGTGCTGGTAAAGCGCGCTGAAAGTCGCTCACGCCGTGCGGTACTTGAAATCATGCTGATGAATCGCGCAATCGGTAAACTTATCCAAACAGATCAAGTGCACCAGATTCCATCTCAGCTACAAACCGGACGTGACGTTGGCATGCAACTCATGGACCAAGCGCTACTTGCTGGCATCCAATCCAAGGACCTTGATCCTGTCGACGCTGCAAGCTATGCACTCGATAAGACCGCCTTCCAGCGCTTTATTACAGACGCTGACCAACCAGCCAAATCTTAAAAACAGCGGACTGAGCACGTCATGGCCAACAAAATTGATGAATTTCTGATTGAGGTGCTGCAAAAAAACGGCTCGGATCTGCATTTTTTAGCGGGCGACCCTCCTCGACTACGCCTACATGGGGAACTGCAGCCACTGCGACCCGAACCATTACAGGCAAATTTTGTTCGGGAGGCGCTTGAACAGATCATGCCACCACGAGCGCTCACCCGGCTCGAAGAAAAACTCGGCTGCGACTTTGCGCATTCAATACCTGACGTTGCACGTTTTCGTGTAAATGTTTTGCGGCACTTAAATGGCTTAGGGGCAGTTTGCCGTGTCATTCCGTCTAAAACACTGACGTTAGACGATCTTGGTATGCCAGATTCTGTGCGCACACTCTGCAAAGCACCCAATGGCCTTATTCTTGTCACAGGCAAAACTGGCTCGGGCAAATCAACAACGCTCGCTGCCATGATCGACGAAATTAACAGCAGCATCAGTGGCCATATCTTGACGATTGAGGATCCGATCGAATTTACGCATCAGCGTAAGAAGTGCCTGATCAGCCAACGAGAGGTTGGCACTCATGCACCGAGTTTCGCGGCTGCCGTGCACTCCGCCCTGCGCGAGGATCCAGACGTTATTTTGGTCGGTGAAATGCGCGACCTTGAGACCATCAGTGTCGCAGTAAGCGCCGCAGAGACTGGCATCTTGGTGATGGGAACGCTACACACAAATGGTGCGACCGCGACCGTCGACCGTATCGTAAATGCATTCCCGGCGGACAAGCAGTCGCATGTCAGAACCATGCTCTCAACCAGCCTGCGAGGTGTCGTTTCGCAGCAGCTGATTCCACGTGCCGGAAAGTCTGGCCGCGTGGCGGCTCTAGAAATCATGCTCAACACACCCGCGGTTGCCAACCTCATCCGGCAGGGCAAAGTAGACCAGCTCGAAACCAGCATGCAAAGCGGTACCGCTCAAGGCATGCGGACAATGGATATGGCAATTCAGCAACTTCTGGACAGCCGCACTATCACGGGTGAAAACGCCTACCGTAAAGCCATTAATAAGCAGCGGTTCGAGCAATACAGGAACTCCAAATAGCACCGCGCGATTCTTTCAAACCAGTTAACCGCAGACTTCCCGACCGGCGCCAGTTAAACTACCCTCCATGCGCCGCATTCTAGTCACCAGTGCCCTGCCCTACGCCAATGGCCCATTACATATTGGCCATATGCTAGAGGCTGTGCAGACCGATATCTGGGTACGATTCCAAAGACTCTGCGGTCACGACTGCATTTATGTGTGCGCCGATGACACCCACGGCACGCCAATCATGCTCAAGGCGCAAGCTGAGGGCATCACACCCGAAGAACTGATCGCCACTGTCGGTGCCGAGCATCGTGCAACCTATCGGGACTTTCTAATACATCACGACTATTTTCACTCAACGAACAGCGAAGAAAATCGTGAGCTCACAGCCCGCCTTTTTAAAGCGCTGGATCGCGGTGGTTACATTCATCGCCGCACCATCCGCCAAGCATTCGACGCTGAGGCCGGCATGTTCCTGCCGGATCGCTATGTAAAGGGTACCTGCCCGCGCTGCAGTGCAAAAGATCAGTATGGCGACAGCTGTGAATCCTGCGGAGCCACCTATGCGCCAGCTGACCTCATAGACCCCGTATCCGTAGTGAGTGGCACACGACCCATCGAGCGCGAGTCAGAGCACTTATTTTTCCGCCTCGCGGCATTCGAGCCCATGCTACGTGAGTGGACACGCTCGGGCGCTCTGGACAAGAGTGTCGCTAATAAACTCGACGAATGGTTCGATGCTGGGCTCCGTGATTGGGATATCTCACGTGACGCTCCTTACTTTGGCTTTGAGATTCCCGATAACCCAGGCAAGTTTTTTTACGTGTGGCTCGATGCACCGGTGGGCTATATGGCCGCAAGCCTTGCGTTGGCTAATGAGAAAAAATTGGACTGGGATGCTTGGTGGGGCCCTGAAAGCACTGCGGAGCTCTACCATTTTATCGGCAAAGATATTTTGTACTTTCACACCCTATTCTGGCCCGCAGTGCTTGAGGGGTCCGGTTTTCGGCGACCCACCGCGGTCCACGCGCATGGGTTTTTGACGGTCAATGGTCAAAAAATGTCGAAGTCCAGAGGCACGTTCATCAATGGCCGTGACTACCTCGACCGCCTGCCTCCAGAAGCGCTACGTTATTATTTTGCCGCTAAACTGAATGACGGCATCGACGATATTGATCTATCGCTCGATGATTTTGTGAGCCGGTTTAACTCAGACGTTGTTGGCAAACTGATTAACATCGCCAGTCGCTGTGCCGGCTTCATTGCACGCAGCGGTGGACGTCTAGCCACTGAATTACCTGAACCGGCTCTGTATGCTGACTTTGCAGCAGCACGCAGTGCGATTGCTGCGTTGTACGAAAGCCGCGATTTTGGTGCGGCAATTCGTGAGATTGCCGCACTCGCCGATCGCGCAAATCAATATATTGATACTCATAAACCCTGGGTTGCGGCCAAAGACCCTGCGCGCAGCGCTGAGGTTTTAGCGGTCTGTACTCAAGGCCTGAACTTGTTTCGGGCACTGATGATGTATCTACAGCCAGTGCTGCCTAATATTGCCGCCCAGGCGGGTAAGTTCCTAGGCAAACCATTTAGCCATTGGGACGAGGTCAGCACCCCTGTGCTCGGCACCGCCCTACTTCCTTATGAAATTCTCGCGACACGCCTCGATGCGCAGGCTGTGGCGTCTCTAGTGCAACCCGTTACTCAGCCCAAGGCTACTCCCGTGACTACCCCACCCCCCAGCACACCTGAGAAAACCCCATCTGTGACCGCGCCGACCGAGCAGCCGGTCGCGACACCGGAAATCACGATTGAGGATTTCACACGCATTGATCTGCGGACGGCGCGCATTGTGAGCGCCGAACTGATTGAAGGGGCGGACAAACTGTTGAAGCTGAGCGTTGATTTGGACGGATCCATCCGCACCATCTTTGCGGGGATCCGTAGTAGCTATGAACCTGCCAGCCTTGTAGGAAAGCACGTCGTCGTGGTTGCAAACCTAAAACCGCGCAAAATGCGCTTCGGTGTCTCGGAGGGCATGATCCTCGCGGCAAGTGACGCTAACGGTGGCATTTTTCTTGTGACACCCGACGCGGGAGCGGGCGCCGGTCTGCGCGTAAAGTGAGCTTTGATGGGTCCGACGCTCGCTGAGCAGATTGACGCCTGTCTGCCGCAGACGCAGTGCACGCGATGCGGCTACAGTGGTTGTAAGCCCTATGCTGAGGCACTGGCTGCCAGCGAGGCAGACATCGACCAATGTCCGCCTGGCGGCGCCGCTACCGCCGCAGAGCTTGCAGCGCTACTCGGGCGCATAGCAAAACCTGTCAACCCCAGTCACGGCACTGAAGGGCCACCACGGGTAGCCCTCATCGATGAGAGTGTCTGTATTGGTTGCGCGAAGTGCCTGCCGGCCTGCCCCGTTGATGCCATTGTGGGCGCGCGGCGCCAGCTGCACACGGTGATCGCCTCCCAATGCTCTGGCTGCGAACTGTGCTTGCCACCGTGCCCCGTTGACTGCATCACACTTGTGCCCCTTCAGGACACACCGCTGGCCTTAGCCGAAATTCGAGCGAATGCGCACACTTATCGTGTGCTTTACACAGCGCACCAGAACCGCTCTAGCGCTCGGGCTGCCGAGCGCGCAGCGCGGCTGCGTGCACGCACACCCACGCAGGATCACACGCCGTGAGCCCCGCGAAGCGTATGGCGTTCTTTCAGCATCTAGCGAAGGCCGATCCTCACCCACAAACAGAACTGCTATGGACGACACCATTTGAGCTGTTAATTGCAGTGATTTTGTCGGCACAAGCGACCGACAAAAGCGTGAATGCCGCGACGGTGCGATTATTTCAAATCGCCAATACTCCACAAACACTACTAGCACTCGGCGTGAGTGGATTAAAGCCCTACATAAAAACGATCGGGCTTTACAACACGAAAGCCAAAAACATTATCAGCACATGCCAGCAGCTGCTGGCCCTACACCAAGGTGCCATTCCAACAACGCGTGAAGCTCTAGAGAGCCTACCGGGCGTCGGTCGCAAAACAGCCAATGTCGTGCTGAACTGTGCCTTTGGTGAACCGACGATCGCCGTGGACACACATATTTTTCGGGTCAGCAACCGCACGGGGCTGGCCACTGGCCGCAACGTCCTGGCTGTAGAGCACGCGCTCCTAAAGGCAGTGCCAGCCAAATTTCGTCTCCATGCCCATCATTGGCTTATTTTACTCGGCAGGTACACCTGCAAGGCGCGTCGCCCGGAGTGCTGGAGGTGCGCTGTGCGCCTTGAGTGCGGCTTTCGACCAAAGACCCCTCCGCCCTTGGCCTAATCGCACGAGCGCTGCCGGTCAGGGCATCGCGCTACGGGATTGGACCACCTTGACGGGCTTCACGCCGATCTCGTGCAACGCCTTACGTAGCCCACGTACGCCCTCGACGTAATTGCCGCGCTGGCATTCGGTGCTGGCTAAATCACGGTTCTTGCGGGCTGCCGCGACCTTCACCGGATCGCGCTTGGTTGCCACGGCAACATCAAATTGATGCAACAGACTTTGACAATCTCTCGGAGTGGCAGCACTGGCCTTGGCTGCGCTCTGGGAGGCAATCGCAGGGACGCCTGTCACCATGCCTAGCAGCAAGCCTAGCAGGCAACTCATAGCGGCAACGGGGCGGCTCGGCATTTGTGTATCCACAACAGAAGAGTAGCCTGAGTTTGAGCCTACAAGCGCCTTTGGAGCGTTAAGACTCCTTAAGGTTGCTAGGTTAATCGGGTACAACTTCCCGTATCCTTGGGTTCTGGAGAGGGCAACATGAAAATACTGCTCGTTGAGGATGACCGCCGCGCCGGCGATTACCTGGCTAAAGGCCTGACCGAGCTTGGCCATAGCGTCGAGCAGGCTTTTGATGGCGAAAGCGGCCTAAAAGCTGCGGCAACCGGCACTCATGACATCCTGATACTGGACCGCATGCTGCCGCAACTTGATGGCCTCGAAGTGGTCAGACGCCTACGTGCGGCCGGCAGCACTCTACCCATTCTGATTTTGAGCGCCCTCGACGAGGTCGACGAAAGAATTCAAGGCCTACGGGCGGGTGGTGATGATTACCTGGTCAAGCCCTATCACCTTGCAGAACTCGTCGCACGTCTAGACGCTCTTGCGCGCCGCCGCGCCGATGTAGGGCCGGTTGCAAAACTCACCGTGTTTGACTTGGAGCTGGATACGCGTGCCCGTAAAGTGATGCGTGCCGGCCGAAAGATTGATCTGACAACGCGTGAGTTCCAGCTACTGGAGTTCCTCATGCGCCACACCGCGCAGGTGGTAACGCGATCTATGATTCTTGAGGGCGTTTGGGACTACCATTTTGATCCAAAAACCAACGTCATCGACGTACACATCAGCCGCCTACGACAAGCGATTGACAAGGGACACGAACGGCAACTGCTGCACACCGTGCGCGGCGCAGGCTATACGCTGACCGAAGATCCTTAAGCCGTGGCCATTTTCAGCATTGCTCGCTCATCGATCGCTAGACTCGCTTTTCTGCAAGCACTCGCTCTAGCCATCACGATGGTAGCTATTTTGAGCGGCGTGTATCTTGCAACCGCACGCTTGCTTGCGACCGAAAGTGATCAGTTGATCATGCTGGAGGCACAAAGCCTTAAGGCCGACTTTCATGACCATGATCCTGACACGTTTATATCTGCTATCGCCGATCGTGCCGAGGATCCTTGGGTGCGTGGCGCAGTCTATGAACTGCGCGGACCGCGCGGTGACTTTCTCGCAGGTAATGTCGTGATTCTGCCGGATCTCGTTGTACAGCACGATGGTTGGGTCGAGTTTGAGGTCGCGCTCACTCATGGCGATGAAACCGCTGCCCGCCAGATCCGCGCTCAAATTCTTGACCTAGGCGACGGCTTTAAACTGCTGGTAGGCCATGATGTTCAGGATCGTCAAGCCTTTCGGGCGGTGATGCTACGAAGCATTGGTTGGGCAGTCGGCGCTGCATTACTCTTTGGCCTCTTCGCGGGGTGGTGGCTCGGCCGGCGCATTGCGCGCGCTGCGCGCGCCATCAGCAACAATGCTGCCCACATTACCGAAGGCACGCTAAGCGAGCGACTACCACTCACCGGTAGTGGCGACGAGATCGATGGACTCGTATCACGCTTTAATGAACTACTCACACGCATCGAATCCCTCACATCCACTATGCGCACGGTACTAGACAGCACGGCGCACGACTTACGAGGGCACTTGAATCGCATCCGCGGCGCGGCTCAAGCCGCGCAGCATATCGCTGGCGAACCCGCCATGCGGGTCGCTTGCGATACAGTCTTGCTGGAAATTGACCGGCTGGGCACTACCCTGCAGGGCCTATTGCGCATTGCCCTTGCCGAATCAGGTACTGCTCCATTGGAGGAGGTCGACCTCAGTCGGCTCGTTGCAGAAATCGTCGAGTTCTATCAACCCGCAGCAGAATCACACGCACTGACCATATCGATAGAGCCCCAACTCACGGTACGCGGACACCGCCAATTACTCACTCAGGCATTCGCAAACTTGCTTGATAATGCCATCAAGTATGCGCCGAATGCCCCGATCATCGTGCAACTGATTGGCACCGACAGTGAGGCCATCGTGACTGTCGCTGACGCAGGTCCCGGCATACCCGCTGAACAACGGCAGCTCGCAACGCAGCGTTTTGGACGATTGCCGGGAAGTTCGGGACTCCCAGGCTCGGGATTAGGGTTGTCACTAGTCGCTGCGGTGGCGCGCTTACATCACGCCGCACTGGAAATGTCTGATGCCGCGCCGGGACTGAAAATCACTCTCAGTATTCCACGCATCACCACACAGGCGATCAACTCAAAACGCTGATGCTCATTTCTTGGGGACGTACAAGTCAGTGAGCGTGCCCTCAAAGCTTTCGGCAGCTAGCCCAACGGTTTCCGATAACGTTGGATGCGGATGTATGGTCAACGAAATATCAGTAGCATCCGCACCCATCTCGATCGCAAGAACAAGTTCTGCAATCAAATCACCTGCATTAGTGCCAACAATGCCGGCACCAAGTATGCGATGACTGATGGGATCGAATAGCAGCTTGGTAAAACCCTCCTCGCGATTCAGCGCCAGAGAGCGCCCCGATGCCATCCACGGAAATACCCCTTTACCAATCGCTATGCCTTGCGCAGCAGCCTCCGTCTCAGTCAGCCCAACCCATGCGATCTCAGGGTCGGTATACGCGACCGACGGAATCACTCGCGCATCAAAACCTCGTTTGAGCCCAGCTGCGACCTCTGCTGCCACCTTGCCTTGGTGACTGGCCTTGTGCGCCAACATCGGCTGCCCCGTCACATCACCAATCGCGAATATATGCGTCATACTCGTACGCATTTGCCGATCAACAGGAATAAATCCGCGCGCATCGACCTCCACCTGCACCGCCTCAGCATTCAGCAGATGTCCATTCGGCCGGCGTCCAACTGCAACTAACACTTTGTCGAACTCGGTGGGCTCAGGTGCATTTTTGCCGGTAAACGTAACGGTTAAGCCCGATGGACGCGCCTCCAGACTTGCTACAGCGACGCCTAGGTGTATGGCGTCATAGTGACTAGTTAAGCGCTTCTCTAGCGGGCGCACCAGATCTGCATCACAGCCTGGCATCAAGGATGGCGACAACTCAACCACCGTGACCTGCGACCCCAGCGCGCTGTAAACGCATGCCATTTCAAGGCCAATGATGCCGCCGCCCACCACCAGCAAGCGCAGCGGAACATCTGCCAACTCAAGTGCGGCCGTTGAATCCATGATGCGCGGATCATCACCAAGAGCTGCTAGACGCACCGGATCTGAACCTACCGCTAAAATACACTGGGCAAACGCCACAACCGTCGAGCCACTGGCATGAGTGACCTTGAGCCGATGCGAAGATAGAAAAGTCGCATCACCCGTCAGCACATCAACCCGACGCCGTTTAGCCAACTGTGCGAGCCCACCGGTCAGACGTGAGACCACGCCGCTCTTCCATTGCGCCAAGCGCCCTAGATTGATCTTTGGCGGACCAAAACTAATACCGGCATCCACCATGGAGCTTGCATCGTCTATGACTTTTGCGGCATGGAGCAATGCCTTGGACGGAATACAACCGACATTCAGACACACGCCTCCAAGCGTGGGCCCCCGTTCAATGAGTGCCACCTTCAAGCCAAGATCCGCCGCACGAAATGCGGCGGTATAACCCCCAGGTCCACCGCCCACAACCACCAACTGATAGTCCGCATCGGCCGACGGCTGTGGCGCCGTTGGGCTCAGGGTCGTTTGGCGCAACGGAATCTGCGGCGCCTCCACAACCGCGACAGCAGGATCTGGCTGCATCGTGAGCAACAGCGTGCCCTCGCTTACCCGACCACCCACCGCAACCGCAATACGCTCAACGCTCCCACCAAGTGGCGCTGGCACGTCCAAAGTCGCCTTATCACTCTCAAGAATCACCAGTGACTCACCAGCTTCAATACGCTGCCCAACGTTCACTAAGATCTCAATAATCGGCACATCGTGAAACTCACCGAGCGCCGGCACACGCACCTCGACAGGGGCGGCCCTTGCCTCACTCACGACAAGTCTCCGGTCAACGACTCAACATTGCCAAGCGCAGCGACGAGCGCCGTTGTAAATCGAGCAGCTTGCGCTCCATCAATCACGCGATGATCGTATGACAGCGACAGTGGTAGCAGCAGACGGGGCACCAGTTTACCCTCGACGTATGTCGGCTTTAAGCTCGCGCGCGACACGCCAAGTATTGCCACTTCAGGAGCATTAATAATGGGCGTAAACGCCGTACCGCCGATACCACCAAGACTCGACACAGTAAAACTACCGCCTTGCATCTCAGCGGCGCTCAGCTTGCCGTCACGAGCTTTTAACGCAAGCGCAGCCAAATCACGCGCCAAAGAAAAAAGCCCCTTGCTATTGGCATCACGTACGACAGGCACCATAAGCCCATTGGGCGTATCCGCCGCAAAGCCTAGATGCAAATAGTTCTTAAGAACTAGGTTCTCACCTGACGCATCAAGCGACGCATTAAAGCGTGGATATTGCGCAAGCACCTGTACGCAGGCGCGCAAGATAAAAGCCAGCGGCGTTAACTTGACGCCCGCCGCTGCCGCTTGCTCTTTTAATGCCTGACGTGCCGCATCCATTGCAGTGATATCGGCTTCATCAAACTGCGTGACATGGGGTACATTCACCCAGCTCGCATGCAAGCGCGCTCCGGAAATCTTCTGCACTCGCGATAACGGCACGGCGCTGACCGAACCAAATTTCGAAAAATCAACGAGCGGTACAGACGGCAATGGTGATGCAGTAGGTGTCGGATGCATAAGAGCCTGTTTGACCCAGGCCTTCACATCAGTATGTAGCACGCGTCCTTTCAGACCAGTGCCGACGACCCGCGAAAGATCTACGCCAAGCTCACGGGCGAGCAATCGCACCGAGGGACTCGCGTGCGCCCGTGAATTGCCCACATCAAACGCCAGAGTTGCTAATGGCAAAACCCCATCGTGAGTGGTAGGCCGAGCAACGACCGGCTCTGCCTGTACCACAGGCGCAACGAGTGGCATCGGTGCAGCGCTCAAGGCGGGGGTGGCCGGCAGGGGCTGAGGCGCAGCCTTTGCGGTAGCGTTTTGTAAGGCAGATGGATCGGCATCGATTTCGATGACCGCCGTTCCACTCGACACATGGTCGCCTTTTTTGACGAGCACTGCTGTCACGCGACCTGCCACAGTCGATGGTACGTCCATCGTGGCTTTTTCAGTTTCTAAGGTGAGTAACGGCGTGTCCAGAGCCACAGTATCACCGGGCTGCACCAACACCTCGATGACCTCAACGTCGTTAAAGTCACCTAGATCCGGAACAAGTACACGCATTGCCAAAGACAACCCCTAAGCTTTTGCGGGATTTGGTTTATCGCCATCGATACCAAAGGCCTGCATGGCAGTCATTACGATACTCACAGAAATCTCGCCTTCATCAGCCAACGCTTTGAGCGCTGCGACCGCGATATACCAGCGATCCACCTCAAAATGACGCCGTAGCGCGCTACGCGCATCGGATCGTCCAAAGCCATCAGTCCCCAACACCACATAACGCCCTGGAATCCATTGACGGATCTGATCAGGCACCGTGGCAACGTAGTCGGTTGCTGCAACAAATGGACCCGCAGCATCTTTGAGCATTGTGGAGATAAAACTCGAGCCCGCCGGCAAATCAGGATGCAAGCGGTTGTAACGCTCCACCGCGAGCGCTTCACGGCGCAGTTCTGAAAAACTCGTCACGCTGTAAATATCCGCCTCAACGCCAAAATCGTCTTTAAGCAAGGTAGCGGCCGCAATGCACTCGCGCAAAATCGTTCCCGAACCGAGCAAGTTGACGCGCTTAGAGCCAGAGGCGCCTGCCGAATAGCGGTACATGCCTTTGATAATTCCCACTTCCGCGCCCACCGGCATCGCCGGTTGCGGGTAGTTCTCGTTCATCACAGTTAAATAGTAATAGACGCTCTCATCCTCAACGTACATGCGGCGCAAGCCATCCTGAATAATGACTGCCAACTCATAAGCAAAACACGGATCGTACGCGACGCAGTTTGGAATGACGCTCATCACTAACTGCGAGTGGCCATCCTGATGCTGCAAGCCCTCACCGGCCAAGGTCGTACGACCAGCTGTCGCTCCCATAAGAAACCCACGCGCCCGCATATCGGCTGCAGCCCACATAAAGTCGCCGACACGCTGAAATCCGAACATCGAGTAGTAAATATAGAAAGGCACCATGTAGGTGCCGTGGTTCGCGTAGGCAGTGCCGGCCGCAATCCACGAGCACATCGCACCTGCCTCGTTAATGCCCTCTTCCAGAATCTGACCTTTCTGGTCCTCGCGGTATGACAGCAATTGATCAGCATCCTGCGGCGTGTACAGTTGCCCCACGGACGAGTAAATGCCGATTTGCCGAAACAGCCCCTCCATGCCAAAGGTACGAGCCTCGTCAGGCACGATGGGCACCACATGTGATCCCATCTGCTTATCTTTCAGTAAAATGCCGAGGATGCGCACGAACGCCATGGTGGTTGAGATCTCACGATCACCACTGGATTCAAGCACCGCACCGAATGCGCTAAGCGCAGGCACTACGAGCGGCTTAGCCACAATGGCACGCTTTGGTAAAAATCCGCCTAAGCGCGCACGCTGCTCATGCAGATAGCGCATCTCATCGCTGTCCGCGGCCGGGCGCTTAAACGTTAAACTTGCGATCTCCTCATCGGTCACTGGCACATTAAAGCGATCACGAAAAGCACGCAGCGCCTCGTCATCAAGCTTCTTCTGCTGATGCGCAGGATTCAACGCTTCGCCAGCCTTGCCGAGTCCAAATCCCTTAACAGTTTTAGCCAAAATAACCGTAGGCTGCCCTTTGGTTGTCATCGCGGCCGCGTACGCATTCCACACCTTGGTGAAATCAT
Organism: uncultured Pseudomonadota bacterium; assembly: GCA_903832085.1. Lineage (GTDB taxonomy): Bacteria > Pseudomonadota > Gammaproteobacteria > Steroidobacterales > Steroidobacteraceae > CAIKZZ01. Next base: position 30,888 of record CAIKZZ010000012.1, on the reverse strand, counting down.
GACCGCCGCGATTGAGGCGCCAGATTTCCTCATCAGACATGTTAGCGACAAGCTCTTTGAGCTCGGCGTATTTGCCGAAAAAATGCTCGCGCGTATAAGCGCCACCCTTGGCCTTAAAATTCTGATACTCGCCGTCGACACACTCTTCCATCAGGCGACGCAACAGCCCTTTTTGGTCACGCGCGAGTAGCGGATCCCAGCGTGAACCCCAAACGACCTTGATGACATTCCAACCCGCACCTAGAAAAGCGGCCTCGAGCTCCTGGATGATTTTGCCATTGCCACGTACTGGCCCATCCAGGCGCTGCAAGTTGCAATTAATGACAAACACCAGATTATCGAGCTTCTCGCGTACTGGCATGGTGAGTGCGCCCATTGATTCAGGCTCATCCATTTCACCATCGCCCAGAAACGCCCAGATTTTGCGATCCGATACCGGCACCACGCCACGGTTCTCAAGGTAGCGAGTAAAGCGCGCTTGGAACATTGCCATCATGGGACCTAGCCCCATAGACACGGTCGGAAACTGCCAAAAATCGGGCATCAACCACGGATGTGGATAGGACGACAGTCCACCACCACCAACCTCTTGACGAAAAGACGCCAGCTGCTCGCTAGTTAAACGCCCCTCCATAAAGGCGCGCGCATAAATGCCAGGACTTGCGTGACCTTGCACAAACACAAGATCACCCGGATGCTCAGCGTTAGCCGCCCGCCAAAAGTGATTAAAACCAATCTCGTATAACGTCGCTGAGGAGGCATAAGTCGCTAAGTGGCCGCCGTACTCCGTGCTTTGACGGTTGGCAGCCACCACCATGGCCATCGCATTCCAGCGGATATAGGCCTCAAGCCGTCGCTCCACTGCCCGGTTACCCGGATAAGGGCGCTCATGGGCCTGACTAATCGTATTGACGTAAGCGGTATTGGGCTTAAATGGTAAATAGGCACCGGCGCGCCGCGTATGGTCAATCAGCCGCTCCAGCAAAAAGTGAGCACGGGTCGACCCAGAGGCCTTGAGGACGGAATCAATCGACTCCAGCCACTCTTGCGTCTCTAATGGGTCGAAATCGTCGGTTTTAGGGGTATCGGCCATATATTAAAAAGTACTGCAGCGTTAAGGCCTATCGCGGCGTGATCCGATATCATCTGGCTTTGTACCCTGTGGGTCAAGGAAATACCGTCTCGTGCAAATCATTCCAAAGCGCAGCCCATTAGCCATCAAAAAAGCGGCCGCCACTCCGTCAGCGATGCTGATTCGGCGCACTGATGTACTACTCCTCATGTTGGAAGCTGATGCGACCGTATCGCTCGCAAATATGCCCTTTGGCGATGTACTTAGCACCGAACGCGCCCGTCTGCCGCGCGCCGCGGGTAGCGTGTGGATGGCCGTATTACCCACTGCACATCGCACTCGAGTGATCGTTGGAGAACTACCCCGCCGTACAGATACCTTTCAAAGGCTGTCGATTGCAGGCCGCATGGTGCGTGACCTCGGCGCCACACAACCGGGCGTCATCACCCTGGCAAGCCTGACCTCCCCCAACGCCAAAGGCATAACCAACACGGCTCCAGTTGCCGCTTTACTCGCGGCGTTGGCAGCGGCCGTGGAATCGCAGCCGACTGCGAAGAGCAAAGTGCCAGCGCCCTGGCAGCCTACAGAGGTCGTGGTCTGCGGGGTGATCGATACCACAACAGCGCTGGCAATCGAATCGGGCGCCCATTTGGCACGCTGGCTAACAGCATTGCCGCCAAACGTGCTGACGCCAAAGACCTACCAGCAAGCGCTGGTTAAGCTTGCAAAGCTTCACGGTTGGAAGATTGAAATCTTCAGCGAAGCCCGCTTAAAGAAACTGAATGCTGGAGCGTTTACGGCAGTCGCGCGCGGCAGTGCAACCCGGGATGCTGCGCTGGTGCGATTACAATATAGACCGAAAGGCACTGGCGGACTTGCACCGCTCGCCCTCGTCGGCAAGGGCGTGTGTTTCGATACTGGCGGCAACAATCTAAAATCCGCCAAACACATGCTCGATATGCATACCGACATGGCTGGTAGCGCAGTGGCACTAGGCACGCTCGAAGCCTTGACCCGTAGTCGCTATCCACGTCCCGTTGACGCGTGGCTAGCGCTTGTTGAAAACCGCATCGGACCTGATGCCTACACACAACAAGACATTGTGACCGCTGCTAATGGCACCACCATTCAGGTCATACATACGGACGCCGAAGGCCGCATGATACTTGCAGATACACTCGCGCTCGCATCACGCACCAAACCCTGCGGCATTATTGATTTCGCAACGCTCACGGGCGCGTGTCTTTACGCGCTCACCGAACGAATGTCAGGTGCATTTACGAATCACAGTGACTTGCGCGCTATATTAGAAGATGCCGGCAATCGATCGGGCGAACGTGTCTGGTCATTTCCAATGCCGACCGACTTTGATGAGGATCTCGAGACCCCAATGGCCGATGTGGTCCAGTGCCTAATTGACGGTAAGGGCGATCATATCTACGCCGCAAAATTCTTGGCTCGTTTCGTCGCTCCGGGCATCCCGTGGGCGCACATTGATCTATCGAGCGCCTCACGCACTGGGGGGCTTGCGCACGTCAGCCGTCCTATCACTGGGTTCGGCGTACGATTCGCGGTCGCACTGTGCTCGGATCCTGCTTTCCATAAAGTGATACGATCGCATGAGCAAGCTAAATGAACCTGACACTCACTCAACCTGATGACTGGCATGTGCACCTACGTGATGGTGCCGCCTTGCGCGCTGTTGTTGCGCATACGGCTGAGCGTTTTGGCCGCGCCATTGTCATGCCGAACCTAAAACCGCCCGTCACCACCACGACACAGGCGATCGCTTACCATGCACGCATCTTGGCAGCACTACCGCAGGGCAGTAGTTTTCAGCCTCTGATGACGCTGTATCTCACCGAAAGCACCTCCATTCAGGAAATCGAAGCAGCACAGGCCAGCGGCATCGTCAAAGCAGTCAAATACTATCCAGCAGGCGCCACCACGCACTCAGAGGCCGGCGTTACTGACCTAAAACGGGTTGATGCAGTGCTCGCACGCATGGAAGAGCTCGGCTTACCATTCCTCGTCCATGGCGAAGTCACCGATTCGACGGTGGATATATTTGACCGTGAGCGTGTCTTTATTGACCGCGCACTGGCGCGTGTTGTTACGCAGTTTCCGCAACTCAAAATTGTTTTCGAACATATCACAACGCGTGACGCGGTTGATTTTGTGCTTACACAAGGCCCCACGGTCGCTGCAACCATCACGCCGCAACACTTACTACTAAACCGTAACGCGATTTTCCAGGGCGGCATTCGTCCGCATCATTATTGTCTCCCGGTGCTGAAACGCGAGACTCACCGCGAAGCACTCATCAGTGCGGCGATCAGTGGTAATCCTAAGTTTTTCCTTGGCTCTGACAGCGCTCCACACTCGCGCGCTAGCAAAGAATCTAGCTGTGGCTGTGCAGGCATGTACACGGCCCACGCAGCCATAGAACTCTATGCAGAAGCCTTTGAAGCAGCTGGAGCCCTGCAGCGTCTTCAGGGCTTTGCAAGCCATTTTGGTGCTGATTTTTATGGCCTGCCACGCAATCAGTCTACTATTACGCTCACGCAAGATGCCTGGTCTCCTGTTGCCGAGTACGCATTTGGCGATGACACCCTGATCCCTTTCCGTGCTGGCGACACAGTGCATTGGCGCCTGACACACACTACAGGCGAAAACACTCGTGGGTGACCGTTACACTATTAAAGATCGTTTTCGTGGTTTTTTGCCTGTGGTCATCGACTGCGAGACGGGCGGCTTTAATGCCAGCACGGATGCCTTACTTGAAATCGCCGGTGTGCTTTTAGAGTTAGATTCGGATGGGCTACTCAAACGTGGGCCCACTTGGCGCTATCACGTACAACCGTTCGCTGGTAGCCGGATGGACCCGGCGTCGTTAGCTGTCAACGGCATTGATCCGCACCATCCTTTGCGACCGGCCATACCTGAGGCGGATGCTTTAGGACGACTGTTTAAGGAAATTCGCAATGCCGTGCGCGACACTGGCTGCACACGCGCAATTCTTGTGGGCCATAACGCGGCTTTCGATTTAGGATTTTTGAACGCCGCTGTCACGCGCACTGGCATCAAGCGCAACCCATTTCATCCATTTAGTTGCTTTGACACAGTCACCCTAGCAGGCATTGCGTTTGGGCAGACTGTGTTATCGCGCGCGGTCATCGCTGCGGGCCAAGAATGGGACCGGGAATCAGCACATTCAGCGAGCTACGACGCTGAACGCACCGCGGACCTGTTCTGTGGAATCTGCAACCAGTTTCGGCCGATCTTTGAAAGCACGCGCGATAAAGACTTGCCGTTTGCGGCACTAGATGCCGATGGCATCAATCCGATGGTCGAGCCGGCGCCGCTAGAGCCTGAGGACTCTTTAACGGCGCTCGACCTTAAGGCCTCTTAGCCAGCGACGACGCCGGCTTCGGTCAATACCTGGCTCAGTTCACCGTTCTGGTACATCTGCATGATGATGTCGCAACCACCTAGCAGTTCACCTTGCACATATAACTGTGGATAGGTTGGCCAGTTGGAATAGCTTTTCAGAGCCTCACGCAATTCAGCATCTTCAAAAATATTGACCGCATGAAACTTTGCTTTACAGGCGCCAAGGGCAGCCACGGCCTGTGCTGAAAACCCGCATTGCGGAAAATCAGGGGTCCCCTTCATGAATAACACCACTGGTGCGGCGCCAAGCTGGGTCTTAATTCGTTCAACAATGTCGGAACTGCTCATCGATCGCATGCCTCGCAATAAGTTTATTCGCTAGTCCTACCCACTGACACCGTCTGAAGCTGACGGCGCCGCTCCTCAGCCGCACGCACGATTGCCCACTGTGCCTCAGCATCCATACGTACCCAACCCGAGATCTCGCTTAAGGTACGGTAGCAGCCATTACACCACCCCTGTGGGCCGATGGCACAGATACTGATACATGGCGAATGGGGGCCGATCGTTGCCATTAAGTACGAAATCCCATGCCAGCGTATGAATACGGTTGAAATCAGCTACGGTAAACCCCTATTCTACCCGAGTTGGTGGCCGGATCCTAAACGACCGTGCGTCACTACACCTTTCAAGCTACTAGGGGTATGCAATGAATCCGCTAAATTCTGTCAAGGGTGCGCTGACCACAGGGGTGATCCTCGCCGTGCTGGTTGCTGTGGGACTCACCGTGTCCAGTGGGGGAGCCTTGGGCTTCCATGATGCATTGCTTGGTCGCTGGCTCCACATCATTAGCGGCATTATGTGGATCGGGTTGCTCTGGTACTTCAACGTGGTGCAGATGCCAGGTCTCGCGGTGGCGGCCGCGGATAAAGGCGGCCCAGGTGGCGCCGGCATTTCTAAGTACATCGCCCCAACGGCGCTCCTTTGGTTTCGTTGGGCGGCAGTCGTCACCTGGGTCACGGGCGCCTATTACCTGCTCTTCGGCTACGGCTCAGTTACTACCATCCACAAGGCCTTCGCGCTGCAGGAAGGCTTTCGTACTATTGGGGTCGGCGCATGGTTAGGCACCATCATGCTGTTCAACGTCTGGGTCTTTATCTGGCCTAACCAAAAGAAAATTCTTGGCTTGGTAGCGGCCACGGACGAAGCCAAAGCATCTGCACGCAAAATTGCCATGCTTGCATCGCGTACGAACTTCGTACTATCGATACCGATGCTGCTATGCATGGGCGGACAAAGCCACGGTCTACCGTTTTAAGCACTAGACCTAACGGCGCGTAAATAAAAACCCCGGCACGACCGGGGTTTTTTTGGACTCATCGTTTTAAAGCGCGATCAGCTGTCCTTGCCGAGTACTTGCTCACTTAAGCCCTGACGCACCGACTGAGGCATTCCAACGCCAAATCCTTGCGCATAATCGACTCCAATATTGCGCAATACCGCGACAATCTCTGCGGTCTCAGCAAACTCGGCGATCGTTTTCTTGCCCGTCAAATGACCGATTTCATTAATCGAGCGAACCATCTCTCGGTCGATCGGATCATTGACAATTCCCTTGACGAAACTGCCATCGATTTTTAGAAAATCGACCGGGAAATGCTTCAAATAGCCGAACGACGATAGCCCTGTGCCAAAGTCATCCAGCGCGAATTTACAACCCAACTCTTTTAGAGAGTGAATAAAACGGTTTGCTTGCGAGAAACTTGCAATCGCGGCTGTCTCTGTGATCTCAAAGCAGATTTTGCGCCCATCAATTCCCGTGCGATGAAACTGCTCGATCACGAAAGGTAGGAACTTATCATCGCCCAAGCTCTGACCGGATAAATTAATGGCGCATAAGCCGAGTCGTTCACGCTCATCCGCAGCTGAAACTAACCAGCTAAAGGTATGCTCCACAACCCAGCGGTCAATAGAGGGCGTCAATCCATAGCGCTCAGACGCTGCAATAAACTGCTCAGGCGTCACAATCTTCCCGTGCTCATCGCGCATCCGCAGTAGCATCTCGTAATGCTGACCTTCAACACCCGCATTTAACGGCAGAATAGTCTGCCGATAGAGCTCAAAACGTGACTCGTCCAGCGCGCTTTGAATACGCGCAGCCCATTGCATCTCACGTCGGCGACGCATCAGGTCGAGATCATTTTCCTCGAAGCAGTGCACCCGATTACGCCCCTGCTCCTTCGCGACCTGACAGGCACTATCTGCGCCGGATAACAGCGATGCCACATCTTCATTTTCAGTGGCGATAGGCACAACCCCGATGCTGACACCGAGACGAAAGACGCGCTCTTCCCACTGAAACCGTCCACTACTGACCGCCTCACGCAGCGCCTCTGCCGTTCGCAACGCCTCATCCAAGGAACACGCTTCGAGTAGTACAGCAAATTGATCGCCACCGAGGCGCGAGAGCGTGTCACGCCAGCGTACTTTTGATTTAAGCAGCTGGCCCAATTGGCTCAGCAACGCATCACCCGCGACGTGTCCATATGAGTCATTCACAATTTTGAATTGGTCGACATCGATATAACAAAGCGCGTAAGAAGTCTCTCGCGCTTTGGCACTACGCAGCGCTCGCTCTAATCTATTTTCAAATTCGCGACGGTTCACGAGCCCTGTCAGCAAATCATGGCTGGCGTTGTAACTCAGACGCCGGTTTAGCTCACGCGACTCAGTCACATCATGGAATACGAGAACGCCGCCGATAACAGCGCCAACGCCATCACGGATTGGTGAGGCTGTACTTTGCACATAAATTTCGTTCCCATCACGGCGGATGAACAGCATCGGCCGCACTGATTTTACAGGCCGTAGCCGATTGATAGCCCCAGTGAGTGGGTTTTCCAACGGTTCACAGGTTTCTTCATGAAACGCTCTGAATATCTCGGCAAGTGGCCGCCCCATGGCGTCCTCCACTTTCCAGCCAGTCAGCTCTTCCGCCACTGGATTTAGGTACTCAATGCGCGAGTGCTCGTCAGTGGTGATAACACCATCACCTATTGACTGTAGCGTAATCTGTGCGCGCTCTTTCTCACGAAACAATGCCTCTTCATATAGCTTGCGTTCGGTGACATCGAGCTCAATACCAATCAATCGTTTTAGCTGCCCCTCGTTGAGCTGTGCTTTGGCGCGCGACACGACCCAGCGCCATGCCCCATCGCGATGACGCATGCGATGGACGCTCTCAAACAGCGGCACCTCACCGGCAATATGCTCGCGCATGAGCCCCGACACGCGCGCGATATCCTCCGGATGAATCAGTTTGTTCCAATCAGCAGAGCTATTGAGCTCATCTTCCGCATAGCCAAGCATGGCTTTCCATTGCGGCGAGAACCATGTGCAACCACGCTGTGTGTCGTACTCCCAGACACCCTCGTTGGTGCATGGCAGAGCGAGTGCTTGTCGTTCGCGCAGGTCGTCAACTTCGCGCTGCAATGAGGCCCGTTCAAAACCCGCTCCCAAACTATTGCCGATGAGCTTTAGTAGCAGATGAAAATTCACATCCCAGCCGTCACAGGGGACAGCGGTAGCCAGCCCAAAGAAACCGTGCATCTGGCCACGAACGGCGATGCCGACCAGTAGAACCGCCCTCATCCCAAGTTCGCTAAAACGCTGCGCCTCACCTTGGCATTCGGGGCGGACACTCAAGGTGTCGCGCATTTCGAGCAGGCGTGTATGGGTCAGCCGCTCTTTAATCCAGCGAAACCCGGTCAGATCCTGACCCCGCAGGACCTCTGGCGAGCAACTGACAAAGAGGCCCTTGGACACCTCAATCGACTGAATACTTGCCCCTGCCGCGTCGTAGCTAGCCAAAAAGACAGCGTCGGTCCCGGTGGCCTCACGCAGCAAATCCAGGTTCTGACGCACAACAACATCGGCCGTTTCAGACGTAAGGTTCTGAAAATCAAGGGCTATTTTTGTGCAAGTGACATCAAGGCCAAACGCTAAGCGGCTGGCGGATGGAGCCCAGCGCTGGGGCGCCAAAATATCGGAAGCGGTATATTCCCGCTCGATTGGACTTCTCACGCTCGGCATCGCTGATGCCACCTCATTGGTCAGGCGCGTAACGACTGCAGGACCTAAAACGCAGCCGACCTTAAGCCGATTCAGCTGGTATTGGCATTCGTCACGATAACAAATATGGACTTAGCCTTGATTCTGTCATGTTCTTTTAGGATTGCAAGCTAACTCTATGCTGCTAAAGTTATTTTCGCTATGCTTGCACGGTTCAAAAACCCCACCTACAGTGCCCCCATGACCCGCATAGACCCGCCAGACCACAGCCATTCCGGCTCCTCTAGCCACGCGCACGGCACGCACCCCCACCACGCCGCACACGGGCACCACCACGACCATCACCATGCGCATCGCCACGGCCACCACCAGAAGGCCAGTCGTGGTCTCGGTGTCGCCTTTTGGTTGATTGCAGGGCTGATGGTCCTCGAAACGGTAGGTGGCCTGTGGTCAGGCTCACTCGCACTGCTGGCGGACGCAGGTCACATGGTTGTGGACACCCTGTCGCTAGCACTTGCCTATTGGGCCCATCGGCTCACGCTCAAGCCGGCGAGCAAGCACCGTTCATTCGGATACAGCCGTACCCAAGTTCTCGCCGCTTTCGTTAATTCGTTGCTCCTGTTAGCCATTGTGGTGGCCATCATTGTGGAAGCGATCAACCGCCTGAGCATGGCTCATCCTGCTCACGTCAATGCGCCCGTCGCGCTCGGCGTCGCGAGTGCAGGTCTTGTAGTCAATTTAATCGCTGCAAAGTTCTTGCACGGCCACAGCCATGACCTGAACATGAGGGCCGCTTACTTACATGTCCTTAGCGATCTTGCTGGATCCGCGGCGGCTATGCTGGCAGCCGGTATTATTATGACCACCGGCTGGCTAGCTGCGGATGCTTTGTTATCACTGCTTGTCACCGCGCTGATTGCGCGCGGCGCATGGCAACTGCTTCAGCAGTCTGCTCACGTGCTACAAGAAGGCACGCCGAAGGGATTTGATGCGGCACATCTAGAAGGGCACTTAGTCAGCGCGATTCCAGCGCTCGCCGATGTGCATCATGTTCACGCTTGGTCACTCAGTGCAAGCGACACGCTGCTCACGCTGCATGCCCGCCTAACGCCAGGCGCTGATGCTGCCCAAGCACTAGTGGCAGTGAAGGAACTACTACGCCGCGATTACCACATTGATCACTCAACGATTCAACTCGAAGCGACTGAGTGCGCCGATGCAGGCAGCCCCTGCGCAACAGCACTTACCTAGAACCGGCGTTAGTAAAGGCGGTTTTTGCGGCTAGAAAAGTCTGGTGTAGTTCCGCAGCCATCTGCACTTGTAACACAGCAATCGCCGCATCATCGATGGTACGCGACACATACTTCGGCTCGCCGACCGCAATCACGATGCGCGAAAAAGGCTTTGGCAGCACAAAGCGATCCCAGGCTCTAAACTGCCAGGCACGCTCGGCATAAAAAGCAATTGGCACAATGGGCCGACCAGATAGCTGCGCGATCAGAATCGCGCCTGGCTTGAACACGTAGCGCGGTCCATAGGCGCCGTCAGGATTGATAGCGGGTGAAACCCCGCGTCGCACCGCAAGATAATAATCCCGTAACGTGCGCGCACCGGTATGACTGGACGAACCACGCAACGCTTCAGCGCCCATACGCTGCGCCAACATTGCGGGAATCTCCCCGTCGACTGACGGGCTGATCGCGAAGCCAAGTTGGGGCGTCGGATCCGTCAAATTCAGCAAAAACCGCGTCCCGAACAGCAAATGCTGATGCCAGAAGACCGCAATAATAGGCCCGTCACTCAGTGCTGTTTTTATGTGCGCCAGTCCCTCAACTCGGACGATACGACAGGTCAACCACCAAAACTTGACGAGCCCCATCGCCACAGGCGCTGCAAGCCTGTGCAAGACCCGACGCTGCCACGTGAGGCGTCGCCCTGTGTACTGCGACGTAGGCTCAGGCGGTGTGGCGGGTGTATGCGCATTATCGGACATGTGTTCCTCGGCGAGCCACTATTTTGCGACCTTTAAGCGCTCACCAGCAATGACTTTACATCGATACGCAATGTCTCAATGCCAACGCCACCCCGATCAACAGCAAGCCATGTGACATGGCTGTCCGCCAGTTCGACTCGTATGAACTGACACAGTACCCCGTCGATCGTGGCGCCTTCGGAGTTGAGTCGCGCGCTTGCCAGCGCCCCGATACCCCGCCCCACCTGCTTTACAGCCGCCTCTTTCATCACCCAGCCATCGGTTGGCGTGAGGCCCCGCGCCTGAAGGCTCGCCATTTCCTCATCCGTGCAGACCCGCCGCAGGGTCAAAGGTGCAACAGCCCCCGCGGGCTCCAGATCAAGCCCAATACGACCTTGGGAGATGACCGCGCAGGCCACCAGCCCATCCGCATGGCTCACGCTAAAGTCAGGCCCTCCAGGCCAGAACGGTTTGCCACGCTCCGGAAACTGCAGCTCACTCAGCGCCACGGGGCGCCCAAGCTGCCTGCACGCCCTATCCAGTAGGCACAAGCCCAGCAAAGAGGCATTGCGATCAGTTACCACCTGCAGCTTCAGAATCGCTTGCCGCTTCGCTGGGGGTAGTCGCGGCAACCAGTCCTGCATGAGGGCATCGCACGGCTGCGCAGGCACCCATGCGTACGTTAGACTAACGAGTGCTCTTTCAAAATCCAACTCTGCTGACCTCGCGTTAATGGCACCGTCCGACCCTCATACCCCGTCAGACGCCCGGCCTGCGCTCGCTAAGGACTGCTTTGACGTGGGCGCCACCCCCGATTCACTGCAGCGGCTCGTCACTGCCGCGAGCATCTCGGGTGATATTTTCAGAATCCACGCGCCGGGCCGCGGCTCAGACACTTGGATCATTAATAACCCCGCAGACATCAAACGCGTCCTTGTCACCAACCATCATAACTATACCAAGGGCATCGGCCTTGACCGAGTCAAGATTCTGCTGGGCAACGGCATCATGACCAGTGAGGGCAGCCTCTGGCGCTCGCAGCGACGCATGATACAGCCATTATTTCATCGCAAGCTTGTAGAACAGTTTGTTAGCCTCATCGAACAAGCGGTGGACGAGCGCACAGTCCACTGGCAGGCGCTCGCGCAAGCCGGCACCATCATTAATATCACCGAAGAAATGAGCGAGCTGACGCTAGACATCGTCGTACGTTCGATCTTCGGACGGGATCTCGAATGGCTCACAGCGCGTACCGGTGTGCTGCCATTTCAAATGGTCACTGACGAATCCGCACGTGATCTTCAATTTGCCTACAAATTCCGCTCTCTGACTCGCCTCGTAGGCGAACTGGTCGCTAAACGCCGGGCGGCACAAGAAGAACACTTTGACCTGTTGGGCATGATGATGGCGGCTCGCGATAAAGAAACTGGTAAGCCAATGCCAGACCGTGAACTGCTCGATGAAACCATGACCTTAATTGTTGCAGGCCATGAGACGACAGCTAGCTCACTAAACTTTGTCTGGTATCTACTAGCCACACATCCACAAGCTGCGGCCCGTCTGCATGCAGAGATCGATGCACTACCGAGCGTCTCGAATTTAAGTTTCCAAGATACGGAGAACTTGCGTTATACCCAAGCGGTCATTCAAGAAGCAATGCGTTTGTATCCGCCAGGCTGGGTGCTCACCCGTCGCACGATTGAGGCGGACATCCTGTCAGGCTTTACCATACCGGCCGGCACTGACGTGATGCTAAGCCCCTACCTGATTCAGCGACACACCGATCACTGGGAATCGCCCGAAGAGTTCCGGCCAGAACGATTTTTAGATCCCAAGCGCGATCCGCGGGCTGAGTGGGTGTATATCCCTTTTGCGGCGGGTCCCCGCCACTGCGTGGGCGAAAATCTCGCCATGTACGAGATGACCGTGCATGTCGCCCGGGTTGCCCGTGATTGGTGCCTAGAATACGTGGATGAGGGTCCGGTGGAACTTGAAGCGGCAATTAACCTACGCAGCCGCAGAGGTATTAAAATGCGCCTCGTGGCCCGAGCCAAAGATTAACCCCCAATTGCTGCATAGACAGGATTGACAGACGCATGCACTACGAAACGCTGACCGATCTACTGCAGCAAAACCGCACCACATCTCGCTCAATTCATTATCTGAACGGCGAGAACGATACGAGTACCGTGCCATTTGCGGATCTGTATACACGTGCCGGTCAGCGACTCGGGGAACTGCAACGCCTAGGCGCCACCTCGGGCGACAAAGTCATCTTATTTTTGAATGACAACGAACAGTTTATTGAGGGGTTCTGGGGCGCCATTGCCGGTGGCATCGTCCCGGTACCACTCGCCGTGGGCATCGCCGATGCGCACCGCCAGAAGTTACTCACCATTGCAAAGCTTTTAAACAACCCTTTTCTCTACACCGACCGTAAGAACCTAGATCGGCTCGGTGCATATGCCGCGACCGCGGGCGAACTCGCGACCTTCGAGAAACTCAAAGCGCGCGTACTGCTGGTTGATGAACGAGGTGCGGCTGGTGCAGCCGGCACCATCATTCAGGCAACTCCGGATGACGTAGCCTTTATTCAGTTTTCCTCAGGCTCTACCAGCGACCCAAAAGGCGTGGTACTCACGCACCGTAACCTGATTGCCAATGCTCGGAGCGTGACTCGCGCAGCAGGCTTTAACACCAATGATGTGAGTTTGAGCTGGATGCCGCTGACACACGATATGGGCTTAATCGGCATGCATATATTCATGTTTGCCAATCAAATAGAAACCTACCTCATGCCGACTGAGCTATTTATCAGGCGGCCGCTGTTGTGGCTAAAATTTGCGTCTGATTTTGGGGCGACCATCTTAAGCTCGCCTAATTTTGGCTATCGTCACTTCCTTAAAGTCCTCGGTGACAGACCACTAGACTCTTGGGATCTATCGCGCGTGCGCCTCCTTTTCAACGGCGCGGAGCCCATCTCTCGCACGCTATGTGATGAGTTCATGACGCGGATGACTCCCACAAAACTTACACCGCAAGCCATGTTCCCTGTATACGGCCTCGCGGAAGCCTCGCTTGCGGTAACTTTCCCGGCCATGAATAGTCACTACTCAAGTATCAGCCTTGATCGCACACAATTAGCCACAGGCCAACGGGTACTACGTTTGGCTGATGGCAGCCAAAATTCGCTCGTAGTGATGAGCGTAGGATCTGCCATCCCTGATACAGAAGTTCGCATCGCTGCAGATGACAGCGGCATCTTGACAGACGAACATGTGGGCCATGTATTGATTCGTGGCGACAATGTCACTAAAGGCTACTACGCGGCTGCCGAGATCACAGCACGGGCCATCAGTTCCGATGGCTGGCTGGATACTGGCGATATGGGCGTGATCATGAATGGTCAGCTCTACATCACAGGTCGCGCAAAAGAAATCATCTTCATCAACGGCCAGAACTATTATCCGCACGATCTAGAATCGGTAGCAGAACGCGCGACGGGCCTTGAACTTGGTAAAGTGGTAGCTGCCGGCTGCCGTCCTGCGAATGCAGAACACGACGAACTGACATTTTTTATTCTACACCGCGGCACGCTTGCTGACTTTTTGCCGATTGCAGCCGAAGTCGCACGTCTAATTACAGCAGAAGTTGGCCTTGAAGTAGCCCATGTGGTGCCGGTTAAACGCATACCGAAAACCACAAGCGGCAAAGTACAGCGCGTGGCGTTAGAAGAGTCGTTCATAGCGGGCGAATTTAACGATGAGCTTAACCAATTACAGCAACTGCGCCATCCGACAGCTGCGGTCACGTTGGTAACGAAGGATACGCAATCACAGATTAAATCCATTTGTGACAATGCAATGCCAGGAAAGAACATTAGCCTTGATGACAACCTCTTTGAAATCGGCGCAAGCTCGCTGACACTGATTCAGATTCACGAGGAAATGGACCAGTTGTATCCGGGTCTGATTGATCTTACCGAGCTCTTTGACTACCCAACGATCGCAACTTTAGCCGCGCACCTGAATGACAAGATTAGCAAAGCCTAACGACGTTAACCCGAGTGGGCGAGCGCCACGACTTGACGTGGCGTTACTCGAGCATATTCCAAGTGTCGTGCTATTGGTATTAATCGTGGGTCTAGCAGCACTCGTCTGCTTTGCAACTTTTCCGCCAAAACCGTTGATTTTGCATGTACTCCAAAAGCTCGCACACCCAGGTGTATTTGGTGTCATCAGCCTAAGCGCTTTTACTTTAGTCTCAAGAAACTTGCAGACCTCGCGCGCCACTTGGCTGGCTTATCTGTTGGCTTTACTCACGGCCATCATGATTGGTGGGCTCACCGAAATCGGGCAAATCTACACCCACCGTGACCCTGAACTACACGATGTGTGGCTAGACACCCGTGGCGCTCTATGCGCTCTTCTGTTTGCGGCTGCCTTCGACGCTCGGCTACGCATCACGCGCCCCGCAGTAACTCGCGCCGTAGTTCTGACCATCGCGGGACTACTTAGCACAGTCATTCTGTGGCCGTTACTTTACTCGGGCGCCGCCTACTTGAACCGCGCTTACCGATTCCCTGTGCTATTCACACCGGTCTCAGTCCTTGATACATTCTTTTTAGAACCCACCCCACTGCAGATCCAGATAGCAGATGAGCACTTCGCGCGTGCACTCGTTGTGCCTCTCAAGGGGCACCCTTATGCAGGCGTCACCTTGTTCGAGCCCTCAAGCGACTGGCGTGGCTACACGACGCTTGTGATCGATGCCACAAACCCAAGCACTCGAGATGTCGACATCGTCGTGCGCGTGGATGACCGGGGGCGCACCTTAAACTACGACGATCGGTACAATGTGCCGCAGCATTTTGCGGCTGGCGAGCACAAAATAATCTCTATTCCACTTGATGACATTGCGCACGCACCCCAAACGCGAATACTGGATCTTGGGCGCATCAGCCAAGTGATCTTGTTCCATGTCGGGGCTAGCGGCCCTCCGACACTGTTGCTCCATCAGATTCGCCTAAGTTAGCCACGGGGCCCGGTGACCATCTCCAACCATGCCCAATCCTTAGCGATCGGCTCAAGAATCACAGCGCTGGCCCACCAAATTTCCCCCGCAGCGATGGCGCACGAACGAAACTGGAGGCATCGGAGAGGGAGTTCTGTCCCACCGTAAAGCTGGGTACGGCGTTTGACAGAGTGTCGAGCATATTGGACGTGGTTTGCGACAGGAGATCCGCACCCGAGAGGATGTCAATCGATGCCGCCGACTCCAATGCAGTGCGACCCTCACGCCGGGTACCCGTCACGACAGTGTCTTCGAGCAAACCGACTTGCGCCTCTGCGCCTACCTTTGTGGGACCGTTTTGTGCTTGCTGGGCCTGTGCTGCAACGGCTAAGCCTACCGCCGCTACGATGGCCCAATAGGGTCGTAATCGGTTCATTCAGAGGCTCCCTGCATACCAAGGTGGTGCCGGTGGAGGGAATCGAACCCCCGACCTCTCGCTTACGAAGCGACTGCTCTACCAGCTGAGCTACACCGGCACGAAAGGTCGCGAAGTATACGGAAACCCATCATGGGCAGCAATGAATGCTGCCGAATGCGTCAAAAGAAGCGCTCAAACCGTCGCCTTCACCGTGCGTAGAGCCTTTGGCAGAGTAAAAACCACGTGCTCGGCACATCCTGGAGCCTCTACGCTCGCCTCCCCACCCCATGCCCTTAGCTGCGTCACAACCTGCTCTACGAGCAGCTCGGGCGCTGAGGCCCCCGCTGTAACACCGACAGCCGAACATCCTGTAAACCACTCAGCACGCAAATCCTGCGGACCATCGACAAGATAACCGCGAACTCCGCCGTTATCAGCGATCTCACGCAAGCGATTGGAGTTGGAACTCGCCTGCGAACCGACAACAATCAGCACTTCGCAACGCGTCACTAACTCCTTGACCGCATCCTGGCGATTTTGGGTTGCGTAACAGATATCGTCATGGGCTGGCCCCTGCAGCGCCGGAAAGCGTGCGCGTAACGCATCAATGACGCGCGCCGTATCATCAACCGATAGCGTTGTTTGAGTCACAAAGGCCAGCCGATCGGGATTTTTAATCTGTAATTTAGCTACGTCACCTGGCATCTCGATCAGAAAAATAGATCCTCCCAACGACGTATCAAACTGCCCCATCGTACCTTCCACTTCCGGATGACCCGCATGGCCAATCAAAATCACCTCGCGCGCATCTTTTGCGTAACGAGCGACTTCCATATGGACTTTGGTGACTAACGGACAGGTCGCATCAAATACGGTCAGAGCACGACGAGCAGCTTCGTCCTGTACCGCCCGCGGCACCCCATGCGCACTAAAGATAACGGTCGCGCCATCCGGAACGGCATCGAGCTCCTCGATAAATACAGCGCCCAAAGCGCGTAAGCGATCAACAACGTAGCGGTTGTGCACAACTTCATGTCTGACATAGATTGGCTTACCAAATAATTTGATCGCACGCTCAACAATCTCAATGGCGCGATCAACACCGGCACAAAACCCACGGGGATTGGCTAGAAAAATCTTCATTGGGACTTTAAATCGTTGCTCGCTGTTCGCGACGCCAATCCAGTAGCGAATCTAAAATCACGAGCACCGCACCCACAGTAATCGCCGAATCGGCCACATTGAAAGCCGGAAAGTACCAACTCTCAAACCAATGACAATGGATAAAATCAACGACATAGCCGCGCAGTAGCCGGTCGACAGCATTACCTAATGCACCACCCACAATGCAAGCAAGCCCACATGCCAAGAGCTTATTACGTGCAATTGGTAGGCGACCAAGCCAAACCGCGATGACGCCGCTCACGCATAAAGCCAACAGCATAAAGACATAAGTCTGCCAACCAGACGCACCATCCAAAAAACTAAACGCAGCACCGCGATTATGCAAGCGCGTGATCTCAAGCAATGGCAGCCACTCGATCCGCTCAAATAACTGCAGTTTCGCGACAATCATGCCCTTGCTTAGCTGATCGACGGTAATTACAGCGCCACTAAGCACGAGCCAGCGTATCGAAGAATCACTGATACGGATGTCGGCAGATATCGGCGTACTCATGCGTGTCTCCGTACCTCACCCGTACCATCCACGTTGTTTGCGCAGCGGACACAAATCTCCGGATGCTGCGGATGACCACCCACGTCACTGCGCTTGTGCCAGCAACGCGTGCACTTGGCAGCACCACTCGCCTGTACCGTAATGTAGACGCCAGACTTCGCCACACTCGTAGCCGCTATAGCCTCCGCGGGACGCGCGCTTGCATCATGTAAGCGGGCTTCGGAGGTAATTAGTGCAAAGCGCAATTCCTCGCCCAGAGGCGCAAAGCGTGCACGCTCATTGGCATCCACCCACACATCAACCTCGGCATCCAAGGTGCCGCCAATTTCGCCAGCACTCCGCAACGTCTCCAGCGCATGCGCGACATCTGCCTTCAGCGCAATCACAGCACTCCAGTCAATGCCGTCTTGCAGCGCTACGGCCGGCAGCGGGTGCCAATGCGACAAAAATACCGACTCTGGCCGGTTAGATACTGTAGGCAGTGCTGCCCAAATTTCCTCGGCAGTAAAACTTAAAATTGGCGCAAACCACCGCACCATAGCTTCAGCCAAGTGCCAAAGCACTGTTTGCGCAGAACGCCGCGCGAGACTATCTTTTGGCGTCGTGTAGAGACGGTCTTTCAGCACATCGAGATAAAAACCGCCTAAATCAACGATACAGAAATTATGGATCGCCTGATAGATGCGATGAAACTCATAGTTTTTGTAGGCCGCGAGAATCTCCACCTGCAACTTCGCCGCTCGATTAAGAGCCCAGCGATCAAGCGCGACTAACTCGCTGACAGGAACTGCTGTCTGCACATCAAATCCCGACAAGTTACCGAGCAAAAAGCGCACCGTGTTACGCATGCGTCGATAACTGTCTGCCATGCGCTTAAGAATCTCATCGGAAACACTCATGTCGTTCGAGTAATCAGCGGCAGCCACCCACAGACGCAACACATCAGCGCCCAACGCAGCAATAACTTTTTGCGGAACGACCGTGTTGCCAATGGACTTTGACATCTTGCGGCCCTTGTCATCTACGGTAAACCCGTGGGTGAGGACGCCCTTATATGGCGCGGTGCCGCGCATCGCAACCGATGTCAGTAGCGACGAATGAAACCAGCCACGGTGCTGATCGGAACCTTCCAAATATAAATCAGCAGGTACAGTCATCTCTGGCCGCAGGTGCGCTAAACAGGCATGCAACATGCCGGAGTCAACCCAGACGTCCATGACGTCAGTGGATTTCTCATAATCTGGAGCCTCCGCGCCGAGCAAGTCCTCGGGCTTAAGATCAAACCACGCGTCGATGCCTGCAACTTCTACACGGGACGCGACCGCTGCGATGAGTTCAGCCGTCTTTGGATGCAACTCACCAGTTTCCTTGTGCAGAAAGAACGGTATCGGCACACCCCAAGTACGCTGCCGCGAAATGCACCAATCCGGCCGATTTTCAATCATGCCGAAGATCCGCTGCTCGCCCCAGGTGGGCGTCCAGGCGACCGTCCTGATCGACGCGAGTGCATCGGCGCGCAAGCCTTTTGCATCCATACTGATGAACCACTGCGGCGTTGCGCGAAAAATCAATGGACTCTTATGCCGCCAGCAATGCGGGTAGCTGTGCTGGTATGGAATATGCGCCACAAGCTTGCCGCGCTCCTTCAGCACGTTGATCACTTGCTCGTTGGCATCGAATACCTTAACGCCCGCAAATAGCTCGGTCGAGGCTAAAAACCGCCCATCGCCGCCAACTGGATTATCCACGGCGAGGCCGTAGCGCTTGCCCACGATAAAATCATCCAGACCGTGGCCAGGAGCCGTGTGCACAGCGCCGGTACCGGCATCCAGCGTCACATGCTCACCGCAAATCACCGGAACCATGCGCTCATAAAATGGATGTCGCAGAGTTAAGCCCTCCAGCGCTTTACCTTTCAGTCGTGCAACTTCGAGGACTGATTGCAACTCGCCACGACCAAGGAGCGCCCCAAGTAGATCAGCGGCAACGATGAGCGTTTCTGTCTGTGCGTCGCCTGTGGCATTCGTGACATTGGCAAGCACGTAATCAAAATCTGCGTGCACTGTGACCGCCTGGCTCGCTGGCAAAGTCCATGGCGTGGTGGTCCAAATCACAACACTTGGCGCGAATATAGAGGCGGCGGGCACCTGCGCGCGAGTGGCAAGATCGGTCAGATCGTTAATCGCATAGCGCACATCAATGCTGGGACTCGTCCGGTCCTCGTACTCCACCTCGGCTTCCGCCAACGAGGAGCGACAGTCCAAACACCAGTGCACAGGCTTAAAACCCTTGTAGACGTGGCCACGCTCGACGATGGTGGCAAAGGCGCGCAACTGAGCCGCCTCGTACCCTGGCAGCATCGTAAGATACGGGTTATCCCAATCGCCCATGACGCCGAGGCGCACAAAGTCAGCACGCTGCCCATCAACCTGCCGACCTGCATACTCGCGGCAGGCTGCCCGAAACGCCTTGGCATCAAGCTTGCCACCGACTCGACCATGCACCTTTTCAACTTGGTGCTCGATGGGCAAGCCATGACAGTCCCAGCCCGGGATATAAGGCGCATCAAATCCATCCAGCGTGCGAGATTTGACGACGATGTCCTTAAGCACCTTGTTGACAGCATGTCCAATGTGAATCGCACCATTGGCGTACGGCGGCCCATCTGCAAGCAAAAACTTCGGCCGCGTGGCACCTAGGGTCCGTAGCTTTCCGTAAATATCGTGCGTCTTCCAAAATTCGAGCCGCTCCGGCTCGCGGCGGGCTAGATCCGCCTTCATTGGAAAATCGGTCTCTGGTAAATTTATTGTGTGCTTGTAATCCACTGCGACTCTCATCAAACGGAATATGTTTTTAAAATCTCTCGGGCGGCAGCGGCGTCGCGATGCATTTGCGCTGTCAGCACGTCGAGGGAATCAAATCGCTCCTCGTCACGCAGCTTTGCCACAAACTCAACTCGCAGACGCCGACCGTATAGATTGCCCGAATAATCAAACAAATGTACCTCCAGTAAGGGCTCAACCCCGTTAACCGTAGGCCGCGTGCCCAACGAGGCAACACCAGCACAGGGCACATTCCCGTGCACGCCTCTGACAAAAACCGCAAAAATACCCTTTAAAGGCAGAATGGGTCGATGCAGGCGCATATTTGCGGTTGGGTAACCCAGCTCGCGGCCTAGTTGCGCGCCTTTGATCACCCGCCCGGTGAGCGCGTAGCGGGCACCAAGCAGTTCATTGGCCCGCACCAAGTTGCCGGCTAGCAGCGCATCGCGGATGGCAGTGCTCGATACCCGCACTTGGCCAACACGTACGCTCGGTACAGCCACTACATCAAAACCACGTCCGGCACCTTGGCTACACAGCGTGTCGACCGTCCCGTCGCGCTGACGACCAAATCGGAAGCCCTCACCGACAATCACATGGCGCGCATTGAGCGCGCCAACCAAAATATGGTCAATGAACTC
Organism: uncultured Pseudomonadota bacterium; assembly: GCA_903832085.1. Taxonomy (GTDB): domain Bacteria; phylum Pseudomonadota; class Gammaproteobacteria; order Steroidobacterales; family Steroidobacteraceae; genus CAIKZZ01. The sequence goes on along the minus strand of CAIKZZ010000012.1, from coordinate 9,808 downwards.
TGCTGCCGACAGCTCTTGCAAATGCCGATTAAAACGCACCACTACCAAGCGCTTAATGCCCAGCATGCCCAGAGCCAGCAATTTCTCAGTGACGCGCATTAGACGTGGTGGCGCATCCCCAGCACCAATGAACTCACGCGGATGCGGATCAAAGGTCAGAACCACGGGCTCAGCACCCGTGCGGGCGGCACAGGCAAGGGCAGCGGCCACCAGCGCCTGATGACCTCGATGGACACCGTCGAAATTTCCAATCGCCACTGCTGTGCCACGCGTAGCAGCAGTAAGATTAGTGAGACCCCGAACCAGTCGCATAGAACATAAACCTTCAATCAAATTTTAGAAATTATACCGTCCGCAGGTCGCGATATCGCATGCCTAGAGCCCACAGCGAGCCACCATAAACCAACACGCCACCCAGCACACAAAACACTAAACGCAGCAACTGATGCCCAGATGGTGCGCCAACCCAGTCACTCCAATGCCCACTTGCCCACCACAGAAATACCGCCATCAAGCCGGTAGCGACAGGCAACTGCATTGTTAAGAGCCGCACCCAATGTCGCGACGTCCGAAGCACTGCGCGCGAGGTTAGTCCGCGGTATAAGAGCCAGACGTTCACATAGGCACCGACCCCTGGCGACAAGGCCAACAGCGCATGCGGAGCCGGAAAGCCAGCCCGTGCCACCGGAACGACCACGCAGAGGTTAAAGGCCATAGTGACCCCAAGCGCGATCAGACCCACACGCACAGGCGTTTTCGTGTCTTGCCGCGCATAGAAGCCTGGTGCGAGAACTTTGACGAGACTGTAACCAAGAAGCCCAAACGATGCGCCGATCAAGGCATAGCCCCCCATCAGCACATCACGCGCACCGAACTGCCCATGGCCATAAATCGCCGCTGTGAGCGGACCTGCAAGCAACACCAGCCCTACGGTTGCCGGCACAGTCACAAGCACAGTCAGGCGCAAGGCCCAGTCCAGCGTTGCGCTAAACGCCTCAGGTGAGCGCTCCACGTGATGTGTCGACAGCCCCGGCAAAATCACGGTAGCCAATGCAATTGAAAAAACGCCCATTGGAAATTCAACCAAACGATCGGCGTAATACATCCATGAAATACTCCCCGTCATCAGAAAGGAGGCAACCCACGATCCGATGAGCAAAGAAATCTGCGCAACTGACGAACCAAAAATACCCGGCATCATCAGACGGGCCACCCGCGACACACCCTCTTCGGTGTGAGACCAGCTTGGCCACGTTAAGAGCCCAAGGCGATATAGACCCCGAAACTGTGCGATCAACTGCACCAAGCCCGCCACAAACACGCCTACTGCCAATACCACCCCTGGTGACGCGAAATGCGGCGCGATTAGCGCCGCAAAGACGATCATCACCACGTTGAGCAAGACAGGATTAAACGCGGCGGTACCAAACTTGCCGAACGCATTCAGCACACCAGCGCCGAGCGCGGTGAGCGAAATGAAGAAAATGTAAGGAAAGGTCCACCGCAGCATCTCAACCGTTAAGTCGTGACGCGGACTATCAAAGCCGAAGCCTGGCGCAAAAATAAAAATAACCAAGGGCGCGCCGATCACACCGATCGCGGTAATCAGCAGCAAAATGAAACCTAAACGCCCGGTCACGCCCGCGACAAGCCGCCGTGTCGCGTCTTGATCGCCCTTCAAGCGATACTCAGCGACCACGGGGACAAACGCCTGACTAAAGGCCCCCTCGCCCGTAATCCGGCGCAAGAAGTTTGGAATCCGAAACGCCATTTGGAAGGCGTCCATGAACACGCCTGCGCCGAACAGGTGGGCATACACCATGTCCCGCAGGAGCCCGGTGACCCGCGAGAGCAGGGTCATGGCCCCCACAACAGAGGTATTTCGTATAAATCCGGTTTTCATTGGTGGCATTTCGAGGGCATTCTGGTTGAACTATAACGACTTACGCGACACCCGACCGGCAAGACGCTGACGGGATTGACAAAAAAGCCTTCTTTAAGCACTATAGTGGGCTCAGTCGCGATCGCATTTCGGAGTTTTCCTTGGCCAATATTAAGTCCGCAGAGAAGCGCGCCCGTCAGGCCGTCAAACGCCGCGCCCATAACGTGACGCTGCGCTCCAAAATGCGCACCGCCATCAAAAAGGCACGTGCTGCAATTGCCACTGGCGAAAAAGCCGGTGCGCAAGACGCCTTTAAGGCCGCCGTACCCGTCATTGACGGCATGGTAACGAAGGGCATCATTCACCGTAACACCGCAGCGCGCCACAAGAGCCGCTTGTCGGCGCTGGTCAAGGGCATCAAGTAACACGACGCGCTGCGGGCCCCTCGTGGCCACAGCGCGCCTTGCTTAACGCTCTCCCACACAGACGCAGAGTTTTCTGCGGGAACGTGGCCCCACGACTCGCTCGCAATGGCTAGAGCGCTGACTCCGAACGAGCCGCCTCTGCCTCATCAGACGCCCGTTCCTCGATTCGGGTCATCATGGCCTGGCACAGCGCTTCCGTACCGTCGCGAGTAGCGGCCGAAATCGGAAAGACGCGACCTTTAAAGCGTAAGCGGCGCACGATGTCCCGACACCGCGCTTCGGCCTCTTGAGGCAACAATAAATCCGTTTTATTGAGTATTAACCAGCGCTCACGAGTGGCAAGCTCGGGACTGAATTTCTTGAGTTCTTTCACAATCGCGCGCGCTTCAACCACAGGGTCGGTATCAGGGTTTGCCGGAGCGATATCAACCAAGTGCAGCAAAATGCGTGTGCGCTGCACATGCTTTAAGAACCGTATCCCTAAGCCCGCGCCTTCAGCGGCGCCTTCAATAAGCCCAGGGATATCCGCCATGACAAAACTACGATTCAGTCCAACGCTCACGACGCCTAAGTTCGGAAACAGCGTCGTAAACGGGTAATCAGCAACCTTCGGTTTAGCCGCTGACACCGCACGAATCAATGTTGATTTACCAGCGTTTGGAAATCCAAGTAAACCGACATCAGCGATCACGCGCATTTCAATGCGCAAAATTCGTTTTTCACCTGCAATACCGGGCATCGATTTACGCGGCGCACGGTTGGTACTCGACTTAAAGCGCGTATTACCCCAACCGCCTTTACCACCACGAGCAACGATCACCGTATCGCCCGGTTGCGTCAAATCGCCTAACTGCTCACTCGTGGCATCATCGATCACGGTGGTACCCACCGGCACGATGACAAACAAATCCTCGCCGCCCGCGCCCGTGCAATCGTTACCGCTACCGGCTGTACCATTTTGCGCCTTAAATAAGCGCTGAATCCGAAAATCAGCCAAGGTGTTGATACCGGCTTGAGCGCGCAAATACACGCTGCCGCCTAAGCCACCGTCACCGCCATCAGGGCCGCCGAAGGGAATGAATTTTTCGCGACGAAAGCTTGCGCAGCCACGGCCGCCATGGCCCGCTTGCACCCGCACTAATGCTTCATCAACGAATTTCATACACTCGACCTTTGATTTCTAGCTAACTGGGCCCTTAAACGCAAAACCCCGGCACGTGGCCGGGGTTTTCGGCTCAATCAATCGACTCGTATTACTCTGTCACTACGCTGACGAAGGTTCGCTGCTCTGCGCCCTTCTTAGCGAAAGCGACCTTACCCGTGATGAGCGCAAACAAGGTGTGGTCAGTGCCCACACCAACATTGCGTCCTGGCTTGTACAGCGTGCCACGCTGACGTACCAGAATATTTCCAGCAAGCACGGCCTCGCCGCCAAAGCGCTTGACGCCTAAGCGTTTGGAATGGGAATCGCGGCCGTTCTTGGTACTGCCGCCTGCCTTTTTATGTGCCATTGCGCGTCTCTCCTAATGAACCGTTAGCTCAGCCAACGATCCCTGTAATTTTGACTTCAGTGTATTTCTGCCGATGCGTCTTCTGACGCAGATAGTGCTTGCGGCGTCGAAATTTGACAACACTTACCTTGTCGCCCTGACCATGACTTTGAACCAAAGCCGTAACTTTGGCGCCCGTTAAAAATGGCTTACCCACCTTAACGTTCTCGCCATTGGCAAGAAGCACGACTTCAGCGAACTCCACCGTTGACCCCGCGTCGACCGCGAGTTTCTCGATGCGCACTACTGTGCCTTCGCTCACGCGGTATTGCTTACCGCCGGTATTGATGACCGCAAACATGCGTAAACCTTTCTCGAAGCGAGGCGTTCAGTGCCTCGGTAAAGCCGGACATTCCCGACCGTAATGAACCGCTAATTATAGTAGGACGACGGGTTTTGGTCAAATCCGCTGCCACCTCGCCCAATCCGTGCATTTTGCCCCGGCCCCGAATGCCGGTACGATCGCGGGTATGGTCGCAGAACAACCCAGTTTGCTTGAACAGATCCGCCTAACCGTTAGCGCCGATCTCGCTGCCGCGGACGGCATGATCCGCCAGGAACTGACAAGCGACGTGGCGCTTGTTAATCAGGTGTCGGACTATATTATCGGCGCAGGCGGCAAGCGCTTGCGGCCGCTTATCTGTCTGCTGGCAGCGCGGGCAGTGGGTTTGGCCCCGGTCGATCATCAGGTGGCCGGCGCCGTCATCATCGAGTTCATCCACACCGCAACTTTACTGCACGATGACGTGGTTGATGGATCTTCCCAGCGCCGTGGGCGCCACACAGCAAACCAAGTCTGGGGCAATGCGGCAAGCGTATTAGTCGGTGACTTCCTGTACTCGCGGGCCTTTCAGCTCATGGTGAAGTTAGGCAACCCACGCGTGATGGAAATCATGGCCGATGCCACCAACGTGATTGCTGAAGGGGAAGTCCTGCAACTGATGAACACTAACGATCCGAGCACCACTGAAGAAAGGTACCTAGACGTTATTTACAGAAAAACTGCGCGTTTATTTGAAGCGGGAACACAAATCGCTGGAGTGATTGCCGGTACGGACGCCGCAACCGAGCGCGCGCTTGCCTCATATGGGCGTCACCTTGGCAATGCGTTCCAACTAGTAGACGACGTGCTCGACTATCGCGGTACGCATGAAAAACGCGGGAAAAATATCGGTGACGATCTGGCTGAAGGCAAACCTACCTTGCCGGTCATTTACGGCTTACAACATGGCACAGCCTCAGAAAAAGCCGTGCTGCGCAGCGCCATTGAAACGGGCAGCATCGCCGAACTCGACAAGGTACTCAGTGCAATTGAATCATCAGGTGGCCTTGAGTACACTATAAACCGTGCGGAAGACGAGGCCCAGCAAGCACTTGCGGCACTTCAACCGTTAGCTAACTCGGCACATAAAGAGGCGCTAATCAAGTTAGCTGGATTTGCGGTGAGTCGCACGTACTGACTGCAAAGCACGTGCGCAAACGCAAGACGACGGGGTGTAGCTCAGCCTGGTAGAGCGCTACGTTCGGGACGTAGAAGTCGCAGGTTCAAATCCTGTCACCCCGACCACTTAACTGATATAAATCAAATAGTTACCGTTATCACGCGATCATAGAAGCAGTACACTTAAGACTGGACTACTTCTTCAACTTTGCTGTACCCGTAATTGCCACTGTCCCGCGAAACGACACAGTGCGCGCAAAAACACCGCTCAACAGCAATACCGAGCAGCATCACCTACCTGCCTGGTTCACCCAAAAACTCTGCCTATAACGCCTTAAAGCATCTCACTAGTACTGGGTGCCTTATTACTGCCATAAGTAAGGTTTACAGAAAGGCGACAAGGACGAGCGATAAACGTGTCGCGATCGCTTTTGCGAGAAACTTCTTCGACGAAATCACGTTAAAGACAAGACAAGGACGACGAGGGAAACACGCAAACACTTTCATAGCCTGCACACGAGAATTACTTAAGCAGCAAAGTTACGCAGTCCTCGCTGGCGAGCTATCTGCTGAAATGCCGAAGGCCGACTAATACAGATTACAAAAAAGAAATCGCACGATATTTCAGCCTATACCGAGTTCACGCAGTCAACTATTATTTGATGCAGAAATTCATGAACTCACTGCTCGAGAAGAGACTTACCGCACCAACAATCAGCAATGCCATGGGCGTGATTAGCAAGACGCTAAAATATGCTCATCGTCGCGAGTTAATACGGTCACTGACGCAGATGCCTAAATCACAACGCACTGATAAAGCTCGCGGCTGGTTTACTGCCTCGGAGTATTGGCGCCTCTACCGTCAATCACAACGGCCTATTGGCAAGACCTACGAGATCGATAAAAAGATTGTCAACGGGAAAACGAGTACATCACGTGTGAACGCATAGCACCAACTGTATTTGAGCGCGCCAATCGGCGCAAAGGCATTAAAAGTCGTCGCGAACCGTTCTGATGCGCCAGCACGGCGTGAGTTGGGTGAGCGGGGTCATGCCATTTTTTCTAAGCTTCAGGCTGAGCGGTTCTTGGCAGCAATGCTCGGTCATCGAAACTTGAGCTGATAGGCGAAAGTGCAGAAGATCTTAACGACCAGCAAGCAAAAAGCTCTCACGGTTTCGGTGGTCGCCGTTCGGTTTATCAGGCTCGAGCACTGCACGCTAAGCTCACCTAAAAGCCACAGTCATCAACGACGTCCTAGGTTGTGGCGTGGCACGTAATTCATTAAAATAAATCACGTAATAACATCTTCCTGAGAATGCCTAATATGGCGACGTTTTTGCACAAGCAAGTCGGAAATAAAAAAGCTTTGGTGACGATGGCTATCGGCCAAACCTATCAAGACTTATTTGACCAGCATGCTAAAAATACTTTCCTGGCGTATTGTAAAAAATTTAAATATGACCTTGTGTGCATTACTGAGGCTTTAGATCAATCGGAAAGGGCCCGACAAAGAAGTCCTGCGTGGCAAAAGCTGTTGGTCTTGTCGCAGCCGTGGTCAAGTGACTATACGCAAATTCTGTGGCTAGACACCGACATAATTATTAATAATAACAATGCAACAGATATCGCAGAAGATGCACCGCTCCATAAAGTCAGCGCGGTTGATCAATATGTAATTCCTACAAAAGAGCTCTATAGGCTCGCATTTGAGCGATATTACTTAAGTAGAAACGGAGAGATACCTGCCGTTAATAATTTGTCTCCAAGTTCTTATTACAAGAATCATGGGCTCGACGGAGCAGAGGACTTAGCCGAAGTTATGCAAACTGGTGTGTGGCTCGCTTCACCCATCCACCATAAAGCTGTCTTTGAAGAAATTTACTATGGCTATGAGGATGTTAATCATACAATTATCCGCGATCAATACGAAATGCCAGCCATGTCGCTAGAGCTTGTAAAAAATCATCAAGTAAACTGGATTCAGTATCAGTTTAATTTCGACGTGATGTGCCACATGTTTACGTATTATCCCCATGTGATGTCTTCAACGACTGTTACGCCGTCAGAAACCGAAGGCGCAGCGGGTGAACTAGAGGAGTTGAATCAGATTGAGAACGAGCGGATTCGGTGTCTGAATAATTTGTATCAGTTATCCATTTTTATGCACTTCAATGGGTGTCATCAAATCATGATCGACTACTCAAAATACATCGCAAAATAGTAAACAAAATACCGCGCTTTGTTGTCGTCATTAGATAATCGTGCTGCCTTTTTAAAAAAAGGTGCGGCAGCGCAGACTCGTTTGCACATTCCGCCGCGTGTTGTGGCGTCGGCGACGTCCCCAACCCCGAAAATACCGGTTTGCTAACCTAATGTAATGACCCACCGGTTTCTGCTCAGGTCAGGCCGCTAAAGCATACACCTTGGCGGGGGTTTTCATACCGAGGGCCTGACGCGCCGCGTCGGTGTTTTTTTCGACGCCAATTCTGAGAGCGATGAACGCACCAATTGGAGCGGCGCATCAAGGTTTAAGCGCCTCGGAGCGTAAACCCTTTGAGAAGCAGATCGATGAAGGCATCAAAAATCTGAAAGTCGGATTTGTTAGTGATAAGAATGTCGCCATGAAACCCGCCGACACCATGCAAGCAAAAGCGCTCAGGATTTTGCAAATCATCAATCACCAAGCTTCATCGACGAGAGCGAAAGGCGATTTTTCTGCCGTTAAGCCAGCACGCCACAGCCAAAAGGCGATTTTTTGTCGGTTAGGAGCGTCGAAAGGCGAGTTTTCTGGCGATAGCGCTTAAGGCGCTTAATCCGTCCTAGCGCAGGCCATACCAGGTTGCTCTGCCGCCGCCGTGGCGCACCAGAAGGCCCTTATCGACCAGAGACGTGAAGGTGCGTTTCAGCGTGTTCGGGCTTGCGCCGAACTCGCGCACCATGTCGCGTGACGTGACGCGGCCTCTCTTGCCGACGTAATCCAGAATCTTGACGGCCAAATCCGGCAAGTCGGAAAGCGCGCGCTTTTCAAACTCCACCTTCTCGGCCAGGCGGCGCTTCTGTTGTTGAAGCGCGCGCATGAAGAAGATGAGCCATGGCTGCCAGTCGGGCGCATCGGTGCGGATGGTCGCCTGCGTCTGGCGAAGGGCCAGGTAGTAGCCGCTCTTGCTATGCTCGATCACGCTTTCGAGCGACGCATAGGGCACATAGGCATAACCGGCCTGCAACAACAGAAGCGTCGTCAAGGCGCGGCTCAAGCGGCCATTGCCGTCCTGGAAGGGGTGGATTTCCAGGAAGATGACGATGAAGACGGCGATCACCAACAGGGGATGCAGGCGCTTCAGCTCGCGCGCGGCCGCCAGCCATTCGACCAGTTCGCGCATCCGTTGCGGCGTGTCGAATGGCGTTGTCGTCTCGAACACGACGCCGATCATCTTGCCGTCGGCGTCGAAGGCTCCCAGGTCGTTGCGCAGGATTTTGTATTCGCCACGGTGCCGCTCGTCCTTGTCGCTGTATTTCAGCAGGTCGCGGTGAAGCTGCTTGATGTGGTTCTCGGTGATCGGGATGTCGGCCCAGGCTTGAAAGACCGTCTCCATCACGTCGGCATAGCCAGCGACTTCCTGCTCGTCGCGTGAGGAGAAACGCTTGATCTCAAGGTTGGCCAGCAGCGTTTCGATCTCGCGGTCGGTCAGCTTGCTACCCTCGATGCGGGTCGATGAGCCGATGCTTTCGATGGTGGCGATATGGCGCAGCGCGTTCAGGCGCTCGGGCGCAATGGTGCCAAGGGCGCGCCAGGCTCCCTTGAACTCGTCGATTTCCGACAGCAGCGCCAGCAAATCGGGCGTAATTTGAATCGTGTCCGTCTTCATGAGGCCGGATTATAGGCCAGATTAGACCTGAATATCTCCTTCGCGAGGTTCGGGACCTTGCTTTAAGGCTCGTCCCAAAGCCGGGCAGGTCGGCGAAGCAGCTCCGCTACAAGCCGCCGATGCGACTCCTTCCGCTGACCGGTATTGGTCACGGCCTGGCCCTCAAGCAGCATGGTCTGCTCGACGGCGGCGAGGTGCCGTTCGACCACCAATGAGGCTCTTTCCCGGATGGTGTCGGCGAGGCGTTTCTCCGGGACCAAGACATAGATAAGCCGACAGCCGAGGGCTTCGGCGGCCCGCTCCAGACTCTGAACGGTGATCTTGCCGTTGGCCTCGCCGCGCTCAAGTTCGACCGCCCTCGGCTGCTTTACGCCAAGCCGTTCGGCCAGTTGGCCGGTCGTCATGCCGAGTGCTTCCCGCAGGGCGCGGACCCATCCGCGCGAGGGTCGAACCGCCGCGTCGGCGAGATGGCCTTAGAGTTTTTTTGCGAGAGCTTCCGCGACGATGTCGGCTTTGATTTGGGCCTCGATGTACAGCTTCTTGAGCCGCCGGTTTTCCTCTTCCAGCTCTTTCATCCGAGCCATCAGTGAGGCGTCCATCCCGCCGAACTTCGATCGCCATTTATAGAACGTCGCCGTGCTGAT
>CAIKZZ010000011.1 GCA_903832085.1 uncultured Pseudomonadota bacterium | reverse complement strand
TTGCACCCAGATAGTTGGCAAGACTGCCTCTGTTGAGGAGCAAGCCACCGTTATCAACGGTGAGCGATGCGCCGCTCAAGTTATTCAGCGTACCGCCAGACTCTATAAGTCCCGAATAGAGACGATTCGGCACCACGTTGGATGCCGTCGTTCCGTTCGAGACAGGAAATATTGGAGAAGGCATGTAAGGAATCCTGTTATGAATGCAATTAAGACGTATTGTATTAGTGAGACCTGAACATCAATCGCTTGCGCATCCAACACATACGATGCATCGAGCGATCATAAAAAAAAGACGTCACAGCGATTGACGGTGTGCGCTCGGCGCACGCCGTGTCTGGCATGCGGCGAACGATCGATCATGGCGTGAGAAAGGGTGTGAGAACTGGTGTGATCGACGCTGGACTCGCACGTGAAAGCTCCCCTGACCGGTTGAACACACACGACACCATCGGATCGAACCCAAGTTCCGCACTGACACCGCATGCTCTGTACGCGCCGCGATGGTGCAGAATCAGCAACATACGCGCAAGCGAGACATCTGTCACGCTTCTGCGCAACGATCAGCATCTCGTGCACCACATGCGGAACGTTATGTTAAATCAGCGGCCGCCCGCGCTCTGTGCACCTGACAATCTGCAGCGACAGGGTCACACGCAAGGGCGGCGCAGCACGCCGCGCACCCAAGCGCACTCAAAGCGAGGGGCGCGCCTCGGTATTCAGTTTGATGAGCGCAGTGACACGTGCCGCACTGCATCGCGCGGCGTCTAGATGGACGGCACATGCTCCAGCATGCTCTCGCCGAGTCCAATCGCTTGATCGACGGGCATCGTTTCGCCTTTGCTCGCCTCCAGCGTGTAGTGTGCGGCCGTCATAAAGAGTTCGCGGAACTCAGGTAACGGCAACTGCTGGCGCGCAAGTGCGTACAAGCGAATAAAAAGCTGAAATTTTCTTTGCAAATACACAATCATCATGAGTTCCAAGAACGCATGCGTGGCCGCGATCTTCAAATCCCCCGCCGCGAACAGATTCAGCAAGGACTCGTCGTCCATGTAACGCCATAAATTAAACAGGCCATGAAAACCAAAGGTGGGCCCACTCACGAGACACCGCTCGTATGAGAACCGATCAGCCAGCTCGGGTGGCGCGAAGCGGATCCCCGCCTCTGTTTCCAAATACGGGCGTATCGCGCGCGCAATCCACACATCCTCGGCTACATTAAAGCCGGCGCTAAAACGCGGTTGCGCTAAGACCTGCAGTAGCTTGGCCGATCGCAACGAGAAGCCGCCGTTGCCGACGTTCATCCCATCGGGATGCCAATGCCAGCGCGCACCGATGTAGTCGTATTGCAGGAACTCGTTCGTCCAAGCGCGTGGGTGAACGACATAGCCGTCCCACTGGATAATGAGGACAAACTCGGTGTCAATATACCGATGCAACTCCCGCAACATAAACGCCGAATACTCGTTGGACGAGTTGATGCGGGGAATCACCCGGTGCTCAAATGGACCCTGTACGGCCGTATCCGACAGCAATAGCGCCCGCCCAAACTGACACATGGTCGCCGAATACGCGAGTGCCTTTGCCGCAAAGGTGGGGTTCGTGCAGTCCACCGCGCACACGGTCACTTGTGGGAGTGTTGGCTTCATGCTGTGACGCACCGCGGTATACCTACGAAAGAGACGCTGATCCACACTGTACGGCACGGTGACTCATCGCGTCGACCGCTCACCTACTCAACTAAGGCGGCATGGTCTTGTGCGTGCACCGCTAGGTCCGCGCCGTCATGGGTATCTTACGGCAGGTCGGCATAGGTGACAGCTCATTGCGGCCACCTGGCCCACGGGGCCGGCTTTGCCGGAGCCGTCAAAGCCCGTGGCAGGCTCGTTCCACACGGGTTGCAATGAATCTAAGGCACACGCAACGACACGCTTATTTTTTTAACGTCTAGCGCGCAACCCTCATTGAATTGGTCGGGGCGAGAGGATTTGAACCTCCGACCCCTTGCACCCCATGCAAGTGCGCTACCAGGCTGCGCTACGCCCCGACCGAGGGATGGTCGCAAAGCGACCCAAACTGGACAGCGCGATTGTACGGGAACTTCACCGCGAACTCTATGCACGGCCCGCGATGGGCGCGCTTAACGCCGCAGCAGCTTCAGCAGCTCTTCGAGTTCCACGCGCACTTGGCGCACGATCTGTTGGCTTTGCGAGGAATCGTCACGGGCTTCAGTCCCTGCTAGACGTTGGCGCGCGCCGCCGATGGTGAACCCTTCTTCGTACAGCAGCCCCCGAATCTGGCGAATCACCAACACGTCCTGACGCTGATAGTAGCGACGGTTGCCGCGACGCTTCACCGGCTTTAGCTGCGGGAACTCTTGTTCCCAATAGCGCAGCACGTGCGGTTTGACACCACACAGGTCGCTCACCTCGCCAATGGCGAAATAGCGCTTACCCGGTATTGCCGGTAGCTCGGCGTTATTGCTCGGTTCCAACATACGCTTCGACGCGTGCCTTTAGTTTTTGCCCTGGACGAAAGGTCACCACGCGACGCGCGCAAATCGGAATTTCCTCACCGGTTTTTGGATTGCGCCCGGGGCGCTGATTTTTATCGCGCAAATCAAAATTGCCGAAACCCGACAACTTGACTTGCTCGCCTTGGGACAGCGCTGCTCGCGCCTCTTCAAAAAATAGATCCACTAACTCGCGCGCTTCGCGCTTGTTAAGGCCGAGCTGGTCAAACAGCGCTTCAGCCATTTCAGCTTTGGTCAGTGCCATAGTAATTGCCCCACCTCAGTCCCTACACACGGCGCCGACATCGCGCTCTAACTGCTGACGCACGGCCAGCATCGCGCCATCGACTTCGGACTCCGTTAGAGTCCGTAATATTTCCTGAAAAATCAAGCCTAAAGCGACGCTTTTTCGACCGGTTTCGATCCCGGGTCCCCGATACACGTCAAAAATCACTATTTTATGCTCCAGACTCGACGCTGCAACAGTAACAGAAGCGCGCAACTGATTGAAAGTGATTGTTTCATCCACGACCACAGCAAGGTCGCGCCGCACGGCCGGAAACTTCGAGATCTCCACCGCCGAGGGGACCACAGCGGACGTCAACGCCACCATGTCGATTTCAAAAAGATACGGCGCATGGCTTAAATCCAAGGCGCGGGCGAGTTGTGGGTGCAGCTCACCCAACCAACCGCACGGACCCGCCGAACTGAGCACGCGGGCGCTGCGACCTGGATGCAAGCACGGCAGTGACTCCACCCGCAGCTCGAGCCCTTGGCCACTCGCGGCAAACAGCGCTTCCACATCGTTTTTAAGGTCATAAAAGTCGGCTACGCGCTTCTGTGTGCCCCACTGCTCGCTTAAGGCAGGGCCAAACAATAGGCCAGAAATCGTATTAAGTTCAGTTAAATCAATGTCTTTTACGATAAACCTACGGCCGAACTCGAAGATCTTAACCCGTGACTGCTGCCGCCTCACATTGTCACCCAACACTTTCAGCAACCCCGGCCACAGCGAGACCCGCATCTCGGCCAGCTCCGATGAGATCGGGTTTTTAAGGGCAAGCGCGGTACGACTTGGAAACAGGAGCCCCTGCATCTTGGGATCCACGAACGTGTAATTAATCACTTCGCTATAGCCGCGCGCAACCAGCGTTTCGGCCAACCGCTCCGGCGCAATCAGCCCTTCCGGAACGAGACCTGGTCGCTGCGGCATCGGCGCGTCGATCTCAGGGATCGCGTTGTAGCCATAAATACGCGCGACCTCCTCCACCAAATCCGCACTCTGGGTGACGTCAAAGCGCCAACTCGGCGCGATCGCCCGCACGCCGCTCGCAGTCGCCTCAACGACAAAACCCAGCGAGGATAAAATGCTGACCACTAAGTTCGGCGCAATACTCACGCCAAGTAAGCGCGCAAGATACGCATGACTCAGCTCAATGGGCGGGCGCGTCGGCAGCGCGGCCGCCTCGCATGTCTCAATGACAGGACCCGCGGCGCCACCTGCGATTTCAAGCAGCAAGGCCGTCGCGCGCTCAAGTGCCCGCACCTGCGCGAGCGGATCCACGCCACGCTCAAAGCGTTGTGATGCATCCGTCAAAAGCCCAAAGCGCCGACCACGGCCGGCAATGGCATCAGGGTTAAAAAACGCAACTTCCAAAAAGACATCGCAGGTGTCCTGCGCGATCGCACTTTTAAGTCCACCCATGACGCCCGCCAAGCCCACCGGACCTGTGGCGTCCGCGATGATCAGCATGTCCGGCTCCAAGGCCACCGTGCTGCCCTCGAGCAGAGTTAACGTCTCACCCGCAGCCGCGAGACGCACTTCAAGAAACGACTGCAACTGCCTCAAGTCATAGGCATGCATGGGCTGGCCGAGTTCTAGCATCACGTAATTAGTGACATCCACCAACGGGCCGCGACTGCGCAGTCCCGCGCGTCGCAGACGCTCTTGCATATACAACGGCGTCAACGCCTTCGGGTTTAAACCCACAAGCACACGCCCTAGAAGACGCGGGCAGGCGTTCGGTGCGCTTAGGCGTGTTTCCAGCGTGTTTGGCACTGTCGCTGCCACAGCTGGAATGGGCGGGACTTTAAGGGCTGTGTTGCGCAGTACGCTGACCTCACGTGCAAGCCCCAAAACCGAGAGCGCATCGCCGCGATTTGGCGTGAAATTCACTGTCAACACAGCATCATCAAGCGTCAAGGCCTCGCGTAGATTCTGTCCCGTCGTTGCATTGGCGGGCAACTCGAGTAAGCCTTCAGAGTTTTCGCCTAAACCCAGTTCACGTGCGGAACACAGCATGCCAAAGGACTCAATCCCGCGCAGTTTGGCGCGCTGAATGACCACCTCTGCGGGTAAGCGCGCACCCACCTGAGCGAGTGGTACCTTGATACCGGGGCGCACGTTGGAAGCGCCACACACAATCGTGACTGTTTGCGAGTCCGCACCGAGCACCTGACACACGTTCAGTTTGTCCGCATCTGGATGGCGTTCGGTCTTCAGCACCTCGGCCACGACCACGCCCGTGAACGGCGGTGCAGCAGGCGTGACCGCTTCCACCTCAAAACCTGCCATGGTCAAAAGCTTTGCCAGCGCACTCACATCGGTACCGACATCAACGTACTCAGCAAGCCACGCGACACTCACTTTCATAACTTACAACCGGCCGAACTGGCTTAAGAAGCGCAGATCATTCTCAAAAAAGGCCCGCAGATCCGTCACGTCATAACGCAACATTGCGAAGCGCTCAATGCCCATGCCAAAGGCATAGCCACCAATGCGCTCAGGATCCAAACCGCAGTTACGCAGCACATTCGGATGCACCACGCCACACCCAAGCACCTCGAGCCATCCGGTGTGCTTGCATATGCGACAGCCCTTGCCTTCGCAAAACGCGCACTGACAATCGACCTCTGCCGACGGCTCGGTAAACGGGAAGTAGGATGGGCGCAAACGAATTTCTAAGGGCTTTTCAAAAAACGCTGACACAAAGCGCCGCAAAATGGCTTTTAAATGTGCGAAGCCAATGTTCTCGTCCAGCACCAATCCTTCCACCTGATGAAACATCGGCGTGTGCGTTTGATCCGAATCACAGCGGTACACGCGACCGGGCATAATCAAACGCAGTGGCGGCGCGGTTGTTTGCATCGCGCGCACTTGCACCGGGGATGTGTGCGTGCGCAGCAAGCGCCCATCGCCAAAATAAAATGTGTCGTGCATGGCGCGCGCCGGATGATTGGCAGGAATGTTCAGCGCCTCAAAATTATGAAAGTCGTCCTCAACTTCAGGGCCTTCGACCACGCTAAAACCGGCACGCTTAAAGATTTCCTCGATCCGCAATCGTGTACGTGTCACCGGATGCAGTGAGCCTGGGCTATCACCGCGACCCGGTAAGCTCACATCGATGGTGCCAGCTGCAAGTTCACGTGCAATCGCCGCTCCCGCAAGCACCGCTGCGCGCGCCTCAATCGCCTGAGTTAAGGTGACTTTGGCGACGTTAATGCGTGCACCAGCGGCCGGTCGCTCGGCAACCGCTAAGGCACTGACGCCTTTTAACTGCTCGGTGATCGCGCCTTTTTTACCCAAGAGGCGCACGCGCACGTCGTCAAGCGCCGCGTCAGAGGCGGCCGTGTCGATTTGCCCAAGCCCATGCGCAACAAGGCTCTCGAGGTCCAAGGTAAAGACTCCGGTAACGAAACCGCGAAACCCATGCGGTTTCCCCGCATGGGTCCTATCGCGCGCCCTTTTCGCTTAGGCCGCTGCCGCGGTCGCAGGGGTTGGGGTCGCGGCCTTGATCGATTCAATGATCGTGGCGAATGCCGCCGGCTCATTGACCGCCAAATCCGCTAATGCCTTGCGATCGATCCCGTAGCCCATGAGCTTCAAGCCGGCAATCAGCTGGCTGTAGCTCATGCCATGCACGCGGGCTGCGGCATTTAAGCGCTGAATCCACAGCGAGCGATAATCCCGCTTCTTGATCTTGCGACCCGCATAGGCGTACTGGCCTGCCTTAATGACGGCCTGCTTCGCAACGCGAAACACTTTGCTGCGGGCGTTAAAATAGCCCTTGGCTTTTTTCAGAATCTTTTTATGACGGCGTCCAGCGATGACGCCCCGTTTTACTCGTGCCATGACATTCTCCTGACGTGGTGTCTATCGGTCTAGTGGTTCGGCAGCAACTGCGCGACCCGATTGACATCGGTTTCGTGAACCATTTTCCCTGAGCGCAGCTGGCGCTTACGCTTCGAGGGCTTCTTCGTCAGGATGTGACGTTTATGGGACTGACCGCGTTTGAAGCCGTTCGCCGTTTTGCGAAAGCGCTTCGCCGCAGCCCGGTTGGTTTTCAACTTAGGCATCGACTTTCACTCCTACCAGACGCTCTGTGCGCTGGCACTTTTTGTAACCCGTTCACACTCGAGTGCTCTTGCGAGCCATCGAGGCTTAGGGCGGGCTCGATCAGGAATCACTCCCCGATCGGTCACTTGTAAACACGCTATTGCGTGTTTTTTTTTAATCGCGGCGGTTATCCCACCGCGGTCAAATTCGTCGCTACTTCTTCTTCGCCGCGAACATCATGACGAGTTGCTTGCCTTCCATCAGCGGCGTCTGCTCAATCACCGCATGCGGTGTTAAGTCAGCCACCAAGCGATCTAGCATGCGTCGGCCCACCTCTTGGTGAGCTAACTCACGACCGCGATACCGCAACGTCACCTTCGCCTTGTCCCCTTCCGACAGAAACCGGATGATGTTACGCAGTTTAATCTGGTAATCGTTTTCATCGGTTCCGGGCCGGAACTTGATTTCCTTGACCTGGATCTGCTTCTGCTTGCGTTTCGCGGCATGCGCCTTTTTGTTTTGCTCAAACAAAAACTTGCCGAAGTCCATGACTCGACACACTGGCGGTTCCGCGTTCGGCGACACCTCGACAAGATCCATGGTCTGCGACAGTGCCAAGGCCAATGCCTCAGCCCGTGTCATGACGCCTGCCTGGCTACCGTCTGCGGCTATCACGCGCACTTCCGGCGACAGGATCTCTTCGTTGCGCCGTACGCGCTTGGTAGTTGAGATAGGTCAATCCTCCAAAACGTGACGGCCGCGGCCCGCAATCGCGGATCGTAACAGCGCCGCCACTGCATCCAGTGACATGGCACCCAGATCCTTACCCGATCGCGTGCGCACGGCCAATGACCGGGACTCGACTTCCCGGTCTCCCGCTACCAGCAGGTACGGGACCCGCTGCAGCGTATGTTCGCGAATCTTAAAGCCCACCTTCTCGTTACGCAAGTCGGATTCGACCCGAACCCCCTGATTTCTCAGGAATTCAGTGCATTCGGCTGCAAATGGGCCCTGCCGCTCGGTAATATTGAGCACCACCGCCTGCGTGGGCGCGAGCCAGACCGGAAATTTTCCGGCATGGTGTTCGATCAAAATCGCTAAAAAGCGCTCGAATGACCCAAGGATGGCGCGGTGTAGCATCACCGGCGTCTTGCGACTGCCATCCTCGGCAACATACTCAGCCCCTAAGCGCGAGGGCACCACAAAGTCGACCTGTAGGGTGCCGCACTGCCACTCCCGGCCAATCGCGTCGCGGAGCACAAACTCAAGTTTCGGGCCATAAAACGCGCCCTCGCCTGGGTTTAAGGTGTAACTCAAGCCGGCGGCCTCAACCGCGCTTTTGAGCGCGCTTTCGGCTTTATCCCAAATAGCGTCTGACCCTGCGCGTTTAATCGGACGGTCAGAGAACTTCACCTGCACGTCCTCAAACCCAAAGTCTTTATAGATCCCGATCAGCAGCTCGCAAAACGCCACCGTCTCAAGGCTGATCTGGTCCTCGGTACAAAAGATATGCGCATCGTCCTGAGTGAAGGCCCGTACGCGCATCAAACCGTGCAGCGCGCCGGAGGGCTCATTGCGGTGGCAGGAACCGAACTCGGCTAATCGTATCGGCAAATCGCGATAGCTCTTCATGCCCTGCTTGAAGATGAGCACGTGACCCGGACAGTTCATCGGCTTCACGGCAAGCGTGCGATTCTCACTCTCGGCAATGAACATCAAATCCCGATAATTATCCCAGTGACCAGTGGCTTCCCACAGACTGCGGTCAAGTAACTGCGGCGTACGAACCTCTTTGTACTCAGCGCAACTTAAGCGCTCGCGCAAGTAGCTTTCGACCTCGCGCCAGAGCGTCCAGCCCGCTGGGTGCCAAAACACTGAACCCACTGCCTCTTCCTGCTGGTGAAACAGATCAAGCTCACGCCCAATACGCCGATGATCGCGCTTCTCTGCTTCCTCTAGGCGCGTCAAATAGGCCGCTAAATCCTTCTCATTCAGCCAAGCGGTGCCATACACCCGCTGCAACATGGCGTTCTTCGCATCCCCGCGCCAATACGCGCCGGCAAGTTTCATCAGCTTGAAGGCTTTGAGTTTCCCGATGGAGGGCACATGCGGCCCACGACACAAGTCAAACCAGTTGCCCTGGCCGTACAGACTAATGTCTTCATCACCAGGAATACTGTCGATGATCTCGGCCTTGTAGTGCTCGCCCATGCCCTTGAACAAGGTGATCGCTTCATCGCGGGCCATGACACGCCGCACGACCGGTGTATCGGCTTTGGCCAGCTCCTTCATCTTCGCTTCGAACAGCGCAAGATCTTCCAGTGTAAACGGACGCTCAAACGCAAAGTCGTAGAAGAATCCATCGTCGATGACAGGTCCGATGGTCACTTGGGCGGTGGGGTAAATCGCCTGGACCGCCTGCGCGAGCAAATGCGCCGTGGAGTGGCGGATGATCTCAAGAGCTGCTGGGTCTTTCTCGGTCACTACACCGAAACGTGCATCCTCGCGAATCAGATACGACGTATCGACCAGTTGATCATCCACGCGGCCGGCCAAGGCCGCCTTCGCAAGGCCAGCTCCTATGCTCAAAGCAACCTCAGCCACCGTCACTGGTTGGTCAAAGTGGCGCTGACTGCCATCGGGTAGCGTAATGACCGGCATCGAATTCGCCTTGCTGTGTAAACCACTCAGTTTAGCAAAGCTCGCACGGCTGCAGGCTACTAATCAACGCCCTTCACAAGGGGGCACCGTTGCGCCGATCCCGTGTGAGCCCCCGGCCTCTGCTACGGCATCCTTGAAGGCGACGGCCCCGGAATCCAGTACAGGTCAATCGTGGTGCCAATACGTTCAACCGGCACGTAGGCGTTTAGCCACTCAAAATGATGCGGGGCGCGCATGCGCGCCAAGGCTGTGATAGCAACCCAGCCAGTGGCTACCTGATCGGCTTGCAATAGCTTTAAGTCCGGCAACGGCTCACGGCTTAAGTCTGCAGTGCCTTGATAAGCGAGCGCGACATGCTCGATATGACGCTCAGCGAGGCGCATGGTCAGGCGTTTAAAATCCTGTCCCCAGTCTAGATCCGAATCAATCAGCACGTGCCGTGGCTCGGGCGCCAACCCGTTAAAGTACGCAAGATAATCGGGCCACACAGCAAGCGTGCACGCCTGCCACGCCATTAAGGCAACCAACGCCGCGCGCACCAGCAACGCGACCCTCTGCCGCTTCAAATCACGTGTCCACTGCCACGCGCCGCTCACCCCTGCCACGCTCCCGATCGCGAGCAAGGGATACAGAATCAGCACATGGCGCACACCGATATTGATATGACTGAACACGCTCACAAACATCAGCAAGGTCACAACGAGCAGCAGTGGCAGGCAGTCGTCATACACCCGGCGTCGCACGCCTGATATGGCAAGCGCAATGAGGCCACTGACACCGCACAACAGCAACGGAATGGGCGTCTTAACCGCCAGCGCAACGAGGTAAAAATACCACCAGCCATTAGTGCGTGACTGACCAAGCAGATACGACAAATGCCCCGTGTTGTTATGCACAGACACGGCCTCTACGCCACCAACTAACCATTGCAGCGCCTTCGGCACTGGCACATACGAGAAAAACTGGTATGCCTCGTCATGTAATGCGCCAGGGGTGTAGCCAAATACGTAGCCCAGTGCCGGGTTATAGTGGTGCGCGGAATCGGTTAGGTAAATAAACTGACCGCCGTAGGCGAGCGTCAGTACCGCAATCACTAGCAGCGTCCCTGCCGCGATGCCGGCGATGCGTCGTGAACGTTGAGAGACCGCTGAGTGCCCCACTCCACCCACATTCGGAGCGTGTTGCTGCACGGAATGCAGGCATAGAAACACAAAAAAACCGAGTCCGATAAACGGGATCGCTGACAGCTTAGTGCCGATCGCAAGCCCCGTCGCGAAACCAACAAACACAGCGTCACGCAAGCGATTGTGTAACAGCCAGCGTTTTAGCGCATAAAGGCTCATAAGACACGTGGCTGTCGCTGGCACGTCCAACGTCGCAAGCGCTGCGTGACCGATCAACACCGGCGTCGTCGCCACTACAAGTGCGGCGATGAGCGCCTCGCGCGGCATGAGAAACACGCGTGCCCACAAAAAAGTGACTGCGATCAGGAGTGCGAAAAACGGCAGCGCGCCCGCACGCGCCAGCGTAAGGTATAAAGTATAGTGCCCACTGCCGTACAACAAGGCGATGCCTTCCGGTCGGCCGTCGGGGGGCGCTTTGCCTTGCGAACGCGCGCCTGCGAGGTACGGTCCCAGCGCGAACATGACTCGAGCCAATGGTGGGTGTTGAATGTCATAGTCGTACTGCCCGCGGTCAACCAAGTCCATGCCGGCGGCAATATGTTCCGGCTCGTCCCATGTGTGACCGAAGACATGCCACGTTGAGGCGGACACGCTCATGCCGAGCACCATGACGGCCGTAAGGCCAAGCCACCAGCGTCTCGTCAATTGGGCTGAAGGTGCTGCGTACTGACCCACTCGCGTCCTCAATGTGCTACGAACCGGACCCATCATAGCGACTCAGAGGTGAAGGACAGCTTAAGATTCTCTATGCTGTCGGTATGGAAGCCTTTTTTATATCCGCCGGAGTCGTCGCACTCGCCGAGATTGGCGACAAGACCCAATTGCTCGCATTTGCATTGGCGGCCCGTTATCGGCGGCCTGTGCCGATCATCATTGGTATCGTGCTCGCGACGCTTGCCAATCATGCGCTCGCAGGCGCCATTGGCGCCTATGTGCTGCAGCGACTTGGCCCAGGGCTATTGCATTGGCTGTTGATTGGCTCCTTTTTGGGGATGGCGATCTGGGTGCTGATCCCTGATAAACCGCCGCGCGAGGACGGGCCGCCGATCGCGTCGTTGAGTCTCGTGCTCACGACCACTGTCGCATTTTTCATGGCAGAAATGGGCGACAAGACCCAGTTTGCCACGATCGCGCTAGCGGCTCGATATGCGTCTTTTTACGCTGTCGTGGCCGGCACCACCACAGGAATGCTGCTGGCGAATGTGCCTGCTGTGTTACTCAGCCAGCGACTAGCCGAACGGGTGCCCACCGTGTGGGTACACCGTACAGCGGCGCTGGTGTTTTTGGGCTTAAGTGTGGCGCTCCTGGTCAGCCCCATGCCGAGCACCTTAAGCCCCTAGTCGCAGCCCCGACGAGGGAAGTTGCTGTGTGGCTCCCGCTCCAGTATTCTCGTCGACCCAGTTACGGGCGCGTAGCTCAGCGGTAGAGCACTTCCTTGACATGGAAGGGGTCACAGGTTCGATCCCTGTCGCGCCCACCAACAAATCGTTATAAATCATATAGGTACAGATTTAGACTCGCCGCCGAAACTCAGGGGTGTGACGCTTCGTACAAACATTCGACGTATGACTCGGGTTGATACACCCGGCCACCGTATAGCGTCACCGCAAACGCAACACAGTCGTCTCAGATGCTGCCACCATAAAACCTTCGGTTCCTCCTCTTCAGGGAATATTTAGGCTGGACCAGTTATCTCCAGTCAGGTCAACATGACCTGACCTGCGATTCCTGGTCCAGTTCTGATGCCCATTACACAGTCGCGCAAATTGACCAAAGACCCACTAACTTCCTAAGCAACTACCGCGCCTTATGTCAGTAGCAGGGACAGTCGCCCAAAGCACCTCTTAAACATCTACCCAGAAGTCATGGAGCTGAATTTACCCGATTATCACTAGGCACTTTTTTTGCCTATCTGGGCGTGCATCAGCTACTCTCTGACGCCGTCCGCAACCTCTTGCGACCATCCCGACTTCTACTACCAAGGTGTCGCAAGACATGACCCATCGCTTGGCTGTCACTGGGCTTTTACTCGTCAGGCACTTGCTGGGCCCACTTAGACGCGTGCAACGTTATTTACAAAGAGCGGAGCTTTCGACTCACTGTACGTTCGAGCAAAGCACCGTACTGCACCTCAATGACTTAAGAGTTGATAACCCGGGCGAGGCGTCTCGTATCAGGATCGGGAAACACACGCACGTGTTGGGCTTTTTGAAAGTGTTTCAAACGGGCGGCACTATTCGGATCGGCGATGGCTGCTACATCGGCGAAAGATCAATGATCTTCTCCATGAGTAGCGTCATTATCGGCGATCGCGTCATTATCGCCCATAATGTGACCATCCTAGACAGCGCACTACACTCGCTCTCAGCAAAAGGTCGCAGCGCTCAAATCGACAGCGTGATTACACCCGATGAGGAGTCATCGCTGCGCGATATACCGGCGCAACCAGTCATCATTGAAAACGATGCTTGGATTGCTTGCAACGTAACCATTTTGAAGGGCGTGCGCATTGGTCGTGGAGCCATTGTTGGCGCAAATTCAGTGGTGGCATCTGACGTGCCCGACTTTTGCATCGCAGCTGGAAACCCAGCACGGGTCGTCTCGCAATCCTTGCCATAACGCGAGGTGGCCTTTGCGTTAGGCACCCCACTAGGACTGACC
Source organism: uncultured Pseudomonadota bacterium (assembly GCA_903832085.1). GTDB lineage: Bacteria > Pseudomonadota > Gammaproteobacteria > Steroidobacterales > Steroidobacteraceae > CAIKZZ01. The sequence goes on along the minus strand of CAIKZZ010000011.1, from coordinate 5,172 downwards.
TACCGGGCCTTTCGGGGGCCAGCTGAAGCACTTGCGTTTCGATCTAAGTCGTCAGACAAGCTCTGCAGACTGCGGCCAACCGCCTGGCATGAGCGCATCGCTCAGGACGTCTGCACCTCCTGCCGTTTAGTCCCCAAGAATTCACTTGCCGCTCGAATGCACCGAGGGTTTTACTCGAGCACCTAAGCTGCGGCCGCTAGCTTGGAAAACGCTCGGTCCATATCACGCCACAATCGCTTACAACGGGTTCACGTGAGCCCTCACCAAAGAGCGCAGATGCCGCGAAGGACAAACCGCCTTTTTCGCGGGAACAGCCAGCGGATTTGCTTTTTTCGGTCACCCAGAAGCGCAAGGCTTACCGATATTCAGCCCGCTCTATGAGACACTAAACTACTGACGATAGAAGCAACGAGTCTTAGAAACAGGCCCTATTCTTGGCTACAATACGGTCCGCCAAGCGCATGCACTGCGCTTACCAGTCGATTTGTCCAGTCGATCTGTGGTAATCGAACGAAGGGCGCGCGACGCCTCTGCGAATTATTAGGGAGATAAAATAAGATGAGCCAGAACTTTGGGATGACCCGCGCGATACGTACCGCGGTCTGTGCGGTTTTAGGTGCAGGACTTTTTGCTGCTGCGAGCGCGGCGCTTGCCGATGCCTCAAGCCCGGGTCCGAATGTATTAACGGACATCATCGTCACGGGTACACGCCAAGGTGGAATGGCTGTGTTAGACAGCCCAGCCCCAGTGCAGCTGCTCAGTGCCGATGCCTTGCGCGCGGCTTCCGGCAGTCCGGATCTGATGTCAACGCTCGCGCAGATTGTGCCGTCGCTCAACTTGCAGGCCTTCGGCTTTGATATGGCGGGCCAAACCCTGCAGGCACGCTTGCGCGGCTTAAGCCCCAACCACGTGCTGATTTTAATCGACGGTAAGCGCCGGCACACGACAGCGAATTTGGCCATCGACACGGGCTCAAGCTTCCAAGGAGGAGCCAATGTTGATCTGAATTTTATCCCCCTCGATTCTATCGATCACATCGAAGTGCTGACTGATGGCGCGGCTGCCCAGTATGGTACCGATGCCATTGCGGGTGTTATCAATATCATCTTGAAAAAGAATTCCTCCGGCGGGTCAGTCACCGCGACTTACGGCGAGTACGGCACGCGCGGTGGCCAGACCACCGATATCAGCGGCAACGTCGGCTTTGAGCTCGGCACTCGCGGCTACTTGAATCTGACCGGAGATTACAAGAAGCACGGGCACAGCTTCGTCGGCGCGATTGACGAGCGCGTCGTTAATCCAGATTTAGCTGACTATCCGATCGACGCGAATATGACAAAAGCGCCTGGCTTTCCTTATTTAAATCGCATCTCCGGTGACGGTGCGGTGACACAAAAGACGGTTCTTCTGAGCGCTGGTATTAAATTCGATGAAAACAGCGAACTGTATTTTGTGGGCAGCTATGGCCACAAGGACGCAGCATCGTTTGAGAACTATCGTCTGCCGCACAAAGCACACTATGTCGATCAGACGACCGGCCTCACTGTCTACCCCTACCCGTACGGATTTACTCCCCAAGAACAAAGCAATGAAACCGACTATCAACTTAATATCGGCTTCAAGGGGGCTCTAGGCGCTTGGAGTTACGACTTAGGCACAGGTTTTGGTAGCGACAAGGTCATCATCTCAACGATCCACTCGTACAATCCCGCCTATTCGGCGGACTATAACGTCCCAACACCGACGGATTACTACGACGGCTTTCTGAAAGCCACACAGTGGACCACGACACTCGATGTGAATCGCGACATCGACATCGGGTGGGCGGGTCCTTTAAATTTTGCTTTCGGCGGTGAGTACCGTCGGGAGAACTACACCATTGGCGATGGAGTCCCATTGTCTTGGCTCGACGGTGGCGCCGCGGGCTACTCGGGTTTTACGCCGGGGGACGCAGGCTCCCACGAGCGCACCAATGAGTCGGTGTATGTGGACTTAGCGGCAAGACCCATCGATAAGCTGCGCATTGATGTCGCAGCACGCTTTGAGCACTACAGTGATTTTGGGAATGCCACTGTCGGCAAGCTGACTGGGCGGTATGATTTTACTCCTGAGTTTGCACTGCGCGGCACTCTAAGCAATGGCTTTCGCGCACCCACGCTCGCCGAGGAAAACTACACCTCAACGACTGTATCCCCGAACGCAGCTTACGTGCAGTTAGCCCCGAACTCAGCCGGTGGACGGCTATTGGGCTTAGGCAACGGCCTGCAACCCGAGCATTCTGTGAACCTCAGTTTAGGCGCTGTCTGGCGCCCACAGCCGGGCATGAGCGTTACCCTCGATGTGTACCAAATCACAGTCACAAATCGAATCGTAGGGAGTGGCTCCTTAGTCGGGACCGACTACAGCGGCAATGTCATCTCGAGTTTAATTAATGATGCCATTGTCGCCAGCGGCAACCAGCTCGATCCGACGGTCGCTTTTAAAGGCATTAACGTCTTTGCAAATGGCATCGATACGCAAACCCGCGGTGTCGATTTAGTATTCGATTTCCCAGTCAACTACAGCTTCGGCAAGATCGATTGGTCTATTGGCGCTAATTACAGCAGCACGACAGCAACAAAATATGCCGTTACACCGGCCAATATTGCGGGTGGCAATCCACCAGTAAACGAACTGTACGATCCAAATGCGTACTCGATGCTCACCACAGCCAATCCAAAATATGTGGTTAATCTCGGCGCCCTTTTCACCCGTGGGAAGCTGTCAGTGAATCTGGTTGAGGCAATTTATGGTCCATCATCTGACTGGGAGAGCGATGATGGCGACAACGGCTATGGTGGTCCCTATCCACAATGCGTGCCGCGCGGTGGTTTATTTATATGCGCAGGCCAGCTCGATTACTTTCAAAATCATATCGGTGTCACGGCAATCACAAACTTGGACGTGAGCTACAAACTCAGCGAGCAACTCACCGTGAGCGGCGGTGCGCAGAACCTATTTAACACCTTTCCACCGTTGATCAATGCCACTCAGTTAGCTCACGAGAATGATCCTTATTATGGTGATAACGTGGGCACGAACCAATATGCGCTGTTCTCGCCTTTTGGGATTAACGGCGGCTATTACTACTTAAAGGCACGTTATAAGTTCTAGACCACGTCGTCATGCGAACGACTTCGTCTAATTAAATGCAGGCGGTAACGGCGTGGTCGTTACCGCCTTTTTATTTAAAGTTTTTTCGTGTGAATACCGCGGAGTGCAACAAAACCCTGATGTCAGATAATCCCGCCCACACACCCGCTGACCTGACCACTCTCCAACCCGTGACCCGCGCGGTAGGACCGAGTCGTTTTCTGTGGATTGTATTCCCCTATGCGGTCTACATTGGGTTCACCACCAATGGGGGTGCCTCGCTATTACTGCGTCGTGCGGGACTTTCGGTCGGTGAGGTGGCGAATGCGATTGCCCTTTTAGGCATCCCGACCGCCATTTACTTTCTGTGGAGCCCGCTGGCGGACGTGTGCCTCCCACGACGAACGTGGTACGCATTATCAACTGCATGCGCAGGTATCGCGCTGACCGTCGGCTGCTGGATCCTTGAGCGCGACACACGGCTTGCGATTGGTATTTTCTTTGTTGGAATGCTGTTTTGCATGTTGATTTCATCAGCCTATGGAGGCTTGATGGCATCGATCGTAGCGCCTGAAAATCGCACCCGCGCGTCCGCTTGGGCACAGGCCAGTAACTTAGGCGGCGGTGCGATTGGCCCGGGTATCTTGCTGTACGCAGCGCTACATGCCTCCACTTCTGGCTGGGCCTTGATTGCCCTCATCCTTGTCCTGTTGCCGACCGCTGCGCTGATTGGACTCCATGAGCCGACGCGTTTGCCCTCGCCTGGTTTTAGCTTGCACTTGCGTGAGATCCGCCACGAGCTACGTGCCACCTGCCTGTTGCCACGCAATCTGTTTGGGTTACTTTTGTTACTCGCACCACCCGGCGCCGGTGCGCTGATCGGCCTGCTGCCCGCGATTTCCCCTGACTTTCATGTCGCGGGCACGTCGGTGGTTTGGATTAATGGCATTGGCGGTGGCCTACTCATGGCGGTGGGCTGCCTCGTCGGTGGCTGGGTACCTAGATTTGACCGCCGCGTGGCCTACGCACTCGCCGGTGCGTTAAACGCTGTACCTGCAGGGTTCTTGGCTTTTGCACCACCGACTACCACGAGCTACCTCGTCGGTACAGTCACGTACTTGTTTACCATTGGGCTCACGTCCACCTTATCGATGGACCTAATTCTTGATATGGTGGGCGTAGCCGGTCGTAGCGGTAGCTTGCGCTACTCGATCTTAAGCGCGCTGTCCTACGTGCCGATCGCTTACATGACGTGGCTCGAAGGACGCGCCGCCGATCTATTTGGGTTCAAAGGAGTTCCTGCAATCGAAGCGCTGAGTTCGCTATTTGACATCCCACTCATACTGATTTGGCTCATCTGGACGCGGCACTCTCGCAAGAAAGGCGAGCAACGCACAACTAGCTTTGCCAGAGCGATATGAGAAGCGCAGGCTAGTTTTTATTAACAATTATTGGAGCCACATTATGAACACTGCATCCTCACCAGCCTCGATTGAGCTAATCCCTGGCAACACTCTGATCACCAAAACACCAGAAGAAGGCAGAGCATTAGCGGTAAAAATCGCGCGCCTAATTGTTAAAAGCACTCAACGAAACGCTGAGGTACGCGAAAAGCTGCGCGCAGTGTATGAGCACGATGCAGGAATGATTATCGCACTGACTCAGACTGTGGCGATCGAATTTGCCACTATTGACCTGCCTTGAGATAACTGGTCCAGCCTGATGTTCCCTAAAATAGAGGAACGGAGGGTTAAGATCATGCCAAAACAACGGTTTACGACAGAAGAGATCATCCACAAGCTGCGCGAGGCTGACGTTCTGTCAGGTCAAAGCAAGACGGTAGCCGAGGTCTGCAAGCAGTTAGGGGTTACCGATAAGACCTACTTTCGGTGGCGTAAGACCCACGGGGGCTTACGCATTGACCAGGCCAAGCGGATGAAGGAGCTGGAGTCAGAGAACGCACGGCTCAAGAAGGCGGTGGCCGAGCTGACCATCGACAAGATCATCTTGAAGGAGATCGCTGAGGGAAAATTCTAAGCC
>CAIKZZ010000010.1 GCA_903832085.1 uncultured Pseudomonadota bacterium | reverse complement strand
CCAGGCGGGTGACGATCTCCGCCAGGACCCAGTCGGCTCGCCAGGGTTTGTCCAGCAACTGCGTGATCAGAACGGCCTGCGTTGCGGGGCTGAGTGTGGCGCCGGCCTCTGCCTTGGCGGTTCGGAAATACTCGCGCAAGTCGATTCCAAGGTCGGGCAGGTATAGCTGGTTGCCGGGCACGAGGAAGGGCACGCGCTGTTCGACGAGGCGCTTGCGCTCGTAGGAGGCGATGGCGTCGGTGACGTAGACAACCGGCATCTCGGCCGTGGCCTGAAGTCGCTCCATCTGTGCGCGCAGCTCCGAGAGTTTCGGCGGGTGCGGGAGCTGATCCAGGGCGAGCAGGACGTCGTGTCCGTGGAGGGTCAGCCGGCGGACAGCAAAGGCTTCCTGAAGGAAATAGGGGAGCTTCCCGGCAGCCGTCCACGGACCCAGGGTGGCACGAAGCCCGAGGGTGTCGTGCAGATAGCGCTGGATAGCCGCATCCGTAACAGGGCTGCGGGTCGCTGTTTCTAACATAGATTTACACGATAACACAGTCAATGTTAGCGTGCAAAGTAACGTTAACTATTGAGAAGCAATTCGCAAGCCTGGTCCTGCCCCGGAAGGATCGCTCGCGGATACCCGCGGCTCGCGGCCAAGGTCACCGCGCCTTCTGCCCCGAATACTTCGGTGGGCGACCGCGCGCGCGAGTCCCACGGGAATCCTCCGTCGCCGGTGCGCGATAGCCCTCTGGGTCGCTGATCCAGTCCTGGAGCGCGGATGTAGACCACCCGCACGCCCGACCGCCGAGATGCACTGGGGCTGGAAAGCGCCGCGCGGCGATCCGGCGATAGATCGTCGCACGACTGAGCGAGGTGATTCGCAGCACGTCCCGCGTCCGGAGGAAAGCCGGTGCGAACTGCAGTGCAGCCTGGGTGATTGCGCGTCCGCGGAAATCCATCAATTGCGCGGGCGATTGCATCGCTTCCGTGGGAGCGTGCCGGTCAATGACGCGACTCAAGTGTTGTGCCTTGCTCATAACTTGCACCTCCAATTGCGAGGTTCGACATCTTATGCTTTCGGAAGCGCGGTGCTCGCCGTCAACTGAAGTGCATGCAGGACAAAGTCGTGTGCGGTCTCGACTTCCGTGCTCTTCGCGCACATAAGCAGCTGTCGCCACACGCTGGGACGATCTTCCCAGCGCGGACGAATCTTTCGGCAGTGTTGTTCTGCTATTCGATCGATGTCCTGCAGCCGCAGTGATCGCAGCTGCCGAGCAACGGCGGGCGTGATGCCGAGGAGAACTACGGAGGCCTCTGTATCCGTGCGCACCGTGTGCCACGCGAGCATGAGAGTCGCACGCGACAACGTTGTTGCCGCCGCGCGCGGAAACGGCGAGAGCCACGCCACCTCGTTGGCGGCGTTGTCGTTGCTGCCAGCAACCTTGTTCCACCACTCTGGATCGCGGAACCCGAAATCCACGAGCAGGAAAGGGAATCGCGAGGCGGTAGCCAGTGTTGCCGCGTCGAGCGTCTTGATGAAGGAAAGAAGCTGATGAACGAACGGCTCATCAGGCGACTGGGACGTGCGCGCAGCCTCGACGAGCATTTGCAGACACTGCTCGTTGATGTCGCAGATAGGCGCCAGCGCATCGGTTCTATTGTGTTGCCGGGTCGGCGCTCTCATCTGCCCGAGAGTTTCGGGCGATGTATTCATACCCTCCGTGGATGCCCCTGATCGTTCTTATGCTTTTGCAGCATTGTGCGCTTTGACCCAATTCGTCGTACACGTGGGTTTTTACCCATATTGCTCAAATACTTGGGGGTAGGTTATGTAATAACTTTGCTGCGAAGCAGTCGCCTCCGGCGCAGCATGTTGCTATGCGCGTATGGGGGGAACGCTACAACCGCGATCTCCAACGCTACAACCTGGCGTTGCGCATGATCGCGCACGAAGCCCGGACCCATACGATCTGCGACTGGACGGGGCTGCCTGACGACAAGATCCGGCACCTGTACCAGTCTTACGTCGACGAGCACGGCAAGCGACACGTCCTCCGGCGGCGCGGCCCGTCCCCTCAAAGCCTCGCGTTCTTTTTCGGCACTGCTCGGAGCCGAAGCGAGGCGGCGGCACTCGTCGGGCTCTGCTATCTACTTGAAGTTTTGCCCACCAGTGCGCTCGACAACCCGCGTCGCGAACTGCCGAGCGTTGCGCGGGGTGAGCGGCTCTGCGATGCCTTTGAAATGTACCAGCAGCTCGTGCCGGAGACGCCAATGACCCTGGAGCACTTGGTCCTGCTCGTCATGACGGTCTCACAGGGGCAGGAGTTCGAGGTAACACAGTGCGCAGGCTGTGGAGGGGTGGTTGTCCTGGACCGCAGTGGTTTGCGGCGCGGAAACTGTACACATTGTAACGAGCATCGGCATATCGAGGCTGATGCCGAGCGGTAGCCAAGTGAAGTGGGCGCAGGGCTGAGGTGCACTCAGAGCGGACCAAAAAAGACAGGGCGGTTGCGCGTATCTCCGTCTACATCTGTACGTGAAAGCGCAGGGCTATGATCGAAGCCGGCCCCCGGTCGCGGTTGTAAGCGGGGTTCTGTACTCGCTGGAAATCCAGCGTGAGATGTACGGGATCGAATACACGAAGGTCGTAGTAGGCCTCGGCGATCTGCTCGTTGCCCGGGTGGACCAATTGACCATCGCCCACGAGCACGCCCAGACCCCCTGCAGCCAGGAATCGGCGGCGCTCAGGCGAGATCCCGTTGACCACCAACGCCAGCCCCACCGTGTCTTGCGCACCCTTCCAGCGCGTGGCGCCGATGTTCAAGCCGGCGGCGAGCGTGCGATCGATGTCGGTGAAGTCGTAGGTTTCCACGTTGCCGCCAGAGGTTCCTGCCCGTAGGAAGAGGCCCACGCCCTCGCGAACTTCCTGCTCCAGATTGATCGCCAGGCCTTGGCGCTCGCGAGCCTGCCGAACGGGCGCGGGATCCGGTGCCGTGCTGTGGGAAGTGCCCCAGGCGATGGCATCGGCGAGCAGTGCCATGCGTGCATGGGTCGAGAACGCAGATACGGCGACCTTGCCCGGGTGGCCTCCGAGAGAGAATCGGCGCTCGAGTTCGGCAATCCACTGGTATTCGTCGAAGCCGGGTTCCAGATCCGGGCTGTTGGGCACATCGGACACATCGAAGAACCCGCCCCTCAGCGTCCAGGGGCCGCGATACCACTCCACGGCCACACCGGCCGTGTACCCCCAGGCGTCAGCCGCGTAGTCGAAGCTCCCGGTATCAACGACCGACCAGTTGAGGAAGTCGCCGCGCGGATCATGAGCGTAACGATTGGTGTCGAAGACATCGCCCACGCCGAACTTGCCGACGGTCAAGACCACACGATCCGTGGAAATCTCTCCTGCGAATTGGTTGGGCCCGGCCTCAGTTGCCGCGTGCTCGCCCCCGAGATTCCAGGTCTGGCGCACGAAGGCCCGCTGCCACCGAAGGTACGGTGTCGAACGCCCGACTTTGTACGCTTCGCCACTGGAGAAGCCGGCGAGCCCTGTCGTGTCATTGAGCCCGAAACCCTGGTCCAGCTCCGGGTTGATCCACAGTTCCGCGCCGCGCCACAGCCGCGCACCCGCATACAGCGTGACATCGGCGGTCTGCCGGGACTGGTTCGGCGTCAGGCTGTTGGCACCCGAGTACGGCGACTGGAAATGATCCACATGCTGCTCGACGTAGGTGGCCTGGACGTGCCACGCGAACCGATCTGCGTCCTCTGCCGCATACACCGGGCAAGCAAGGGCCAGAAGGGTGCTCGATACCACTAGTCGGGTGATGTAAGACATCGCGAAATTCTCTTCGATCGTTGTTACAGAGGCTTTGCCAGCTGGATGACCCGCACGACGACCATCAGGACGGCGACCAGCAGGTAGGCGCGCAGCACCAGCAGCCACCCCCGATCAAGCGCGGTGAGCTTCAGCGGAGGCAGCTGGCCCAGTGGCGGCATCTGCCATTGCGCCTTTCCGCCAGCATCAGGCGATGCGGTCACGGCGCGGCGGCCGGCGGCCGAGGCCAGCGCCGCCAGCACCGACACCGCGACGCCGGCCACCAGAATCTCCGTGATGCGGGTGCCCGTGAGGTCGGGAAACAGCACGGCCGCCGTCAGAATCACGGAGAGCGTGACCAGCAGGCCAATCACGACGCCGGTGAAGACATTGAGGCCGCGCGAATTCACCCACGGCCCGAGGACGGCCGAGTCATTGCACAGCAGGAACAGGAAGACGGTGGCACTGGGCAGCAGCACGCCGGCCAGGGTTTGGACGGCATTGGTCAGCAGGCCGAGGGGTGTTCCCGGGATCAGTACCAGCGTTGCAGCCACGGCGATCAGGGCGAAATAGACGCCATAGAAGGCCTTGGCGGTGCCGGGCTTGCGGTGCAGGGAGTGGCGCACCGAAAGCACGTCGCCAATGGCGTAGGCGGTGGAGAGCGACACGGCCGCCGCGCCGATCAGGCTCGCGTCGATCAGTGCGATCGCGAAGCACACGCCGGCCACTGGACGGATGTGGTGCCCGAGGCCCGCGGCCACGGCGCCGGCGTCCTGGAACTGGCCGAACTCCGGAGTGCCCGTGAATGCCGCCGCGCAAAACGCCATCATCGCCGCGGCGCCCGCGACTACGAGAACGATGCCCAGGCAGAGGTCCACGCGCTCATAGCCAATCATCCGGGTCGTGATCCGCTTGTCGATCACGTAGCTCTGCTGGAAGAACAGCTGCCACGGAGCCACGGTCGTCCCGACGATCGCGATGATCAGCAGCATCACGTCCGCCAGCGGGGCATGGGCCGGCAACTGCGGTACGACGAAATCGTGCGCCAGGTCGCCCCAGGGCGGGTGGGCCATGAACACGACCGGGATCAGGATGAGGCTCCCGGCCACCAGGGCGAGTGCAAACCTCTCGAAGCGCCGGAAGTCGCCCGTCGCCCCAGCCGCCATGACCAGCACGGCCGAAACGGCCACCCCCCAGGTCTTCGGCAGCCCCAGATAGTCGAGGCCAAGGCTGACGCCGACGAATTCGGTGACGATGGTGAGGCCGTTGAGCAGGAACAGGTCGATGACGCTGAAGGCGCCCCAGAACCGGCCAAAGCGCTCCAGGATCAGCCGCGCGTGGCCGACCCGGGTCACCGAACCGAGGCGCAGGACCATCTCCTGGTTCACGTACAGGACCGGGACCAGCAGCAGCAGGGTCCACAGCAGCGACGTGCCGTAGTTCTGGCCCGCCTGCGTATAGGTACCGAAGGCGCCGGCGTCGTTATCGCCGACCATGACGATCAGGCCCGGGCCCAGAACCGCGAGGAACAGGCGCCAGTGACCGCGCCAGCCGGGGGCCCGGACCTGATCGGCCTTCCACGTACCCAGGGCGCCGCGAACATCGCCCACGTGCGCCGAATCCAGCGCAGCGGAGCGCTCGGTATCAAGCGCGCTCATCGCTCTTCCCCGATGCAACGGACAGGCTGTGAGCCACCCAACACCCAATGCATGACCGGGCGATGGCTCAGTGGGTCAAGGTGCCAATGGAACGCCAGCGGGCGAGCGGACGAGCGAGCCGCTGCGTCGGAGGAATGCCGAACGGCGACGATGGTCGGCTGCAGGCGGGGCACCAGCCGGATGTTGCGGTTCACTTGGATCATGGCCTGTCTCCCAGACGCCTCATGGCGTCACGTATTCCCGATGCGCACGGGCCGCAGGATCGAGGGAGAGGAGGGCGTCAACGCTGGGGAAACCCAGCGTACGGCGTCCTGCACAGCGCAGGAGGCCGCGGTGGGAGCCGAGGCTAGTCCGCGCTATGCACCAGGCCGCGCAGTGCGCGACGCTGTTCACAACCCGATTGACTACTGCCCACGGCGACCTCATGCGTCTAACGACGGCGCGCACTGTATGCCTTGAAATAGCGCCTGTAAATACTTTCCGGAAAATAAAGTACCATACCCCCCTAGGGTATCCAAGGAGGACCGAAAAATGGCTGATGCCGTTCACGAGAAGCAGAAACTGCTGAACAGGATCCGCCGGATCCGCGGGCAGGTGGACGCGGCCGAGCGGGCCATCGAGGCGGAGGAGGGGTGCGCCGCCGTGATGCACCGGCTCGCGGCATGCCGCGGCGCCATCAATGGCCTGCTGGCGGAAGTGGTGGAGGATCATGTGCGCGAGCACTTCACGGGCGGCACACGAAATCGTGCGGGTGAACAGGCGGCCGATGAGTTGATCGATCTGGTGCACGCCTACTTCAAGTGAAAGCCTGAACTCAACGAGCAGCAAAATGACCGATCACACGCATGACCATGACCATGACCATGACCATGAGCACCACCACGGCCACGGGCATTCCGGTGCAGGGGTGGGTGGCGCCCATGTGCATGCCCCAAAGAACTTCGGTCCGGCCTTCGCGATTGGCGTTTCTCTCAACCTCGCGTTCGTTGTGGTCGAGGTCATCTATGGCCTGCTGGCGCACTCGATGGCGCTGCTGGCCGACGCGGGCCACAACCTGGGCGACGTTTTCGGGCTGGCGATGGCCTGGGTGGCCGCGACCCTGGCGCTGCGGCCGCCCAGCAGGACCTATACCTATGGACTGCGGCGCGGCACGATCGTGGCCGCCCTCGGCAATGCCGTCCTACTGCTGGTGTCGGTCGGCGCCATTGCGGTCGAGGGCGTGCGTCGCCTACTCGATCCCGCTCCGGTAGCCGGAACAACGGTCATGGTGGTTGCTGGCATCGGCATTGTCCTGAATGGCGTCACGGCTTGGTTGTTCTTCTCCGGCCGCGGGCAGGACGTTAATCTTCGCGCAGCATTCCTGCACATGTTCTACGACGCACTGATCTCCGCCGGTGTGGTCGCTGCGGCGGGCGTGATCGTACTGACCGGCTGGACGCGGTTGGATGCGCTCGTGAGCCTCGCCATCGCGGGTGTCATTCTGGTGGGCACGTGGAGCCTGCTGCGCGATTCCCTCGGCATGTCACTCGACGCGGTGCCGCGTGGCCTGAAGGTGGAGGAGGTCAGCGCATACCTGGAGGCCTGGCCGGGCGTTGCCGCGATTCACGATCTGCACATCTGGCCCATGAGCACGACCGAGACCGCCCTGACCTGTCATTGCGTGATGCCAGCAGGTCACCCGGGCGACGCCGCCCTGGCTCAGCTGGCCCACGATCTGCACGAGCGGTTTCGGATCGAACACGCGACCATTCAGGTCGAGGTGGACGAACATGTGGCCTGTGCGCTGGAGCCCGACCACGTCGTTTGACACGGCGCCCATCGCGACTTGCCACTGCGAGTAGCGCTAGTATCGGGAGCGGTTGTCGAACCACCGTGCCGTCGTGTGCAGGGCACGAATCCGCCCCACCGCGAACGAATTCCAGCGCAGCAACAACAGCACAAGACGCTGAGAATGATCTACGAAGACTGCAAGAAAGCCAGCTGGGGTTTGGGGACAAAACTGGCAATAACCTAGGTGGTCTGGACGGCGTGGCTGCCCGACAATGGCGCCGAATCTGAAGGTTTGGGTGCCTCTCCGATGATACAGAACGTCGTTAGTTGGAGATAACCCCATACATGATGTATCATCCGGCTCCATGGAACCCACAGGCAAGCAACAGGTGCGGCGTCTGTTCGCGAAGCAGGGCGTGCTGCGCTCCCGTGAACTGGAGGCACAAGGCATTACCCGAGCCGTCCTGGCGCGCTGTGTCGAGGATGGCGTGCTCGTCCGCGTGGCGAGGGGGCTCTATGCCAGAGCTGATCACACGCCCTCAGAGAATCATGTACTCGTGCAGGTGGCCAAGCGCGTCCCGGATGCGGTCTTCTGCCTGCTCACGGCACTTAGGTTCCACGATCTGACGACGCAGTCGCCGCACGAGGTCTGGATTGCGCTTGCGGAGAGTGCGCGCAAGCCGCACCTGGACTACCCGAAGCTGCGCGTGGCGCGGTTCTCCCGAGCGGCGCTGGCCGCTGGGGTCGAACAACACCGGGTGGAGGGTGTGACGATCCGAGTCTACTCGGCCGCCAAGACGGTCGCCGACTGCTTCAAGTACCGGAACAAGGTCGGTATCGACGTGGTGGTCGAAGCGCTTCGCGATTTCACGCGCAAGCATCGCGGCGGCGCCAACGAACTCGCACGTCATGCTCGGGTCTGTCGGGTGACTCGGGTCATGCAGCCTTACCTGGACGCGATCGCGTGAACGGAAAGTCCAACGTCGGTGCATCGGTTTCGGCCCGCCTGCTCAATCAGGCCAAGCAGTCAGGTGCCGACTATCAGACGCTCCTGACCACCTATTGTCTGGAGCGCTTCCTCTACCGCCTTGGCGCTTCAAACCTGAGTGACCGTTTCGTGCTCAAGGGTGCGATGCTACTGCGCCTGTGGGCAGATCAGCCGTATCGCGCAACACGAGACCTCGATCTGCTTCTCCGGGGTGACAGCGACTTCGATGCCATCCGCAAAGACCTGAGGGCGATCATCGGCACGCCGGTTCCGCCCGATGCCGTGAGCTTCGATGGGGACGACATCAAGATTGAGGCCATCCGGGCAGAGGACGAGTACGCAGGAGTTCGCGCCACGCTGCCTGCGCAACTCGGAACCGCACGTCTCGTCCTCCAGATCGACATGGGTGTCGGCGATGCGGTATCGCCGGCGCCCGCGTTGTGCGCCTACCCGACGCTGCTCGACTTCCCGGCACCAAGAGTGCTGGCCTATCCGAGAGAGGCGGTAATCGCCGAAAAGTTCGAGGCCATGGTCGTGCTCGGCGAGCGCAACAGCCGAATCAAGGACTTCTTCGACATCTACTACCTTGCCGGTCACTTCGAGTTCGATCGACGGACTCTGGGCGATGCACTGAGACAGACGTTTGCCTGCCGGAAGACGCCCGTGCCGAGAGATGTTCCCGTTGCCTTGACTCCTGACTACTGGAAGAACGTGACCCGTCCTGCCCAGATGGGAGCATTCTCCAGACGAACGGGTGTGGCCATTGGCGACGACTTCGCCGATGACTGTGCGCGGTTGCTCGCCGCGTTTTTGTTGCCGCTACTGGAGGATCTTCGCAAGGGATCCGGTGACTCGGGGACTTGGCCTCCCGGTGGGCCCTGGCGCTGATCGGCCCGGTTAAGCCGGTGGTAACACTACAAGGGTTATCGTGCAAAACGATTTGATGAAGGAGAGAAGCTGATGAACGAACGGCTCATCAGCTGACTGAGACGTGCGCGCAGCCTCGACGAGCATTTGCAGACACTGCTCGTTGATGTCGCAGATAGGCGCCAGCGCATCGGTGCTGTTGTGTTGCCGGGTCGGCGTTCTCATCTGCCCGAGAGTTTCGGGCGATGTATTCATACCCTCCGTGGAAGCCCCTGATCGTTCTCATACTTTTGCAGCATTGTGCGCGCCGACCCAATTGATCGTACACGTGAGTTTTTGGCCATATTGCTCAATTACTCGGGGCAGGTTATGTCATACATTTGCTGCGAAGCGGTTGTGTCCGGCGCAGCATGTTGCTATGCGTGTATGGGGGGAACGCTATAACCGCGATCTCCAACGCTATAACCTGGCGTTGCGCATGATCGCGCACGAAGCCCGGACCCACAATGTTGATATCGAGTGGCCCACCACCGTCGGTGTAATCCGTGGTGACGGACGTGATCGCAGGGGCTGCATCGGCTACTGAGACGGCGCCACGCAAGATGGCAGCGACAATGAGGGCGGTCTTGGGGTTCAAGCGGCGTGACATACAGCGAATCCTTTCGGTCTATCGACGTTATCCCCGCGCAAGCGGGGATGGACCGACAGGCACGACCTTGACAGGGATTAGCTGCGGTGCGACGTGTAGCAAGAGCTACACCAGTGGGACTGCGGTGACGCTGACGGCGACAAAAGCCACGGGTTCCAACTTTACGGGGTGGTCTGGTGCGTGCGCGGGGACAGCGACCACCTGTGTGGTCACGATGTCGCAGGCACAGAGTGTGACGGCGACGTTTTAAGTCTATCTACGTGTAAGGTCATTGTTATTTCTGAAAACTCAAAAAGCTGGTTTAAAGATAGCGTATGAATCAGTGCCACAGACCGCCTGAACGCGTTTTATGTATGCGCATGTCTACCGTGCTTAAGCGGACGTCCGTCGACGAAGTGGGGCTGAAGAATGTTATCGAATACCTTTAGCGCCGCCCCTATCGCTTGATGCATATCCAAGTAGCGATAGGTACCTAGACGTCCGCCGAAAATCACATTTGGCTCTTTGTCCGCCAAATCTCGATATGCCTGATACGCGCTCTTATCATTACGCGTATCAATTGGGTAGTAAGGCTCATCAGTTCGCTGTGAGAACCGCGAGTACTCCTTAAAAATCACAGTTTGATCGGTCCCGTACTTTCGTTCTGGATGTAAGTGACGAAACTCATGTATGCGTGTGAACTGTACATCGGAGTCAGGGTAGTTGACCACACTCGTCCCTTGATAATCAGCAGTTGCAAGAACTTCCCGCTCAAAGTCGAGTGTTCGCCAGCCAAGCTCGCCAGCGCAATTATGAAAGTAGCGATCGATAGGGCCTGTATAAACGACTGGTGTTTCGGCCGGTATGCGTGACCTGATATCGAAATAATCGACGCTTGTAACAGCCTCAATACCGGGAGCGTCCAGCATGCGCCGTATCAGCGCTCCGTAGCCAACCAGCGGAATTCCTTGATAGGGATCAGAAAAGTAAGCGTCATCAAACGTGTAACGGACCGGTAGTCTCGTAATAATATCTGCTGGTAGGTCTTTCGGATCAGTCTGCCATTGTTTCGCAGTGTAACCACGAATAAACGCGTCATACATACGTCGACCCACGAGCGAGATCGCCTTCTCCTCTAGATTTTTAGGATCCGATATGCCGGATGCTCGCACCTCTTCAGACACAAGCGCTCTGGCATCGTCTGGAGATAAAAAACGTCCATATAGCGACGAAAGGGTACCTAGATTCATGGGCATCGTGTAAAAACGGTTTTGGTGTCGGGTTACGACCCGATGACGATAGTTTGAAAAAGCAGTAAACCGATTCACATAGGTCCACACATCCTGACTGGTGCAATGAAAGATGTGGGAGCCGTAGTCGTGCACCTCTATGCCGGTCTGTTCGTCGACAGAGCTCCATGCGTTGCCGCCAACATGGTTGCGTCGTTCAACCACTAGCACGCGCAAGCCAAGTTCATGAGCGCAGCGCTCCGCAACAGTGATACCAAATAGCCCACTGCCAACAACAATAAGATCAAAGTCACCAAACTGAGTCATCTAGAGCCTATTGTTGATCGGCGAATGAAATTCGACCCGTTAAAGCCTAAATACGGAAATTAATCGACATCAAAAAAAAGGGCTCTAACTTGCAGATAGAACTCCTCCTTTTCTAAATACACTCTCTGGCGAAAGTGCTTTTGCTTAGCGCGATGCGCGACCGGGTCGGCTATTACGAGGTCAATACGCTGCCGCAGAGCGCCAGACTGAATGTCTTTAAGCGTGAACTTGTAAAAGTCCTCGAGGGGATAGTCTGAATAATTATTGGCAGCACCGTCGCAATGCACGAATATCACAGCACCGGCAGCGGATGCTTCTATGGGCACGCGATCCTTGCCAGGGTGGTGTCCGAAGTCAATATATATATGAGTGACACGTTAAGGGCATGTGCTACCTGTTCGCGATCCATATCTTTAATCTGAAGAAATGAGAGTCCTTTTTGCTGGCTGCAAAACAATGACGCCAGCGCCTCTCCCTTTGCAGGAAAGAGTGCAATATGATGTTTCTCTATTGCATGTGGGGTAAAAAAAGAGCGATCAACGTAGTCATATAGTGGAGCGATGGTCGTTGCGCCATTTTCAACGATATATGACCTTGCATAGTCGGATTGATAAAAATGATTCAGTTCATTTTTACTAAAAAACTCATGGCGATAGTTCGCATATCGCAAGTGCTCGTTATTTTTCTTCGCATGATCGACCGACAACCACCAGAGTGCGCTATTGCGTTTTGACCGGCGTTCGACAAAGAGAGTCAAAATCTCTGGCATCACTAAGAAAGTCGAATTAGTGATTCTGTGTGTTGTTAGAGGTTTCGGGTCATATATGGCGTAACTCTCTAAACAACGTGTTGACGCTTTCGTGCACGTTATGCTGTCAATAGAGGCCGTGCACCGACAGTCATCACCCGCGTAATAGGCAATACGCGAGCTACCTCCTAGTTCGTTTATTGCGTGCGAAAGCTGATGTAATGCTTCAGGTCCTCCAGTCACTGCGGAGGGACTGAATACCACCACTTCGTCGTATCGTGGCTTCATTTAGTGTCAGCTGTTACAGGCATCGAGATTGCAAATCGCTTACTGAACAGCCTCGCGAAGGACGGCTCCGCCCTTCATTACAAAGGAGACTTTCTTGAGGGTGGCTATATCAACCAGCGGATTTTCATCCACGGCGATGATATCTGCATAATAGCCTTTCTTGAGTTGCCCGATCTCGCCCTGCCACCCAAGCAACTGAGCTCCGTTGAGTAAATCTGCCTGCAGCACCGCGATTGGCGTCATCCCATTTGCTACCATGATTTCGAACTCGCGCGCTTGAGTCCCGTGTGCGAAGGGACCGACATCCGAGCCAACTGCAAATGGGACACCGGCTTTGATTTGTTTGGCAAATTCTCGGAGCTTGTATTCATAAACTTGCGTTGCTGCTGCATTGGCCGCTGCAGTCGCTGAGTGGTTGCCGTAATACTCGTACCACTGCAAGGTTGGTACCGCAAAAATGCGTTTTTTCTTCATCAGCTCCATAGTTGCGTCACTTAGTTGGATCGCGTGATCGATTGAAGCAACGCCCGCTTGTGCGGCATAGCCTGTTCCGGGTTCACCGGTCGCGTGTACTGCCACATTTGTACCTATCCGAGTGGCTTCCTCAACTGCCGCTTTCAACTGTGCGATTGAGTACTGGTACGGTGTATGCAGTGTTCCATCACGGATTTCGTCTGGTCCTGTCTGGTAGATTTTTGCAAAGTCAGATCCATCTTTATGTTGCTGACGCATCACACGCAAAAGCTCGTCGGCTGTGTTTGCGTAATCCGCATTCGATGGCACGTGCGCGGCTGGGTTAAAGGCGATCGCATCTTCATGGCCACCAAGTATATCGATGGCATTTCCTGAAACACGTAAGCGCGGACCTGGGTATAGCCCCGCATTGATTGCATTTCGGACAGCACTATCAGCTGAGGTAGCGCCTTCGCTTCCCATGTCACGTTCAGCCGTGAATCCCGCCATGACGTCGTCACGTGCTGCTGCAAGCGCACTGATCGTGCGCGCTGGGACAGGTTCTTGCAGAGTCTGCAGGTCTTGCGCTCCAGGGTGTAAGAATAAATGCACGTGTGCATCGATTAAGCCGGGTAGTAAAGTTCGACTACCGAGGTTAATGAGCCGTGCTCCTGCGGGATGGGAGACGGCTATACCGATGTCCACGATGCGTTCACCATCGATGAGGATTTCAGCAGGTGAAACCAGTTTGCCTACGTCCACGTCAAGATAATGAGCGGCCTTCAGGACGATCGTATCGGCCCTGCTGCTTGCGGTACAGGCCATCGTCAGGAGAAGGAGCCAATAGGTTATACGTGTCATAACGTTCTCAATCGAGGGTCGGAGACAGCATTTTAGCTGACACGCGGCCGACTTGCATGGACTATGGTGTTCGCGGTTGCACTGCGCAGAAGTAGAGGGTGCTGCGGCGCTATTCTTGCTAATTTAACGGTCCTTAGTGCACAGTACAGCGTATGTTTCCAATAGCGCATAAGTGGCTTCACGCGATAATTGCTAGGCGCGTGGGTGCGCTTGCCTTCTGCGCTTTCTGTGTCCACGCACTCATGCCTATAGGCTTTATGCCTGGCACGGTGCATGGTCATGCTGAGGTCGTTATGTGCTCAGGGCACGTGGCACACGCGACAACTGCAGAGCATCTAGGTAGCCCAGACTCACAAGCTCGCCCCTTATGTCCCTTTGCCCTGTGTGGTGGTTCTGCGCCCCCCGCGTCATTGGTGGACGGGTCTTTAATGCATGCTGTACCTGCGCAATTTGCGCAGGTTGTCGAATCGCCCATTGTCTCCGGGCCTCCTCTTAGACACACCGCCGCTCGCGGTCCTCCGACTCTGATTTAAGGATCGGCGAGGCTGCGCGTGGCACCCTTTGGCGCTAGTCAAAGGGGGCGTGCAGGCTGTCTTTGGATTGCTCTTGGAGACGACAAAATGATGAGTGTATTTGTGGCGCAGCGGCGTGGGCTGCACGCTTGTTCTTGGTCAATGCCCCGCGCACTGATTGCCATTGTGACCTTTTTTATTGCGTTCTCGCTTGTGCTGCTGCCTATGGAAAGTTTTGCCTGTGCCTGTGGCTGTGGCGTCTTTGATGTTGGAACAGCTGCCATGTTCCCTCAGCATTCTGGGGC
Source organism: uncultured Pseudomonadota bacterium (assembly GCA_903832085.1). Classification (GTDB taxonomy): domain Bacteria; phylum Pseudomonadota; class Gammaproteobacteria; order Steroidobacterales; family Steroidobacteraceae; genus CAIKZZ01. The sequence continues at coordinate 89,558 of CAIKZZ010000010.1, read as the reverse complement.
GATGGCCTATGTTGAGTATGACTACATGGATCAGAATAAAAACTGGAGCGGCACCTCACGCGCGCCAACGCAGGACAATGACGACAGACGTATCGGCACCAGTTTTCTGAACGCCGGATTACAATACCAGTTCAATCGACGTTGGGGGATGACCGTTGAAGTGCCGTACTGGCAGCGTAATTTTAAAAGTGTCGATAGTGTTACGGGCGACATTGTGAGCGTGAATCATGGCGCTGTCGGCGATATTCGGATCAAAGGACGCTTTACGGGTTTCTCGCCTGATATGTCGACAGGGCTGACCTTTGGTCTTAAGTTACCAACGGGCGATACGCATTATTCAGGATTTGACCCAGACACCTCTATTGGGTCTGGGAGTACTGATTTGCTGTTGGGTGCTTACCATCAAGGTAACCTCACCGCTGACCACGAGTGGCGGTACTTTGCGCAGGCCCAGGTGCAGGAGGTCGTCGCCCATCGCGCCATCTATCGGCCAGGTAGTGAAATTGTCGCGACTACAGGTATTTACTACGAGGGATGGCAGCTGAGCCCCAACATTAAGATCGCACCTGTGCTGCAACTTAACGCCACCTACCGTAGTCATGATGGAGGCTCTGAAGGACATCCCGAGGATAGTGGCTATACGCGACTGATGGTGGCACCTGGAATGCAAATGGATGTGGGTCATGTCTCAGTGTTTATCGATGTGGGATTGCCCATGCACACCAATGTCAGTGGCAATCAACTGGTGAGCTCGCGCTTCTGGCGAGGTAATCTGAGTTACCATTTTTAGGGATGATTTTAGGTGTTGTCTCGTCATAAGCGCTTAATTGCTATCTGGATCATAGGTTCTGCTATCTCGATGCTGGGCCCCTGTGTCGTGAGTGCATCTCCTGATGTTGGCCAAATGGCTCCTAACGTAATTGCTCAAAAGCTTGATGGAACAGCGCTTAACCTTGCGACTTTGCATGGTCATGTGGTGGTCCTAAATTTTTGGGCGAGTTGGTGTGTGCCATGTCGCGCTGAAATGCCGCTGCTGGAAGGGTTTTACCAAAAGCACCAAGCCGACGGACTGCTTGTGGTAGGCCTGAGTGCAGATGATCGCGGTGATCGGCGTGAGATGGAAAAAGCAGCGAAAAGTGTTACCTATCCGGTCGCTTTACTGGAAAGTGCCGATGCCAATGGCTTTGGTAGCCCTAAAATACTACCGTTAACTTATGTGATCGATAAAAATGGGGTCATTCGTGCGCGACTACTTCCAACTCGCGCAGGATTCACTGAGCAAGCGCTGGCATTAATCGTCTTGCCGCTGCTCGCCGGGCCCCCTGTAAGCACGCCACCCTAGCGATGCGCGCTCGCCTCGGCTCTAGGGCGCCATGTGGCGGCACTACAGCGAAATGACCTAGTTGGTTGTGACCCTCATCACGAATGCGGTCATATAGACCCGCGAACCATCATCGATCTGTAATTTTATAGGACCAGTGCTATTTGTGACCGTTTAAAGCTAGACCAATGCGCGTACGGCCCTCAGAATAGGGCGCTCAGGTGGCTCAGTAGTAAAAAAACGTTCCATTATGCGCCACCATAAGCAGTGGGTATCACGAGGTTGGTGTTATGAGTAAAAGCATCTATTTCTTAGCAGGCTTGCCGCGTAGTGGATCGACCCTGCTAGCTAACATCTTGGCGCAGAATCCATCCGTGTACGTGACGCCGACATCTGGCATCGTTGACATGCTGGTGCAGGTGAGAAATCACTGGGACAAAAATGATGCTTTTCAAGCAGCTGATCGCAAGCTCAACGAGAAGATCAAGGAACGAGTCCTAAGGGCCATGCTCGATGCGTATTTTTCACATACCGATAAACCTATCTGCATAGACAAGAATCGCTACTGGATGGAGTTTTTAGAAATGGCGTCCGCTTTGCTAGGGGGACGGGACAAAATCAAGATTATTGTGACGGTGCGCGATCTGCGCGATACGGTTGCTTCGTTTGAGCGGCTGTACAGGAAGACCTCAGAGTTAGGTCAAATTCACCAAGAAGCAAATCTTGCTCTTAAGTTTAAGACGGCACTCGGTCGCGTAGAGACGTTTATCGACGACGGTCAGCCGGTGGGCAGGGCTTTTAACGCAATACGTGATGCAGTGACTCGAGGTTGGAGAGATCGCATGCACTTCGTTGACTACGTGGATCTCACGCACCGTCCCGCTGAGACTCTTGGAAAAATTTATGAATTTCTTGGAACGCCGAGTCACACGCATAACTTTGAGCATGTGGAGCAGGCGACCATCGAAGACGATTTTATCTATGGGTTTAAAAACCTTCATCTGATCCGTAGTCAGGTGCGACCACAGGGCCCGCAGTGGCCAACCGTGTTTGATGACGCTGTATTTCGGACACAAATCTGGAAAAATATCGAGGCGGCTGCTGAATTTTGGAAGGTATATCGCTGAGAATTAAACACAGAGCGCTGCTGGTTTAAAGAACAAAAAATGTTGAGGTGGGCTGTAGAGCGCTGTGCGTGATGCGGCTTAATGGCCGCGAGCGGAGCTGATCGTGAACCTTACAGATGCAATTTGGCGTAATGCAAAAGCGTTTCCACAGCGCATTGCGCTGCACTATCAAAATGAAGACCTGAGCTATCAACAGCTCGTCGTTCGGGTTGAGTCCGCCATGGTGAATTTGCGCGCTCGCGGTGTACGGCGAGGGGACGTCGTGGCGTTGTCAATGAGGCATGCCATGGCCTATGTGCTCACATTGCTTGCGCTCGCTCGGCTAGGCGCTTGCGGTGCAGTGATTAAAGACACGTGGCCAGCTGAGCGGAAAGAGCAGTTCCTAGCGGATCACAATATTAAGCTACTCATTCAGCATGCCGGGGATACCTGGCGATCAAGCCGCGATTTATCAGTAAGCTATCTGTTGGGTACCGCTTTGTTTAGTTCCTCTGCTTCAGCAGAACCGACTGACTCAATCGAAGCGGCTGACCTGCAATGGATGTTGTTTGCATCATCTGGTACAACCGGGACACCGAAGATTATTCCTGAAACGCACCGTATGCGATTGCTGCGTGATTCACTGGGGTTTAGCGCTCGCGGCGATGGTGAGCGGGTGTTGGTGCTCAATGATCTGGCGGTCTACTACGGTATCAATACGGTCATTCGAGCTCTACGGGCGGGCTATACGGCGATAGTGACGCTCTATGCAAACCTGCCGTTGGTATTAGCGATCCTTGAGCGGACTCGCGCGACGACGGTTATCGCAACTCCTGCAGTTATGACGGGGTTCATGGCGGCCGCGGCGCAACATGCGCCGGGGCGGTTGGTTCACTGCGAGCATATCGAGAGCGTCAAGCTGTCTGGTAGCGCTGTGTCGCCGGGCCTACGGCAGTTCATAGAGGAGCGTATCTGTCCAACCGTGGAAGTGTCCTATGGCTCCACAGAGGCGGGTCTCTTAGCGACTATCGACCGAGATGTATATCAGTCCAATCCAGAGTGCCATGGCCGTATCCGGCCGTGGGTCCTGGCAGAAGCGGTGGATGAACATGATGCGGCCCTACCAGCGGGTCAAGTCGGGTTACTCCGCTTTTACAGTCCACTGACCGTTAGTGGTTATGCCAGTGATCCTGTAACCACGGCGCATTTTTTTCGTGGCGGATGGTTTTATCCTGGAGATCGAGGCTCGGTCGATAGCAGTGGCTATCTACGACTGACGGGTCGTGCGGATCACGTTTTGAATATTGACGGGGAAAAGATTGATCCTGGCGTCATTGAGGATGTTCTCAATGCATATCCCGGAATCATTGAGTCTGCTGCGATTGTGTTAAAAAAGAGCGGCAGTCACACGATGCGACTCTGTGCTGTTGTAGTTGCCACAGGCAATATTGACTGGCCTTTGGTGCAGGAGCATTGCCGCGCGCGCCTCGATGCTACCTGCATTCCTCAAGAGATAATCTTGCGATCGCAGCTTCCAAAAAATGCTGGCGGTAAAATACGCCGTGATGCCCTGCAAGAAGAGATTCTGGCATTACTTAAAAATAACTCTAAGTAGGCAAGTCTCTCGCGACAGAGACTCTCGCCTTGGTCAGCCAGTCACGTAGCGGACGTGAAAAAAAGCGACTATAAGTTAAGCCCAATGTTCACAATAATCTAGCGCTCAAGACGCCCTTAATTGCGCGGAGCTGCGGAATTATTGAGTCTGGAATAGGCGCATCCATGTCGATGATTGTGTAAGCGATATCTCCGCGTGACTTATTCAGTAAGTCAGCGATATTAAGGCTCGCATTTGCCAGTGCCGTTGAAATTTGACCAACCATGTTAGGCACGTTCGCATTGGCAATCACAAGTCGGTAAGTCCCTGGGATGCGCGGCGACACAGCTTCTGGAAAGTTCACGCTGTTGCGTATATTGCCGTTCTCAAGAAAGTCGCGCAGCGTATCTACAGCAAAAACGGCGCAGTTTTCCTCCGCTTCTCCAGTAGACGCGCCTAGGTGAGGGAGTGCTACTACGTGCGGATGATCTTTGATGCGTTTGGATGGAAAATCGCAGATGTAAGCTGACAATCGGCCGCTGTCGAGGGCAGATATCACATCATCTTCAACAACAATTTCGCCTCGCGCGAAGTTAAGAAGCGCAGCGTTTTTTTTCATTAGCTGTAGTCGTGATGCGTGTATCAGTCCGGTCGTGCCAGATACGAGCGGCACGTGGACTGTCACAAAATCTGCTCGTGCACACAAATCCTCGACTGAGAGCGCTTGCTCGACACCTGAGGTTAGTTGCCACGCGCGCTGCACAGTGATTTGTGGATCAAACCCCAAAACCTTCAAACCAAGCGCATGCGCAGTATTGGCAACGAGGACTCCAATAGCGCCGAGACCGATCACTCCGAGCGTTTTTCCTGGGAGTTCGTAGCCGACGAAGCGCTTTTTTCCAGACTCGACTGCGCGATCAAGGTCCGCGCCCTCAAGATCAAGGGCCCTTACGAAGTTAGCTGCTTGGCAAATATTTCGTGCAGCCAAAAAAAGGCTCGCAATCACAAGTTCTTTCACAGCATTCGCGTTGGCGCCTGGAGCGTTAAATACGGGAATACCGCGCTTACTCAGTTGATCAACGGGGATATTATTAGTGCCAGCACCTGCGCGGGCTACCGCAATTAGAGAGTCATCAAAAGTGCGCTTGTGCAAGTCCGCTGAGCGCACTAATAGCGCAGCTGGGTTTTGTACATCGGGACCAACGCTGTAAGTCGCTTGCGGAAATCGGGTGAGTCCGCACTCTGCGATCGTATTAAGAGTCTGAATCGTGAACATGTTAGTTATCCATAACGTGCAGCGAAGTCGCGCATGAATTCTATGAGGGCGTCAACGCCGGCAATTGGCATGGCGTTATAAATGCTCGCCCGCATGCCGCCCACAGAGCGATGTCCTTCCAAGTTAGCGAGACCAGCCGCGGCCGCTTCGCTCGCGAAAGTGGCTTCAAGCGAAGGATCCGCTAACCGAAACGGAACATTCATCCACGAGCGACCGCGCTTTGCTACAGGGGCTGTGTAGTATCCCGAACCATCTATGTACTCATAGAGTCGCTGCGCCTTGGCGTTGTTGCGCTTGCCGATTACCTCGAGTCCACCCTCTGATTTGAGCCACTGGAATACCAGTCCGGCCAGATACCACCCAAAGGTTGGTGGTGTATTGAGCATAGAGCCTTCTGCTGATTGTGCCGCGTAACTCATTGTGGCGGGCAGTTCTGGACGTGTCGCGGCGAGCAAATCCTCTCGCACAATGACGAGTGTCAGTCCTGCGGGGCCAATGTTTTTCTGCGCTCCGGCGTAAATCAGTCCAAAGCGGTTTACGTCGATCGGCCGGGAAAGTAGCGTCGAGGACATGTCTGCTACCAACGGGACATCGCCCGTCAGTGGTACATAGGGGAATTCAAGTCCACCAATCGTTTCGTTGGGAGTGTAGTGGACGTATGACGTATCGAGCGGTAGCGGCCAAGGAGCTTCTGGGGGTACGTCTAGAAAATTTGTGCTGGCGCTGTCGGCGACCACTGTGACCGGATTGTAGCGATTAGCCTCTTTGATGGCTTTTTGCGACCAAGCGCCCGTGTTGACATACGCCAGTGGCGCGCCAGCGCGTGCAAGATTGAGTGGAATTGCGGAAAACTGTAACGACGCGCCTCCCTGTAAAAACAAGACCTTATAGTTGATGGGGATTTTTAATAGGTCGCGTAGGTCCGTTTCGGCGGCTTTGGCCACTGCCATGAATGCCTTGCTGCGGTGGCTGAGTTCCATGACAGACATCCCGAGGTGCTGCCAGTCTTCGAGCTCCCGCTTAGCCTGATCGAGCACTGGGCTCGGCAGCATGGCCGGACCCGCAGCAAAGTTAAATACCCGCATTGCGTGCTCCTAAGTTGAGGTGGATGGATTGAGGGCGGTAATGGTACCGGTGCTGTTCGGTGACCGAGGTTGCCAACGGTTATGATGTCATAACCAAATACGCGGTCTTTGACAGAAGTGCGTTGGTCACGGATAAATACACGATGGGTCACAGTAAAGAACTACAAGCGGCGTTGGCTGCGGCAGACGCGGCGGCTGCTGTCATCAGAGCATTTTACGGACGCGCACTATCAGTGCAGCGTAAAGCCGATCAATCTCCCGTTACAGAGGCTGATGTGGCTGCCGAGAAGGCCATCCGTGCGGTGTTGGCAGAACACTTTCCACAGTATGGTTTTTATGGTGAGGAAACGGGTCAGTACGGCTCTAAAGATTGCCTGTGGTTGGTAGATCCGATCGATGGAACTAAAGCGTTTGTGCGTGGCTATCCATTTTTTTCCACACAGATCGCATTGTGGCGGGACGGGCGCCTGCAGTTAGGAGTTTCGTCGGCCCCATTGTACGGCGATCTGGCCTTCGCTGAGCGCGGGCAGGGCGCTTGGCTGAATGGGCAGCGCGTCACAGTCAGTGCTGTTGCCGAGATCGAGTCGGCCGCTTTATCAGCTGGAAATCTAAAGTCTCTTGCTAGCGGTGCGGGATGGTTAAATTACGGGAGCCTCGTTGCGCGAGTCAATCGGATCAGGGGTTATGGAGATTTTCTTCACTATCATCTGCTTGCTGCCGGTAAAATTGATGCAGTGATTGAGTCTGATGTGAACATTCTTGATATTGCCGCGCTTGTAACGATTGTTGAAGAGGCGGGGGGGCAGTTCACCAGCTTGACTGGTGCACCAATTGATCTCACTAGTACCAGTGTCCTAGCAACCAATGCCATCTTGCACGCGACGATTCAAAATACGCTTACAGATTAGCGTTGCTCGCGAGTCGCACTTTGGTAGTGCCCGGCGGCGTGCGTTCAAGACCTATCTACAGCTATCTTTGGTAAACCACCTTGCCTCCAACCATGGTTAGTTCTACATGAGTGTTGGCAATATCGGTCGGCGGGGCCGAGAAAATATCCTGTGACAGTACCGCGAGATCAGCGTACTTGCCGATCTCAATGGAACCGGTGGTTTTTTCAGCGAATTCTGAAAAAGCCGCATCTCGAGTGTAGGCATCTACTGCCTCGCGAATGCTGATACGTTCCGTCGGCACATAGGTATTGCCCGTCCATATAGCGCCTGCTTGATGGGCGCCATCAAAAGGCGCGGTCTCTATGCTCGCCGTGTCTTTCGAGCGCCAAATCTGACGAGTCACGGCTTGTTGCATATTTAAGAAAGGATCTGGTGGCCACATGCAGGGCCAGTCCGTTGAGAAGGCAAGGACCACGCCACCGGACAGTAGTGTCCGCCAGCGGTCAGACGGCGTGGGGTCCTTTGGATCGTAGTTGGTGCCTAGTTCGCTACAGCAAAAGGCGGGTTGTACGCCGGCAACGACAGATAAGGCGGTGTACTTGGCAGCATCTTCGTCGGTCACGACGAAGTCGTGCTCGATGCGTAGACGACGGTCGCGGGGGCCATTTTCTTTAATCGCTGCCGCATAGGCATCGAGGATCATGTGCACCGAATCACCACGCTGCGCGTGCGTCATAATCTGGTAGCCGCGTCGATCGAGTTCCTGGACGAGGGCTTTGTACTCCTTGGCCCGATAGACAATCGGTGGCGCAAGGCCGGTGCTGCCGTCGGCGAAGAATTTTACGATATTTGCCGAGACCCACTCATCGTGGAAACGCGTGCGCGCGGCGTCCAGATCGGCGAGGAACCGCGGGGTGAGCTTGTGCGGTACGGCCACCGCTCCGAACGCGGTTTTGGTACGTACCGTGAGTTCACCTCGATCCCTGAGTGCTCCGTAGAGTTCAATCTCCTGCAAATCACCTGTCGCATTGACAATACTCGTGATACCAAACTGGTTTAGATAGTGCGCACCGTCTTTGATCAGTGCGAGCTTCTCTTCCAGTGTCAGTGTGCGCATGACCGCGCGTTCGATTAGTTCTTGAGCGGCTTCGAGTAGTACGCCGGTTGGTTGTCCGCTGGCATTGCGGATGATGTTGCGTTCCTCCTCAGGATCGGCCACTGGGTCGTCCGTGATGCCAGCGAGTTCAAGCGCCTTTGAGTTCACCCATAGGGAGTGCTCTGTGGAGTTGTGAACGATCAGTGGCCGGTCACTTACGGCCTGGTCTAGTAAGGCCGCGGTTGGTGCGGCTGGTGGTGCCGAGCTAAAGTCACCGCGTCCGATTAATAACTTGTCATTGCCATGCGCGGCTGCATAAGCGCGAATCGCCGCAACCAACGCCTCAGGTGAGTCGGGCGTGATGCTCTGCTCTGGTGTTGAGAGGGTAAACCCATGAATCTCCATTGAGCCAAATAAGAGGTGCATGTGGGCATCAATGATGCCGGGTATCACCGTCCTGCCGCGCAGATCAATGATTTTAGTATGGGTTTTACGTTGCTTTAACAGCTCGCGGGTGCTGCCAACGGCCTTGATGCGTGTGCCGTGCACTAAGACCGCTTCTGCCCATGGATTTGCATTGTCCGCAGTATAGATATGACCTCGCAGCAGTAGCGTTTCATCAAATGCTAGCGCGGGGCATGACCAGCAACATGTCAGTAACACAGCGGTCAGGACGATTTCGGTAGCGGATGAGCGCATTGGAAAGCCTTAATTAGTATCTGAGTTATTTGCTGGACTATCAGACTTTATAGTATCCACAATACCTTTGTCATGGCGTAACGATGGGACAGTAACGCGCCGTATAACGCGTTGGTGTGGTGGGTGGTTGAGTCGTAGAATGGTCCTTTAGTCAGTTTATAGGTAGATCAGATACTTATGCGACAGGTTATGTATGTCATGGTGTGCCTGTTGGTGGGCTGTACAGCTGGGCCATCGATTAGCACTCGGTATCACTCGCCCAATGAGAACAGCCGTGTGCAGTTCATTGTGCTCCATTTCACCGCCGAGAATTTTTCACAGTCGCTAAAGACCCTGACCCACGGCGATGTGAGCAGCCATTACTTGATCGACAGTGAGCCACCTACGGTGTACCGACTAGTGGATGAGGCGCGTCGGGCTTGGCATGCGGGCCCTAGCTACTGGCAGGGGCACACCGCGTTGAATGCCAGTTCTATTGGTATTGAGATTGTTAATCTTGGTAATAGCGGGCAGCCTGAAGACGTCTATGCGCCCTATCCCCCCGCGCAGATCGATCAGGTCGTGCGTTTAGTGCGTGATATTCAGCAGCGACACGCGGTTAGACCCCACCGAATCGTGGGGCATGGTGACATACAGCCGCAAACGAAACAGGACCCAGGTCCTCTATTTCCATGGCATCGACTGGCAGAGGAGGGGCTGATTCCATGGCCGGATCCCGTGCTCGTCGCTGAAAAAACCGTGGTGTATACGGCATCGCTGCCTCCAGTGAGTTGGTTTCAGGAGCGACTCGCAGCGCATGGTTTTGAGGCGCCACAAAATGGCCTGCTAGACGAACCAACGCGCCGTGTCATCGCCGCCTTTCAAATGAAGTACCGCCAGGCGCGCTTTGATGGCAGCCCCGATGCTGAGACAGCAGCTTTGTTGGCAACGGTGACGGCTCCTAGGGGGATGCTATTACGCGATGTGCATGGCCTCTGGTCGCCCTATACCCCGTAGCTCACAGCCTACAGTTAGCGGTGTACTTGATCCGTAGAGCTCTGTTTAGGCACTTTCCAACCCCCACCAAGCGCCTTGATCAGCCCGACCGTAACGATCAGTCTGCGTGCCTCAAGCTGCGTGGCAGCAAGGCGTGCGCTTAGTACGGCTGCCTCCGAGCTGACCACCTCAAGATAGGTTGCAATTCCACCATGGTAACGACGGAGTGCTTGATCAAGCCCTCCCTCGGCAGCTCGTAGCGCAAGTGTCTGCGACTGATGCTCTTCGCCTAGTAGTTCAAGCGCTGAGAGATGATCCTCAGTCTCTTGGAAGGCATGCAGCACGGTGCTGCGATAGGTGGCAACTTGCTCATCGTATGCCGCATGCGCCTGCTGTGACTGTGCGCGGTGCCGACCGCCCTGAAACAGTGTGAGCGCTGCGGTCGGTCCGATAGCCCATAATTGACTCGGTGCGGTTGTCCAGTTGCCTCGCTGCGTGCTCTCGTAGCCGGCCAAGGCATTCAAATTAAATATAGGAAAATAAGCGGCGCGCGCCACGCCAATGGCTGCATTGGCAGCTGCCACACGTCGCTCGGCCGCCGCCACGTCGGGCCGTCGCTCGAGTAGATCGGACGGTAATCCGGCATCAATAACTGGGATCTCAATACTGACCGTTTCAGTAGCTGCTGGCAGAGAAAATGTCGCGGGTATCGCCCCTACGAGGACAGCAATCGCATGCTCTGTCTGGATACGAACCGCTTTGTTCTCAGTTGCCTGTGCTTTGATTACATTGAGTTCGCCTTCAATGCGCTGTTGATCCGTAATGGCAACTGCGCCCCCCTCAACAAGATTGTGGGTGAGCCTCAGTGCAATTTCCAGCTCTCCAACTGTGTGATCAAGTACCTCTTGAATAGAATCGAGGCTCCGTAACAAGAAATAGTCTGTAGCGAGCTCCGCATGCAAGCTCAATTCCAAGGTTGCCAGGTCAGCTGCTGACCCTTGGGCTTGTCGCTTTGCGACGGTAGCACCGCTTTGTAATCTGCCGAAGAAATCGATTTCATACGCGGCGTTGCCTGTTAGCAGCAAGTCGTTATTGATTCGCGCTCGTGTAGGGGCATAGTTCGGGGAGTTATCAGAAATTCCATACCGTGTGACAGCTGGCGTCGCACTCACCGTAGGAAAAAGCGCAGATCGCGCAACACGTGCGCCAGCCTGTGCCGCATTTAAGCGAGCAACTCCGGCCTTAAGATCTTGGTTAGAGTTGCCAAGACGTTCTTCCAGTTGGTTCAGTCTCGCGTCATTAAAATAATGCCACCACGCGTGTTGCTCGAGCATCACCATGGGCTCTGCTGTTTTCCACTCACCAACTGCTCGGAACTGTGCAGGTACTTCGGGGGGCGTTGGCACATGGTATGTCGGCGCCAATGTGCAGGCCCCGACAAGAGTCCCCAAACAGATGCTGCCGAGAACTCGCTTCACTGCTTGCTGCCGTTCTTGCTTGCTGTGACGTCAGCTGCGCGGCTTGGAGCAATGCGCACAAGACTGCCTTCCATGAGTGAGTCTGGCGGATCCGTAATCAGCACGTCTCCGGCAGTTAGTCCCGCAACGACCTCCAACATTTTTCCAAAGTCTCGAGCGACGGTGATTTTATGAAACCGTACCGTGCTATTTGAGTCTACTGTGGCGACTTGCAGACCAGCCGATCGGAACATGAGGGCCGTGGCGGGAATTTGTAAAGCGTGTGGATCGACCGGGATATGAAACGCCACCTCGGCATAGGCTCCCCGAAGAAAGTTGCCCGCGTGGTTATCGAGTTCTAATTCCACCTGCAGGGTGCGAGTAGCAGAGTCAAGTGCTTCCGCCGTGCGCACGATTTGAGTTGGAAACGATCGCCCGGGTAAGGTGTTGAAGTGGACCTCTGCCTTAGTGCCAACGAGCATCGCGCGGGCATAGGCTTCAGAAGCCGTGACATAAATGCGTAACTTGTGAATGTCCGATACCTGGAAAAGCGGTGCGCTAGGATTCTGACCTGCTGTGATCAGCGCTCCGACATCTGTGTTGCGTTGGGTGACGATCCCATCAAATGGCGCGGTGACACGTTTAAATGATTCTAGATCCCGTAACCGCGCAACGTTTGCTTTTGCGGCAGCGTACGCGCCACGTTTGGCCGATGCGTCCGCACTTTTGTTATCAGCATCTTGGGGGGACACGGACTGCGTCGCGAGTAGTGCTTGCCAACGCGTAGTGGTGCTATCGGCTAGCTCCGCATTCGCTTTGGCAGACTCGAGTGCTGCTTGTGCCTGTTTTAGTTCTTGATCAATCTCGGGCGTATCGATTTCCGCTAATAGCGCCCCCTTCTTAACATGGCTGCCGATATCGCTATGCCATGCTTTTAAATAGCCACTGGTGCGCGCGTAAATAAGCGCATCTGAGTAGGCTTGAACTGTAGCCGGTAGTAGGAGGAGTTCGGAGCTCGGATTTGGACTCGGTCGCAAGGTCTTAACAACAGGCACACTATCTTTCGCCGCCTGCTCGGCTAGTGCAGTACGACTAAGGACTCGCGTGGTAACCCCCCAAATCGCGAGCACAAAAATGACGACCACCAAGTACAGTAAGGCACGCTGAGTAGCGGCACTGCTAGCTGGTTTAGCGGAACTCGGCGAGGACTCCGACATCAATTTCTCCAGAATTAAACGGCCGCTTCCTGTTGGTAGCGGGTATGAATGATCTTAAACAGCGCAGGCACTAAAAATAGTGTCGCCACCGTGGCAAGGATAAGGCCGCCAATCACCGCCCGACCAAGAGGGGCGTTTTGTTCGCCACCGTCACCAACGCCAAGCGCCATTGGAATCATGCCGATCACCATAGCAAGCGCCGTCATGAGTACTGGGCGGAAGCGACTGAATCCGGCCTCAAGCGCCGCGCTGAGTGGCGTACTGCCTGCGTCGAGCAGGCGCCGTGCAAAACTGACAACCAGCACGCTATTGGCCGTCGAGACACCCATGCACATAATGGCACCAGTGAGCGCAGGTACGCTAACCGTTGTGTGTGTCAGGAAAAGCATCCAGACGATACCCGCAAGTGCCGCAGGTAGAGCCGTGATAATAATGAAAGGGTCGGTCCAAGACTGGAAGTTAATGACGATCAACAGGTACACAAGAATGATAGCGCCAACGAGACCTAGCAAGAGCCCGTTGAAGGACGCTTTCATCGTCTGCACTTGGCCGCGGACTGCGATGCGTGTACCGCGGGGTAGCGAGCTTTTTGTTTCGTTCACTATGCGATTTACTTGATCGGAAATATAGCCAAGATCTGTATCTTGGACCGTCCCGAAAATATCGATGACTGGTAGAGAGTCATAATGACTGACCACCGCGGGGCTCGTGCTATGGCTGACGCTGGCGACATCCGCGAGTACCCGGCCTGAGCCACCAGTGGCATTGCTGATCGGTATCATCGCAAGAGCGTTTGGTGTCTCAAGACGATATTGAGGCGTTTGCGCGACAACGCCGTATTGGGTCCCGCTTTTCTGATCAACCCAGAAAGAGGGTTGGGTTTGAACGCTGCCGGCAAGCGATAAAAGAACGTTTGACGCCACATTAAATTCTGTTAAACCAAACAGCTGTGCTTTGCTGCGATTCACCGTGACATCGAGTTGCGGATGGTCGTACGTCTGTTGAATGCGCAGGTCCACAAGTCCGGGGACTGCGTGCAATTTATGCAGCAACTGGTTGGCTAATTCACGGTTAGCGGTCACGTTAAAGCCAAGGATTTGCACATCCACCGGGCTTGGTAAGCCAAAGTTTAGGGTCTGGCTGACGATGTCTGCGGGTAGGAAAGAAAAAGTCGTTGATGGAAATTCATTCGATAACGCCTGACGCATGGTGCGAATGTAGTCAGTCGTAGAATGGTGGCCTTCCTTCAGTGTGATGTAGATGTCCGCATCGCCTGGGCCCACAGGGGCTGACGTACTGTAGGCATTGTTGATGCCGCTATAAGGCAGCCCAATGTTGTCTACGATCGTGTCAATCTCACTCGCTGGAATGTATTGGTGTATTGCCTTTTCTACCTCATCGCAGAGGGCTGCCGTCTCCTCGATGCGCAGGCCACTACGTGCGCGCAGGTGTAGCTTGATTTGGCCCGAGTCAACGTTCGGGAAAAAGTCTTGGCCTAGGCCGGGAAGGTATTTGCCGATGGGAAAAGCAAGCAGTGCCGAAAATATTGCAAATGCGATGAAGCCATAGACGATCCTCACCGAATTTTGTAGCGCAAGCGCTAGAAGCGTGTGATAGCGCTCCCTTAAGGCATCAAACGCACCCTCAAATTTACCCTGTAGATTCATTAAGAGATTTGATGGTCTGTCAATGCCATGTGGTTGCAGCAAGTATTTAGCCAAAGTGGGTACGAGCGTGCGCGACAGCAGGTAGGAAGCAAGCATCGCAAAAACTACTGCTTCAGCGAGTGGCACGAATAGAAACTTGGCAATGCCGACTAGCATGAACATCGGAATAAAAACAATGCAAATAGCGAGCGTGGAAACGAGCGCCGGCAGTGCGATCTGTTGAGCGCCGTTCAGAATGGCTTCTTCGACTGGCTGGAAGTGCTCAAGGTGCCAGTTAATGCTTTCGATCGTCACGGTCGCATCGTCTACTAAAATACCGACCGCAAGCGCTAAACCTCCAAGTGTCATGATGTTAAGCGTCTGACCAAGCGCCGCGAGGCACGCTATAGAGGCGAGAATTGATAAAGGGATTGATACTGAGATAATAAGGGTGCTGCGCCAGCTACCTAAGAACAGAAAAATCATCAAACCCGTCAGCACGGCGGCGATGACGGCCTCGCGCGCAACACTTGAAATCGCGGCGCGCACAAATATTGACTGATCGCCAATGGGAGTTATTTTGAGCTCTGGAGGCGCCATTGATTGTAGATGGGGAAGCTGCGCTTTGATGCTGGTGATGACATCCAGAGTTGATAAGTTGCCGCTTTTAAGAACTGTTAGTAGCGTGGCGTGGCGGCCTTGGGTACGCACAATATTGGTTTGCGGGGGCGCGCCGTCATGTACGTTCGCGACATCCCGGACATAAATCATCGCGCCTTTGATCATGCGGACAGGAACGTCGTTGAGCTCAAGCATATTTTTTGGGCTTGCATTCACGCCAACGAAATATTCCAGATCGCCAACTTTTTGGGTTCCGCTCGGTAGTATCAGATTTTGTGCGGCGATCGCATTGATGACATCTTGACCCGTGAGTCCCAGTGCCTGCAGTGCGGTAGGGTTTAGATCAACCTGAACTTGCCGTTGCTTTCCACCATAAGGGAATGGCATTGAGGCGCCAGGAATGACGCCGAGTGTGGGCCGTACGATGTTATTGCCGATATCGAATAGTTCCGACTCCGACAGAGAGTCACTGGACAGTGATAGCTGCAGAATTGGAACTGTAGAAGCGTTGTACGCCAAAATAAATGGCGGGGTAGTCCCGGGTGGCGCGGCACGCAGGAGGCTTTGGGATACGCCCGTAATCTGTGCGTAGGACATTTCCTCGCTGGCGTTCGGCTGGAAAAAGTATTTAATGATGCCGCGATCAGTCAGCGAATTTGATTCGGTGTGCTCGACATCATTAACAGTGGTCTGTGCATTGCGTTCCGAAATCAGAACGATACGGTTGGCCATGTCCTCAGGGGGTAGACCTACATAGCTCCATACCGCGGCAACGACTGGAATGTTTATGTTCGGAAAGATGTCAGCTGGCATCCTGACGATCGACAGGATCCCAGATAGGAGGATCAAGATTGCCAGCACGATAAACGTGTACGGGCGCAGCAGTGCTATTCGAACGATCCACATGGCGGTCTTAATCTCTCATGGCGACAGTGAGTCAGGACGATCGGTTTTGCGTAGCACTAAATTTGCATTGCGCACGCCCCCAACGGGCGCCAGTGAATCGGCGACTCAAGCCATAGATTGTAAGGTATTACAGGTGCTTATGTCTGCATTGGCGAGTAAAATAGTATGGATTGCGGCAGGCCTTTAGGGCTCGTTTTTCAAAAATTGTCAGCTTCGCATTGCGCGCGCTAGTGCTTGGAAGGAGGCGCAGTTCCTTACGCTGCCAATTTGGGCCGATGAGGCGAACCAAGTGGGCGCGTTTTTTTACGCATGCTTGGCTCGCAGCAGTGCGGGCTGACGCGCATAATTGGCAACAAGTGAAGGACTTAGGGGTGGGGCGTGAATAGTCATTATCGAGTCGTGGTGATTGGCGGCGGCATTGTCGGCGCGAGCGTTTTGTATCACCTCACCCTGCGTGGTTGGACCGATGTCGCATTGATCGAGCGTGCGGAGTTGACTGCTGGCTCTACTTGGCATGCCGCGGCTGGTTTCCATGTGTTGAATGATGACCCCAACATCGCAGCATTACAGTCCTACACCATCAAACTGTATGCGCAGGTAGAAGCTGAGAGCGGACAGCATGTTGGTATGCACATGCCTGGTGGCTACAGTCTAGCGACGACGCCTGAGCGTTGGGAGTGGTTGCAGGCCGAGGCGGCTATTTATGAGACGCTGGGGATCGGCGCGCGCCTTGCAACTCGCGATGAAATAGTCGCGGACTGTCCAATCGTTGAACCAGAGGGGGTGCTCGGTGGGTTATTCGATCCGCACGAGGGTTGGATGGATCCACACGGAGCTACGCATGCTTTTGCGGGGGCCGCGCGCAAGCGTGGTGCTGAGGTAATTTTGCGTAATCGTGTGGTTGCGATTCAACAGTTGCCCAATGGTCATTGGCAGTTAGAGACAGAGCATGGACGAGTAACCGCTGAGCATGTGGTGAATGCGGCTGGCCTCTGGGCGCGTCGCGTGGGGCGTATGGTGGGTGTGGATTTGCCGCTCACTCCAATGCAGCACCATTATCTGATTACCGGTGATTTGCCTTATCTCGTTGCGCGCAAGGACGACATGCCATGCGTGACTGATTTAGAGGGTTTCACCTACCTGCAGCAAGAGCGCAAGGGGATTTTGTTAGGCGTTTATGAACGTAATCCACGGCACTGGAAGACTGAAGGCGCTGAGTGGGATTACGGAATGGAGTTAATTCCTGAAGAGATCGATCGGATTAGCGACGAGCTGTCCATTGGTTTTGCGCGCTTCCCGAGTTTGCAGGAAGCTGGCATCCGTAAATGGGTTAATGGTGCATTCACCTTTACGCCAGATGGCAATCCGTTGGTGGGGCCTGTGCCTGGCTTGCGTAATTTTTGGACTGCCTGCGGTTGCATGTCTGGTTTTTCCCAAGGTGGTGCTATTGGATTGGTGCTATCCAATTGGATGGTGGACGGCGATCCTGGGCATGACATTTTTGGCATGGATGTGGCGCGCTACGGTTCTTATGCCAGCAATGACAGGTATTTACGCGATACGACCGCACAGTTTTACGCGCGGCGCTTTGTTATGGCATATCCAAATGAAGAGCTGCCGGCAGGTCGCCCACTGAAGATGACGCCTAGTTATGATGCGCAAAAAGCACTAGGTGCTCAATTTACAGTCGTTTTTGGTATGGAGACGCCTAAGCACTTTGCAGGTGGCGACACCGCCTTTGTGGAAGAGCCTGCCTTGAAGCGCTCAAACGCGCACGCGATTATTGCGGCTGAGGTGAAGGCGACCCGTCATGCGGCGGGCTTGCTCGATACAGCCGTCTATGCCCGCTATGAGGTTAGTGGATCAGGCGCCGCAGCGTGGCTTGATCGAATGCTTGCGAATCGGCTGCCTGATGTGGGGCGACTGAAGCTCGCGCCGATGTTGGCGCCGAGCGGCAAATTAATGGGGGATCTTTCGGTGACCTGCCTCGCACCAAACCGATATTGGTTGGTGGGCTCGTACTATTTGCAGGAGTGGCATCTGCGGTGGTTTCGTGAGCATCTACCCGCCGCGGGTGTACACATCGAGAATTTGTCAGAGAGCTGGTTGGGCTTTTCGCTATCCGGGCCTCGATCGCGCGACATTCTTGCCCGCTTGACACCTGCCGATGTCAGTCACGCGGCGCTGCCTTTTATGGGTTGCCGTGCACTTGACGTTGGGCCCACGCAGGCCATTGTCGCGCGCTTATCGTTAACAGGTGAACTTGGTTACGAAATTACTGTACCGGCTATACAGCAACGGGCGCTGTGGGCTGCACTCATGGAGATGGGTGGGCCATTGGGATTGGCGCCTATAGGGACGTCTGCTCAGGATAGCTTGCGACTTGAGAAAGGTTACGGCGTGTGGTCGCTGGAATTTTCGCAAGCCTATACGCCAGCCATGACGGGGCTTGATCGGTTTATCGATTGGAATAAGGGTGATTTCATTGGTCGTGCGGCGGCGCTGGCCGCGCGCGAGACTCTCCCTGAGCAAACGTTATGCTTGCTTGCGATTGAGGCGCTCGATGCTGATGTGACGGGATTTGAGCCCATTTGGTTGGGCGCAAAGAAAGTCGGCTTTGTGACCTCAGGCGCCTATGGGCATCATGTGCAACAGAGTCTCGCGCTTGGTTTTGTCGATACGCATTTGGTGCACGCGCCACACTCATTGGAAGTTCACGTGGTCGGTGTGCGGCGTCCCGCGCGGCTACTGTTAGAGCCACCATATGATCCGCGTGGTATGAAGTTGCGTAGCTAGCGCGCCCGTGTCCTTTGTGCAGCCTGCATCGATTGGGTTGCTGCGGCTGCAGGTTTGCTTTTCTGGAGGCATCAATGGCACATAAGAAAATCCGCGTTCGTTGGTGGATTTTTGTATTGATGTCCTCTTTTGCGATGATGTCTTACATCCAGCGGCAAAGCGTGGCCGTAGCGGCAGATCACATCATGCCTGCCTTACATCTGACGCAGATGCAGATCGCATGGTTGAATGCATCCTTCACTGCTGCTTATGCCATTGCTCAGCTACCAGGTGGTTTGTTGGGCCAGCGCCTTGGTGGACGATGGACGTACGTGCTCGTGGGTGTGGTCGGATTGCTTGCAACGCTTGCAACACCTGTGCTGCCCATGTTGCTGGCGGGTGGGACGCTTTTTATCGGATTGCTCGTGAGTCAGGCGACTTTGGGGCTCTCTCAAGGTCCGGTGTTTCCAGTGTTTGCGGTTGTGGCCGAGAAATGGTTTCCACCACGGCGCTGGGCCTTGGTGAATGGTGCGGTGTCCTCCTTTATGAACTTAGGGGGCGCAATAACCCCAGTGTTTATCGTGGTGTTGACGGAACACTTTGGCTGGCAAGGCGCTTTGTTGTGGGTGGGTGTGCCGGTTTTCTTGCTGACGGTGTTTTGGGCTTGGTATGGGCGTGATACGCCACGCGAGCATCCGAGCGTCACGGCAGACGAACGCGCTGAGGTAATTGAGGACGGTGGTCAACCACCGCCTATGACCCTACGCCGTCTGGCTGGAATCATAGGTAACCGCGACATTGCCTTATTAACGGCATCGTACTGTGCGATGAACTACGCGTTTTATCTCATTAGTTTTTGGTCGTTTTTGTATTTGGTGCAGGTTAGGCATTTCAGTGGCCTGGAGAGCGGCTTGGTCGGCGCGCTGCCGTGGGTCGGTGCCGGTATTGGTGCGGGTATCGGTGGCGGGTTGGCGGATTGGCTGGCTGAACGCTTTGGTGCGCGTTGGGGCTATCGGTTGGTGCCGATGCTCTCGTTGCCTACAGCGGGACTTTTACTGCTACTCACGACGCATGTCGCGACTCCCTATGCTGCAGTGGCCGCCTTATCGCTCGCGTTTTTGGCGGTGGAACTGAATGAAGGTCCCTACTGGGCTGCTGCGATGCGGGTGGCGCGGGTCGATACCGGAGCGGCGACCGGAGTTCTGAATACTGGAGCAAACTTAGGGGGGCTAGTTAGCCAGCCGATTGTGGGCTTGTTGTCGGGTGCTGGCCTTTGGAGTGGCGCTTTTTTCTCGGGCGCCGTCTTTGCCATTCTTGCAGGAGTCGCGTGGCTTTGGATCGATGCCGATCGACAAAAGACTCTCGCATAAACGAGGGGTTTACGAAGTCTTAAAAAAGTGGACAATGCAGGTGGTTGAAGCATCTAACAATGACGCAGGTTTAAGCCCGCGCGAGGGGATAAGGCACATGAAAACGAATCGTCAGTTGTCCGTCGCTGTAGTAACTATTTTAGCTGTACATGCGGTTTCTGCATCGGTTGCCTCTGCCGCAACTGCGGCTGGAGTCGCTGACTCCGACCAGATCGCAGATATCGTGGTTACGGCCCAGCGTCGTTCAGAAAATATTCAGGACGTGCCTATTACCGTTCAGGCGCTGACCGCCGAAACGCTGATGCAGTTAAATGTCACAACGTTTGATGATTACGTGAAATACCTGCCGAACGTGACTTCAGCAGGCGCAGGTCCTGGTCGGAGCGAAGTCTATATGCGTGGATTGTCCACCGGCAATCAGGGCGAGCAGGGCGTTGGTGCGGTCGGCAGCTTTCCAACAGTCGCCGTGTATATCGATGACCAGTCGGGTCAGTTGCCTGGACGCAATCTGGATATTTATGCCGCTGATCTTGAGCGCGTCGAAGTGCTCGAAGGTCCGCAGGGAACATTATTTGGTGCCGGCGCCGAAGCGGGTGTCGTGCGCTACATTACCAATAAACCAAAAATTAACGTGACCGAAGGTGCTGTGAATGCAGGCTATGCGGTGACCGCGCATGGTAACGCCAGCGCCAACGTTGATGTCATGCTCAACCTGCCATTGATTGCCGACAAGTTTGCGGTACGTGCGGTGGTTTACAACGATCAGCGCGGCGGTTACATCAATAATATTCCAGGCACATTTGCCCGTGCCCCGACCGACAAGGTCGTCGTTAATTACTTCGGCGGCGTGGTACCAGCGAGCCCGACGATTAATAATTACGCCATTGCGGCAGATGCCATCAATCCCGTGACGTACCAGGGGTTGCGGGTTTCGGGTCTATACAAGATTAATGATGATTGGAATGTGTTGCTGGCCCAGTCATATCAAGACCTGAATTCACAAGGTGTGTTCTGGTCTGAGGCCTATGATGGGCTTGGCACTGCGCTACCGGACCTGTCGGTACAGTTATACAACCCGTCTTTCAATAAAGACAGGTTTGAAAGCACGGCGCTGACGATCAATGGTCGCATTGATCAATTGAAATTCGTGTACACGGGTGGCTACCTGACCCGCAATGTGTCGCAGCAGCAGGATTACACCAACTATGCGCGTGCGGTGTATGACGGGTATTACCAGTGCGATTATCCGGGATATCCTTTTGTCGGTGGTGTTCCAACCGCAGGTTCAGCAGGTCAATGCTATTCGCCAAGTGCATTTTGGACGGACACAGAGCATGCGACCCATCAGAGCCACGAAATGCGTTTAAGTACGCCGGATGACTGGCGGGTGCGCGCAGTGGGTGGTGTGTTCTGGGAAAACTATAAAATTAGTGAGCTGGCTGACTGGCACTACGGCAGTAGCCCTCATTTTGTGCCGATTGCGCCACCTGCTGGGACGACTTCGTCGAACCCAAACACGCGTCAAGCGGGAGACATGTTTTTTGATGACATCACGCGTGGCTACAAGCAATCCGCAGCCTTTGGCTCGGTGGATATTGATGTCATACCCAAAACACTCACGCTGACCTTAGGTACGCGCTATTACCGTACTGAGAACTTCGAAGTGGGGTCAAACGCAGGTAGCTTTGGCTGTGAAATTTACGGGCCGTACAACGGCGGCATACCAACGTCGCCCTGTGGTCCGCCACAGTCGAATGGCAACAATCTCGATGCGAAGAACCTGCACACGACCTACAGCGGCTTTCGTAGTCGCGCGAACTTGTCATGGCATGTAACGCCCGATATTTTGGCCTACTACACGTGGAGCCAAGGCTTTCGCCCGGGCGGCTTTAATCGTGCTCAGTCAGTGATTCAGCCCGGCTCACCGATCTACGGGCTATTTACGCCACCGCTCGCGTATGCCCCTGACGTGCTGTTGAACAACGAGCTTGGTTGGAAAACCGAGTGGCTTAACCATCGCTTGCAGGTCAATGGTGCGATTTATCAGGAAGATTGGAAAGACACGCAGATTTCCATTTTCGATCCAGGCGTCACGGGTAATTTGATCTTTACCACGAACGGACCGAGCTATCGTGTGCGTGGCTTTGAATCGTCTGTGGTCGCGCGCGTGACGCATGGTTTAACCTTAAACGCTTCAGCTGCCTGGAACACGAGCGCAGTTGTGAAGACTCTCGCGTTGGTGGACCCACAGACTGGTCAGCCGATTAACATTGTGAATCCATTCGGCACCTTAGGCTCGCCGCTAGCAAACTCGCCGCCCTTTCAGGGCAATATTCGCGTGCGCTACGAATTTGCGTTTGGTGATTATCAGGCGTTTTGGCAGGTCGCAGCCGTGCATCAGGCGCACTCATTCTCAACGACGGATCATTTATCGACTACGTTGCAGGGAAATTCGATTGTGTTCGACAATTTACCGTGGACAACGTACGACGCGTCGCTTGGCGTATCCAAAGATGATTGGTCGATGCAGATTTATGGACAGAACCTAAGTGATACGCGGGCAATTTTATCGTCGAACTATGGTCAGTTCGTGAAGGCCAACACTGTGAATCGGCCGCGGACGCTGGGTCTACAGATCAGTTACCGGTTTGGTGGTAGCGGGCATTAAGCGTCTGTGCCGCTCGCTACCAACATCACAGACTATGTGATGTGGGTAGCGCTCGATTTAGTACGTCACAACGCTGCGGATCGAATCGCCTGAGTGCATGAGATCAAATGCCGTGTTGATCTGCTCTAGCGGCATCACGTGTGTGATTAAAGGATCGATGGAGATTTTGCCATCCATGTACCAGTCGACGATTTTCGGTACATCGGTACGGCCGCGGGCGCCACCAAACGCAGTACCTTTCCAAACCCGACCGGTCACCAGCTGAAAGGGGCGAGTTTTGATTTCTTGGCCCGCGCCTGCAACCCCGATGATGATTGATTCACCCCAGCCACGGTGGCAGCACTCAAGAGCTTGCCGCATCAAGTCCACATTGCCTACGCATTCGAAACTATAGTCAGCGCCGCCATCAGTTAAGGAAACGATATAGGCGACTAAATCGCCCTCAACCTCCTTGGGATTCACAAAATGGGTCATCCCAAAAGTTTCAGCGAGCGCCTTACGCTTCGGATTGACATCGACGCCGATGATTTTGTTGGCTCCTGCAAGGCGGGCGCCCTGTATGACATTGAGCCCGATGCCGCCAAGACCAAATACAACAACATTGGCACCGGGTTCCACTTTTGCAGTGTTAATCACTGCGCCTATACCGGTGGTGACGCCACAGCCGATATAGCACACCTTATCGAAAGGAGCGTCTTCACGGATTTTAGCAACCGCAATTTCTGGCATGACTGTGTAATTCGAAAACGTTGAGCAACCCATATAGTGGTGGACTTTTTCACCGCCAATTGAAAAGCGGGAGGTGCCATCTGGCATGACGCCCTTGCCTTGAGTGGCGCGGATTGCTGTGCATAGGTTGGTTTTGTGCGACGTGCAACTTTTGCATTCACGGCACTCGGGTGTGTAGAGAGGAATGACGTGGTCGCCCTTTTTGACTGACCGTACACCGGGTCCCACATCCACAACAATACCAGCGCCTTCGTGGCCGAAGATGACGGGGAACAGGCCTTCTGGGTCCGCGCCTGAGCGCGTAAATTCATCCGTGTGGCAGACGCCTGTGGCTTTGAGCTCAATGAGCACCTCGCCGGCCTTTGGCCCATCAAGGTCTAAGGTGACGACTTCTAATGGTTTGCCAGCAGCGTACGCAATTGCAGCGCGAGTTTTCACCGGTATATTCCTGTGTGGGGTAAGTAAAAATACACTAGACCTGAAGGGTGACAGGGATGAGAGTCTGTGCCAAGTATCGTATGATAAGCGATCGCAGCCAACCGGGACACTGACCGGCTTGGTGTATTGAAGGGGGCAGGCCGTGTTTGTAAAGAACGCTTGGTATGTTGCGGCGCATGATGAGGAAGTCACTCGCGCTTTATATCCGACCACCGTATTGGGTGAGCGTGTGGTGCTGTACCGGACGGACAAAGGTGATCCAGTCGTTCTGGAAGATGCGTGCCCCCACCGTAAACTGCCATTATCAATGGGCCGCCTCAAAGGCGATGACATCGAGTGTGGCTACCACGGCCTTGTATTTGACTGTGCGGGCAAGTGCGTGCATGTCCCGGGGTCTGCCAAAATACCAACTGGCGCTCAAGTCCGCAGCTATCCTGCCGTATCGCGCTATGGGCTGGTGTGGGTCTGGATGGGCGACGCGCAGCGTGCAGATCCCGCCACCATCTTCAAAGTCGAGCATTACGGCGAGCCGGGCTGGGACCGCAATCAGGGCGGTGACATGACGGTGACCTGCAATTATCTTTACATCACCGACAACTTGCTAGATCCGTCGCATGTCGCGTGGGTCCACCCATCCTCGTTTGGAGACGCGTCGTGTGAGGGAGAGCCCGTTAAGACGACAGTTGCTGCCGATGGCGTTACGGCGTCTCGGTGGATGCGTGACGCTGACATCGCGCCGTTCTATGCGCCGCTTATTCCACTCAAGGGGCGCTGTGATCGCCTGCAGCATTATGAGGTACGTTTTCCGAGTCATGCTCTTATTAAAGCGGTCTTCGTACCCGCCGGCCACGGTGGCGATGGCGCTGAGTTGCGTCCCGATGCGGCCGTCATGGACTCATATAATTTTATGACGCCGTTAGATGATGAGCGCACGCGCTACTATTGGTTCCAAATGCGTAATTTTGCACTTAACAATGACAAGGCTTCTGCCTTGATGGATCAAAGCGTACGCGGGGCATTTTCAGAGGACAAAGTAATTTTAGAAGCGGTTCAGCAGGGCTTTAAGCATAAAACATCTGCTAATATTGATCTTGCCATTGATCGTGCGCCGTTAAGTTTCCGCCAAAAGCTACAGCAATTGATAGCAGCTGAAGATCCAGCTGTTGCTAGCAATGCTGTAGCTCAAAAAAGCATTCGCTAGGACAGATATGGCTGCTCAACCCGCAAATACCGTGCAGGCGCTCCGCGAGGAGCTCGGACAACGCTTACAGGCTGCGCGACAGACGCCGCGCGCGATGCCGGCGGAGTGCTATACCTCGAGCGATTATCTAGCACTGGAGCGAGACCAATTATTCCGCACCCAATGGATCTGTATCGGTCATGCAGGAGAAATCGCTAAGCCTGGCGATTACTACACAACTGAGTTAGTTGATGAGCAGTTGGTGGTTGTACGAGACAAGGCTGGTCAGGTTAAGGTGCTTTCAAACGTTTGTCGCCACCGTGGCAATGTCGTCGCGCGCGGGGCCGGTCACGCCGCACGCTTTACGTGCGGATACCATGGCTGGACTTATGGGATAGATGGGCATTTGTTGGCGGCACCTCTCATGCAAGAAAGCGCTGGCTTTCAGAAATCCCAATGCCATTTGCATGAGTTTCGTTGCGAGCTATGGCAGGAATACATCTTTGTCAATTTGGATGGAGCGGCTTCGTCATTACGTGAGGCACTTGAACCTATTGCTCCTGTAATCAAAAACTATCATCCGGCTGAACAGAACTTTCTATTTGGCGCAGAAGAAGTGTGGAATACGAATTGGAAGTGTGTGGTCGAGAATTTCATGGAAGGTTACCACCTCAGTCCGCTGCATCCGACTACCTTGCACCCGATTACGCCAACGGCGCTTTGTGAAAAGCTGCCTAACGGAGCAGCCTTTACCGGTTACCGATCCAACTTTAATCCTACCTGCCCTGAGCGTGGGCCATATCATCCTGACCTAAGTGAGAAGGAACGTCGATCAGACGTTTTTTACAGTGTTTTTCCAAGCTTTGTAGTGGGCTTTTGTCCGCACTTCACGTTATATATGTGCACGCGCCCATTGACGCCTGACACGGTCGCAATCCGCTGGGGCGTTACTGGTAATGCCAGTGACCCCACATCCAAGGTAGTGACTGACTATGTGCAGCTGTGCAAAGATTTTTGTGCCGAAGATCGGCGCGAGCTTGAGCAGTTGCAAAAAGGCCTTAAGAGTCGTTACTACCAGCCTGGCCCACTAGCGCCCGATAATTTTGAGGGCACAGTGCACGACATCATTGACTATATGGCGCGTCACTTAGGCTTAAGCTCCAATACAGCTGCGCTAAAGTGAGCGAGACGGATGTGCCCATCTACGTGACTTTTTTAAAGTCGGGTAAGACCGTCGCGTGGGATCCGGCTGCTGAGTCCTTGCTCGACTTTGCTGAAAGCCATGGTTTGGCGCCCGCATTTTCGTGCCGAGCCGGTGTTTGTAATACCTGTCTGAGCATCATGAAAAGCGGTGCGGTTACATACGCTGAGCCACCGCTCATGGAGCCGGGTGTAGGTGAGGTCCTGCTGTGCTGTTCTAAGCCTTTGCAGTCGGTTGAGCTCGATATCTAACTCAATCGTGCTCCTAAAGGATGTAGGCGCGGTCAGTGGGCAAGTAATTCGAGTGCTGCCGTGCTCATCGCAATGACTCCAGTACGTAATGTGGGCTCGGGATCTGGGGCAAATCCAGAGCTGTGCAATCCTGGGTTCGCTATACCGCTGGCTTTGGCTTTGCCTAGCGCCTCTGGTGTCGCTGCGCCCAGCCAAAACATAAAGACCGGAATGCTGCGCTCTAGCCCTAAGTGCCCAAAGTCCTCGCCAGCCATTGCGGGGTCCTGCTTTGCGACGTGAGCCTTCCCCAGGGCACGTTCAAATGCCGGCTTTAGTCGTATGTACAGTGCCTCATCATTAAATAATGCAGGCGCAAACTCGTTTTCAATGACGCGAACGACCGGTAACCGATCCTCTGGCATTCCAGCGCCGAGTGCAGCTGCACGACTAATGCGGACCACCGCTTCAATCAGATGTTGCCGGACGTCTTCTTTGTAGGCGCGTAAGTTAATCTCCAGCTTCACTTCGTCTGGGATGATGTTGCGTTTGATGCCCCCATGGATAGTGCCGACCGTAAGTACGGCTTGATCAAACGGGGAAATTTCACGAGAAACAATCGTCTGTAATTGCATGATGATATTTGCAGCGAGCACAATGGGGTCTTTCGCCGCTTCTGGGCGCGAACTGTGACCACTCACGCCACGGACCGTGACATCCATTTGCGTCGACATCGCGAGGGTATAGCCAGGCGTGAGCGAGATCGACCCCGCAGGGACGTCTGCGCTGTCATGCAGCGCAAGAGCAAAGTCCGGCTTCGGGATGCGGCCATATAAATTATCGTGCAGTAAGGATAGCGCCCCATCCATTGTTTCTTCGGCGGGCTGGCCAATCAGAACAAGTGTTCCGTGCCAGTTATTTTTTAGTTTAGACATGACGCGCGCGACGCCTACAAGTGACGTTACGTGTATGTCGTGACCGCATGCATGCATGACGGGCACTTCAACTCCGCTATCTGCGGTCATACGACGGGTGCTGGCATAGGGCAGTCCCGTTTTTTCTTCGATTGGTAGTGCATCCATGTCAGCGCGAATCAGTACTGTGGGGCCAGGGCCATTTTTTAGCACACCTGCGACCCCACTTGGTTTTAGCTTTGAAGATTCATATTTGCCGATATGCTCGATGACCTCAAAACCTGCAAAGCGCAGTTCTTGTGCGATCCCCTCGGCTGTATGCGCTTCTTGGTGAGAGAGTTCTGGTGCTGCGTGTAGCGTCGTGTAGTAGGTGATAAGACTAGGGAGGTTTTTCTCAACCAGCTGACGCACAGCGATGTCATTGGTACTGCTGGAGGCGCTAGCTAATGAGGTCTGAGCTAAGAACGCACCAAGAAGCAGTGTGATGTAGAAAATCAGCTGGCGAGGAGCGATTGACATGGTGAATCCTAAGTAAGCGGTTAGGCTAGTTCTTCTGAGCGATGAGTTTAGGTAGTTTTTATTAATATTGGAGGGCAGGCGTTGCAAGATGGTTTGTCAGCCAACTACCAATGTCAGTCATTTCAGCTGCGCAGACCGAATGCTCCATTGGGTACTCATGCCATTCGGGCTGATAGCCGTGGCTGCACAGCCAAGCATATGCTGCACGACCCATGGCAAAGCTGACCACATCATCATGCTTGCCATGGCACTGCAGAATCGGTAGGTCGGTATGTGTGGTTACGCGTGCTGAGTCCAGTGTAGTGGTGTGTGGCAGGTAAGTTGACAATGCGATCGCGCCACCGATGCGGTGTGGGACTGTAAGGGCTGTATGCAGTGCGACCACGCCGCCTTGTGAGAAGCCCACCAGGATAATGCGTTCAGGCGCTATACCAGAGCGGATTTCATCATCGATCATTCCGCTAATGCGGTGAACAGATGCGTGCAGTCCTTGCGCGTCGGCACGATCGTCCAAAGATAGGCTTTTGATGTCGTACCAGGCCCGCATGCGGTAACCATTATTGATAGTGACTGGCATGACGTTCGCATTTGGGAACCAGAAGCGGACTGCGAGCGTGGGGGACAGATGCAATTCCGGGACGATTGGCACAAAGTCGCTACCGTCAGCACCGAGGCCATGGAGCCAGATGACGCTGGCGGTGGCGTCGGGGTGGTCTAGGCAGATCCCATCAGGGAGGTCGATGTGTTGGTGGGCTGGCATACGTCTTCTTAGCCTGTTTCGAGTGGGTGAGCTTAGTGCTTCTCGGGAGGGTTGTGTGCGCGGTGCTGCTGTTTCTGGAGGGCTTACCCAGGCGGTGGGGCTCTCAGTCGCATTTTTGCCCACGCACGGCCTGAGACGTGTACAATGCGCGGCCTCACGCTTGACGGACGAGCAACCGTCGATTTTGAATAAAGCATGAGATATCAGTTAATTGCGCGCCCGTAGCTCAGCTGGATAGAGTACCTGGCTACGAACCAGGGGGTCGGAGGTTCGAATCCTTCCGGGCGCACCATTTCCCAAAGCATCTTCAGTGGTTTGCCGGCCCAGATCCGCCACGGGAAGTGCTTGCGCACCGGTTGCACGTGGCTCCCAAGCGCTACTTGCCTAAGTGCCGTCGTAATGTACGTTTACATTACTACGTGGTTTAAGTTAAGAAATCGAGCATGACCAACCTGACGGTGACCGCCCGAGGGCCAGTGACCTTCAAAAAGGCTTTGCTGTGGCATCTGGGTATTGAGTCAGGACAGCAGGTTGATGTTTTCAAATCGCCTGACGGACGGGTCACGTTCCAGGCTGCTGCTCCCAAGGGAACAATCGAAGACTTTATCGATTGTTTGGCAGATAAAACTAAAAAGACAGCCACGCTTTAGGAGATCAGCGACGCGGCGTCGGCTGGCTGATCGGGACGTTTGTGAAGGTTACGGTCGACACCAACGTACTCGTTCGCGCGGTTGTTCGTGATCCTGAAAAGCAGAGCCGTGCCGCTGCCGGTCTTGTGTGAACTTGTCTGGCTTTTGCGGCGCATGTATGGCTTAGCTTCACCCGACATCGCGACAACAGTTGAGGCTTTGGTTCGGGCAGCTAACGTGACGGTTAACCGCGTCGCAGTGGAAGCGGGCCTTAAATTGCTTCGTGCGTGTGGGGACTTCGCTGATGGTTTGATTGCCTTCCAAGGTCGGCGGTTCGGTGGCGAGACATGCGTGTCTTTTGATAAGCAGGCAGCGAGTTTGATTGCTGACAAGGGACAAGCCGCGAGATTGCTGTCATGACCAACTGGCTGCGAACTAGACGATCGTCGGTCGAGTCTTTTCGGACGCGCCATTAGCGGCATTTCAGTTAAAGACCCGGCCGAGTAAAAAGATGATTAAAATCAATTATATAAGTATTGCTTTTAGTCGAAAGCGCCAGCAGTTTATGCGTGCGCCCGACTATCCGGTTTCGGTACGAACGAGTACCCCTTTGTAGAGCGAGATCCGCGGTGGCTGGCGTGTTGTGGTTTGCGGTTCATAGGATAAGATGAGTGCATGAGCAGGCACTTTATATGTCGCTGAACGTCCTGTCGGTCTGGCCGTTCTTCGTGATTCTAGCCGCGCTGTTTGCGCTCGCCGGAACGCGCCTGTTTCAGCTTGCAGATGGTCAGACTCTGTCGGACTCCACTCGGGTCTATACGCTTGACGGCTTGCGCGCAGTATTGGCGTTTGGAGTCGCCCTCTCTCACGCGGTCCGCTTTCGTGGTACCTATCTAAATCTCGCCACAAATCCGAGCTCCAGTGGCAGCTTCTACGAATATCTTGGGAATTTGTCCGTAGAGATGTTCTTCATGATCACGGGTTACTTGTTTTGGTCGCAGGTCATACGCAACCAAGGTGATCTGAGTTGGCTGAAGTTGTACATTGGGCGTGTGTGTCGCATTGGCCCTGTTTACCTACTGGCTGTCACAGCGGTGCTGGTTATTGTGCTTGCGCGGACCGGCTTGCAACTAAATGAACCCGCCACACAACTACTGCGCGAAGCGGGTCGCTGGCTTGCGCTGGGTATCCGAGGGCTGGGGCCGATCAACGGGTATGAGAATCCTACCGATATCATGCGTGGAGTGACATGGACACTTGCTTACGAGTGGAAATTTTATCTGTTGCTACCAGTGCTTGCCTGGTTGGTGCGCGTCACTCACCTGCACCTTGCCTTTAGTGTGGCTGGGCTAACTTTGTCGTTGCTGTACGCAGTCTCGGCTGGCTTAAATCACGGTGCCAGTTATTCGATAATTGCGGCACTTTTTTTCAGTGGCATGGTGTGCGCCTCTGTGCAGCGCACGCAATTACCACCGTATCTTCGAGGCTCAATTGGCTCTGCGATCGCGGTGTTGTGTGTGGCACTTGCCATGACGTGCTTTGATGACGTTTATAGTGCAGGTGCGATTCTCCTGATCGGTCTCGCATTTTATCTCGTGTCTGTTGGATGTACGGTCTGGGGAGTGCTTACAAGCCGCTATGCGCGTCGTCTCGGCAATATCAGCTATGGGGTCTACCTGCTGCATGGCATTATTTATACAATCATTTACTCGATTGCGCCGGTGCGAGCGTTTGCAGCAACTTCACCGCTGTGCTTTTGGATAATGACGATGGTTTCTGTAGGACTTGTCACTGTTGTAGCTCTTGCGGCGCACGTGCTGGTAGAGCGCCCCGGAATCAATCTCGGTCACAGATTAGCAATGAGGCTGGTGCCAGCCTCTAATGCTCAAGCATCTAAGGGTTAGCGCCGAACTCACTCGTCGATGCATCCCGAGCTAGAAGCTATTGATTGTTATTGACTGATCGGTGCCTGTTTGCTGGAGGATAGAGGAATAAATGACTAGGCAACAGTCTGCTGCAAGCGCTGATAATGGGATGGAGCGCTTTGGTTATAGGCAATCATTGGATCGTAGCATTGGTGCGTTTGGTAGCTTTGCTGCTGGCGTCAGCTACATTTCAATACTCACAGGAACTTTTCAGCTGTTCTATTTTGGATTTGGGACGGCGGGACCGGCCTATCTGTGGTCCTGGCCCATGGTGCTTGTCGGGCAGCTCGCTGTCGCGCTGTGTTTCATGGAGCTGGCGGCCCAGTACCCAATAGCAGGTTCGGTGTACAACTGGTCAAAATTACTTAGCAGTCGTGGCGTCGGGTGGTCCTCGGGCTGGCTGATGCTCACGGCATCCATCGTCAGTTTGTCAGCGACAGTGCTTGCGCTGCAGCTAAACCTGCCACGTCTATGGAGCGGGTTTCAGATCATTGGTGATGGGACGGGTCCGCACGATTTCGCGAGCAATGCTGTGATCTTAGGGGCAGCATTGATTGTCTTGACGACAGTGATTAACGCAATGGGTGTGCGTTTGATGGCGATGATCAATAGCGCGGGGGTATTTATTGAGCTCATCGCTGCGTGTTTCATTGCAATTATCCTCGCTTTGCACTCGATCCGCGGCCCCGCTGTCTTTTTTACCACTCACGGCTATGGAGCTGACAGGAGTGGCGGTTTTCTCAGCGCGTTCCTGGTGGCATCGCTTGCGTCGGGTTATGTGATGTACGGTTTTGACACCGCAAGTTCCTTGGGCGAAGAGACTATGGAGCCGCGCCGTACGGCGCCTCGCGCCATTTTGCGAGCCGTGTTGGCTTCATTCGTGATTGGTGGCGCCATTTTGGTGTTTGCTATCTTGTCGGCACCACATTTAGATGACCCTCAGATTGGCAGTAGTGATGGTGGCCT
Organism: uncultured Pseudomonadota bacterium; assembly: GCA_903832085.1. Lineage (GTDB taxonomy): Bacteria > Pseudomonadota > Gammaproteobacteria > Steroidobacterales > Steroidobacteraceae > CAIKZZ01. The sequence continues at coordinate 57,368 of CAIKZZ010000010.1, read as the reverse complement.
ACAGTACATTGTCGAGCAAGTGATGTGGGGTCCGCTGGCGAAAATCTTTCTAGGTTGTATCGTGGTGGCGGTGAGCGTCTGTGCGCTGGCTGTGCACACCGCTGCTATTCGACTCACGTTTGCTATGGCGCGTGATAATGCATTGCCGTTTTCCGAGCAGCTTGCGCGGGTAAACCCGAGGACGCAGGCGCCTATTGGACCTGCGATCTTGGTCGGTCTGATCGCCGTACTCATTCTTGTCATCAATATCGGGCAGCCAAAAATCTTTACGGTGCTGACATCAATCGCAGTCATCATGATCTACATGGCGTATTTAATGGTGACGGCACCGATGTTAAAAAAACGTATTCAAGGGCAGTGGCCTCCGTCGGATGTGACCGCCGGTCGTTTTTTCACAATGGGTCGGTGGGGGCTAGTCGTCAATGTCACCGCGGTGCTTTGGGGCGCAGGCATGGCGCTTAACTTGGCATGGCCTCGTGAGTCGGTGTATGGCACGCCTTGGTTCAACACCTGGGGTGCATTTGTGTATATCGCAGTCATTCTGGGAGTGGGGCTCGTATGGTACGTCGTTAAAGGACGCCATCACATCGGTACTTTGGCGTCTCATGCCATGACTAAATTGGGCTTTTAAGGAGACTACGTCTACCTGTATAAAACATTCACGCTCTCTCGCACACTGACTACATCGGGTTGTGTGTCTGAGTATGCAAAGATGCCGTTTGTCACTGAGTCCCAACCAAGCGGTGGCGAGGTGGGACATACTCATCAATGTGATACTCGTAAGCAGTCGGCGCTATTGATCGTCTTACGCTACATTGGAGGCGAGGTCACAGCCACACATGTGCTGACAAGGGTGGCGCCAATCGTGGTTCCGTGGTTAAGTGAGCCTACAGCTAAGTCTGGTGGTTTGTTCAGTGTACGGTAGACTTGGTTTCTCAAGGACGCAGTAGGAGCCCATAAAGTGGCACTCTTCGAGGACATCCGGCATTTGCGCATTGCTCTGCGTGATAAGAATTTTGCTGCCGCGGATCACATTGCGATCATTCAGGTCGCGACAACTGTAGTGCCGATCGTAATGCTCTGGTGGTTAGCCGCGAAAGCGGTCAATTTTTCAGTGTGGCTTTTGCTTGCCTTAATTCCGGTGCTCGCTTTATTCACCTTACGAGCTTTTACTTTGATGCATGACTGTGGTCACTACAGTCTATTCAAGAATCGATCGACAAACCGTATTATGGGATTTGTCTTGGGTGTGCTGACGGGAATGCCACAATATGTCTGGGCAAAGAATCACGACTATCATCACGCGCATAACGGTGACTGGGAGGTATATCGTGGGCCATATGCGACTCGCTCTATAACGGAGTACGCAGCTATGACATCCGGTAGCAAGCGATTCTACCGTTGGAAATGCAGCGTCTATGCGTCACCGATTGCGGGGTTTATCTATCTCGTTTTTAATCCACGCTATACATGGCTCCGCGGAAGCATTGGATTGTGCTGGCATATGCTGCGTCAGAAAATCGCTAGTCCTCGCGACTCTTTACGAGCGCACGTGGCGACCTATCAAACGCGCTACTGGAAAACGTCCGCAGAGTTCCGCTATATGTCGCTGCATAATATAGTCTTCATAGGAATGTGGGTCTGTGTCTACAGAGCCTGTGGGTCTGGGCTTGTGGTTGGTATATGTCTTGCGTCTATTGCCCTAGCAGGCGCTGCTGGCATCGTTCTATTTACCGTACAGCACAATTTTGACAAATCCTATGCAAGCACAACGACTGGATGGCACGTCGATGAGGGCGCTATTCATGGAACAAGTTTTTTGCTGCTCCCACGGTGGTTAAATTGGTTCACGCTTGATATCGCATTTCATCATGTGCACCATTTATCGACAGCGATCCCAAACTATCGGCTTGCCGCATTTCACTGGAAAAACGAAGCGCGCTTTGCAGAAGTCGTGCGTATCCCGCTCTCCCGCGTCCTTGCGTCACTTAAATGCATTTTATGGGATGTCGCTGCTCGCGAGATCATTACGGTATCCGAGTGGCAACGCCGGTGCGTATGGGATATCCCTAGTTAAAACTGGTTAGTGACAGGATTATGTTAAATATTCCGCACCAAATCATACAAAAGGGCTTGGACCTCAGTATCAATATTTCCAAATTCATCACTTTCCCTGCTATTGTGACGCAGGTCGCAGTAAATGAATGGTAGTCCGGCGCCTAACAAGAGGGCGGCTTTCCAGAGTGTAAGTAGTCAGGAGATAAAATTATGCGTTTAGTTCGTAAACTTGGTTTGGTAGCGGGATTGCTTGTTGCTGCTGTGTCGAACGTTGCGTTCGCCCATTCGGCTGATAAGCAGGCAACTGCGCGTGCGGTAGATTCGTCGGATCAGGCGGCGGCTCTGACAGATGCAGAAATGAGCAAGTTCGTCGCCGGTAAAGGCAGCTGCGGTGGCAGCGGCTCAGACGGTGGTTCGCATCACCGCCATTAAGTAGAATGTTCCCGGTCGGGAATGTTGCTACGAAATTAAGGCCGGCGCGAGTCGGTCTTTTTTTTACGGCTGGTGGATAATCGCAGCCATGTCCATGATGGCCTGAACAAGCGCTCAGCCGTTAGATTATCTGAAGTGCTGATCATCGAATGTTAAAACTAAGCCTCTCCCGAAGAGCTCTGTCCTGGTTGCGTTTTATCGGCCAGGTGCTTGCTGATCGTGGGGACGTAGCGTCCCAAAATGCACTGCACGCAACCGCGCAGAAGGCTGAGCGTGTAGGTAACCATCAGCTCGCACTAAAAGCTTATCAATATATACATGAGCGGGAGCCACACGATGCTCTCGCGTTATGCGGTTATGCCGCCGCGACGCGCGCCGTGGGCGGGTCAGAGAAAGCAAAGTCTCTACTGACCGCGTTTCTCAATAAGCATGTACCAAGTGCCATTATCTATACCGCACTCGCCGATCTGCATGCTGACCAAAACGATTGGTCAGTAGCCAAAGCGCTATATAAAAAAGCTTACGCACTTGATCGTGCGCACATCGAAGCTCGGCTTGGCTTGGGTCGATCTTTACATGCCGAAGAGAAGTTTTCAGAAGCCGCGCTTTGTTTTCAGGAGGCGCTCGATATAGCTCCTGCCAGTGCTGAATTGCATTGGAGATACGCTCTGACCTGCCAGAAAATGGGGCGTCCCAGTGCAGCCTTGCGCAGTCTATCGCGTGCAGTCGAACTGGATCCGGAGTCCGCCACTATTCACCGCGCACTCGGCACGTTTTACCTTGCAGAACACAATCTCGCTTTAGCGATGGCGAGCTTTGAGCGCGCCTTCACGCTAAATCCCCAAGACTCGGTCGCGCTGAATGCGCAAGGGGTGGTCCTGCAGTGTCGTGGGGAGTGGCTGGCTGCCCTTAGGTGCTATGAGCAAGCGGCCCGAATGGATATCAATGATGCCATCCCGCTTCGAAATCAAGGCGGCGTACTGATGGACCTCGAGTTACACGCGAAGGCGATAACTTGCTTTCGGCGTGCCTTAGCGCTCGATAGCGCGCTGCACGATGTTCCTGGGCTTTTGCTGCATTCTCAATTCAAATTATGCGATTGGGCCGGTGCTGATGCTGCTTTGCAGCGTCTTGTCGAAGGTATAAAGGCCGGAGAACGAGTATGTCCTCCCTTCTGCGCACTGAGCTTAGTTAAGGAGCCAGACGTTCTGCGCCAAGCGGCTGCTATATGGGCTGAGCGCTTTGAAAGTGATGAAACCCGCCTTGTAATCGCACCATTAAGCGGACGTCGCTTGCGCGTTGCGTATGTATCTAGCGATTTTCGTTCGCATGCTGTGTCTTTACTAATGGCCGAGGTATTCGAGACCCATGACCGCTCATTGATCGAGCTATATGCTGTGTCACTGCGGAGCAGTCCTGACGACCCGCTGCAGACGCGTGTTCGCACTGCTTTTGAGCACTGGATCGATGCTGATATGTTATCTGATTCAGAAGTCGTCGCACAAATGCGGGGACATCAGATCGATATTGCGGTCGACCTCAATGGTTTTTCGGCGGGTGCGCGCCCGGCAGTATTTAGTAAGCGACTCGCGCCCGTGCAGGTGAGTTACCTTGGTTTCCTTGGCACGAGTGGCGCGTCGTTCATGGATTATTTGGTCGCAGATCCTGTACTTGTGCCGTCCCAAATGCGGAAATACTACACGGAGCGCATACTTTATCTGCCGACCTACCAGCCAAATGATTCGAAAAGACTAGTGTCCCCGGTCGTTTCGTCGAGGCAGGAACTGGGCCTTTCTGACGATGCTTTTGTGTATGGTTGTTTTAATAACAATTACAAAATGACTCCGGAAGTCTTTAAATCGTGGATGACCGTCTTGGATCGGGTTCCAAGGTCCATGTTATTTCTCTATGCCGATAGCCATGAGGTCGTGGAAAACCTAAGACGTGAAGCGCAGCGTTCTGGAATCACGTTGGATCGTCTGGTATTTGCTGAGCGAGTGGCGCCAGACGCATATCTTTCGCGACTGAAAGTGATTGATCTGTACCTAGACACGCAGCCCTATAGTGCTGGGACGGCGGCGAGCGATGCGTTACGGGTTGGTGTGCCGGTACTGACCTGCTTAGGACAGACGCTTGCAGCGCGCATGGGTGCGAGCGTTCTGACTGCTGCAGGCCTAGCTGACTTAATCGTTACGGACCTAGATGCCTATGTAAGCTATGCTGTGAAGCTCGCTATGGAGCCGAAGCTTCTTAATGGCTTTAAGTCACGTCTTGATAATATTGCCACTAGTCAGCTGTTCAACGTGAAACGCCACACGCAGCACTTAGAGCGTGGATATCAAATGATTGCGGCTGCCTATCAAGCAGGCGATTTGGCTGATGTACATGTCCCATCTATAGACCACACGCCACAATAAAAGGCGCTGTCCTAAAAACGATAGGGTAGTGCGATTGAGAAAATAAAGTCCGATGCGTCTTTGGTGACGCCGGCTTCGGCTGTTATTCCGAGAAACCAGTGTTTAGTCAATAAAAAGCCAGCGCCTAGGCTCAGGCGGCCGTCAGTGACTCCGGCGCCTGTATATTCCGGTAAGCCGTCGCGCGCGTAACGTGTACCGCGTCCGAAATCGAAGGTAAGTCCTGTATTAATTGAGATAGCGGGTGTCGCCGCGAGTGACACGCCAAGACTTATGCCCTTGGTATCGCCCGGTTGGATCGTGCCGTTGAAGGGGCTTTCATAATATAAGGCGAAGTACCGCTTTACAGCGCGCGAATAAAAGAGATTGCCATAAATGACAACTGGGCTGAGCGTCTTAAATGCCGAAAGAGTGAGATCGTAGTATTTGAATGCCCCTCCAATCGAGGGATCCTGAAATGCTTTGTTGCTGGTATTGTTGGTGAAGTTCAAGCTGCCAACAATCGTTGGCAGACGGGTCGTTTCAGCAAGAAACTGCTTTTGCAGAGCAAGCGAAAGGTCATCAAAGCCACTGTTCGAGCCATAGTAGGTATCGGCCAAGGTGTAGGGGATGACAGCGGTTGCGGTGAGTCCAGCAGGTAATCCCAGGCCAACGCCCACGGCGAAACGCGAATAATTATAGTGCTCACTTTGTGCGCCAGAGTGGCTCCAGTTTGCGGTTGGAGTCAAGCGGATAGTTCCAGGGGCTTGTATCAAAAGCTGCTTTGTAATCAGTGATTGTGCAACTGCTGTGTTGGTGTCGGTTGCCACGAGGTCTGTAGGTGCTGGTGCAGTCGCGTCTAGAGATTTTTGTTCTGAAGCGCCACTAGCATGCTCTTCTAGCGCAGTTTCAAGCGCGTTAATGCGCTCTTGGAGAGCATGGTTTATAGCTTGTTGTGCAGCGAGCTGTAAACGTAGGGCCGCTAATTCATCTGGTGGACTTACAGGCTCCAGTGCTGCTGAATGCGCAAGCGTACCAGTCATTAATAACGTAACTAATATTAAAACAGTAGAGAGTGTGTTTTTCATCGATCTATTTGCTTACAACAAAGGCAAGTCCGTCGATCCAAAGTTTTGTGAAAGTGTCTATCGGCATTTCGCGATTTCCAAATGCTGGATCTGCAAGACGTACGTTTTGACCATGAACGCCATTGAAAACAACGTAGTGATGATTTCCGAAACTGTCTATTGGGACGATCGGCGCGTGAAATAGTTTGAGCTGGATAAGGCTGAGTTTGCCATATGCGGCAGCATGATAACCGCGATCTGCAAGCACGTGCTTCATATCGAGCATCGAAAAACCGCCCTGAGATTTCACTTTAGCGGCGGATGTGTAGCGAAGCATCCCCTCAGCAATAGGCCGTTCTGCAACCGCATCATGAAAGCCATAGGTCAGCACTGTTGCTATGGTTGCTGCAGCGCAGCTGATCTCAAAGTGTTGCATAACAACCCCACGTTCCCGAATTTGCTTCAGGGATTGGAGTCCGTTGGCAGAACTCCAAGTGCTCGTTATCAGTAAAAGGCCAGTGAGCAGTATTGGCCTGCGTAACCAAGAAGCGCTACAGCATAGATTTTTAAGGCGCAACACGATTCCTGGGGTTCTTGGCTGAACGGTGCGTCGGCGGTTTGGTGGATAGTAGTATAACGCTGTGTTTATCGATATGAGCCTGATTTTTCTTGGCTAGGGCTGCATCGCCAGAGCGGTGTAGGCTGATTGTTTAGGAGCCCTCGACACTAAAAAGCAGTATAGCGTCGCCTATTTGCTCTGCTTCTGGCTACAATCGGACGGGCACGGATAATGTCTGGCATCGTATATGGGGGCGTCAATGAGTTCACGACACATCGTCTGGAGTGCGATCTGCGCGCTCGTTCTAGTGGCGGCCTCTGCTCGATCGGAGATCGATGGCAAGGCACTCGCGAATGAAGCTGATGGGCACAATTGGCCAAGTTATGGACGCACCTACAGCGAGCAGCACTCGAGCCCACTAGCGATGGTGAATCGTGACAACGTGGGTCGTCTGGGGCTGTCATGGTCGCTTGATCTTGGACACGTTCAAAACGGCGCCACCGTACCCTTGGCTGTCGACGGCATTTTATATTTCACTGTGGGACAAAGCTTGGTTCACGCAGTGGATGCGCGGTCTGGGAAGTTGCTTTGGCGCCATGATCCAGAAGTCGCAAAGGTGGCGGGACGCAAGCTGCGTTATACCTGGGGACCACGAGGTATTGCATACTGGCAGGGACGTGTGTTTGTGGGAACCACAGATGGTCGTTTGATTGCGCTGTCCGCGAAGACGGGGCACCAAGTGTGGAGCGTGCAAACGACCGACAAGAACAATGAGCTCACAATTACTGGGCCGCCGCGCGTTTTTGGTGGCCGCGTAATTATTGGAAATGCAGGCTCCGAGTGGGGCCCAAACCGCGGTTATGTGACGGCTTATGACACAGCGACCGGTCGACAGTTGTGGCGCTTCTATACCGTGCCTGGTAATCCTGCGGATGGTTTTGAAAGCGATGCCATGGCCATGGCAGCCAAAACATGGACTGGTGAATGGTGGAAGATCGGAGGTGGTGGAACCGTATGGAACGCCATCACTTATGATCCTGAGCTGGATCGTATCTATATTGGGGTCGGTAACGGTGCCCCTTGGAATCGCAAGGTCCGTAGTCCCTTAGGCGGAGATAACTTGTTTTTATGCGCGATTGTCGCGCTGGATGCTGCGACCGGGCGCTATGTTTGGCACTACCAGACGACCCCCGGCGAGAGTTGGGATTTTGTCTCAGCGATGGATATCACGCTCGCAACGGTTCCTGTTGATGGGGTGCCGCATAAGGTCATCTTGCACGCACCTAAGAATGGATTCTTTTACGTGCTTGATCGCTATACGGGCAAAGTATTGTCAGCCGAAAAACTCGGCAAAGTGACCTGGGCTGAGCGCGTTGATTTGACCACGGGTCGACCTGTGGAGGCGGCTAATGCGCGCTACCCAGACGGTGTCGTTACCCAGTGGCCCTCTAGTATCGGTGTTCATAACTGGCAACCAATGTCATTCAACCAATGGACAGGTTTGGTCTATGTGCCGACTATTGAAATGGCCGGTACCTTTGATGATCGCGGTATAGATAAGGAACATTTTGTCTTCAAAAAGACCGAGCTGAATACCGGACTTGTATTAAGTAGTGGTGATGCGCCGAAGGATGCAGGCACGAGTGCATTAGTGGCTTGGGATCCGGTGACGCAAAAACCACGCTGGACCGTGCCGACGCCTGGCGTTTGGAATGGAGGCACGATGACCACAGCGGGCGGCCTTGTTTTCCAAGGACAGGCTGATGGACGCTTCAATGCCTACGACGCGCTCACGGGTAAACAGCTGTGGACCCAGGACGTTGGCATTGGCATCAGCGGTGCGCCGATTACATACACGGTTGGGGGTCATCAGTATGTGACTGTGGTGGCGGGTTGGGGCGCGGCAGGGCCTGCCTATCTAGGCTCACTTGCGGCACAGCACGGCTGGGTTGCGCGCCGCCAAACGCATCAGCTACTGACCTTTGTATTGGATGGCCATGCTCCAATGCCTAAGCAGCCATCGCCCGAGCAAGCCATCCCATTGGATGAGCCAACCCTTGCAATCGACCCTATGCGAGCAAAGGCGGGCGAAGCGATTTATGCGACACGGTGCCTTGCCTGTCACGGTCTTGGCGTTGTCGCAGCAGGGTTTGCACCCGATCTACGTGCATCTGCGGTGGCAATGAGTGCGACATCGTTTGCTGGCGTGGTCCGTGGTGGAGCGCTCGAATTGAACAATATGCCTAAGTTTGATGAGCTCTCGGTAGAGGATGTCGAGAGTTTGAGGCTCTATATACGTGCTCGCGCACGGGCCACGTTATCAGTCCACTAGTAGTCCACTTGACGCAGAAGAGGCGTTGACTTGTAAGGGGTCGCCGGTGGGTAAATGGTCGAAATGGTCGTGTCTAGCCTTGGGCGTGCTGACGGCTGTGTCCCTGGTGGCATTCGCTGCTTGTAACCGCTTCCATCCACCGACTGTGGATGGTGGAGCTGCTGCAACCGCAGTAGGTAACGTAACTGCAGACCGATTGCATCGCGCTGCTACCGAACCTGATCAGTGGTTGACAGTGGGCGGTGGTCCGGATGGTACCTACCACTCAGCGTTGCAGCAGATCAATTCCGCCAATGTGTCATCACTAGGATTTGCGTGGGCATATGATTTAGGAACTTACCGTGGACTTGAGGCCACACCACTCGTCATCGATGGCATGATGTATTTTTCTGGAAACTTCGGTCGTGTTTATGCCCTCGACGCTGCCACCGGCAAGCAGCGGTGGGTCTATGATCCTGAGGTTGATGGTCAGTGGGGTCGTTATGCGTGCTGTGATGCCGTCAATCGTGGCGTGACTGTGTGGGGTGGGCGCGTGTACGTTGGTGCCTTGGATGGGTATCTGCATTCGATTGATGCGGCTACGGGCAAGCGCGTCTGGAAAGTAGATACGCTACCTCAGCGCGACAATAAACATCCGTATACGCTGACTGCAGCGCCAGTATTTGCAGATGGACGTATTATTGTTGGTAGCGCTGGTTCTGATTTTGCCGGTGTGCGTGGCTATGTCGCTGCTTTTGACGCGATGAGTGGTGCATTTGTATGGCGGTTTTATACCGTCCCGCGCAATCCTGCAGAGGGACCGCAAGACCAGCCTCACTTGGCTCAAGCACTAACGACCTGGGATGCGCATCACGAATGGTCTGCGGGCGGCGGCGCGACCGTGTGGGACGGCATCAGCTACGACGCAGACCTAGGGCTGCTATACGTTGGTACAGGTAACGGTTCACCCTATGACATTACGGCAGACGGCCGTCGTGGCGGTGACGATCTGTATGCTGCATCAATACTCGCTATTCATGTCGCTACGGGTGAATTAGCCTGGTATTACCAGACGACACCTGGTGATCGTTGGGACTATGACAGTACTCAGAAACTAATACAGGCTACCGTCGACTTCGGTCATGGAGAGCGCCGGGTGCTGATGCAGGCATCAAAAAATGGTTTCTTCTACGTGCTTGATCGCGCAACAGGTGAAGTTCTTGCAGCGCATAATTTTGCATATGTGAACTGGACCAAGGGGATCGATTCACAGACACATCGGCCGATACCCAACCCGGCAATAGATTATGGTCACGGCCCGAAACTGATTTTTCCAGGGATGGGTGGCGCTCATAACTGGATGCCTATGTCCTTTGATTCAGGTCACGCGCGTGTGTTTATTCCCGTGATTGAGCAGCCCGGTGTGTATATCACGACCGATAAGCGCCCAGTTGGCTTGTTGGAGGGGACATTTACGGTGGCTGGCTTTCCGCCAGAATTTTATGATCCTAAGCAGATGAAGTCTCTGTTTGGTTCTGTGCCACCACTTGCTGATCTGACGAAGGGAGTGTCTGCGCCTTTAACGACGCGTGGCTACTTACGAGCATTAGATGTCGTGTCTGGTAAAGTGCTTTGGGAGCAACCCACGGCCTCGGGTTGGGATGGTGGCGTTTTGTCAACTGATGGCGGTCTCGTGTTTCAAGGTGATGTTCAGGGTCACTTGAATGTATATGACGCTGATACAGGAAGGAGGCTTCTCCAGCTCGATGTCGGTACAGGCATCATGGCAGCGCCGATGACATATCGAATTGATAGCACTCAATATGTCGCTGTGCTCGCAGGGTATGGAGGCGCTAATACGGGCGCTGCGCTTACCGCAGACTCTGCTGCGTATCGTTATGGCAATATGGGTCGCGTGCTTGTTTTTAAATTGGGTGGTGCCGTGGTGCCAAAGCCTGCGTTAAGTGTCGAGGCTTCGTTTCCAAAACCTCCTGCAATGCAGGCAAACGCTGACGTGCGTCGCGGTGAAATTTTATACAGTCGCTACTGTGCACGCTGTCACGTCTTTGGGCGTGGGTTGCTGCCTGATTTGCGGCGCATGTCTACTGAAACGAATAATGTCTTCAACGATATTGTTCTAAAGGGTATATATGTAAATAAGGGCATGGCGCGGTGGGATGATGTGCTCACCACAACAGACGTTAAAGCGATACATGCCTATATATTGAGTGAAGCATGGGTCGAATTTAATAGCTCAAAAAAAGCAGCACAGATTCGAATTTCTCACTAAAGAGAATAGTTTGAGATTTGCGGCAACAATTTTAAATCACAAGATACCGTAAAGCTTATAGTGTCATAGGCGGCTGATAGCAGGAGTGCATGCGCATGTTTTCGATGGAAAGTTATTTTCATGGGCTTCTTGCCGCTGCTGCTGCGGCAGCTCTTGTGTGGCCATTAAGCGTGTATTTGCGCAATGTATCGATTGTGGACAGTTTGTGGTCCCTGCTTTTTATATTGCAGGGGCTCGTTTATGTTTATGACGCCACTGATCATGGTGCGTTATCGTTGACGGATCGGCAGATCGCATTACTGGCCATGCTTTGCATCTGGGGACTGCGGTTATCGATATACATTACGTGGCGCAACAAAGGTCATGGAGAGGATCGACGCTACCAGGCTATTCGGGCGCGAAATGAGCCAAACTTTGCGCTAAAGAGTCTGTACCGTGTTTTCTTGGTGCAAGCGGTGATCGCGTGGATTATTTCATTGCCGCTACTTGGTGCGGCTTTGGGTGCCGCTCCGCTTGGCCCACTCGACGCATTGGCCGCGCTCCTCTGGCTGATCGGCTTCGTATTTGAGGCGGGCGGTGATTGGCAGTTGGCTCGATTTCAAGCTAATCCTGCAAATGCTGGCAAAGTCATGGATCGGGGGTTTTGGCGTTACACGCGTCATCCAAATTATTTTGGTGATTGTTGCGTTTGGTGGGGATTTTTCGCGTTTGCAATGTCTGCCGGCGCTTGGTGGAGCGTACTCGGCCCGATATTGATGTCAGTGTTGCTGCTGCGTGTCTCTGGAGTTGCCTTACTGGAGAAAGACATCGGTGAGCGTCGTCCTCAGTATGCGGACTACATTCGGCGTACGCCGGCATTTTTTCCCGGGCGTCCAAAATAGCTAGGGTAGGAGTGGGTTGGTGGTTCACAGAGGTGTTCTGTTCAGTTTTCGATCTGCATTATTTGTGAGCATCTGTCTGGTTTGATGATCGATAGGCGGCTAACGGGTGTAATGCAATGACAATCAAAACTTCAGCCGCCCAATGGGTTGACTCGCATCGCGAGGAGTTATCGGAATGGCATCGCACTATTTGGGATTTTGCTGAGCCAGCATGGCGAGAGTATCGATCAAGCGCCTGGTTTGTTGAGCGCCTGCGTCTGGAGGGGTTCAAGGTTGAAGCTGGCAGTGGCGGGATGCCCACAGCATTTGCGGCGGAATGGTCAAACGGTCCTGGACCTACAGTCGCAGGTTACGCCGAGTACGATGCCGTACCTGGTAACTGTCAGGCGGCTTCAACTCAACGTGAGCCGCGCTCAGGCTTTAGCGAATTTGCCCCAGGACATACGGACCCACACTCGGCGCTTGGCATCGGAGCTCTCGCGGGAATTCTTGCCACCAAGCACGCGATGCAGAGTGCCAATATTGGCGGCACGCTTAAGTTTTTTGGCGAACCGGCTGAGAAAGTGCAGGGATCGAAACTGATTCATGGATTACGCGGCTATTACAGCGGCATTGACGCCATGGTGAGTTATCACCCATTTTATATGTTGCCGTTGTGTAATACGGTACGCTGGGAAACCCATTGCGGAGCGTATTCGAGTCGTATTTATTCGTTTATTTGTGATGAGCCTGAGACGTGGCTGGCTGCGAGCAGTGATAGCCCAATAGCCGCGGCGCATTCAGCGGCCCGGTCTCCGGGTGCAAATGTCGCGCTCTTCACTATGTACTCGCTGACAAAAGCGACAATGGAATCAATGCTGGCACACACCGGGGGCTGGTCGCTGAATGAAGCGATCCTCACAGCCGGCCAGGCTACGGCGGACAATCTGCCGGCGCATCTGGCGCAAATTAATTATGCGTGGCGTACACCTACTGTTGAGATGGCAAATGCGGTGCTAGAGGTGCTTGATCGCAATGCGGCGCACGCCGCAACAGTGGCTGGGTGCCGTCTGGTCTCACGTTGGGTGTCGCGTACTCGACCAGGCGTAGCTAACAAAGCTCTTGCTGATTTGACCTATCAAAATTTAGTGTCGGTGGGTGCGCCGAGTTACGGCCCTGAAGCGATTATGCTCGCGCAAACAATTCAGCGAAATCTTGGGCTTAAGCCTATGGATAAGCCCTTTTTGCCTGCTTGCGAGACAGTCATTGACCCGCGTGAGGCTGAGCTGGGACTCCGGCATCAGATGCCGGGCTGGCAGACTCACTGGACTTCAGATGACTATGTTGAAATGAGTTGGTACGCCCCAACAGTTCGCCTTTATATAGCGCGTCCGATGCTAGCGGTCCCCGACGGGTATGCGGGTTACCCCGCCTGGGTATCCAATGCGCTTGGGGGCTTGAGCCCGTGTATTGACCCCACCGTGATGGTGGCTGCTAAAACAATCGCTGGTACGCTGTTGGACTTATTGACGAAGCCAGAGCTTGTCCGTGCCGCGCGGGAGGAGTTCGCTACCCGTACGACTGGCAAGGCCGCTATTGCGCCTTTGTTGCCCAGTAATTTTGAGCCACCGATTGAATACCGGTGGCCTGAGTATTCGACCACAGCGCGTGGTTATGACTGGTGGATACCTCAAGCTGTAGACCTGAAGCCCACCCGTTAAGGTTTTTGCTGCCCAATTTTAGGGATGCTGGCTCAGTTCTTCACGCCCATTCCCCAAACCGCCCAAAGTCGGTTAGGCTTTGACCATTAAGTCCTCGTATCAAGTTAGGGGCCTCGCCAGAGAGCGCTGTGGCGAGTAGTTAAATCTCATAAGGAGCGCCGGCTATGCATCGATTACTCGCTATCTTTCTTTGGTGCCTTTTGGCGGCTGCGCATGCAGATACCGTGGTGGTTACTGCAGACCACATGGTAGATGTGATTGCAGGTAAAACGACTGATCATCCACAAATCACCATCACCGATGGCCGCATCGTAGCTGTTGGGACTCAAGGGTCAGCCACGCCAGCGGGTGCACGCCGTGTGGATTTGCCGATAGGCTTTACCTTATTGCCCGGACTGATAGACATGCACGTGCATCTCACCTCAGATCCAAACTATGGCGGCTACCGTGGGCTTGAGTTTACTGATAGTTTTTGGACAGTTGTCGGAGTTGCCAACGCCAAGCGTACCTTAGAGGCGGGCTTCACAAGCGTGCGTAACGTGGGCTCCCGTGACTATGCCGACGTAGCGCTGAAGCAAGGTATAGAGCACGGTTTTATATCCGGGCCGCGCATCGTACCTGCCACATATGCTATCGGCGCAACCGGGGGGCACTGCGATTCCACGGCATTTCCGCCATCGATCATTGCTCCCTCACCCGCAGTAGCCAATGGTCCTGAAGAGATTCGAGCGACTGTACGTAAGCTACGTAAGTACGGGGCTGAGGTCATTAAGTTTTGCGGTACTGGTGGCGTATTCTCTAAAACAGACTCAGTTGGCGGGCAACAATATTCACTCGTAGAAATGCAGGCGCTCGTTGACGAGGCGCATCAACTTGGGCTACGCGTCGCAGTGCATGCGCACGGGGCGGCTGGTATTAATGATGCGATTCGTGCCGGAGTTGATACGATTGAGCACGCGAGTCTTGCAGATAGCGAGTCTTTTGCTCTCGCTATAAAGCACGGCACATATTTTTCGATGGATGTTTACGATGATGATTACATCTTGGCCGAAGGTGAAAAAAATGGGACGTTTAAGGAGTCCTTAGAGAAAGAGCGCTTAATTGGACGTAAGCAGCGTGAGACTTTTAAGGCCGCAACGGCTGCTGGGGTCAAAATGGTGTTCGGGACCGACGGCGGCGTTTATCCGAATGGTGACAATGCGAAGCAGTTCAGTACCATGGTTACTTGGGGTATGCTTCCACTGCAGGCTATCCGTGCGGCAACAGTCACTGCAGCTGAGGCACTAGGTCGATCAGCGGACGTCGGTGCGATTGAGAAAGGTCGTTATGGTGACCTAATTGCCGTGCAGGGTGATCCGCTTGCAGACGTCAGCCGCTTGCAATCCGTAGCGTTCGTTATGAAAGGCGGGATTGTTGAAAAGAATGTGGCAGCTTCTGAAAAAACTCCTGTTGCGAAGCGCAAGTGATCACCTGTTCGCGGATGTGGTTGGTGGGCTGGCGGCGTATCGTGGTCGCGCTCGGCGCACTCAGCGCAATGAGTGTGTCTAGTGCAACGCCTCCATCAGCTGCGCCGCTGAGCAACACGGAAAGCCGCATTGTCCAAGCGATTGACTCGCAAGGCGACCGGAGTGCTAGGTTTTTAGAGCGGATCGTGAATATCAACTCAGGTACCTTTAACCCTGATGGTGTGCAAGCGGTGGGCTCTGTAATCGAGAGCGAGCTAAAAGCGCTTGGATTTCAGGTGCAATTGATTCCGAGGAGCAATTTGGGGCGCGCGTCACATGTGGTTGCTGAGCGTGTCTCCAAAAAGCCTTTAGGAAAGAAGTTATTGCTGATCGGGCATATGGACACAGTGTTTGAGCCGGGTAGTGGATTTACTAAGTTTAAACGTACTGGTAATACCGCGACCGGACCCGGCGTGGTAGATGATAAGGGCGGCGTGGCCGTGATGCTCTCGGCATTGCAAGCTCTAAATGCCACTGGTTCGCTTGAGCGAGCAACAATCACTGTTTTTTTGACCGCAGATGAGGAGAGCCCTGGTAGCCCGGTTGCAGTGGCGCGTCGTGAGTTTATTGAGGCAGGCCAGCACGCTGACGCGACGTTGTGCTTTGAGGGTGGTGTGCGTATCGACGGCCAGGATTACATATCGACGGCTCGCCGTGGTTTTACTGGGTGGACGTTAAATGTGACAGCGCATGCTGGGCACTCGGGGGCGATTTTCAGTGAGTCGCTCGGTGATGGCGCGATTTATGAGATGAGTCGCGTCTTAAGTCGATTTCATGACGAGCTGCATGAACCTGAGTTGACGTACAGCGTCGGGTTAGCGCTTGGCGGCGACGATCTGCAACTTGATCCTGCTGGGTTGGGTAGCGTTACAGGCAAGACCAACATTATTCCGCCACAAGCTCGTGCGATTGGCGATATTCGTGCGCTGACGCCAGAGCAGCTGAGTCGCGTCAAAGACAAGATGCGACTGATCGTCGCAGATGGATTAAAGGGCACACAGGCATCAATTGAATTTATTGATGAGTACCCACCGATGGCACCGACCGCTGGCAACGAGTCCCTATTAAGGGTCTATGATGCCGTGAGCCAGTCGTTGGGCTTTAAAGACGTTCGTGCTTTAGATCCAATGTTACGTGGTGCTGGAGATTCAGCATTCGTGGCGCCGTATGTAGATACTGTGTCAGGCTTAGGTGCAATGGGTGACGGTTCGCATTCTGCGGCGGAAGTCGTGGAGTTGCAGAGCTTGCCCATGCAGGCAAAAAGGGCAGCTTTGATGATATATCGTTTGATCCACGCCGCTCGATAAAGTCAATGCTTGAATTTTCAAACATCGATCTGTCTGACGATTCAGAGGCGGGTGCCTTTGTTAAAGATGAGGTCGTCACAGTGGAGTTTGCTGCGACTGCGGGGGTGCTTTTGAGTGCTGTCGGTCGCAATCACTATCATGCTGCTGATGCGTTAGTTACGGGAGAAACCGGCGACTCGTGGTGCGTTTCGCGCGATCGCTTCGATAATAAGTATATTCCAATCGTGCCAACCAAAATGGGTGAGTCCGGCCGATACCGCAACAGGCCGACCCCTGTGTGGGCAAAGAAAATCAATTCTGACTTTACGATTGCACGATCCGCGGGCGGGGACGTGTTAACCGGACGCGCTGGCGACTGGTTGCTGCAATACGCACCTGGCGACTATGGCGTGGTTGCTCAGACCCGCTTTGCAGCGGTTTATCGCAAGAGTCTATAGAGAGTCCGCGGCGCTCAATCCTCTTACTGAGCGAAAATGTTAGCGTTTATAGGTAAACGTAATTCCTACAGTACGTGGCCGGAAACCATAGGCGCGCTGCAGCCGGTCGGCTCCTGTTCCCGGATCAATTGTAAAGTCGTAATTGGTCACTACGCGGGTGTTGGTCAGGTTATCAACAAACAGGGTGACGGCTAAGTTCCCGAAGGACGTGCCACCACGCATTGAGGCAAAACTCGTGGACGACAGGGTGTAGTTGTTAGCGTCATACTGCTGCGTCGTAGGATCTTGTGTAGGAGACGGCCAGCGCGCACGGCTTTGGTATTGATAATCGGCACGAATAAATGTGTCGTGCTCACCAATGGCGAAATGGTACTCGAGACCGCTACTGAATGTGAAAGGAGCGCTTGGCTGATGGCTCTGACCGACTATTGCGTCTCCAGCGCTTACGATAGGTGTTATTTGCGCACTCGACAGGACTGAATTTTGGCTGTAGCGCGCATCGGTATAGCCTGCGCTAAATTCTGCGACCACATGATCTGTAACGGCCAAAGTTGCTTGGATATCGGCGCCTTTGGCGATCGCCTGACCTAGGTTCGAAATAAACGAGATCTGGCAGATTGGTGGTACTACGGTTTGTTGGATATTTTGCCAGCGAATGTAATAGACACTGCTGGCTAGTTTGATCTTGTTGTTGAAATTATTTTTTGTGCCAAGTTCATAGCTTTGCACAGAGTCAGACTTGTAAGTCTCTGGTGCCGCGCGGATGCCGAAGCTCTGAAAGTCCTCGGCGCATGCAACTGCGGGCACGGGGTTATTGGCGCCACCTGGTCGGAAGCCCTTAGCATATGTTGCGTAATAGAGGTTATTGACGTCGTGCTGATAGGCCAGACTGAATTTTGGCGTCACTGAGTTCTCGGACTGATTTCCTGCACCTGTGGCTGTGGGACCAAATAGTTGTGGTCCGCCGGTGAGTGTGTCGAATGAGAACTTGGTCTTTGAATAACGGAGGCCTACCGTGGCCTTGAGCGTGTCTAAGATGGCATAGGTGGCTTCACCGAACCACGCGAGTTGCTCGTCTTTGGCGTTCGTCTTTAGAAAATAAGAGTCTTGTGGGTAGGCTGGGTCATAACCCACGCCAAAATAGTCAGTGACATAGTCGCCTGAAGTCGGCGACGTGAGCCCTGCAAGGGGGTATACAGCTTGTAGTAATGTATTTAATTGAGTGTCCTTGATTTGTTCAAGGTATGTCTGACGATTAGAGCCATAGAACACACCAGTGGTCCACGTCAAAGCCGCATTCATATCCGCTGATTGGAGTCGAATTTCTTGGGCAAAGTTCTGTTGACCATTTTGCACAGAGGCGGGTGATCGGTAAGACACAGCGCCGCTGGGCAGATGTACGCCGCTGCCATCAAGTAGCAGCGGAAATTCTGGGTTAGATCCGAGAAATAATGTTTGATAAAAACCAAGGTTATACAGGGTTCCCTCATAGCCATCAGTGTTTATGCGATGATAATACGAAGTGTTTGAGACCAAGTGCACGCTCGAAACGTCAGCTTCTATTTTTAGTGTTGGCAGATAAAACGTATCCGGCACAGACCGTTGGGTTGGATTGGCGCTGACGTACCGGTCGCTGTTTGGGTGTGAGTATAACTGCCAGTAGTTATCTTGGTCGTTGCGGTTGTGACTTTGGTAGTAAAAGCTTGGTGTCACCGTGACGCGCTCGCTTGGCGCCCAGATACCCGACAAGCGTATGAGGTAGGTGTCGGCGTAGTTCGCCCTTTTCTGTGTGGTCTCTAATGTGCTTGGGTTGATGTGGTCAATCCATCCACCATCGCGGCGGTACCAGACGCTCAGCCGTACGCCGAGAGTATGGTCGATTAGTGGCGTGCCTGCAGCGACTCCAAGCTCATAGGATGGGTCACCGCTTTGGGTCGAGGAGACTTCTCCATGAGCCTGTAAGCTGCTGGCAGTTAGGCTTGGCTGCACAGTGAGATAGCGCACTGTGCCACCTTCGGAACCCGCACCGAAAAGCGTCCCTTGTGGGCCACGCAGGACTTCAATGCGATCCACATCAAATGATTTTGGCAGTGTGTCATCAGGATTAAATGCAAGTGCTCGCATTTGGATCGGAGTGTCATCTATATACACGCCGGTCGTGCCAGCGCCACCGGTGGAGGCTATGCCGCGGATCGAAATGTTATTTGTCCCGGAGTTGTCGATGCTCACGCCAGGGGTAAAACGCGCGACTTGCTGAAAATCCTTAATGCCACGCACGTCCATGCTATCGGCGGTAAATGCGGTGACGCTGATCGGTACGCGGCTCAGTACTTCCTCATGACGCGTGGCGGTGACGACGATTTCCTGTAGACCCGTAAACGCAGCCGCATCGGGGCTAGTCGATTGTGCCAGGACCAGTTGGGATGAGACCAAGCTGAGTAACGCGCACAACTGCGCACCTCGTGATAGGCGCTGTGGACGCCTCTGGCGGCTGGTGGCAAACGTTACGAATTGAGGGTGCATCGGTGGGCCTTGCTGTCATGAGGTCACTAAGGGGCTGTCTCAGTGCTGTCGCGGTACTGTAATGAAAGTGTCGAAAAAACGTTGGGAATTAGCACTTAAGCTCGCCCTTATGTTGTTTTTGAACAACACTGAAGAGACGTGTGCATCGTTCTATCTGAGATCTCAGATTCTTGACTCTCTTCAGACTCGGCAGTAGCGTGTACTTGGGCCGCCTAACTCGCAGAATTCCTGATTTGAGGTAGATGATGATTCGTCGCACTGATCCGAAGCAGGCACGTGAGCTGGGATTGGGTTTGCCAATCACGCGACGCGATTTTTTGCAGGGGGTTGCCATTGGTGGTGCTGGGGTGGCGTCTGGCGCCGCCTTGTTGCCAGCAGCCTCTGTTGCTGAGGTAGGTGCTACCGGCGCGCAAGACCTTGCAGGTTATTACCCGCCGACCTTGACTGGGATGCGAGGTAGTCATCTCGGTTCTTTCGAAGTGGCCCATGCGCTGCGTGACGGCCGTACGTTAGGCGAGCCAGAGCAGCCGGATGAGACCTACGATCTAATCGTTGTCGGTGGCGGGATTAGCGGGCTCAGTGCTGCGCACTGCTATCGGCAAGAGTTCCCAGCGGCTCGGATTTTGCTGCTCGATAACCACGATGATTTTGGGGGCCATGCAAAGCGCAATGAGTTTCACTTGAATGGGCGCATGCATCTAATGAATGGAGGCACTCTAGGGATTGATAGTCCTCGCCCGTATAGCTCGATCGCTGATGGCGTCTTGCGCGCAATAGGTATTGATGCGCCGGCGCTTGCAAAAACAATCCAATACCCAAGTTTTTACCGAAAGCTCGGCATGGGCTCTGGCGTTTTTTTTGATAGAGAAACGTTTGGCAGCGACTACCTAGCAACTGGATATCAAACTGTGCCGTGGAATGTTTTTTTGAACGGAACACCCTTGTCGGCAGAGCAGAAGGCCGACGTGGAACGCATCGAAGACGGGCAAGTCGATTATTTTAAAGGCTGGAGCCCACTGCAAAAGAAGGAATATCTGCGCACGATCAGTTACGCCGCTTACCTTGAAAAAATCGTCAAGGTTGGGCCCATAGTGCTCAGCCTGTATCAGAACCGTACGCACGGCGAATGGGCTGTGGGCGCCGATGCCGTGTCGGCACTTGATGCTTGGGGAATCGGCATGCCGGGGTTTAAGGGTCTAAAACTGGATGCCCGATCCATACCGGGCATGGGTTTCACACCTGCCGGTTATACAGACACTGGTGGGTCCATACGGCTGCATTTCCCAGACGGCAACGCGACTATTGCACGTATGTTAGTGCGTAATCTCATCCCAGAGGCTCTGCATGCGCATGACATTCATGATGCGATTAGTGCGCGGGTTAACTACAGAAAGCTCGATTCACCTGCCTCGCCAGTGCGCTTACGGCTCAATAGCACAGTCGTTAAAGTCCAAAATATAGGGGAGCTGACTCGCGAAACAGCCACGGCAGTAACGTATGTGCGTGATGGAAAAGCGTACACAATTCGCGCACGGCACTGCGTGCTTGCATGCTACAACGCGATGATTCCTTATTTATGTCCTGACCTTCCTGAGCCACAAAAGGCCGCTTTAAGGATGCTCGTTAAGGCGCCGTTGGTCTATACGAGTGTAGCAATTCGAAATTGGAGTGCTTTTGCAAATCTCAAAGTACATGCGATTCATTCGCCCGGTGGCTACTTTTCATCTATGCGTCTTAATCCTACGGTGGATATCGGTGCCTATAAGAGCACGCGCTCGCCTGAGGAGCCAAATCTGATCTGGATGACGCGTACGCCATGTCAGCCCGGGCTCCCAGAGTATGAGCAGAACGCGGCTGGGCGTTCCGAGTTGATGCAGACGCCATTTGAAGTGTTTGAGAGGGAAGTGCGCGCGCAGCTAGGCCGTACGCTGGCTGGGGGTGGATTTGATCCAGCGACTGATATAACCGCGATTACAGTAAATCGCTGGCCACACGGTTACGCGCCGGAGTACAACTCTTTATTCGATCCAATCTATACCTCGAATAATGCGCCGCATGTTCTTGGTCGAGCCCGCTTTGGCCGTATCGCGATTGCAAATTCTGATGCCGGCGCGGGCGCGTATACGGATGTTGCAATTGAGCAAGGCCATCGAGCCGTGCAGGATCTGCGGCGTGCTTAATGAGTAATAGAATCATGACAAAGGAATCGATATGACTGCCACTCCTATGACAGCCACGCAGGTCGCTGATCTGCGACGACTTGATGTAGCTCACCATCTGCCTGGACAAACCGACTATCGACTACAGCAGGATTTGGGTGGGAGTCGTCTCATCACCCGTGCTGAGGGTTGTGTGATTCATGACGCAGATGGCAATGCCATTTTGGATGGAATGGCGGGACTGTGGTGCGTGAACGTAGGATATGGCCGCGAGGAACTTGCGCGCACGGCCTATGAGCAGATGCAGGAACTTCCTTACTACAATACTTTTTTCAAAACGGCTAGCGTTCCGGCCGTGCGTCTTGCCGCAGCGGTAGCGGCACGTTTGGGCGGTCCACTTAAACATGTGTTTTTCAATTCCTCGGGATCTGAAGCCAACGACACTGTATTTCGTCTTGCCCGTCACTACTGGGCTGTACGAGGCGAGCCAAAGCGAAAGATCTTTATCAGTAGATGGAATGCATACCACGGATCCACAGTCGCTGGTGCAAGTCTCGGTGGTATGAAAATGATGCACGCGCAAGGTGATCTGCCAATTCCGGGCATAGAGCATGTGATGCAGCCCTATCTTTTTGGGGAAGCGTTTGGTGAAGACCCAGAAATATTCAGCGCGCGAGCAGCGAATGCGATCGAAGAGCGCATTCTTGCAGTGGGCCCCGAAAATGTGGCTGCCTTTATTGGTGAGCCGGTACAGGGCGCTGGGGGCGTGATTATCGCTCCCCCGACATATTGGAAAAAGGTCGAAGCGATCTGTCGAAAGTATGGAATCTTACTTGTTACGGACGAAGTTATCTGCGGTTTTGGCCGACTGGGCTCCTGGTTCGGCTTTCAACATTATGGTATTCAGCCGGATATTGTCTCAATGGCGAAAGGTCTGTCCTCAGGATATATGCCGATCTCCGCAACGGGGATATCAGAATCTATTGTGAGTACACTGCGCGAGAAGGGTGGCGAATTCGTACACGGCTATACGTACTCGGGGCATCCGACGGCAGCGGCTGTTGCACTGAAAAATATTGAAATCATTACGCGTGAGAAGCTTGTTGAGAGAACCCGCGACGATACCGCACCCTATATTGCACATGCTTTGGATCGCTTACGCGCACATCCGCTCGTTGGGGAAGCGCGTTCTTTAGGTCTGATCGGTGGCATTGAAATTGTTGCCGAGCCTCGAACAAACCGACGTTTTACCGGCGAGGAGGGAACGGCCGGCCCGATCGTGCGAGATATTTGTATACGGCGCGGTCTGATGGTTCGTGCGATCAGAGACACCATCGTATTTTGCCCACCTTTAATTGTGACCCACGCTGAGCTTGATCGGCTCGTCGACACCATAAAATCTGCGCTGGATGAAGCTACGCCAATTTTAAATGCCCTGCCGAAGGCCGGCTAGGTGGGTATGGCTGCCGTTGTCGCACCTGATGGCTTGGTCAGATCCTCTATATATGAGGTACTGCGGCAACGGTTTGTAACAGGTCGGATGGCGCCAGGCAGTACCTTGTCCACGCGTAGCGTGGCTCTAGAGCTCGGCACGAGTCAAATGCCAGTAAGGGAGGCTTTGGGAAGGCTTGCAGCGGAAGGAGCTGTCGAAATTCGCTCCAAGCGTCGTATTGTGGTGCCAAGAATGACGGTGCAGCGTTTTGAGGATTTATTGCGTTGTCGTGAATTGTTAGAGCCCGAGGCGGCAGTGGCTGCTCTTGATTATATTGATGCCGCATGTCTTGCTCGACTCGAGCTAATTGATGAGGCGATCGGGATTGCGCTTGCCAATAACGATGTCGATCGCTATATGCAAGAGAACTACAACTTTCACTTCACGATTTATCGCTCATCTCCCTGTAGCACGATGAGTCAATTGATTGAGACGCTGTGGTTGCAGTTTGGGCCTTATATGCGCGTTGTGTATGACAGTATGCATACAGTGCTTTTAGTTGATCAGCATCAGCTTGCAGTTAGTGCGCTGCGAGCGAAAGATGCTGAAAAACTACGTGGCGCGATTAGAGCAGATATTCGTGATGGTATGGGTTTAATCGGCGTGAATAGCTTTGGTACGGGCAGTTAGTATGTTTCGTCGTGTTACTCCACAGGCCTTGTTGCCAAGTGCGAATCACGCACCATCGTTCTATACAGAAACAACCCAAGATTTTCCAATAGCGCGAGATCTTAGCGCCGATACCCATTGTGATGTCTGTGTTGTTGGCGGTGGATATACTGGTCTTTCAACGGCCTTGCATCTCGCAAAACGCGGCGTTGATGTGGTAGTTCTTGAGCAGTCGCGTATCGGTTGGGGTGCCTCTGGTCGTAATGGCGGTCAGATACATGTGGGGCTCCGTCAAGATGTAGACTGGCTCGAGAGTCACGTTGGGGCTGCACGGACGCGAAAACTCTGGGATTTTGCTATCGCTGCGCGTGATCATCTAGATTGGTTAGTGAACGCCTATGCTATTGATTGTGACCTACAGACGGGGTTAATCCATGCGGACCACCGTGCTCGTTTCGGTCGCCATACGCAGCAGCAGGTTGAGCGACTGCGTGATAAGTACGCTTACCAGCATATTCGCTATCTCGGGACAGAAGCATTACGCGAAATAGTCGGCAGCTCGAGCTATTACGGCGGTACCTACGATACGCGTGGCGGGCATCTGCATCCTCTGAAATATGCGCTCGGGATAGCTCGAGCAGCGATAAGTCATGGCGCGAATATTTTTGAGGGATGTCACGTTAAGCGGGTGGAGGCGCGGTCCGGTGGTTGGCGGGTCACGACGGGCCAGGGTATGGTGACTGCAGATCGAGTTGTTTACGCTTGCAATGGTTATATGTACAAGCTGGATGAGCGTGTAGAACGGCGCGTGATGCCAATCAACAACTATATCGCCGTTACTGAGCCCCTAGGTCGCGTCCGCGCTTTATCGTTAATTAGCAATGGCGCAGCGGTGTCAGACTCGCGCTTCGTGGTCAATTACTTTCGGCTTACGGCAGATGATCGACTGTTGTTTGGTGGTGGCGAGAATTATCGTTACCGCTTCCCACGTGATATAGCGGCGTTTGTCCGGCCGCATATGCTGGCTGTGTATCCGCAGTTAAGGGATGTGCGTATCGACTATGCTTGGGGTGGTACGCTGGGGATCACGCCCACGCGGATGCCCTATGTTGCTGAGTTAGAGCAAGGGCTATATAGCGCCAGTGGATTCTCTGGCCTCGGGGTGGTGCTCGCGCCATTTGTTGGCAAGGCAGTGGCAGACGCCCTGTGCGGCGATCGGGAGCAGTTTGAGTTACTGTCGGGCGTGACAGTACCCTCATTTCCAGGTGGTAGCCGCTTGCGGTGGCCGACGCTGGTTGCAGGAATGTTCTATTACGCGCTTAGGGATTTGATTTGAGTACACATTAGGCAGGTAATCATGCATGAGCAGAAAAATCAGGCGTTGGCATCGGTAGCGGAGTGGCTGCAGTTCCTAAAGAACAACCCGGACATCGAGTCACTCGATACGTGTGTTATCGACTTTAATGCAAACATGTCAGGGAAGCGTCTGCCGATTGCAGACGCAAAAAAACTGTTTGAAGACGGGGTGCAGTTCTCCTCCTGCGCGTTGATTGCAGACTCTCGTGGCCTTGGCCAAGGAGCTTTGGGACTTGGAAAAACCGACGGCGACCCAGATGGTACTGCGCGGCCGCTAACTGGGACGATTTGTCGGGTGCCCTGGGCACAGACCCCCACGGCTCAAGTGCTCTGCAAAATGACAGATGTCGCTGATGGCGCCAGTATGTGGCATGACCCGCGTGTGATCCTCAGTCGTGTATTGGCGCAGTGTTCAGCGGTGGGTTTGCGTCCCGTTGTGGCATGTGAACTTGAGTTTTATCTGACTGATCCTAAGCGAGATGAAAATCACCGTTTACAGCCAGCAGCGTTACCCGGTCGCTCGCACGCACGGCGGCCAGCAAACCTCTCGTTAGACGCCGTTGAAGAGGCCGCGGAATTTCTGGATGCGGTCAACCGGGCGGCGTCTGCACAAGGTTTGCCAGTTTGCGGGTCTGTTGCAGAGTATGGGATAGGCCAGTATGAGGTGAATCTGCACCACGTGGATGACCCATTATTGGCGGCTGATCAGGCAGTGCTCCTCAAGCGCCTCGTTAAAGGTGTTGCGCGATCGCTAGGTATGGATGCCACTTTCATGGCAAAGCCCTATGTAGCGCAGCCGGGTAGTGGGCTACATATTCACGCCAGCATTGTAGATGCTGATGGTCATAATCGATTTGGTGGACCAGGCGGAAATGCGCTGCTTGAGCAAGCTGTTGCTGGTATGCAAGCGCTCATGTACGACTCGATGGGGTTCTTCGCACCAAATTTTAATTCTCAACGACGGTACTTGGGTTCGTTTGTTCCCACGTCGCTCGATTGGGCGCATAACAATCGTAGCGTCGCATTTCGGGTGCCCGTCTCAAATGACAGTGGTCGTCGCATTGAGCACCGTGTTGCTGGGGCCGATGCGAGTCCCCATTTGACGATGGCCGCTGTGCTCGCCGGAATCCTGCATGGGATAACGCACCAATTAAAGCCAAGTAAGCCGCTTGACGGAAAATCGACTAAAGGCACAGATCGGAAATTTCCAGGAGATTTATTGATTGCACTTGAACGTCTAGAGCGCTCAACGCTGCTAAAAAAGTACTTTCCAGAAAAGTATTTGCATGTGTACGCTCATGTCAAACGCGGTGAGTATCATGAATTAATTGAAGATGTCTTGATACGTGAGTACGATTTTTATGCCTGAGAAGCGCTTGATTGTTGGGGCACCTGATTGTTTTGATCGTGGTGTCTTAATAAGCCGTGTGGCTGCGCTTCGCGCCGAGGAAGAGGAGCGTTATCGACGCTCTAATCCGAAGTCGCAATCATTGGCCCGCGATGGTCGGCAGGGTTTTTACGCGGGCGTACCCATGCACTGGATGCTCGATTGGCCGCTGCCATTTCCCCTAGTTGTCGCAGATGCGATCGGTGCGACCTTGAGGGATGTGGATGGCCGCACGTTGGCTGACTTCTGCCTAGGAGATACTGGCTCAATGTTTGGGCATTCGCCTGAGCCGATTGCTCGCGCAATCGAGGAGCATGCCCGCCAGGGTTTTAGTTACATGCTGCCGAGTGCGAAAGGGTTGCAGGTAGGGGACTTACTTGCGGCGCGTTTTGGGCTTCCATACTGGCAAGTGGCAACCACGGCGTCTGACGCCAATCGCTTCGCGCTGCGCCTCGCACGTGCGGTCACTGGTCGAGCCAAGATTCTTATTATGAATGGTTGTTATCACGGTGCCGTGGATGAGACCTATGTCGCCCTTATGGATGGCCACACGGTTAACAAACCAGGCCTCATTGGCCAGTTTGAGGACCTTACCCAGTCAACTGTGGTGATCGAATTTAACGACCTGCCATCGTTAGAGCGCGCACTACGCACGCACACTATTGCCTGCGTGATCACTGAGCCCGTATTGACGAATTGTGCGATGGTGTTGCCGGACCCTGATTACCACGCGCAGTTACGCGCACTTACACGCGAGACCGGAACCTTGCTGCTGATCGATGAGACTCACACTATTTCATCAGGTCCGGGCGGATATACAAAACGCTACGGGTTACAGCCGGATTTATTCGTATTAGGAAAGCCGATTGCGGGTGGGTTAGCTGCCAGTGTCTGGGGTTTTTCGGATGACGTCGCGGCTGGCTGGGACCGGATACGTCGCGAAAAGGCAGCTGGACATTCCGGTATCGGAACTACGTTGTCAGCAAATGCGCTCGCTATGCATGCGATTTATACCACGTTGAATGAATTAATGACGGATGCCGCGTACCGCCACATGGAGACCTGTGCGGAGCGGCTAGCGCGCGGTTTGGAGTCCAGTATTGTTCGCCATCAAGTGCCATGGCATGTGGCGCGAGTCGGTGCGCGCGTCGAGTTTGTGTGCGAACGTGGACCATTAAAAAATGGTTCTGAAGCCTACCGAGCTCATGCTCCCTTGCTTGAACAGGCAATTCACTTGGCATTGTTAAACAGAGGCTGTCTGATCGCGCCATTCCACAATATGATGTTGACCTGTCAGGCGACTACAGTATCTCAAGTGGATCTTCTCATTGATTCTTTTGATGAAGTCGTTTCTTTGCTGGTGGGGTCAGCTAACTAACTTCTTAGAGCATCCTGTAAGGTGGCCAACGCGAGGCGAGTACGCACCCCAACTCGCCACCAGCGATGAAACGGAATGGGTTGTATTGGGGTGACAGGCAGGGCGAGCTCAGTGAGGGGTGTTCCCGTTATAGCGCGGGCCAGCTCCTGTCCCATGGCGGTGGCGAGCGCGACTCCACGTCCACTGTAACCAATAGCGGAATAAATACCGGGCGCGGGTGCATGCAGTCTGGGATAAAAGTCAGGGGTCAGTGCAAACTGCCCATTCCAGAAGTGTGTAAAGCGCGTTGCCGCCAGTTCAGGCCAAAGACGCTGTGCGTGGCGTACAAGGTCAGCATACGAGTTCCGAGTACTTGCGCTGTGTTGTGCTCCGCGCCCACCAACCAATAGTCGGTTATGCGCATCGCGGCGTAGGTAGTAGGTCACGAGTCCCGCCTCATAAAGCACGGCTCGAGTGGGCATGACGGACGCGAGTAGTCGATCATCGAGCGGCTCGGTGGCTGCCATCGAACTATAGAGTGGGACGATACTTTGAGCGAGTCGAGGCCAAAGTGCATCAGAATAACCGTCTGTCGCAATGATTACGGACTCGGCATCAACAGTACCGCTTTGAGTGGTGACTCGCCAGCACTTGTTGGTTTTCTTAAGCTGTAATGCACGGGATTCACCGTAGAGTTTGCTGCCTAAGTGCGCAGCAATTGAGGCAAGCCCTCTGGCATAACTTAAAGGGTTAAGCGAGCCGCCACGAGCGTCTAGGATGGCTGCTCGGTAGTAGTCTGTGCCGCTCATGCGTCGTGTATCATTGGCATTGAGCAGCTCGAGTTGCACTCCACGTGTTTTCCATTGCTCAACCGAGGTAACCAGACTCGAAATATCACATGTCTTGTGCGCTGCGCGCAGGGTTCCGCCGCGCTCGGCTTCACACTCGACACCATGCTTTTCGATAAGATCAAAAACCATACTTGGCGCACGACTGGAGAGCTCTATTAAGCGAGGCCCGTGTACGCTACCAAGGTCGCGCTCGACTTGACTGGGTTCGTGCTTGACGCCTGCATTGACCTGTCCACCGTTACGGCCTGCGGCTCCCCAGCCAGGCTGATGCGCTTCTAGTAAAACACTGTCGATTCCGCGCTCGCTGAGTGCAACGGCACTGGCAAGCCCGGTATATCCGCCACCTATGATGGCTACGCGCGTTCTAAGGCTCTCACGTAGTACTGGAAGTAAAGGCAGCGGTGTCGCCATGCTTTCATACAGGCTCAGGGGAAGCGGGCCTATTTTTTTCATGCTAGGGTGCCATTATCATTGAAAGTGCGTAAGCGTTAGCGCGCATGCGGTGGCCTATATTTTGCACCGCTCAAGTCCTGGTTTGCGCATCACAATTATGGCGAGTGCCGCCGACAGCAGTGCGCTGCATGCAAGTAGCGTCAGTGTCTGGTTGTAGTTACCGGTGAGATCAAAAACTCGCCCGGCAGCAGGACCTGATACTAGCAGCGTTAGAATTTGACAGAAATACCAAGCGCTATAACTGTGTGCAACGCTAATGTGAGCGAAGCGGCGTCGCATCAGTGCGACAAAATACAGATCTCCTCCGCCAATAGTGATTCCAAAACAGACGGCGTAGCCAACGAGGGCAAGTGGCGAATGGTAGTGCGTGACTATAAGTAGCGAAAGAGCTCCTACGAAAAGCAGTCCGTGCATTACAATTCCGGCAACGCGTACCGAGTAGTTATCCAAAAACCAGCCGACCGTTAGACCACCGACGGCTGCAAATCCAGCGGTTGAGCTGAGCACGAGCGACGCTAAAGTGGGGCTGAAGCCGGCTCCTTCCACAACGGCTGCTTCGTGGGTGAGTAGGCCGCCATACGTAGTAAAGAAAAAGAGACTCACTAAAGCGATCATCCAAAACATGGACGAGCGGAGGAGTTCACTCACGGTTCCCGGTGCGTCCTCAACAGACGGTCGCAGTTTTGGGTCGCTCGACGTATCGATTGGATCGCCATCAAGGCCAATACCTAGACTCTTTGGAGAAATGGCTTTTTGAGTGAGTAGTACAGGTACCGCTGCAATCGTTAATAGTCCGGCAGCAATGGCACAGCAAGCAGTGCGCCAGCCATGGTTCTGAATAATGTAGGAGGTTAATGGAGCCAATACCAAGCCGCCGACATGCCACCCAGCCCACGCCAGCGCAAGGCTCAGTGAGTATCGCCTAGAAAACCAAATGGACATCACATAGGGTAGGGTCACAGCAAACATGACTTTACCAACGCCCATGAGGGCGCGCAGAAGGTACATTTGCCAAAAACTTGATACTAGCGCCAGAAGTATTAGGCACAGCGCCTCAAGGAAAATTCCGGTGATGAGCATCTTTTTAGCGCCAAAGCGCTTAATTGCTGATCCACCAAGCAGAATGAGTGGTGCGCTTAACCAGAATGCTGTCACGATGCTGCTAGTGGCTGCGCGGCTCCAGTGAAATTCCGCGGTCAGTGGCGGTACGAATAGAACGAAGCTATAAAGGCCTCCACCGTAAACCATGAAACCCGCCATAAAAATCGCAAGTAACACGATCCAGCCATAGTAGATCTGTGTCGGCTGAGCTGCCATCCGGGCGGTCTGTGACATACGTTCTCCGACTGGGAGGTGTGGCAGGGTAAATCGCTGGCTACCGTGTCGTTGCATGCGCAGTATTGCCCGTAAGCATGCTCATGGTCTATCCCATTGCAGCTGGCGGGCCCACTTACCCAGATCTCTTGAGTATGCGAGACTAAGTCGAGGCTAAACGGGCGCCGCGCTCATCCTGTAGGCGGCTGAGGGCGTATTGCTAAGTGTATGGGAATCTGGCCATGAGTGCGTTCGGTAAGACGGTGCAACTAATAGGTGTCTGTGCGCTCATGTGCGGCACTGTGTGTACGCAAAGTAAGGCGAACGAGGATTTAGTGGTTTCCCAAACCCAGAATCTGCAGTTTGAGACAGGGCGGCAGCTGTTTGCGGCTAATTGTGTTGTGTGTCACCGCATCGGCGGCGT
The DNA here is from genome assembly GCA_903832085.1 of uncultured Pseudomonadota bacterium. GTDB lineage: Bacteria > Pseudomonadota > Gammaproteobacteria > Steroidobacterales > Steroidobacteraceae > CAIKZZ01. The sequence goes on along the minus strand of CAIKZZ010000010.1, from coordinate 26,503 downwards.
GGGACAAACGGGGTTGGCACCGCCTTTGACTTCAAATCCGGCTCGCTATGTCGAGAGTCTTGAGGGACGTAAGCAGCTGATTTGGACTATTCTTTTTGGCATGTATGGTGACATCACGGTGAATGGCCGCCACTACAATTTTAGGATGCCAGCGTTTGCGCAGTTATCCGACACAGATCTCGCGCAAGTGATTAATTATGTCGCTTTTGAAATCGCTCAGGCGCCGAAAAGTACAGGGACTATTGATGCCAAAGATGTCGCAGCGGAGCGTACGCATTTGCCCGACAGCGATCTTTTGCGCAAACATCGAAGTGCGGTCCTTGACTCAGAACCGGCAGTGCCATGAGAGAGTCGCTGATAATACTAGTTCTGTGCGGAATTGCACACACTGCGTTGGCTTCACCGCCGCTATCACGTCCGCAGCAAGATTATATTCTGCACTGCCAAGGATGCCACGGCGCAAATGGGGCAGGAACGGCTGGCCACGTGCCAGCGTTGCGTAGCACTTTTATGCCACTGCTCAAGGTGAACGGCGGGCGCGATTACTTGCTGCGAGTTCCCGGCGTTGCGAACACGGTTCTTAAACCCGCGGCGACGACCGCAGTAATGAATTGGCTTTTAAGTCAGTTCAATACAGAGTCAAGTAAAGAGAGTTTTTTTTCTGTTGCAGAAGTGACGGCTGCGCGTGGTGAGCCGCTATTGTCTGTGCGTGCCACTAGAGGGGAGCTGTTCGCACGGATTCGTGCTGAAAAGAACATAATATTAGACGAATATTAGGCAGATAAACCGCATACTACGAGCGTGTTCTCTTTCCCGATCGCATTAACGCGAATGCGACAGCTGCCGAAGCAATCATCAGAAAAATGCTAACTGCGTTCAATACAGGGCTCGCACCCTCGCGCATTCGGCCATACATCAAGATGGTCAAAGGTGAGTCAGAGCCAACCAGCATAAGCGTTGTGTTGAAATTTTCAAAAGACATCAAAAAAGCGATTGCTGCAGAGCCAATAAGAGCGGGCTTTAAAAACGGTAGGGTAATCGTCCGAAATACAGCGAACCAAGATGCACCAAGATTATAGGCCGCATCTTCAAGAGTGAGATCAAAACGTTTGAGGCGTGACGAGATTGTCACGGTGGCGATAGCCGCAATATAGGAAAATTGTCCTGCCACTACGAGTGGCAATCCCGGTCGCAGAAAGTCGAGATCAAGGCCGAACATATCATCTGCGAGTGTTGCCAGTCTGCTCGCAAATGCCAGTATTGAGATGCCTAGAATAACCCCTGGAATGACTAGCGGTACAAGCATCAAAACCGACAGAGCAGACTTTCCGGGAAACTGAGCGCGCTCGAGTAAAAAGGCATTGAGTGTGCCGACGGTGACTGACAATCCGGTTACCCACAAAGCTACCGTGCAACTTGTCCAGATACTACCTAAAAGCTCCGTATCGGCGAAAAGCCCGGTACGGTTAAGCTCTGAATTTCCTATGAACCAATCTAATGTGAAGCCGTGCCATGGTGGTGCTGGGTATGGAGCATCGTTGAACGCGAATACAGCGACTATCGCAAGGGGTAGAAAAAGAAATAGAAGGAACAGCGTCACGTAAGCGCCGTTACCCCAACGGACAGCAATTGAGCGGGGTAGCGAGGGGATCATGCGCGTCGCATCACATCTGCAAATTGCTGACCGGAGACCTTCAGCCCAGCCCATACCATTGCTACCGAAAGGCTCAGGAGTAAGAAGCCAAATGCTGCGCCCTGTTCCCAGTTGAAGCGGGTAATAAACTGAGTGTAGATCTGCTCTGTAAACCATTGCGAGTTTTTGCCGCCGAGTAGTGTGGGCGTCAAATAGTTACCAAGGGTCATCATAAAAACCACGATACAGCCGGCCGTAATTCCGGGCGCTGCATGCGGCAATACGATTGTTCGCAGGACAGTTAGACCTTTACCACCTAGGTCGTAAGCTGCCTCGATGAGTGAGTTATCTAAACTTTCGAGGCTAGAGACTAGTGGTACAACCATGAATAACAACGACGTGTATACCAGCCCTATGAGGATAGTGGCATCGTGATAGAGCATCTCGATGGGAGCATTTGTAATGCCTAGTTTGACCAGTAGAGCCGGCAGTACGCCTGATTCGCGTAATAGGATCATCCAGCCCAGTGTTCGTACAGTTTCACTAATCCAAAAGGGGATCAGGCAGGCCAGAAAAAGGTACGAGCGAGTGCGCTCTTTGGCGATTTTTGCAATGGTCCATGCGATTGGAAACGCGACGAGAAGTGTCAAGAGCGTTGACAGTCCTGAGACCAGTGCGGTGCGCACAAAAACATGCCAATACAGTGGCTCTTCGAAGAAAGTGCCATATTGACTGAGGCTGAGTTGCTGAGTTCCAGCGCCTGCGTGAGGCTTGAGGGAGAGAATTGCGAGGTCTACATGTGGCAACAGAATGAGTAGGACGAGCCACAGTACCCCAGGAATCAGCAGTAAAGCGAGGAGTAGACGGCTTTGCGTTCTGTTAGCAGGCTCAGACACGGGTGCTAGGCTCTGCTAAATAACCGAGCGCACGTTCCGGGTCAAAGCTGAAGTACACTCTTTCGCCGGTTTTTAAATCCGATAGGTGGCCTGTTTGCGGTAGTGCCACCCTAAATTCGAGCCCACTCGTTAGCTCTTGCAGAAGCACGGATGAATTTGCACCATCAAACAATAGGCTTGTCACTGCCCCTTGATAGCAGGACATTTGTCCGGAGAGACTCGGCTGCTGCCTGTATAAGCTGATGCTTTCAGGCCGTATGAAAACCTGTGTTGTCGATCCAACTGATGCGCGGGCTGATATTTTTGCAAAGAAGCTCACGCCGGTTGACGTGACGACATCGCCAATTCCGCTCGCGATTCCTTTTAGTACACCATCGATCCGATTATTCGCGCCGACGAAGCTAGCGACAAAAGGAGTTGCGGCTGCGTAATAGAGCTCCTGTGGGCTCCCGATCTGCTCAAACCGGCCATTATTCATCACGGCTACTCGATCTGAGAGGACAAGCGCCTCTGACTGATCATGCGTGATGTAAACAAACGTAGTGCCAAATGCCGCTTGCAGCTGCTTCAGCTCGAGCTTCATATGTTCGCGTAGCTTGAGATCTAAAGCACCAAGGGGCTCATCGAGGAGCAGTAGGGTGGGCTCGAGTACAAGGCTACGGGCGATCGCGACCCGTTGACGTTGGCCACCTGACAGTGCATCCACAGGCTTATTCTCTGAACCTGCAAGCCCTACGCGCGCAAGCATGTCTGCGACTTTCTTTTTTTGTTCTAGGCGAGCTACACCTCGGCGTGCAAGGCCGTAGGCCACGTTCTCACCAACCGACATCATGGGGAACAGCGCGAGCTGCTGGAAGACCATGTTCACGGGTCGTCGGTTTGGCGCAATGTTTTTCATATTGACGCCACCAATATAAACATCACCACTGTCTGGGCTAATAAATCCAGCGATCATACGTAGTAAGGTAGTTTTTCCGCAGCCAGATGGGCCTAAGATCGAAAAAAAACTACCCCGCGGCACTGCAAACGACAGCTCGTTTACGGCAGTGTGATCGCCATAGCGTTTAATGACGTCGCGTAGCTCAAGATCGAGCGCGGGAGTATTCAATTGGCGGCCTTCACTCGGTCGAGAATCCGACCTTCCATTTCCTCTAGTCCAGAAGGGATCGCCGGATACCATTTGATGTTTTTTAAAGCAGCGTCTGGCAAGCTTTTTGCAAACTGTGCTTGTAATAGAGGGTCAACGAGCGCATCGGCACCCTTGGAGGCAGTAAAGCTGCCTATGACTTTGGTTATTCGTGCAGCGACGTCAGGGCGCATTGTGAAGTTAATCCAAGCATACGCACCAGCGTCATTGCGTCCTTTGGCCGGAATTGCATAGGTATCGAGCCATCCGAGAGCGCCCGATTTCGGTGCAATATACAAAATATCGGGGTTTTCACGGTTTAGTTTCCAACCACCGCTATCCCACATCATTGCAGCTGTGATTTCACCAGACCGAAACCCATTAAGAAGTTGGTCTTTATTGTCGTAAAAGAATTTGATGTTACGTTTGCACGCGATGAGCGTTGCGCCGACTTGCTCCATTAATGCTGAGTAAGCTTTGGGGTCTCCGTATAGGGCGAACGGATCTTTACCGAGAGCGAAAGCGAAGGCCATCATTGTAGGGCGCTTCAGACGCATCGCTGTTTTGCCTTTAAAGTCTGGTTTGCATAGATCGAGAAAGTCATTGATCTGTGCGCGTTTGGTGTTTACTACCAAGCCATCCGTTCCCCACAAATAAGGCAAACCATAAGTCTGCCCATTGACGGTCGTGTTTTTACGCGTGGTCTCCAATAGAGACGGTACGAATTGGTCTAATTTAACTTTGGTTAGATCGAGAGGTTTATAGATTGAAAACTCACGCTGCGCGCCGATGATGCGATCCTGGGAGGGTTGAGCAAGATCGAAGCCGGCGCCACCTGTCGCGCGGAGCTTTGAGATCATTTCCTCATTATTGGATAGCGTTACTTCAACAGAAATTCCTGTCTCTTTTTTGAATTGCGCGGCGACATCGGCGGGCACGTAATCCGCCCAGCTGATAATCCTTAGCCGCTTGGAATCATCGCCGAAGGCACTAGGCGAAAGTGTGACACTAAGTGTCAACACCATCGCAACAAATCTGTTCATTCGTGATCCTCAAAAGTGGGCCAGCTGCTTCGCGCCGCCGTAGTTTAGGGTGCGGCGGCGTAGGTCTGATTGTACCGATCCATCCGCCTGAGAATCTATGGTTCTGAGGCGAGTATTCCGATTCTGCTAGGGCGCCAACTGATTACCGGATGACCTGATGGCGTAGCCAGTTACGTAGTTCCGTCAGTCGCAGGTCCGGATCGCTGATGCTCGGTCCAATCCCGTACTTCCAGAGCAGTGGCGTGTGTGCAGGATTTGCATCTAGCTCACGGAGTTCGCGGGTAAATTGGCCAAGGTCCGAGGTATCAGCAAATAAGCCATCGTCCACTAAACGACTGCCGTACCGATCACCGATCGCGGCGATGTCACGATAGCCATATTCGGGGTGGTACTGGACCCCCCAAAAGGTACTGCGCTGGTGCGTAAAAGTAACCGCCTGCAGGCCCATATCATTCTGCGCCAGTACGATGGCTCCAGCGGGCGGCGTGACTACCTCGTCAATATGCACGGTTGGCGCCTCAAAGACATTGGGCTTGCCGGCGTACATGGGATGAGCCTGGCCGGCCTGGGTGAGAGCGATCCGTCGCCCAAATCCAAACTCGCGTCCGCGTGCGTTGCGGCGTACAAGGCCGCCGGCTGCCGTTGCGGCAAGCTGCAAGCCCCAGCAGCTGCCAAACGTGGGTATACCAGCTGCAAAGACAGCCTGTACTAAGGCAATCTGCCGCTCAATCGCTGCTCCACCATCATAGATATTTAGAGCCGAACCTGTGATGGCAACGCCCTGATATGAGTCGAGTGACATGCCTGCTGGCAGCTTAGGTTCTGCATCTGTGGGATAGACAATGTCGTAGCGTACGCTGGGCTCAATTTTTTGGAGCGTCCGTGCGTAGCCAGTGCCTGAGTCGTATCCTAGGGCTGCGATTTGGCGCTGCCTTACTTCCGCCGTGTTTCCCTCAATGATTAGTACGTGTGGAACAATCATGGCGCGTATGTGGCTGCTGAAAGATCACCAACAATTGCCGCTCTAAAAATTCTCTCTAATTGTTGTGCATTGACTGCAATGGGGTTACCACCGGCGGAGGGGTCGGCCGCAGCTTCGCGCCCGATATGCTCTGCGTTATCAGCTGTAACACCAATTTCAGCCAGCGTATGAGCAATGCCAAGTTTTCGTCTAAGTTCCAGTACCCACTCGAATAAGCTGTCGAAACCAGGTTCAGGTAGATCCAGTAGACGCGCAATTGTTGCGCATTTTGTTTCAATTGCTTGGCGATTAAAAATCATCACGTACGGAAGCAAGATGGCGTTCGTAAGTCCATGATGTGTGTTGAACCAAGACCCCACAGGGTGCGCGATGGCGTGTACGCCTCCTAGGCCCTTTTGGAACGCGGTTGCTCCCATCGATGCTGCCGCGAGCATCTGTCCGCGCGCCTCAAGATCATTTGGTGAATCGCATGCTTGCGGTAAAAACGCACTAATGATGCGCATCCCTTCGAGGGCGATGCCGTCTGCCATTGGGTGAAAACCCGGCGCACAGAAAGCCTCAAAGCAGTGCACAAATGCGTCTATGCCAGTGGCTGCAGTGACGGGCCGCGGCAGTCCAACGGTGAGCTTCGCATCAAGAATCACAATCTGCGGAAGAATCTTTGGATGAAAGATGATCTTTTTCTGGTGGGTTTCCTCGTTGAGGATGACACCAGCGCGCCCCACCTCTGAGCCAGTGCCGGCGGTTGTCGGTACGGCAACAATGGGTGCGATGCCATCAGGGTTTGCTCGCTGCCACCAGTCGCCCACATCCTCAAAGTCCCATAGCGGCCTACTTTGCCCCGACATGAATGCGATTACCTTGCCAGCATCTAACGCCGAGCCACCGCCAAACGCGATGACCCCATCATGTCGACCTGTGCGAAAAGCCGCAAGGCCGGCATCCACATGCGTGCTCGATGGATTACCGCGTACATTGCCGTAGAGCGCGGCATCGGGTACGAGTGCCAATGCTGTACGGATCATTTCGCTATCAACGAGCCCTTCATCGGTGACGAGTAGTGGTCGTTTAATGCCTGCGGCCGTACATGCAGCCTGTAGTTCTAAAATGCGTCCTGGGCCTGCCCAGATACGAGTTGGGTAGTTCCAGTTTCCACGTAACACTGCGCTCATGGTTTGACCCTGAAATGGTAGGACTTTGGTCGTGTAACTGCTTCAAAGCCGACACGGGACAGCGTTGCTCCGCGACCTGAATGTTTTACTCCAGTCCATGCAAGGGCGGGATCCAGGTAATCGCATCGGTTTAAAAAAACGGTTCCAGTTTCCAAAGAGTCACCGAGTTGCCACGCTCGCTCCACATCCGCTGAAAATATTGCGGCAGTTAGCCCAAAAGCGCTGTCGTTCATCAGTCTTATTGCCTCTGCATCGGATGCGACTTTCATAATCCCAACAACCGGCCCAAAGCTCTCTTCGCGCATGACCGCCATGCTGTGATCGACATGAGTCAGTACTTGAGGCGCCATATAAGGGGTTCCGGCTGCCGATGCAGGGAATCTCGCTTCACTGATTAATTGCCGTGCGCCTTTCGCAGTGGCAGCGGCGACCTGCGCGCGTAAAGCGTCTGCGGCACTGCTACGTACAACCGGACCTAAGGTTGTGGCAGCATCGGTGGGTGAGCCAAGTACATAGCGATGCGTAGTGTCTACGACGCCCGCGACAAACTCGTCATAGTGACTTGCCGCAACGTAGATGCGTTTGATGCCACAGCAAGACTGTCCGGCATTAAAAAAGGCGCCATCCGTCAATGTTTCAATTGCATGGGCTAAGTTAGCGTCGGCACGAACATAAGCTGGGTCCTTCCCACCGAGTTCTAAGCCGGCGGTCGCAAATCCAGCTGATACGGCCGCTGTGACTGCTTTGCCGCCTGCTACAGACCCTGTGAAACACACGCTTGCTACCCGCGAATCAGCCATAAGCGTTGCCGTATCCACATGCGACAAATGCAGATATTGAAAAACACCATCCGGTAGACCAGCAGCGGTGAAAGCCTCTGCAAAGCGCTCCGCGGCCAAAGGCGTCTGGTGTGAATGTTTTAGTATGACTGTGTTCCCAGCAATCAGTGCGGGAATAATGGCGTTCACTGCGGTCAGAAACGGGTAGTTCCAAGGGGCAATGACAACAATGACACCCAGCGGAACGCGTTTGATGGCGCGCTCGAAATTGTCTTTAGACCCCGGATCGATAGGAGCAAGCGCGTCTGGTGCAATAGAGAGCATATACCTCGCGCGTTCTTCAAAGCCGCGCACCTCTCCAGGCGCGTGTGCAATAGGCCTGCCCATTTGCCAGGTGATTTCGTTGGCAATGAGCGGCCCGTTGGCGGTGAATGCATTAACCGCATTGCTTAATAAAGAGCATCTTGCCATGAGCGATTCTGCCGCCCACTGCGTTTGTGCAGCACATGCGACATCTAGCGCTGTATTAATCTGTTTTACAGATGCTAGTGGTCGCTCAACGTAGACGCGTCCATCAATGGGGCTAATGGTTTTTAAAGTATCAGTCATGAAGGCCTTCAGATAATCTCAAAATAACGAGCAAGTTCCCAGTTAGTCACTGCTTTGCGAAACTCACGTTCTTCCCACTGCCGGCTAGCGGCATAGTGAGCAACAAATGGAGCGCCAAAGAGTTCTTTAGCTGCTGCCGACTTCATAAGTTTGGCTGCTGCGTCAAACAAGGTGCTTGGTAATTGACGACGCGCTGGATGCTCTCGGTCATACGCGTTTCCGACAATAGGTGCATCAGGCTCGATTTTGTGTTCAATGCCCCAGAGTCCTGAGCCAATGGCGGCAGCGAGCGCTATGTAAGGATTGATATCAGCCGCTGCAATGCGGTACTCGACACGCTGACTGGATGCGCTGCCGCCAATGACGCGTAGCGCCGTCGTACGGTTCTCAACGCCCCATGTTGCAGACGTCGGCGCCCAGTAGCCGGGCACGAGCCGCGAGTAACTATTAACTGTGCTCGCGATCATTGCCAGTAATTCAGGCATTAGTGCTTGCTGACCGCCGACGAACCAGCGCATCTCATCCGACATGCCGTGCGTTTTTGCCGGATCATGGAACACAGATCGACCATCTAGGCCTTTCATCGAGATATGCAGATGACCGCTTTGGCCTGGCAGCTGCTGCGACCATTTCGCCATAAAGGTGGCCATCAGACCCCGACGCTGAGCGAGTACCTTAGTAAATGTCTTAAATAAAGCTGCGCGATCTGCAGCCTCGAGCGCTTCGCAGTAACTTAAAGCAGCCTCAATCACTCCAGGTCCAGTTTCAGTGTGCAGACCTTCGATAGGAAAGCGCATCACCTCGGCGAGTTCAAGTAGCTCTTGATAAAGCTCTGAATGGACCGAATTGCGTAGCACGGAGTAACCGAAATACCCCGGTGTCATGGGCTGTAGGTTATGGTATTGCTTCGCACGTATGGTGTCCGGAGTTTCATTAAACATAAAAAACTCGAACTCAGCAGCTGCGCTGACCGAGTAACCCATGTCTTTAGCGCGCGCGAGTACCCGGCGTAGAGTGCCGCGTGGGCAGACCGCCTCAGCGGTGCCGGTAAACTCACCCAAGTAAAACGCTGTGGACGGTTCAAAGGGAATTTCCCGACGGGTCGCCGGCAAGATACGCACATTGGCGTCTGGATAAGCTGTATGCCAGCCAGTGAACGTCACATTGTCGTATAGCTGATCATTAGAATCCCAGCCCAAAACTACATCACAGAAGCCGATGCCTTTTTCGAGCGCATGCAGAAATTTGTCTCGATTAAGATATTTTCCTCGCAAGATACCGTCAGCATCGACAATGCCGATCTTGACATGGGTGATATCGCGCTCGATCAGATAGCTACGCGTCTCATTGATTTCATCCACATTAATCGATTGCATGCGGTTCCTAGGAGATGTAGTAGGTGACGGTGTGATATGCCCACAATGTGCCAGCCTTCCTTAGGGGGGGGTCGTGCCCTGCACGTGGATAGACCACGGTCCAATGATACTGTGCATTCGTTGATTTCGGGTTACTGGCCAGCCTAAATTTCGCAAAATAAAGCCAGCTCTACACCGATTCATAGTGCGAATACGTTGTCCGGTTAGGAAGAGAATTCTCAAAAAAAGGTCAGAAAATCGGCTCCTGGGGCCGTAAGCCGACGGTACCGCAATGCAGTATGATAGGTTCTGTGGATCGTGGTGGAAATCGCGATTGCAGGGACTGATGTTAGGCCAGCCGACGAGGTCGATGGATCCAGTGACACATTTTTCGCCGGCTTCCAACGCGAGCACTGCTCAAGGCTACTCGCCGCTACGCTGGTGGGTCCTCCTGTTGGCGGCGCTTGCTGTTTCAACAAGCTATTACGAGTCGGATGTCATCGGACCGATCGCGGATTTGCTGCAAAGACAGCGTGGCTTCAGTCAATCCCAGCTTGGCATGCTAAATGGCATCATCAGCGTGCCTAACGTGGTGCTTGCCGTCTTCAATGGCATTCTTATTGATCGCTATGGTCCAGCCCGAATCGCATTGTGGTCTGCACTGATCGGTGTCGTTGGCGCGGCACTCACGGCAGTCGGTACGCCCTATGAGGCGATGGTGGTCGGTCGCTTTATTTATGGGATCAGCGAAGGAGCGATCTTTATTGCGCTCTTGGCAGGTCTGGCTCAATGGTTTCCTCGTAGCGGTATTGCACTGGCGGCGGCGTTGTATCTTAGCCTTGCTCGGGTGGGCTCCTACGCTGTTGATACCTCGACTGCATGGGCTCACTCTTTGTATGAGCGCGGGTGGGCCGCTCCGTTGTGGCTAGGAACAGCGGTTACTGCAGCAGGTCTCGCTGCCGCTTGTGGGTATTACTGGCTCGATCGTCGGCATGGAAAAAACCGAGCGGACTTAAGCACAACACGGACGTTGCTGCGATGGTGGGATGTGCTCGATTTTGATATGTCCTATTGGTTCATCTTAGCGTTACATGTTCTTTATGCCGCTGTGTTCTTCCCATTTCGGACAACCTACGCGATTGAGTATTTTCAGCATGCAAAGGGCCTAACGCTAGAGCAAGCAGGCGTGGCTAATAGTTGGGTGTTTTTTGCTGCTGTTTTCGCAACACCGTTTTTTGGTCTACTTGCCGATCGTTTGGGTCATCGCGCGCTGATGCTCGTGTTCGGCACAGCACTGCTGCCGTTAACCTTTATCTTGCTTGGCCTGACGCACGTTAATCTTTGGGTCTCAACGGTGATGATGGGAGTCAGCTTCTCGCTGGTACCAGCAGTAATATGGCCTGCAACGACCCTAATCGTCGCGCCAAAACGTTTAGGTACAGCCCTCGGACTTATTACATTGATCCAAGCGCTAGGATTGTCGGTCTCGAATGTCGCCGCCGGGTGGTTAGCGGATAAAGCCGGCGCCAGTGCGGCACATCCTGAAGGATATTCCGCCATGTTGTGGTTCTTTTTTCTGCTTAGTCTTGTCGCGCTCTCGTCAGCCGTTATGCTTTGGCGACGGGAGGCTGGTCCTCTAGGTCATGGCCTCGAAGATGCGCGCAAGTTGACACAGACCTAGCAAGGGCGGGCATCGTTCTACTTTCAGCGGACATCTCGTCTACTGATTCACAAATGTCATTCGAAATCATTTTGTGTTCGATATGCCTACCTGCGCGCCGAAAGAATCGGCTACCGATAGCGAAATCTCGATCACGCATCGGCGTAACAAGTGTTTTAAAGTTCATATGCTTTAGGTTAGACGATTAAATTGTTGGTGCAGCGGTCAGCCATGTCGTGCAGCGAAAGCCTGCCGAGGTGATGCGCTTTCTACCCAGCAAGTACAACCAATGTGACAAAAATGAATTTTATGTGACAGCTGTCACGCAGCGAGCTCGTAATACTCCTGTCTGTAATCCGTCATCGCTTGGTCATATTCCATTGGTAATTTGCCATCCCTTGGCGGAGTTACGTTGCTGTAGAGCCCGCAGATATGGGCCCTGAGCCGTAAGTCTTGGGACGGACTAACCTAGGGACAACGAAATGAAATCAAACCAGAAGCTTGCTTGCGCAGTTGCCGCCGTACTTGGCGCATCATATGGTGGTTCACTGTACGCAGCCGATGTTGGCGCCTCAGCTGCCTCCGGTATCGAAGAGATTGTTGTGACAGCGCAGCGTCGCGCTGAGTCGGTCCAAAATGTTCCGATTACGATTCAGGCCATCACTGGCGCGCAGCTGAGCGAACTCGGCATCACCACTTTTGAGGATGCCTTGAGGTACTTGCCTAACGTCACTTTCGGATCAAATGGTCCTGGATCCGGAAACATCTTTATGCGTGGCTTGAGTGCAGGGTTTGCTGGTAACCAGTCGAGCGCCACGATCGCTCCGTTCCCCAATGTTGCAACCTACCTAGATGATCAATCGTTGCAGTTCCCGTCCAGAAACCCTGAAGTGTATATGGTCGATCTGGAGCGAGTGGAAGTGCTCGAGGGTCCACAGGGCACGTTGTTTGGCGGTGGCGCCGAAGCTGGCGTCGTGCGGTACATCACCAACAAGCCCAAACTCAATGTGATGGAAGGTCATGCGGAAGCCAGTTATGGCGTCACGGCGCACGGGGATCCGAACTCAAGCGCCAACGCGACGATCAATTTGCCAATCATTGCTGATAAATTTGCCGTCCGCGCGACAATATACAATGACCGTCGAGGCGGTTATATCGACAACGTGCCAAGCACATTCACTCGTAAACCCACGGACAATGGGCCAGCTGCCTATGGTTCGGCATACCCCGCGAACCTGCAGCCTTCGAACAACTACCAGTTAGCGCAGCGTGCTTCGAATCCAGTGAACTACACAGGCCTGCGTGCAGAGGCGCTGTATCAGTTCAATGAAGACTGGAGTGCGTTAATTACCCAGAGCTACCAGAATATGGAAGCCGATGGCGAATTTACCCAGTACCCGCTTGGGTCGGATGGGCAAAAACTTGGCCCTTGGGAAGTGACTGCGTTTTCGCCAGCGTATGATAAGGACAAGTATTCATCGACAGCGTGGACACTTGATGGAAAGGTCGGCGATCTCAAGGCCGTCTACACAGGCTCGTATTTGACCCGTCAGATCGAGCAGACGAATGACTATACGAACTATGCTCGGAGTGCTGGAGGATTTTACTACAGCTGCTCGGGTGGCCCAGCTGGCGCTACCAACTTTGGTGCACCTGGACCTTCAACTTGTTATTCGCCTATTTCGTCCTGGAACGACTATGTGGAAAGCACTCATCAGAGTCATGAGTTTCGTTTAAGCACACCAGACGACTGGCGAGTACGTGGGTTAGTTGGTGCGTTTTATGAAGATTTCAAAATCAAGGATAATATGAATTTCTTGTACAAGACAATTCCGTCTTGTACGCCTGAGAATTTGGCGGCAGCGCTTGCTGGTGGACCGATCTGCTTGGAAAACGTCCAGCCAACGCCAGGAACCGCTGCCATTGATCCGAATGTTCGCAATGATCTGACAGCGTTTGGTGAAGACGTGCAGCGTGGTTATAAGCAGACTGCCTTTTTCGGCTCAGTTGACTATGATCTCATTCCGAAAGTTCTGACGGTGACGGCCGGTACCCGTTACTTTCATTACACGGAAGATGAGGTAGGGTCCCAGTACGGTACTGGAGGCAGCTGTGTGAACCATCCGAATGGTGATCTCACCCAATGTCTGGCTAAGCCCATTCCTTATGAGACGCACAACGCGACCTACAGCGGCTTCCGTAGCCGTGCCAACATCACATGGCATGTCACGTCAGATACGATGCTCTATGCAACGTATTCACAGGGTTTCCGGCCGGGCGCGTTTAGTCGTACCACGTCGGGGGTCGCCAAAATCGGCGTGTTTGATGCCTCTGGAAACCTATTGGGCACAGTGGCTCAATACCAAAAGCCACTTAGCTACAAGCCAGATAACCTGAATAATATGGAGTTTGGGTGGAAGACGGAGATTTTCGACCACCGACTGCAGCTAAACGGCTCGTTTTATACGATGAAGTGGAAAGATGTACAGTTCGCGTTTTTCAACCCACCAGTTCTTGGTAATACGACTTTTGTTACGAACGGGCCCACTTATAAGGTCAACGGTGTTGAGCTGCAGTTTGTCGGCCGGCTGTCCGAAGGACTGACCCTGCAGGGTGCCGTGTCCTATAACGACTCAAAGCAGGATAATTCGCCATGTCTGGTGTCGAGCTACGTTGCCGCGTCGGGTGCTTTGCAAAATCCAACCCCATTAGGGTCATGCATTACGCAGTATTACTCGAAGCCAGCCAAGGCAAATATTCCGCTCCAAAATCCGTTCGGTCTTCCTGGGACTGTCCCAGCATTTGCACCTGAATTGCAGTTCAGTTTGCGTGCTCGTTACGAGTGGGATATTGCGTCGTACAAAGCTTCTTGGATGCTAGGCGTGAATCACATCAGTACGATGTACAACCAGCCAGCAACCTATCCGAGCGGCGAAGGCGTGTTGATCCCAGCGACAACGCAGCTACGCTACGAGCAGCCAGGGTACTCCACCTATGACGCGGCGTTTGGCTTGGCAAAAGACAATTGGAACGTCGAAGTGAGTGGGTCGAATTTGTCTAATTCAAATGCAAGCACCTTCACCTCGTCGGCGCAATTTATTAAAGCTGAAGTGCCGTTGCGGCCGCGCGTATTGACTGTAAAGATCGGTTATAAGTTCTAATAAAGGCACTCCCCTAGGGCTTAAGCCCTAGGGGAGATGCCCGAACTGTTGGCTCAGCGAGTCGAGGCCGCTCGGTTAGTTTTGCGCTCGGTAAATGGTGAAGTTGTGCTAGCAGCATTGAGCTCTCCATTGCTAGCAAGCTTGGTCGCTGTAAAATAGCCGCTATGACTGGACAAACAACGACTGACGTTGAGCGCGAGGTACAATCGATACGCGTGCTCGTAAGGCAAAGCGCGTTTAGTGATGCCATGCGCTCAGCGACTGTGCTATTAGAAAGCGTGCCAGAAAATCGCGATCTACTTTATCTGTTAGCTCTCTGCCAGAGACAGTCAAGTCAACCAGGCGAAGCGCTGCGCACTCTGGATCTTCTCGAGAAATTCCATCCCCGTTATAGCCGACTGCACCAAGAGCGTGGTCACTGCTATGTCGCGCTTAAAGACGCCCCGCGCGCAATTGATTCATTTCGGAGTGCGGTCAAAGCAAATCCCGCGCTGCCGGCAAGCTGGAGCATGTTGCAGGGATTGTACCGAATCGTGGGCGACAATGTGGCCATGACGGTTGCAGCGGACGAAGTCGCGAGATTGCAAGTTGTTCCAGCGCCTTTATTGACGGCTATGGGTCTATTTGCCGATGGCGATCTCGGCGGAGCTGAGAAACTTGTTAGAGATTTTCTACTGCAACATGGCGATCATATTGAGGCAATGCGGTTGTTGGCGCGGATTGGGGCTGCCTTGGAGGTCTACGATGATGCTGAGTTTCTGTTGCGGTCAGTGCTCGAGAAAGCGCCAGATTATCTAGCGGCCCGTCAGGATTATGCCTGTGTGTTGCTCGATCGACACAAGCATGTCGAGGCGCAGGTCCAACTCGAAATGCTGCTGTCAAAGGATCCTAACAGTCGGCAATATCGCACGCTATATGCCACTACAGTTGTGGGTCTTGGTGACCATGCGCGAGCGATCACTTTATATCAGACGTTACTGGCAGATCTAAAAGCTGAGTCACCCGAGACAGCCGAGCTCCACCTCTCGATTGCGCATTCACTTAAGACCTTGGGGCAGCGCGAGCAATCGATCGCAGCTTATCGTTCCGCTGCACGCGCACGGCCCAATTTCGGCGATGCGTATTGGAGTCTTGCAAATCTCAAAACATACCGGATCACTGACGAGGAGTTCGCGCAGCTAAGGCGAGCAGTTGACGTCCCGGACACATCAGTAGTTGATCGATACCATCTCCTATTCGCTTTGGGGAAGGGCTGTGAGGATCGCAAGAGCTACGCGCAGGCATTTGAATATTATCAGCGTGGAAACGCTCTAAAACGCGCTGAAAGCAGATACCGACCAGAAGTGATTGAGCTCAATACCGCGAACCAGAAGCAAGTGTGTACTCAGACTTTTTTTAGCGCACGTGCAAAGTCCGGTGTTGCGAGTTGTGAACCAATATTTATTGTAGGCCTGCCACGGTCTGGCTCGACCTTGCTCGAGCAGATACTTGCCTCGCACTCGCAAGTCGAGGGGACCCAGGAGCTCGCTAATGTGCCTCGTATTGCTATCGATTTGCAGGGTCGTGAGCCGGATCTTGATAATCCGCGATATCCAGGCGTGCTTGCGAATTTGCCGTTAGATCAGTTTCGAGTCTACGCTGAGCAGTATCTGCAGGACACGCGTGTTTATCGGACAAATCGGCCTCGGTTCATCGATAAGATGCCGAATAATTTTCGTCATATCGGTTTAATTCATCTGATGTTCCCTAACGCAACCATTATTGATGCCCGCCGTGAACCGATGGCCTGTTGTTTTGGCAATCTCAAGCAACTCTTCGCACGGGGTCAAGAATTTTGTTATAGCGTCGAAGATATCGCGCGTTACTATCGCACCTATCTGGATTTAATGGAGCACTGGGATTACGTATTGCCGGGGCGGGTTCTTCGGGTGTGGCACGAAGATGTGGTCGACGATCTAGAAGGCAGCATACGCAGACTGTTAGGCCATTGTGGGTTACCGTTCGAAGCCGCCTGCATGGATTTTCATAAGACTCAGCGCAGCGTGCGTACGGCGAGTTCTGAACAAGTCCGCCAACCCATTTATCGCGAGGGCTTAGACCATTGGAAGTCGTTTGAGCCGTGGTTATCGCCATTACGGGATCAATTGGGTGACGCATTGCAGCGCTATCGTAATTAGTATTAACTAGATTTTGTGACTCGCATTTCACTTGGCTGACGCAGGAAAAAAACAGCGGATAGGCCAACAAGAACCATACCAAGCACGCTAGTGCCGTAGGTGCTCAAGGTAAAAGCTTGCAGCCAATCAAGCTTTACCATCCCAAAGTTCCGCCAGATGAGGAGTGCGCAGCTACCAAGGTAGCCCGATGCATCCGCGACATAAATTAGAAATCCGGCGGTTCCGACGGTTCCGCTTGCTGCGATGAGCCGATCAAATAGCATCGCGTTGAAAGGCACATAAGCCATGTACAGTCCGGCGCCGCTTAAAATCATCCAAGCAAGTGGTGAGAGGAGCCCAGCCTGGTATGCAAGTGTTGATAGTCCAAGCAAAAGTAATCCAGCAAAGACTACGCCATGGATGACAAGCAAGGCGCGGACATTGTCTTTCACTGCGATGATGACCCCAAGGACTGATAACGCGAGAATTGCCACAGGTACTTCGCTTGCCGTAAATACAGCGGCCGCATGGCCAAATCCTAAGGCAGTCCATATTTCTGCAGCGAAGTTGTCTCGAAAATCCCGCAGCGCGGTGGTCAGCACATAGGAAACGACTAGTAGTGCAATCCCAAGTCCGTAGCGAGTCAGGAACGCGGCACGCGCAACGCGACCCATGGGCGCACGCCGTACTCTCGCAAGTTCGTCATCGCTTGAAGGTGGAGGAAGGATCGAAAGCCCCCATACCGCTACGGCAAGCAGTGGAAAAAAAAGTGCCCCGGTCGCTGCTGGCATCCAAAATGGACTCACATGCCAGACGTCCATCAGTAGCTTGCCCACTGACTTCACTGCCCCTGAGGAAACAATAAAGCTCGCACACACAATTGCGCCGAGGACTTCAGATGTTCTACGTCCCTCCATGAAGCCAAAGACTAACCCCCAGATCAGGCCGAGTGGTAGCCCATTAAGGAACATCGCCGCGACATTCCAGGGGGCTGGCAGGATCGCGAACAGTAACAACGCAAGCCATGAGAGCGCGATAAGCTTAAAGATTAGTCCGGCGCGTCTATTAGGATTAATTTCGGCGATCAGTTTAACGCCGATCAATTTAGAGGCGGCGTAGCCAAGTACCTGTGCCAATACCAGCGCGATTTTGTAATCAAGAGCAAAGTGCCACCCGGGCACATGAATAAAAAGTGCGACAGAGAATGGCTTTCGAAACGCATACATTGAAAAATAAGCGACGAAGCCCGCGAGTCCAGCGAAAGCAGTGAAAAAAACTGGGTTTTTTCGAGAGAGCAGTTGTTGCAGTGATTGTCGCACTGGAGATATATCTGGCCTTTAAAGCTTGTATCTAGTTACGAACCGTTGGCTTGATTGCTACTATATAACGATATAGAGCATCGATGTTTGATCTACATAAAAACGCGCCTATGGCGTTTTCACGGTTTTGTAGTATTCCGATGCGATGGTAAGACCAACACGGTAGCGAGGCTGATATGAGCGCTAGGCGGGTAGTGGGCGAGGTTTTTGATGTCGCCATTGTCGGGGCTGGCATCGTTGGGCTGTCTTGCGCACGCGCGGCAGCGCTGAAAGGGCTGCGTGTTGTAGTTTTGGACCGTGATTCGCAAGCCAATGGTGCGTCCGTACGTAATTTTGGGTTCATTACGATTACCGGGCAGGAGCGCGGGGCTGCGTGGAATAGAGCCCGGCGCACAGCTGAAGTTTGGCGCGACGTGGCGGCGCAGGCAGGCATTGATATCTTGCAGCGTGGCCTTTGGCTGACGGCACGCCGCGCGGAAGCAGTGCCATTATTGGAGGCATTCATGCGGACCGAAATGGCCGATGGGTGCGAGTTGTTAACGGCAAAGGCGGCGCGCGCAGTCGCGCCGCATGTGTCTGCTTCAGATGTGTCGGCGGTTCTGACCAGTGCCCACGATTTAAGGGTGGAGTCGCGCGAGGCGATTCCCAAAGTCGCCGCGTGGTTGTCGGCGCGGTTAGGAGTGCAGTTTTTATATCAGACCACTGTGCTATCGGTAGAGACTCCCCGTATCGACACATCACGCGGCGTCGTTGAGGCTGGCGCTGTGGTGGTGTGTCCGGGTGACGATTTGGTTAGTCTGTTTCCGGAGCATATTGGCCGCTACGCTGTGACTCGGTGCAAGCTGCAGATGATGCGGCTCGCAAGCCCAGGTTTTCAGCTGCCAGGAGCGATCATGTCGGATTTAGGGCTTGTGCGTTATGCGGGCTATGCCGCGCTACCGGAAGCGCAGCCGTTGCGCGAGCGGCTTGAGCGTGAGCAGGCGGAGCACTTGCACCATGGGATTCATTTGATTGTCACCCAAAGCGCAGACGGGAGTCTGGTGGTGGGCGACAGTCATCATTACGCGGCAACGCCAGATCCGTTCGCTATGGAGCGAGTCGATCAGTTGATCTTGGAGGAGTATGCGGCAGCCATTGGTCAGCTGCCTCCGCCGGTCGTTGAGCGCTGGACAGGGACATACTCCTCAGCAGCCGACCGCAGCATGTTTATTGATGCGCCCTCTGACAGCCTAAGAATTGCAATGGTGACGAGTGGCTCGGGTGCTTCAACCGGTTTTGCGATTGGTGAGGAAGTGATTGCAAGTTTGTTTGGTTAGAGGTGAGTGTATGTCTATTCGCAGTCGTTTTGACCTCGTGATTTTTGACTGGGCGGGCACGATGGTCGATTTTGGCTGTCAGGCTCCTGTCGTAGCGCTGCTTGAGGCATTTTCGCGGCGGGGAGTTGTGCTTGCGGAGGTAGAGGCCCGGCGTGATATGGGCAAAGCCAAGGCAGATCATGTGCGCTGCATACTGGAGCAGCCGCAGGTGGCGGCACGCTGGCGGGAGGCCCGCGGTGCGCTGCCCACGGCAGCGGATGCGAATGACTTAATGTCGGATCTTGGTGGATTAATGCGAGATCAGGCAGCGCGAGCAGCGCGCTTGATTGATGGAGCGCGGGACACTGTCGAGGCCTTATGCCGTGATGGCGTCCGTATTGGTTCGTCGACTGGATATACCAGGGACATGATGGGGCCTGTGTTGCGGGAGGCGGCGGCCCAAGGCTATGTGCCTGAGCATTTGGTGTGCTCAGGCGAAACACCCTCAGGGCGTCCCACGCCTTTAATGATTTATAAAGCATGTGCCGAGCTTGGTGTTTGGCCGCTGTCGCGCGTAGTTAAGGTGGACGACGCCGAGGCGGGGATCGCCGAGGGTCGTGCCGCCGGCTGTTATACCGTTGGTGTCGCAGCATCTGGTAATGGCGTTGGGCTTACGCAGATAGCCTTTGATGCTTTGCCAATGACCGAGCGTCAGTCACGTATTGCAGCTGCACGAGTAGCGCTTTTAGCGGCAGGTGCCGATATCGTTATTGATACCGTAGCGGATCTGATGCCAGTATTGCAGAGTGCTTGTCTCGCGCGCTGATTAGATGGTTGGTAGGCTCTGAGGGCCCGTTAATTAGTGCAGAATCACGCTTGGCTTATATTTTGCAGGTTAGACGTGTGAAAATCGCAAAACCTTTGCTCGCTGTTACCACGCCGCTTGGCGTCCTTGTTGGGCTGCACGAGGCGTGGCGCTTCCATTGGTGGCTCGCCGTGCTCATGGCTGGTTTGATGATTGTTATTAGTGCGTTTTTCGTGTCGTTAATCCGTCGAATTCGACTCGAGACGACGCAGACCAAACGCGTGGATGCTGCGACGCCTTAAAACTCACTGGGATTATGCACGTTCGGTCGCCATGGGGCCCGCCTTGGGGGGTATGCGCCAGTAACGTCACTCCGTTTCAATCGGCGCACGCGCGTCCGCTAGCTGCGATCCAGCGCCAGCGGGTGCAGCGCTAGCCGGAGCCTGGTGGTGTCCAGGCGCCGTACGCTCGGCGGCTTCGAGCGCCAATCAAAGTGTCTAGGTACTACGCGAGCTGGCGCGGAATGCCGAACGGTGCTCAATATAGTTGGCAGCGCGCACCTGACTAGCGCTTACTCTTGAGTTACTGACTGATGCGTGTATTATTAATAGTAATTCATAATTAATGACTGTTAAGTCATTAATAAAGTTGAGCCAATACGGGAGATAGCCTGTGCCTGAAGCCTATGCCATCAGTCAGGAAGTGGTTGTGCCTCACCGGCGCGAGCGGCGTAAGGATGCCCGACCCGGTGAGCTCATTGATGCCGCCATTGATGTATTTGCAGAGCGGGGATTTGCCGCTGCACGGTTAGACGACATTGCGCAGCGTGCTGGGGTCACTAAAGGTACGGTTTATCTGTACTTTAGTAGCAAGGAGGAGCTCTTTGAGGCGGCCGTACGCCAGACATTGATGTCGTCTATAGCGCACGGTCAGTCGGTGCTGCGTGATTTTCAGGGAAGCACCACCGAGTTGCTGGAGTCGGTGCTACGTGGCTGGTGGCACGGTGTGGTGCGCACGAAGGCCGCTCCCTTGGCAAAACTTATATTCGCGGAGGCAACCAACTTCCCAGAGTTGGCCTGCTTTTATCACGAGAATGTCATCGAGCCGGGCCGGCGACTACTTGCCCGAATTTTAGAGCGTGGCATTGCGAGCGGTGAGTTTCGTGATGTAACCGTCAATCACACGGTGAGCTTCGTGATTGCGCCATTTCTCTATCTGCAGTTCTATGAGCATTCCATCGCGATGGTAGTGCCAGCTGCGTCGGTGGAAACCGAATCTTTTCTTGATTCATTGATCGACTATGTGTTGGCCTCCTTGGCGATCAGGGGTCGCACGACATGAGCTGCGCACGCGTATGGGGTGGATGTGCTGCGCTCGGTGTTTTGCTGATGGGTTGCGCCGCTACTGGGTCTCGGGAGCCAACGCTGTCGATACTGGATCCGCACGCACTTGCTGGCGTTACTGCAGCCGTCAGTGTGCCCACTATCAAAGACGCATGGTGGACCGATTTTCAGGATCTGCAATTAAGCGAGCTTATTAATGATGCATTCGCGCACTCGCCGAGTGTGGCGGTGGCGACGGCCAGGCTCTCAAGTGCAAATGCTCTCTTGGTAGTAGCGCGCGCACAGCGCCTCCCGCAAACGCAAGTAACAGCAAGCGTCGAGAGGGAACTATTAACCGCCAAGCTCTATCCGCCGCCCTTTGGTGGTGCAACGGTAAATCTCGGCCAGCTTAATTTGGACCTTGGTTATGAAATCGATCTAGTGGGTCGTAGTCGTGCGCGAATTGAAGTTGGTAATGCGGGTAGTCGGGGCGCGGAGGCGGATCTTGCCGCTACACGGCTTTCGTTGGCCGCAGCAATCACTCGCGCCTATGTACAGCTCGCCCGTACGGATGCCCTTGCTGCCATTGCAGGCGATTTGTTACAGGAGCGTCAGAAGTGGCTTGCGCTGACGAAAGTGCGTCAAGGTGCTGGTGTTGATACGGAGTTTCCAGTCGAGTCAGCGGCTGCCGGTGTTGCCACAGCAGAGGCTGAGCTTGCGGTGTTGGCGAACCAGCGCTCCTTGCTACTTAATGCGCTTGCTGAGCTGGTAGGTATGGGGCCCGGCAGGGTGCCTGATTCGCTACGCCCAGCACTGAGCCTAGTGGTCATGCCCAGCGTACCGGATGCGCTGCCCGCCGATTTGGTGTCGCGGCGTCCTGATGTGTTGTCGAGTCAGCAGCGTGTGCTGGCAGCAGCTGGAGAGGTGAAGCTGGCTGAGGATGCTTTTTATCCAAATATCAATCTCAGCGCATTTGCTGGATTTGAATCTCTCGAGTTGTCGTCGCTCATTTCGACGAGCGCGCGGAACTGGGGCGTAGGGCCGGCGATAAGTTTGCCGTTATTTGATGTTGGGCGTTTGCGTGGGCAGCTTGGGGTTAAGGACGCTGCCTATCGTGCAGCAGTTGCTCAATATAATGGATCAGTCTTGAGCGCGTTTCGCGAGGTCGCTGATGCTCTTACCTCTTTGCATCATTTAGTCATGGAAAAAGCGTCAAACCGGGACGTACTTGTAGCCGTCGAGCATGCTTACAACATGACCCAAGCGCGGTTTACCGCTGGGCTGGTCGATCAAATGTCTGTGCTGGCTGCCCAAGAGCGACTGCTTGAGCAGCAGCGTGTCGTAGCTGAGATTGATTCGCGCCACGCAGAGCTCGTGATCGCACTTATTCGTGCTCTTGGCGGCGGGTTTTCCACTTTAACCTTACCAGTTTCGGAGTCTGACCATGGTTGATGCGACACATTCGGCGGAAGCTGAGTTATTAAAGGGCGCGCATGCCAAGGCGCGACGGGGCCTGATCCTGAAGATTTTTTTTGCATCGCTTTTACTGATCGGTCTCGCAGTCACGGCCTACGTTTTACTGGTGACTCGATTTCGTGAAACAACAGATGATGCCTATGTGGCAGGCAATTTAGTGCAGGTCAGTTCGGATGTCGCCGGTACAGTGAATGCAATAAATGTCGATGACACAGATCGTGTGGAGCGTGATCAACTATTGATTGGTTTGAGTCAGGCTAGCACCCGTGCCGCTTTATCGCAGGCCGAAGCGGCGCTCGCTACCGCGGTGCGCGATACCCGTGCCTTATACGCTTCAACAAGTGCGCTAAAAAACATCCTTGCTGCGAGACAAAGCGAACTGAAGCGTGCCCGTGACGACGTGGCGCGGCGTGAGCCGTTGGTCGGCACTGGAGCGATGTCGATTGAGGAGATGCAGCACGCGCGAGCGGCCTTGACAGTGGCAACCGCTGCCGAGGCGACCGCCCAGCACCAGTGGGTCGCTAACCGTGCAGCGACTGAAGGTACTGAGCTTGCCACGCATCCCATGGTCAGCGCCGCGGCAGCGCGTGTGCGTACGGCATATCTTGATTTTTCACATGACCTGATCAGAGCACCTGTAAAAGGATTTGTTGCTCGTCGTACCGTGCAACTTGGGCAACATGTGCAGCGAGGTATGACGCTGTTGACTTTAGTGCCCTTGGATGATGTGTGGGTCGACGCGAATTTTAAAGAGAGTCAGTTACGTAACGTTCGTATTGGTCAGGCGGTTACGGTAGAAACAGATTTATACGGTTCTAGTGTTCAGTTACGTGGTCATGTGCAAGGACTTGCTGCAGGCACTGGTAGCGTGTTTTCTTTGCTGCCTGCGCAAAATGCTTCGGGAAACTGGATTAAGGTTGTGCAGCGGTTGCCAGTGCGGATCATTTTAGACGCTGGTGATTTGCAGCAGCACCCTCTACGAGTTGGTTTGTCGGCGCGTGTTGCTGTTGATACCCATGATCGATCGGGTTCAACTTTGGCAGCGTCTGCGCAAAGATCTGAAGCTGTCGAGAGCGCACAGTCTGATCCCGATCTGGTGGCTGCAGATGAGCGCGTTGCCAGTATTATTGCTGCCAATGCTGGAAATGACTCGGTCCGTGTCAAACGAGCGCGAGTCAAGGCACCTTAGCGTATGCGAGAGAATAGCGCATCCCCGCCGATGCTCGCAGGGCTGCCGCTTGCGCTAATGACGCTCGCATTGTCGGGTGCGACCTTTATGGAGGTGCTCGACATTACTGTGGCAAACGTGTCGGTGCCAACCATCGCGGGTGATCTTGCGGTGAGTCCTGCACAAGGTACGTGGGTGATTACAGGCTACGGCGTGGCCAATGCGATTACCGTACTGCTGTCAGGCTGGTTGTCACGGCGTTTCGGTGAAGTTCGTATCTTCACGCTCTGCGCATTGTCTTTCGGGGTGGCATCATTTTTGTGTGGTTGGTCTAGCAGCCTTGAAATGCTGGTTGCATTTCGAGTGTTGCAAGGCGTTGTGGCAGGGCCCATGGTGTCCGTTTCGCAGAGTTTGCTACTGCGGAACTATCCGCCACACCTGCGTGGGCTCGCCATGGCGGTCTGGGGTATGACGGTAGTCGTAGCTCCTTTAATTGGCCCAATTTTGGGTGGCTATATCACTGACAATTACGCATGGCAGTGGATATTCTTTATTAATGTGCCTATCGCAATGCTCGCCGCAGGTGTGGGTTGGAATTTGCTGAGGCGACGTGAGACGGAACGTCAAGCGATTCGTCTTGATTATACGGGTTTCGCTCTCGTTGTGATCGGTGTCGGCTCGCTGCAAACCTTGCTTGATAAAGGGAAGGAGCTGGACTGGTTTGAATCACCTACTATCATGGCTCTAGGCGTTGTGGCAGCAATCGCCTTGGTGACACTAATCATTTGGGAGTTGGGAGAGGAGTCGCCGGTTGTTAATTTGCGGCTTTTCCAGAATCGCAATTTTACCGTTTCATTGATTGTGATCGCAGGCGGTTACGCTGCGATGTTTGCCAGTATTGTACTTCTGCCGCTTTTTTTGCAAACACAACTTGGTTATACCGCGACATGGGCGGGTCTTGTGATTGCGCCGGTCGGTATCTTCTCGCTAACTCTGACGCCAGTCATTGGGAAAAACCTGCAACGACTTAATTTACGAATGGTTGTTACGGTGTCAATGATTGCATTTGCTGCCGCTTCATTTTGGCGTGCGGGGTTTACGACAGATGCGTCAGCGTTTCAATTGGCTATGCCGCAGTTTGTGCAGGGAATTGCAATCGCCTGTTTTTTCTCGCCGTTAATTACGCAATATACTGCCAACATGCACCCTTCACAGTTCGCAAGTGCTTCGAGTTTGCTTAATTTCACTCGTATGCTGGCAGGTGCCTTAGCGACTTCTATGGTGACGACGATTTGGGATCAGCGCGCAGCTGTGCACCAGACGACACTGGTCGCGCATGTGATGCCTGCTGCGCCGGGGCTCGAAAGCGCTGCTGGTGTGCTTGCTGAGAGGGGTGCAGACGTTATGCAGTCTACTAGTGTCTTGGCAGCGGTCGTAACGCAACAGGCTTATATGCTCGCCGCGAATGAGATTTTCCTGTGGTCAGGAGCCGCTTTTCTAGCCTTGATTATTGTTGTTTGGTTTGCGCGGCCTGTTCATCTCGGCGGACCTCCGCGAGGCGCAGCGCATTGATCTGTTTGCTCTAGAGCTGGATTTTTTTACAGTATCTCTTCGCGCACTACATCGGGCTCGGTTGGGTTGTGATCTTCTGTATTGAACCCGATGAGTAGCATCAAACCCTTGCCGGTGTTTTGATAAGCGTGCGTTACACCTGGTGGGACGGTAAGGCGCCAAGTCTCATTGTCAGGTATGTGAATGTCATATAGTACATCATCTTCCTTGAGGCGGATGAGCGCAGGTCCAGTAACTACCGAGATCTCTGTTCCGATGAGGTGGCGGTGATTGCCCCGAACGTGCCCAGGTTCTGTGATGACGACGTGTACGTTGCGTTTACCGTGCAGGTGCTCTGCATTCACAGGCTCAAATAATGAGCCGCGTGCATCACGAAAAGTGCTGATCGTTTCGATACGTGTTCTCTGCGGTCTGGTTTGCACGTGCTCATTACTCATTATTTAAAGACTTGGAGGTGGTTGCTGGGAGCATCGGGTGAAGCGCTATTTTGGTTCACCTTTGCGTTCTGGAGTCGCATCCTGTCGCGGCGGGGGTCTATTGTCTTGATGGGCTGGTGTTTCGCGCACCACTGGTGGCGCTTGAGGCATTGGTCTTGCGCTTTCAAAACGTTGTTCGACAGGTGGTCGGTAGATCGGTGCGGGAGCTTCCCGCACAGGGATCTCGCGCTGTGGTGTGTCGCGAGGCGGCTGAGGGCGTGCGGTATCGAAGTGTTGTTCGACAGGTGGCCGGTAGCTTGGTTGAGGTGCTTCACGCGCAGGGGTCTCGCGCTGTGGTGTGTCGCGAGGCGGCTTAGGGCGTGCGGTATCGAAGTGTTGTTCGACAGGTGGCCGGTAGCTCGGTTGAGGTGCTTCACGCGCAGGGGTCTGGCGCTCTGGAATGTCGCGAGGCGGCTGAGGGCGTGCGGTGTCGAAGTGTTGTTCGACAGGTGGCCGGTAGCTCGGAGTGGTGGTCGTGGGCGAGGATTCGCGCGGCCT
>CAIKZZ010000009.1 GCA_903832085.1 uncultured Pseudomonadota bacterium | reverse complement strand
TGTTGGGCCTGTGGGGCCCCACGCGAAGCGCGTTGCTAGAGTGCTGACCTTCGCAGCGCCGCCGGACTCGTTTCCCGCATGAGGCGCATGGCCAGCACGCCAACGCCCATCGCCGACATAATGTAAAACGCCGGCGCCAATTGATGAAGGCGTACTACCGACGTCTGAAAAGCCCAGATCGCAAAATTCGCATGGCAGCTGCACGCGCGTGGTCGATTTGGGAGGGAGCCACGAGTTATTTGCGCCCCAATCTCGATTACATCGCGCAGTTTAATGACGCATCGTATGCCGCTGCATTTGCGCGCATCGAGTGCCACTACTTTGTGAACGGCGGATTTTTTGACTCGGACGCACAGCTGCTGGAGAACGCGCATCAACTCCATAAAATCCCGGGCACTATCGTGCAGGGACGCTACGATGTGGTGTGTCCAATGCGTAGTGCCTGGGATTTACATCGGGCCTGGCCGCAGGCGGAGCTGCGGATTGTGCCTGACGCTGGGCATTCGGCCTTCGAGACCGGGACCATCCATGAGCTGGTGAGTGCCACCGATCGATACGCTACGAGTCGCTCCTAAAGCCGACCGTATGGTGTGATTCGCGAGCTCGGCAGCGTAGCTGGCTAAAAAATCATCGTGGAAAACCGCAGAGCACGCTGCGCAAACCCCGTATGGCTGTTGCGCGCGTGGCGCTTAAGACTGTGCCTACACACATTGCACCCTCCGGGAGAGACACGTGGACGCACTCAAGAGTATTCTGGTTATTGTGGATCCGACCGTTGCCGACTCAGCGGCGCTGGCTAAAGGGCATCAACTGGCCAAGCGCTTTCGGGCACGGGTGGAGCTCTTGCTTTGCGATCCATCGTTACCGAACGTCTCAGTAATTGAAAACAGCGAAGTACACGCGCTGCACGCGCTCATGCATAAAAAACATACCGATCGACTCGCCTCGCTTGCTGTGCCGTTTGTTAAAGATGGTTTATCGACAACCTATCATGTGGTCAGTGGCAGCCCGTTGGCACGACTGATTCTCGAGCGTGTGACCGCGATACAGCCGGATCTCGTGGTCAAGGACACGCATCATCATTCGTTACTCAGAAGAACACTCCTGACGAACACCGATTGGCATCTACTACGTCACTGTGCGGCGCCGCTCCTGTTGGTAAAACCGCGTGTGTGGCCTGAAGTATTAAAAGTGAGCGCGGCGGTGGACCCAGGCCATCCGGCCGATCAGCCCTCGGCACTCGATCATGCCATCATCGAGGCCGCGCAGCGCATCACCCGCGCATGGGCCACGGTGCCTGCAGTGGTGCACTGCTGGTCACCGGTTTATATCTATGCGATGGGTGGGATGGGAGGCGCGATGGATGGCGTGCAGGTCGCGATCCCGCAGGAACTTGTCGAAGCAGAACGACTCCTGGATAGCAATCGCTTACACCATCTGGCGCGGGTACACGATGTGCCGGCGCGGGATGTGCATTTGCATGCCGGGACCGTCATCGATGTATTGCCCACCTACGCCGACACCAATAGAGTCGATGTGATGGTGATGGGCGCGGTCGCCCGCAGTTTTATCGACCGCGTTTTTATTGGCGACACGGCAGCCCATTTACTCGAGACCCTGCCTTGCGATGTGCTGATTGTGCGCCAGCCTCCAAAAGCGGTCACGGTGTAGCGACGGCTTCGTACTGCACACAGCGCTTATTCTATGACAGAAGCATCTTTCATGTCGGTACGCACGTAACGATAGACTGGCAGTGTGGCCAGATACGGCACACTGTCGAGGCGTGCGGTGCGCGACTTGCGGGGCGTTACATTTGTGGCATCGCGCGTATCCGGAAACGCCACCTCCGGCCACGGCTTTGAAGAATCCGTGACGAATATGAGTGGTAATTCCGCAGCGATTTGACTATTCCGCGCGCCACCCATTGCATTGAGATACGTCACGTTGGCGCGGATATTCTCGTAATACGGCCGCACAAGACCTAGGTGTGTGTCGTGCGCACTTAAAAGACGCAAACGCGCACGATCATCCACAGCACCGGGTTTGTCTGAATTCTCTAACAGCGCCTGCACAGCAGCCACTGGCATGCGATACACACTGCGTGTCCGCGCGCGCGTGTACACGACGCGTTTTGGTGTATCGAGCAGCACGGGAATCCGTCGGTACGCAGCCAAGAGATTCAGATCACTGCGCTGGATCATGCGTAGCACCACGCGCACCACCGGTAAGGCCCGGGTCGTGCTGCCATCGGCCTGCTTGGGGACCGGTACCCGTGTCCGAATCCGTTGCAGTGGCGCACACACCGCTTTTAACTCCTCTTTCGCCGCGTTCACCGCGAGCACCAACTGCATCACATGTGCCTCGACGCCGAGCACACCTAAACACACCGGTGAGACGTTCACCGCGCTATCCATTGCCAAATCAATTCCGCCATAGGCCGCAATAATTTGTCTTAAGCCGTCGCCCGAGTGCTCGGTATCCATCACGCGACACCATGTGGCGGTGTGGCCTAGCGCTTGCATCAGCTGCGCCAAGCGCCGCTCTAGGTCACGCAGCGCACAGGCGACGGCATCACGGTGTGTCGTTACAGTGGGCATTCATCAATTATACATACTACGTACAAACAGCGCCCACCCCGATTGGCGAATCAGGACGAGCAGCCACCCGACCTGTACGGTGTATGTATAACTTGATGGCATCACTTCCATGTATAGTCCGCTAAAGCGTGGGGTGGCCTTGCAGGCCTGAGACACGGATTGCGCGAGAGCGCCCATTCGTGAACCCGTAGAACCTGATTCGGTTAGTACCGACGTAGGGAGCAGCATGATTCGGCGTCACACCGTGGCGGCCCGCAGAGGGTCACACTCATTTTCTTACTACATCGCCGCGACATTGGTTGTGAGCGTGGTTGGCATCCTGTGTGCAACAGCCGCTATCGGCGCCGCAGTGGGCGAACTGAGCGATGTGATCGTGACCGCCACCTGGCGGCCCGTATCGAGTGATGGCCTGCCCGCGAGTATCACCATTTTAGATCGCGAGGCCTTATCAGCTCCCGGCACGCAACATGTGGAGGACGTGCTCGCCTTAGTTCCCAATTTAAATTGGGCTAGTGGCACGGCGCGGCCGCGGTATTTTCAGATTCGCGGTATCGGTGAACTCCAGCAATACCAAGGCGCACCCAATCCATCCATCGGATTTTTAATCGATGACATGGACTTCAGCGGTCTTGCCACCGCCGCCACGCTCTTTGATATGGGGCAGATCGATGTGCTGCGTGGCCCGCAAGGCGCGCGCTATGGGGCCAACGCCTTAGGGGGCCTGATCTATGCCACCAGTGCCGCACCCGCACAAAGCCTCGGCGGTTACACACAGCTAGGCGTTGCCAATGACAACACGCGCACGCTCGGTACCGTGCTCACGGGACCTATCGATTTTTTACACTCGTCCTTGCGCGTGGCGCTGCAGCGCTACACCAGCGACGGCTACTACACCAACACGTACCTACACAACAATCACGTCGACGGATTTGATGAGAACACCGCACGCCTGCGCTGGCATCTGGAGCCATCCGACACATTAACCGCCGATGTTGCATTACTGCGCGTGGCCATCCATGACGGTTACGATGCATTCTCGATTAACAATCATCGACTCACGCAGTCCGATCAGCCGGG
The DNA here is from genome assembly GCA_903832085.1 of uncultured Pseudomonadota bacterium. Lineage (GTDB taxonomy): Bacteria > Pseudomonadota > Gammaproteobacteria > Steroidobacterales > Steroidobacteraceae > CAIKZZ01. The sequence goes on along the minus strand of CAIKZZ010000009.1, from coordinate 106,185 downwards.
TCAGGATGCACAAACCTCGACCGGCGCCTCAATCAACGTCCGTTACCTCTTAAAAAGTAATTTGTCGCTCACCGCGATCGCCAGTGTGGTCGACACGCCCATGACCTATTCCTACGATGGCGATTGGGGCAATGCGAGCGAATGGGCGCCGTATGTGTATGTGTCGAGTGACACCCAATCACGCCACCGAACGACCCGAAATCTTGAAGCGCGACTCGCACACGACAGCGCGACAAATATGCGTTGGATCGTTGGCGTGTATGCACTGTCCTTACGCGAATCCTTGCAAGAATCAATCTACACTCTGTATCAAGATCCCACATCCGACTATTCGCCGCCAGCCAGTGTCAGTAGCACCGACAGCCACTACAACGCTGTCAGTCGCGCGGTGTTTGGTGAAATTGATCAGCCACTTAGTGCGCGTCTCACGCTCTGCGGTGGCTTGCGCCTTGAGCAGCGCACGGTGTCGTATCACGACACGGCTCTTGCGAGCGATGCCGCGCTGACAACGCATGCATTCTCGCCCAAGGACACTCTATGGGGCGGCAATCTCGCCCTGAACTTGCAAGCATCCACGCATGCCATGCTCTATACCCTCATCTCTCGCGGCTACAAAGCCGGCGGCTTTAACTTAAGTGATGGCTTGCCGGTGAACGAGCTTATGTTTCAGCCAGAGACCGACCTTAATCTAGAAGTAGGCTATAAATACACGGCAAGCACGCAACTGCACTTCGATACTGCTCTTTTTTATACACATCGCAGCGCGCTACAATTACTCACCGGCACGCAATTGCAGCCCAGTGATCCGAGTTCTTTTGTCTATTACACCGGTAATGCGGCCACCGGATTTAACTATGGCCTCGAAAGCCAATTCGACTGGCGCTACAGCGAACGATGGACCGTCGGCGGCATGCTCGGGTTACTGCAAACGCGCTACAGCGGCTTTATACAAAACGGGCTGCGGTTGCCAGACCGCGCACTGCCGCACGCACCTCCCTGGCAAGCTGCACTGCATCTGGCCTATGCCGATCCGCGCGGCCGCTTTGCACGAATTGACGTTACCGGCGTAGGCGGCTTTTATTTTGACATGCCCCCCAATCCCACCACCTCCACTCCCTACGCACTCGTCAACGCACGCCTCGGCATGGAACAACCCCGTTGGTCACTTGCGCTGTGGGGTCGCAATCTACTCAACAAAGACTATGCAGTGCGCGGCTTTTACTTCGGGGTCGTACCACCGGACTTTAATAACGCCACCTACACGCAGCTCGGGCCGCCACGCACCGTGGGACTGACCTTCACCATACGCTATTAAAGGCCAGTCCCTTTTTGGTCACCCACACCGTACACTGCACAACCTGAAGCGATCTTTTACGAGCTCTGCCATGCTGATGATCCATCGCAGTGACCCACTGCCTGACAATGACCACACGCAACACAGCACGCGCTTCACAACCGACGCGAGGAGCGGGTCATGAGCAGTCCTACCATCGAATTGCTTGAAACGAAAATCGCTTACCTCGAACGCGCAGCGGCCGAACTCAGCGACGAGGTGTATCGGCAAAGCCAGACCCTCGATGCACTGCGCGCGCAGCTCAACAGCCTGCTCGTACGCATGGACGCCAGCGCTGTCGTCGATTCCGCCGATACCACCACCCAACTGCTCAACGAAAAGCCACCACACTACTGAGCGTCCAGTGGTTTAGCGCCTCTAAAGTGAATCTCTTGGGCGCGCACGTGTCCTACACTGTACAATCGAACTGGCTACCCGTCCTTCCCGCTACCTATGTACTGGTTTTGAACCCAGTGTGTCCACGGCGCGTTCGACTGGACGTGAGGGTCTAAACCCTCATCGTGCCCCCGTGGGGGCTCGTACGCCAAGCCCAAGGTTCTGTGGAACAGTGGCTTGTTTTGCCAGACACACTGAAGGTTTTTATGTCTATTACATTTTCGAGCCTCGGCCTCGGCGCTGAGTTGCTCGCTCCCCTCACCGCCCTAGGCTATGAGGAACCCACACACATTCAGCGTGAGGCGATCCCGCTCTTGCTGGCTGGGCGCGACATGCTCGGCCAAGCTGCGACCGGCACCGGCAAAACCGCCGCCTTCGCATTGCCCTTACTCGCCCGCCTGCCAGAAGGCAAAGCACGCCCGCACCATCCTGCGGTGCTTGTGCTGGTGCCCACGCGCGAACTCGCCAACCAAGTGGCCGAAGCGTTTCATCGCTATGGCGGTGGTGCTGGACGCGTCGTACTACCAATCTACGGCGGACAGGACTTTCGCCGTCAGGTCATGGCTTTAAAGCGCGGCTGTCACGTCGTCGTTGCAACGCCCGGGCGCGCGCTTGATCACATCCGCCAAGGCACATTGGTCATCTCAACTCTCGATGCTATCGTTCTTGACGAAGCCGACGAGATGCTGGACATGGGATTTGCTGAGGACATTGAGACAGTGCTCAGTGGAACCTCCGATGTCTGTCAGGTGGCGCTTTTCTCCGCCACCATGCCACCGCGCATCGCCGCAATCGCAAGCAAACATCTGGTTGATCCGGCACGCGTACTCATTCCGCGGGAACTGACTGCCCCAGGCGATGCTCCGCGCGTACGCCAAGTCGGCTACGTCGTCCCACGGGCACATCGTCTAGCTGCCCTTGGCCGCATTTTGGACGTGGAATCCCCGAAGCTTGCACTCATTTTCTGTCGCACCCGCCTTGAGGTCGATGAACTTGCGCAAACACTTGTTGGGCGCGGCTTTCGCGTTGAAGCACTGCACGGCGGTATGTCGCAAGACCAGCGCGAACGCGTCATGAAACAAGCGCGTGCCGGCCTTGTCGACTTGCTGGTAGCCACCGATGTGGCCGCGCGCGGTATTGATATTGGACACTTATCACACGTGGTGAATTTTGGCGTGCCCGAATCCACCGAAACCTACGTGCATCGCATCGGTCGCACCGGCCGTGCCGGTCGCGAGGGTGTGGCAATCATCATTGCCGAACCACGCGAACAACGCCTTGTGCGCAACATTGAACGCCAGACCCGCCAAACCATTGCGCTCGAGTCTGTGCCGTCCGTCAATGATGTGCGCGTGCGCAAATTGGAAATGGTGCGCGCGAACTTGCGTGAACTGCTGGAAGCGGGTGATCTCGATACCTTTAGGCACGTGGCTGAAGGACTCGCCGAGGATTTTGATCCGCTGGAAGTCGCCGCTGCCGCAATCAAACTCGCCCACGAAGCCACCGCTGGCAGTGCAGGGCCTGGTGAACGCGACGCACGCGACATGCCATCCACCCCCACGGGTGGTGCGCCGCCCTTTGAATCCCGTCCTCGACCGCGCAGCGAACGTCCACCACCACCGGCCTTTGAATCGCGCGCACCCGCACCCGCGCCCGACACCCGCGGCGGCGCCTTTGAGCCGCGCGGCGCAAAACCGCCCCGTGGCAAAAAACCCCAATCCGGTGGCATGGTCCGCATCCGCGTGGATGTGGGTCGTCGCGGTGGCGTGCGCCCGGGAGATCTCGTCGGCGCCATCGCCAACGAGTCCGGTATCGATGCCAAAGGCATTGGCGCCATTGATATTGCCGATGCGTACTCACTCGTTGAGGTGCATGAATCGGTCGCCGAACGCGTCGTCGGTGCGCTGTCGCGCGCCTGGCTGAAAGGTCAACGCGTCACGGTGGCACTCGCCAACTCCGATGCAGACGATGAGGGCAGTGCGCCTGAGCGTCCCACCGCCCGACCAGAGCGTCCGCGCGGACCACCACACTTTGCGCGGCGTGGCCCACCATCGGCTAAGCCCTCCGGCAAACCACCACGCAAGGGACGTAAGTAAGACACGTGAGTTAATTCCCTATTTACCGTACACGGAAGATCGGCACACCGTGCCAAATCCGTGTACAACAGTTCTCGTCTCCGCCGTCGCAGCGGCGCTCGCGCAACGCGCTGTCGTCTCATGCTCGGATCAATTGCCATGTCACTTGCTACAAATCTGCCCGATGATCTTTCCGCTGCGCTAAACGCGTATAAACATGCCTTCGGCCACTCCGTACCCTCGGAAGTCGTGCGCATGTATGCCGTACGCATTGGACCTTTGGTGATGGAAATTCGCCAATCCCTGGCGCTCGGCCGGCCCGTCCCTGCGTGGCTTGCCCGCTCGCGCTTGCCGGATACGTCGCCCTTTCACGATGATGGCCACGGCTGATCGACGGATTGACGTTAGCGCCACGCGGCAAGACGGTCTTTCTGATGTCACGACTCATTGAATTGCTGGAGACGAAGTGCGCGCCCCGAATTATCAACATCTGAAAAAACAACGCGAAGCCACCAAGAAACGCGAGGCGCAAGAACGCGTGGTGAAACGCACAACCAAGGTGACTGAACCCGAGGTCACCACACCCGCGAAGGACACACCATGAGCAAAGGAATGGATCGCAAAAAGGAAGGCAAGAAAAAGCCCGCCAAGTCTTTGGTCGAAAAGCGCGCAGCAAAGCGTGAAAAAGAAGATAAAAAACGTTAATTTTCAATAGGTTAACGGAAATACTGCGCAATTTCGCATTGTGCGTGTTAAACTACTTGCGATCGTAGCCCGTTCGTATGTTGTAGGCGCTTTGGCGCCCTTCTTGCAGCCGCATTGACCTCGATCAGGTGACAGGAATCACTGGTCGACTGTGGCGGGCTCACACTCCCGGTTCATTGACGGTAATGCCTGTTTTGGGACACCAGTCCTACAGCTAACGGTAAGACGTTAGCCGGTTTGGGTGTCTGCTATTTTTGGAATTTATTTATCATGACTAAGATTTACGTTGGAAACCTCCCATTCAGCGCCACGGAAGATGCCGTGCGCACGCTGTTCTCGGCACACGGTACTGTCACCTCAGTGGCATTGCCCACCGATCGTGAGACCGGTCGCCCACGCGGCTTTGGCTTTGTCGAAATGGCAAGCAACGAAGCAGCGGCGGCAATCAGTGCACTGAACGGTCAGTCGATGGACGGCCGTGCACTGCGCATCAATGAAGCGCAGGATCGTCCTCCTTCACGTGGCGGCGGCGGCGGCGGCGGTGGCCGTTCGGGCGGCGGCGGCTACGGCGGTGGTGGCGGTGGCGGCGGCGGCGGCGGTCGCTGGTAAGTCACCTCGCAGGCACTCCCTCACGGGAGTGCCTGCATTGACTGTGACTGCTGAACGCGCACCGACCTGATTTAATCGGGTCGGTGTGTCGTTTTCAAACGCGGGGCACTCAACGCACCTGCGCTGCGATCCATTTGGCCGGCAAATTGCGCTTTCGCGCCCATCGAGACCGGCCCCAACAGCGCCTCAATCTGCTCTGCACTGGGCGATGCCTCACGTGTATGCGTCTCTAGTGCGCGCCGCATCGCACGCAAATGCACACCGGTCGTTCCGCAACACCCACCAATAATGCGCGCGCCTGCATCCAGTGCCAGCGTCGCATAGTGCGCCATCAACTCCGGCGTCCCATCAAACCGAATCGCACCGTCCACGTAACGCGGAATACCGCAATTGCCTTTTGCCACGAGCACTGCATCGGGTGCGGATGCGCGCGCGAGATTCACAATCGACGCGACAAGTTCAGAGGCTCCCGTCCCGCAATTACTGCCACAGGCTGCCAACTGACTGTGCGCATGGATCGATGCAAGCTCTGCGGGCGAGATCCCCATCATCGTGCGACCATTGGTATCAAAACTAAACGTGCACACAAGCGGCAAGCCTGTTTGACTCGCCCCTTCGATCGCGGCATTCAGTTCCTCTTGACTTGAGAGCGTCTCCACCCACAGCACATCCACGCCACCATCTTTCAAAGCCTGAGCTTGCTCCGCGAACGCTGCGACCGCATCCGTATGGGTTAAGGGCCCGAGTGGCTCTAAGATTTCACCGGTCGGCCCCATGCTGCCCGCAATCACCACCGCACGCCCAGGCGCTACCCTCGTCGCTGCCTCGCGCGCAAGACGCGCGCCCGCCACATTGAGTTCCGCCACCCGCCCCTCAGCCTGATGCAACTTTAACCGGTAGCGCGTCCCACCAAAGGTATTGGTCAAAATGATGTCAGCGCCCGCGTCCACAAACTCCGCATGCACCGCGGCAATGCGCTCGGGGTGCTCTATATTCCATAACTCCGGCGCATAGCCTGACTCTAAGCCTCGGGCAAACAAGCTGCTGCCCATCCCGCCGTCGGCTAACAGCCAACGACGTTGCGTTAGCAAATGTGAGAGTAAATCCGACATCGCGTGTTCCCTCAGTGACAGTGACCAACGCCGGACACAGCGCGCACGGCCATTGATCATTGGTAGCGAATGATTGAGTGCGATCAACGAGTGATTGCAATCACAGCACCGATAAAAGGATCACTTGCGGAAGTCTGCCGAGGCGGCAGCATGAAAACGGTTGCGCCGCAGAACGAGGGTCCCGTCGTCGCTTTAGCCGTATTTCTTATGCGCCCGCAAGCTGAACCTCAAATCGGCGCAGCTTGAGAGTAGCGGCTGCGGCCAGCCCCGTCAATCATGCGCCGAGGGCGTAGCCCGGCCACAGCGACGCGACCATCGCCAACGCCTCAGTGGACAGCCGCACAAGGCACAGGTGTAATACGGTCAATCCCCACTGCATGGAGCGTGTACGTTATGAGTGTTAATCGGCGTGATTTTTTAACCGCAGCCAGTGCCCTCGGCGCACTGACATTGAGCCAAACCGCCAGCGCACACGAGCACACCCCAACACCCCCAAGCGGCACGATTGCACTCGAGGAACTGACCATCGAGGCCGCCGCCAACGCCATGAGCGCAGGGACTTTGACAGCACGTGGACTCACCCAGCAGTATCTTGCGCGTATTGAAGCGCTGGATCGGCACGGACCTGCCTTGCGCTCCGTTCTCGAGTTAAATCCCGATGCACTTGCCATCGCCACCGCGCTCGATGCAGAACGCGCCCACACAGGCTCGCGCGGACCACTGCACGGTATCCCGGTGTTGATTAAAGACAACGTGGAGACCGCTGATCACACCATGACCACCGCGGGCTCTCTGGCACTCGAAGGCTGGTATGCTCCAACCGATGCTCCCTGTATCGCCGCCTTGCGTGCCGCAGGGGCCGTCATTCTGGGCAAAGCCAATTTAAGCGAATGGGCAAATTTTCGGTCCACGCACTCCTCGAGTGGCTGGAGCGGACGCGGCGGACAAACCCGCAACCCCTATGCTCTTGATCGCACGCCATCAGGCTCCAGTTCCGGTTCCGCGGTCGCGGTCAGCGCCAACCTGTGCACCGTAGCGGTGGGTAGCGAAACCGATGGCTCCATCGTCAGCCCTGCCTCGGTGAATGGCGTGGTCGGCATTAAGCCCACGTTAGGACTCGTGAGCCGACGCGGCATCGTGCCACTCTCGCACAGTCAAGACACCGCAGGCCCCATCGCCCGTACGGTGTACGATGCCGCGGCCCTGTTAAGCGCCATCCAAAGCGTCGATCCACAGGACCCCGCCAGCGCGGACGTTCCCGCATCAATCGAAAAAGATTACACCCGGTTTGTACATCCCGATGGCTTGCGCGGCGCGCGCCTCGGCATTGCACGGCAGTTTTTTGAGGACAACACGCTACTCAATCGCTATCTCGATACGTGTGTCGCACAACTCAAAGCAGCCGGCGCCATCATTGTGGATCCGGCGAATCTCACCCTGCCGAGCACCGTCTCGGAGGCAGAGTTTGCTGTGCTGCTGTACGACTACAAAGCAGACTTAAACGCGTATCTCGCCAAACTACCATCCCACGTCCCCGTGCATAGCATGACGGAACTCATCGCGTTTAATACCAAAAACGCAAATCGCGAGATGTCCGTGTTTGATCAAGAAATCCTGCATATGGCCGAGGCCAAAGGCCCGCTCACCGACAAAGCCTATCTCGATGCGCGCGCCACGTGCTTAAGTGCCACCCGCACGCAGGGCATTGATGCACTGCTCAAAGAGCATCAACTCGATGCCATCGTCTCGCTCACCTCAGGACCAGCCTGGCTCATTGATCACATCAACGGAGATTCGGGTTCGGGTGGCTCTGCCATGCCTGCGGCTGTTGCCGGCTATCCACACATCACGGTCCCCGCCGGGCTCGTCCGAGGCTTGCCCGTCGGCTTATCCTTCTTCGCAAGTGCTTACAGCGAGCCCACACTCATTCGCCTTGCCTCGGGTTGGGAAGCACACACCAAGGCCCGTGTGCCCCCCACGTTCGCGCCGAGCATGCCGTTGTAAGACATGCGCCCGCTCAACGCGCACGGCAGGCGTGAGCTTAGGTAAAAAAAAGCGGGCCCTGTGGCCCGCTTTTTTAATGCGTCATCAATGTCGTGCCGGCATTCGGTTGAATGCCGTGACACCTCAGAAGCGTATGTCTGCCGAGAGCATGTAGGAGCGCCCAATGATCCCTGAGAAATACTGCGACGTTGCGTTTGCAAAGTTGCCACCCGATCCTGCCAGTGCTGGGAACGGTGGCTCCTTGTCAAACACGTTGCTCACGATCAAGCGCACGCGGGTGTTATCCGCCATCTGATAGCCAATCGTTGAGTTGATCAGCCACCAGTTGCTCACACCCCAATAGTTTTGGGTGGTGGCGACGTTGGTGTTACTAAACGCGGCGTTGCCCACAAAAATGCCCTGCCAGTACCATGAGAACGGACCCTTGCGGTACGTCATGTTGGCCTGACCCTTGCTTTTGTTCGTCCCGAGCTCGCCGGCGTTGTTATTCTCACTCGCCGAACCGATCTTGCTAGTCAAGCGCATTGTGTCCAAATGACTCAAGCGGAACTCAAGACTACCAAGCGATCCTGGCTCACCGTGACCGAAGGTCGGTACATCAACCGTCCAATCGAGTGCCGATGCAAGACCGGTAAAGCGCAGGTAGCCCGCGTTCACGTAGCCCGTGTGCACGATCGTGATCTGCCCCGCCGAATTGCGTTGGAACAAATTGCACGAGGAGTTGTTTGGATAATCCGTTGAGTCATAACACGCATTCAAAATCTGCGTTGCAGACAGCGACTCAATGGCATTGGATAACTGAATATCAATGTAATCCATCGTCAAATTGAGCTTCGGCGTCCAACGCGGCCGCAGCACAAAGCCGACCGTACGCGAATCGGCATGCTCAGGCTGCAAGCTTGCGTTACCCGATACAGTAGATTTCGCAGTCGCATTCACAATATTCGACGTAAATGGCTGGGTAATACCCGCAGCCGCGCAGTTGGCCTGACGTGTCGCCGGTGCCGTTCCCTTGTCGATGAAATTCACATCGCACGGATCGTTGGCGAACGTAAATGAATTCGACGTCGGCAAGAACAGCTCCGTGATCGCCGGATCACGAATCGAGCTCGTCTTGTTACCACGGAACTGAATATCCTGAATCGGCGACCAGCGCAGGCCCACCGTCCAGGTATTCGCAGATCCCGAGATCGAGTTATCCACACGGCGAATCGCCGCTTCCAATTGCAGGTTGTGCACGAACGGAATGTTCTGCACGGGCGCCACCAACGGCACCAAGGTTTCTGCAAAGATTTCATTCGTCCTGAAATCGCCCGCAATGCCCGTAATCGCCGCTCCCGTTCCTAAGCCCTGCGAGTAGAACGAGTCTGGGCTAAAGGATGCCGTCTCACGACGGTTCTCAAAACCCAAAGCGCCTTTGACTTCGCCTGCCGGCAAGGCAAACAAATCGCCACTGATATTGGCCGTCACGTCACGTTGCGTCGTAATAGACGTTGCTTCCGCGTTGTGCGTAATGTAGTCCTTGGCGGCTTGGCTCGGTGAGCCATTACCAAAGACATTCAGCGGCGCGCACGAGCTTGACAGCGTCGAGACCGGTGCTGCCACCGGCGTGCCGCCACACACAATATTGCCACCGGCATCGGTCGTGGCATTCAGTGCATTTAGCATGTTCTGCCACACGATTTGTGGCGTGACGGTGCCATTACGCGAATAACCGTAATTCGCCGCAGCATCCCAGGTGAAACTGCGGGTACCGATACTGAACTTGCCCTCAAGTCCCATCACACCGCGGGTCACAACCTGATCGGCTGTTGCAAAACCCGACTGCAAATCGCTGCTACCACGCGCCAGATAAAACGTGTTCGGATTCCAGTTCGGCGCCAGAGTGACACCAAACAACGGGTTCGCCGCATAGGAATTCAACGCATTACTAATAGTGGCGCGATCATTGGCCGCCAAGAACGGATTGGAAAGCGACATCACGAGGTTACCGCTCGGATCCCCTGCATTACCAAAGAAACCCGAGTTGTACTGCGGTTGTGATTGCAGGTTCTGCGCATGCGTACCGGAATACCAAAACTCAGAGAACACCCGCACATCATCCGTCCATTGCACGCTATTAAGCGATGTGACATTGATGCGCTCGAGTGGCGAGAGCAAGTTACTGACGGCCGCAAGACTTAAGCCATCACCACCGACCGAAAACACGGGGTTACCCGTAATCACACCCGTGTCATACGGGCGCAGCGTGCTGCCGTTGTTGCCAAAGGCCAGCAGTTGCCCAGTCGCGCTCGAAACGCCAAAGCCTTGATTCGGTGGCACGCCCGGAAACGGATTAAAGATATCGTCGACAAGGGGCATACCGGCTTGATTGATCGAGGCCACGCGTGTTTGTGGATACAAGTACTGTTTGTATTGCCCAGGAGACGCCGGCGCTAGAAAGGCCAGATCCTGTGCATAGACCGGCCGCGCTAAACCGCGCAGACCATCGGCCTTCGAGAACTCCACGCTCAAGGTGGAATTGCCTTTGCCATCCGCAAAGTTTTTGCCCATCAAGGCACGCGCACGCCACGACGTGGCATCGCCGCGGTGCGACGCACCCGCCTGCACATCAACGTCCAGCCCCTGATAATCTTTCTTCAAAATAATGTTCACGGTACCGGAAATCGCATCCGAACCGTAAATGGGCGCACCACCCACCGAAATCGTCTCAATACGCTCGATCAACTTGGACGGGATCACGTTCAAGTCCACTTGGTCGCCCGATGCAGCACCACCAAAGATACTCGGCGTGTTCGAGGACACAAAACGCATGCCATTCACAAGCGTCAGCGTGCGCTGTGAGCCCAAGGAATACAGATCCACAAAACTCTGTGCAATACCAAAAGAGCCTTGGGTATTCGCGGCACTCGAGGGCGGCACGCCGAACGCAGGCAGCTCATCGAGCGCATCGGCCACGTTGGTCTGGCCACGCTCGTCCATGCTCGCAGCACTGACGACGACAGTGGGCTGCAAACGCTCTAAGTCAGGACGCGCGATACGCGAACCGGTGACGACCACTTCTTCGAGCACATCCGTCTTTTTCACGTCTTTAGTGGGCCCGGCACTCACCGACTTGTCATCGGCAAACGCCGCTGCCGACAAGACACTACCGATCAACAAGGCAAGCACACCCACCTGGTGGCCACGTCGGGCACAGACATTTCGCATGACAACTCCCCGCAGTGCCGAGGTATGATTTTATGGCACTGTAACAAACCCTACACAAAACGGTAAAGGATCACCCACGGGAGTGCAAGTGCATTTTTGTAGTTTTTACGCGACAGTCGCGTATCGACAGTGCCGCGAAATCCGAAACGTCCGCCGCGCCCGGCACTTAGCCGGCGCGCGCACTCAGCAAACGCCGTTCGGCCGCCTGCACGGTGTTGCACAAAAGCATCGTGACAGTCATGGGTCCCACACCGCCTGGCACGGGCGTGATGTAAGAGGCTTTCAGCCGCACACCGTCAAAGTCCACATCGCCCACCAACCGACCATCCGGCAAGCGGTTAATGCCCACGTCGATTACCACTGCACCCGTTTTCACCATCTGCGGCAAAATCAGGTTCGGCCGACCGGCCGCCACCACCAAAATATCCGCAAGAATCGTGAACTGCGCTAAATCGCGCGTCTTGGCATGGCAAATGCAGACCGTGGCTTCCTTGGCCGTCAGCATGAGCGCCATGGGTTTGCCCACAATGTTGCTCGCGCCCACCACCACCACATTTTGGCCTTCAATGGGGATCCCTTCGGACTCCAGCAGTTTTTGCACCCCGTACGGCGTGCACGGCGGAAACACGGTGCTCCCCGTAATCAAGCCGCCCACATTGTACAAATGAAAGCCATCCACATCCTTGTCTTGGGAAATGGTCTCAAGCACACGACCCATCTCAAATCCCTTCGGCAAGGGCAGTTGCACCAAAATGCCGTGGATGGACGGATCCGCATTTAAAGCCTGAATGGTGTCGATGAGCTGGCTTTGCGGCGTATCGCTGGCAAAACGAATCGTCTGCGAGTGAATGCCGATCTCATCGCACGCCCGAATCTTGTTACGGACATAGACCTGCGAGGCGGCATCGTCGCCCACCAAAATCACCGCAAGGCCCGGCCGCACGCCTTGGCTGAGCAACTGATCCACACGCAGCTTGTATTCGCCGCGCACCTTGCGCGCCACTGCCCGACCGTCAATCAGTTTTGCCACCACGTCGATCACTCCCAACGCCGCACAGGTTCTCGCGAGGGCGCATCATAGCCTGTCTCATCCCAAAGATTTAACTGAACTCAGCGCACCGAACGATTCCAGATATGTCAGAAATTTGACAAACCCAGCCCTAAGCCGCCGTCCACCTCCAATCCCACTCCTGTCACCCACTCGGCACGCACCAAAAACTCAATCGCTTCGGCCACTTCGGTGTCGGTACCAATGCGTCCCAGCACGTGATCTGCCGCCAAGGCCTTATAGCGCTTGGCGGACTGTTCGGGCGTCAAGAGCCCCGCGCGGACATTGATTTCGGTGGCCACGGCGCCTGGCAAAATACACCCCACCCGGATCTGCTGCGGCCCAAGTTCCGCCGCCATCACACGCGTGAGTCCCTCCACCGCCGCTTTGGTGGTAGCGTATGGCGATGCACCCGGATACGCGCGACGCGTGTGGATGGAACCGATAAAAATAATTGCGCCTTGCGTCGCCGCCAGATGCGGCACCGCGAGACTCGAGAGCATCATGCCGGCAATGACATTGGTATTAAATGCCTCCTGCAGCACTGCCTCACTGTAATCGGCTACCGCTTGCCGATACATGTTGCCGGCATTATTCACTAACGCATCGAGCTTACCGCCGTGACGCACGGCGGCCGACACCATCGCCGCACGATCCGCTGCCACCGTCACATCGCCGACCACCGCCTGGCACTGCGGACCAATGGACTGCGCCACCGCGTTAATTTTATCCAAGCGCCGACCACTGATCGTGACCTTCGCGCCACGCGCTGCAAAGAGCCGCGCCGTCCCCTCACCGAGTCCCGAGCCGCCCCCGGTAATCAGCACCGACATGTCTTTGATATCACGCATACGCGCTTGCACTCCTCAATGTCTTGATCCACTGCCACGCCGTCGCGTGTCCGCTTAAATGCCCGCTGCCCAACACGCGCCGCGCTGCAGTAACTGACGGTGCGTGCGCTCACTCAACGACGTGCCATCGTGCCCAACCGAGTCATAGAACACCCGTCCCGCGCCGTACTGATGCGTCCACACTGCCGGTTGCGCAACGCCACCAGCCGCCGTCACACGCGCCACAATGGTCGCAGCAGGCGATACCGTTAACTGCGTGTACGCCTCATCCATCAAAGAAAAATTTGGTAAGCCCTGCGCCAACGGGTGGGCAGCATCCAATGTCAGATCCACAGGGCCCAGCGGCGGGTGATGCGAGACGCCCCATTGCCAACCACCACCCAATACCTGTGGCCACTCAGCCCAATCATCAAAACAAATACTTGCGGTATGAATCCCCAAAAGTCCACCACCGCCACGCACATGCCCCGCAATGGCGTGGCGCGCAGGCTCCGCAATCTGCAACGCCCACTGCGCGCGATCGGGGGCATACTTCTCATGCTGCGTCATGCCCCACCGCAACGCATAAATCACGAGTAGCGCCTGCGGGTCATCCATCAGCGCCGCCACGATTGCGTTTAAATCAAACGACACAAAGGACGCGAAACCCACCTCGTTCAGCAGCTGCGCCAACACGGGAGCCGCCTGCTCGAAGGGGTGACTGATGCCACCGGTATAAATCAACGCACGTGTAGGCCGCATGGAAAACTTTATTGCGCCACACGCGGCAAATGCGCGAGCACACTCGGCGCCACACCACCATCCACTAAAAGCTGATGACCCGTCACGTAGCTGGCTTGCTCGGAGGCCAACCACATCACGGCATTGGCCACATCATCCACCGTCCCTAAACGCCGGATGGGTACCGCACCGCCACGCGACGCCCGCACGCGCGGATCCGCATAAATCGGTGCCGACATACCGCCATCAATAAACCCAGGAGCGACACTATTGACGCGAATGCCTAAGGGCCCAAGTTCAATCGCTAAATGCTCGGTGAGCTTCGCAATGCCGGCCTTCGCGGCAGGATACCCACCCGAGCCGGGCCCTGGCGTCACGGCATTTAAGCTCGACATATTAATAATCACGCCGCTGCCACGCTTGACCATCTCAAGAGCGGCTTCGCGCGCCACAATATAGGTGCCCACAAGGTGAATATTGACCACTTCACGAAACGCATCCACCGTCTGCTCTAGCAACGAGCCAAAGCGCACGATGCCTGCATTGTTGACCAGCAAATCAGGCACCGCCGCGAACTTCACAAATGCGGCATGCACCGCCGCCTCGTTCGTGACATCAGCAGCCAAACCGATGCTGCCATTGCCGAGTTCCGCGGCCAGCGCATCACACGCCGCTTGCTGCAAATCGAGCACCCCCACGCGATAGCCCGCGCGCGCCGCGTGGCGACAAATCGCAGCGCCGATCCCGTGAGCGCCGCCTGTTACGATTGCTGTTTTCAAAACACACCTCATTCATTGGTAAAACAAAATTCTGGCGTCGCGCAGAAATCAAAATAGTCGCGTGCCGTCTACTTAGCCAAACACCACCGGATAGCGTCCCCACATCGGCCGCGCCGTGTGCGTGGCCGCACTCGCCGGATCCGCGCTGGTCGGCCGTGCGTTCGCTGCCAGCAACGCTTTAATTAAAAGCGCAATGATCCCGTACTGATGCGCGGACGGGTCCACCACCCCGCGCGGCACCACACCACCATCCAAATCGCGCCCAAGACAGGTGTGCACACCCGTCCCAAAGGTCAAGCCAAAGGGCTCGTGGCCTGCCGGAATACTGCGATGCGGATTAAAACGTGCCGCGTCCTCGCCATACACATCGACCTGCCGATTCGCCGTGTATAAATCAATCTCCACGCGGTCACTCGGCACCGCCTCAATCCCACCGCGCAAGGTCACCGGGCACAGAGGCTTGCGCCACGACACCGGACTTGCCGGATGCAAACGCAAACTCTCGTGCACACAGCGCTGCATAAATAGCGGATCATCCATGATGCGCGACCGATCCTCAGGATTGCTTTGCATCCAAGCATGGATCTCATGAAAGGCATGCACCGTGGCAGTGGCCGTGCTGTGCGAGCCTGCTTGCAAATAAAACGCGATTTCCCGACAAAGGACATCGGGCGGCAACTCCACCTTGTCCTCGTTTTGCAACAGCACTGTCAACACATCACGTGGCAAGGCCGCATCATCAATCGTGCCTTGACTACATTGGGTCAGTAGCGCCATGCGCCGTGCGATCGATGGATTTAAAAACCGCGTCTCAAAATCGGCAAGCGCCGCGCGTACCTCGGCACGCACCACATCTTTATCGCGAGTCGAGTGCACTAAGGTCGCACCATCGCCGAAGGTTTTGACAAAGCGCAACAGGGTTTCGGTTTCATCCACGGACCGCAGCGGCCGATCAACGCCCGCAAAATCCGCCGTCAGGTTCACCGTGATACGGTGCCCAAACTCTACTAAATCACACCCACCCCGTGCCACGAGCGGCGTCAATACATCATCTAGCGCCCGCGGAAACACCTCGGTCTCGTAGTACCGAAAAAAACTGCGCCGAAACACCCGAAACTCCAACATCCGCCGCACGCGGTGCTCATCGCCATGCAAGGTCAAGAGCACCTTGTCCATAATGACCTTACCCTCGTCATATAAAGACTGCGCAAGATTGGGCTCGCGCAACGCCGCCAGGGCATCATCAATGCGATCAATACGGATGGTCGTCATGCGATCCTGTGCCTTAAATCTCGTGTTCCGGCAAGACGGGTTTATCGAGTGGCGCCTCGCGCATGGCCACCGCTTGACTCAAGCGCGCGCCATAGGTGGAGACGCGCCAACCCGGCGGGTCGCGTCGTTTGCGCGCTGGCACCAATGGGACTTGTCGACCGTTCACAAACACCTGCTGAATGCGCTCGTGCTCGCCTAAAATAGTCACATCCTTGGACGGGTCCCCGTCCACTACAATCACATCAGCCAAATAGCCAGGCGCAATCACGCCGGTGCGATCCTTCAAGCGCAAAGCAAACGCATTGTGTTGCGTCGCACAGCGGATTGCTTGCAAGGGCGTTAAGCCTAGATCACGAACAAACACTTCCAATTCTTTGTGATGCCACTCGCCGTAGGGCGTAATCGAAAAGCCCGACTCACTCCCACACAGCAAAGGCACACCGGCATCGAATGCCTTGCGCAACATGGCACAGCTATCGGCAATCTCGCGGCGGAACATCTCACGGATCATGGGATCCGCGCCCACGGTCTGGCCATAGTCAGCAAGATTCGCCTGAAAGGTAAACACCGGCATGATCGGCACTTGCTTATCAATCACTTTGGCGAGTGCCCGCTCATCCATGAGTGTTGCGTGCAAAATTAAATCCATCCCCGCATCCACGCACTCAACAATCGAGTTTGCGCCACGGCAATGGCCAAGCACTGGAATCCCGAGTTCATGCGCCGTGTCACAGACGAGTTTTAACTCATCGAAGGTCCACGACTTGACCTCACCACGCAAAGGATGGCGCGGCACGACGCCCGTCACATGCACTTTGATCCAGTCCACACCGTGTTTAATTTGGCGGCGTACTTCAGCCACGATTTCGGCCGTGCTGTTAAGCACCTTGCCGTAGCCACGCACACCCTCATCAGGAATTAACCGCCCGGCTGTGCCACCCACGCTGGTCCAGAGTGCATAACCACCCGTGGACATGCGCGGCCCTGCCACGATGCCCGCTTCAATCGCATCGCGCAGATCCACACCAATCTCAAAAATCGAATCCGCATCCATAAAACCGGTCACGCCCGCACGCAACAGCTTCTGCACGTTCTCAGCCGCAATAATGGCGGCTAATCCATTCCGGCGATGAAAGAAAAGCTCGTCGTTGGAATTCGGTTCATCAAAACTAATATGACAATGCCCATCGATCAATCCCGGCATCACAGTTTTACCGGCAACGTCAATGCGCACCAGCGAAGGCTCCTGCACGGCCGCTAAATCTGCCGCAGCGCCCACAGCTGCAATGCGCTCGTCTCGCAGCAGCACGGAGCCTTGTTGTGGGGCCGCGCCCGTGCCATCAATGATGGTGCCATTGAGTAATAGTGTCGCTGTCATGAGAACCTCAACAAACGTCGTGCGTTGTCCGCCAAATAGGCAGGAGCCTCCAGCCGCTGCCCACCCGCAGGCTGATCCCAACCCGCAAAATTTGTGCCCAGCACCAACCGGTCACGCCCCACCACCTCAATCAACAACTCGAGTGAGCGCGCATCGTGCACATGATTATCAAACCACAAGCGCCGCAAGCGCTGTTCAAAGGCGCCAGGTTCACGCAGCGCAGCCGCTGCCCACGGGCGCTTTAATGCGGCTTCAGCAAAACGACCGCGCAAGAAAGCAATCGCACCACCACCGTGACTGACACACACATCAAGTGTCGGATACCGATCCAGCACACCACCATAAATGAGCGTACCGACTGCAATCGTCTCTTGCGCTGCAAAGCCAATCAGCAGCTCTAAATCAAAGCCCGCCAATGGCGGAAACGCCTGCGGCCCATCAATCCCGGCCGGTGCTGGATGCAAAAAGAGTGGCACATTCAAGGCCACACAGCGCTCGTAAAGCACATTCAAGCGTGGATCATCCAGGCGCATCCCAAACTCAGTGCCGATGTAGGGCCCCAAAAAACCGTACTCACCCACGGCGCGAGAGAGTTCCTCGGCCGCTGCCACCGGGTCTTGCATGGGCAGGGCCGCAAAAGCGCCTAAGCGATCCGGATAGCGCGCCACCAATGCCGCGAGCACCTCATTGTGACGCTTGCAAAAAGCGATCGCGGATGGCGCATCAATAAAATGAAAATAGGTCAATGGATTTGGTGAGAGCACCTGATAATCAATGCCAGCCACATCCATGGCCTCAATGCGCCGATCGACATCCATGAACGGACTGCCCCGGTAACGCACCCCGTGCAACTGATAGCCACCCACCCGAAACAAAGGCCGCCCATCGGGCGCCACCGTTAGCTCCGGCCCGTGCACACCCGCCGCTCCCATGGTCTCATCCAAGACCGCATGGGCATGGATATCAATGCTGCGTGCCGTTGTTTTACTCATGTGGGACTCTGAATGATGCCGCCATCGACAGGGATCACGGTGCCGGTGATGTAACTAGCACGCTCGGAAGCTAAAAATGCCACCACATCGGCAATTTCCTCAGGGCGCGCTAAGCGCTTGAGTGGAATGCCTGCGGCGATCTCGGCAAGCACCGCGCTTGAGTCGCGCTCACCGGCTGCTGCGCGGGACGTCGCCATCTGCGCCACGCGATCGGTGAGTGTCCAGCCAGTGGCGATGGTATTGATCAGGACATTGTCAGCCGCCAAGGACGAGGCAATGGACTTCGCCCAACCGATCCCGCCTAAGCGCAGGCTATTGGACAGCACAATGTCCGGAATCGGCTGCTTCACCGAATAGGAACTTAAATTGATCACGCGACCCCAGCGCTGTGCACGCATCGCGGGCAACACCGCGCGCGTCATGCGCACCTGACTCATTAAGGTCAGCTCAAAAGCGCGTTGCCAGTCAGCATCGCTCACGTCCGCAAACTGCCCCGGCGGTGGACCACCCGCATTGTTCACCAGCACATGCACGGTTCCAAAGCGGGCAAGGACCGCATCCACCATGATGCTGATCGCGGCGCTGTCTGTCAGATCGCAGACAAAGCCTTCCACACGAGCACCCGTCGCCGCGTGCAATTCCTCGGCCACGCGCCGTGTGACCGCCTCATCACGCGCACAGATCGCCACCTGCATGCCCTCGCGGGCAAGCGCATCGGCGCTCGCACGACCGAGTCCTTGACTCGCCGCAGTCACCAAAGCCACCTTTGCTGTTAACCCCAAATCCACGCGCTACTCCTGAGTCCCTGCCAGCTGTCGCTGATACATGGCCATATCAAAATAATCCCGCCACGCTGTAATAAGGCCGTCGTTGATCTCAAAAATCCCCATCAGTGGCAGACTAATATCAATCCCACCGCGACCAAAATCATCAATGCGCTCAGTCAGCACTTTGTTACCGTCGGCTGCAATGGCAAGCAATTTCCAGTCGACCCAGTCAAACGCACCCCTGCTCGTCAGATACTGCGCCACTGCGGTACGGCCAATCATCGGCGCCACCGGCATGTTGTGGTAGACCACATCCGGATGCAGCCACGCCACCACGCGCGGTATGTCATTCGCATTCCACGCGGCAAGAAACTCACGCACGACAGCAGTGGGCGTTGGAGTCAAAGGGGTGCCGCGCGCCTGTTACGCGCCGAGCACAATCGGATAGCTCGCCCAGGCTTCGCGCGCGATATTCGGCTCCCGCCGCGCCGGACGATTGGGATCGGGGCGCGCATTGGCCGCGATCAACGCCAGCGCCAAGGACGTCACCGTCCCGTACTGGTGCTTCAATGGGTCCGTATCGGCTTTGGGTACGACACCGGCCGCGAGCTCGCGACCTAAACAGGTATGAATCCCCACACCAAAGGTCAGCCCATACGGCGGCTGTATCGCCGGCAACACCCGATAGGGATTAAATTCAGCAGCATCCTCACCAAAAACCGCCACTTGCCGATTGGCTTTGAACAAATCAATCACCACTGTGTCATCCACTGCCGCATCATCTCCCGACGGCAGATGCACCGGGCACAGCGCGCGACGCTGCACCACGGGACTTGATGGATGCAAACGCATGCTCTCGTGCACGCAGCGCTGCACAAACAAAGGGTCCGTTTTGAGCCTTGCCCGATCCTCCGGATGATGTTCAGCCCACGTAAACATTTCGTGCATCGCGTGGGTCAGTGAGTGCACCGAGGTGTGGGCACCGGCCAGAAAATAAAATGCTGTCTCACGCAAAATCATGTCCCGTGGCAAATCCACGCGATCTTCATTGCGCAGTAGCACGGTGAGAATATCGCGCGGCAACTGCTCTTCCGTGTGTGTCCCGTCTTTCAGCCCTGCAATCAGTGCGCGCCGACGCGCGACCGAGGCGGTAAAAAACTGCTCATCAAATTGCCGCAACGTCGCGCGCACTGTCTCTTTGATGGGCTCACGATCCCCCGTGAACTGGCCCAAGGTTGCGGCAAGCCCAAGCGCTTTCAAAATACCAATCAAGGTGTCAGCTTCTGCGTCCGTACCGAGCGGCCGATCGATACCGGCAAAATCAGCCGTGAGCGCGATCATGGCGCGCGGGCCGAATTCCATCAGATCGGCACTGCCCTTGCGTTGGTAATAGGCAACCGCCTGGTTGATCACCGGCGGCAGCACCTGCTCGCTGTAATAATTAAAAAAATCTTTCTTAAAAATGCGCATTTCGAGCAAACGTCGCACGCGATGCTCCTCACCATGCAAGGTGACCAGCACCCGATCCATCAGGACCGCGCCCTCGTCATACAACGACTGCTTTAAATCGGGCAGACTCAAGGACTTGTTCGCCTCGTGATAACCCGTAATGTGCACCGTGCTCATGCCTGTCGCCCTTGTATACAAATGCGTGGGAAGAATATACATGCGCAACCGACTGCGCACACGTTTAGACTCTCAATTGCAGCAACTCATTCGAACGGGCATGGTAGCAAGCCAGTTGAAAAATACGCGTGCGCAGGCAAAAATAGTGCACTGCACCAATTCTTAATCGACCCCCTGAAGGAGGCTCCGATGCCGGTCAATCACCTAGTGTGGATTCAATTCAACGAGGGCGTTTCGCCAACCCGTATCGAGGAACACCTCGCCGCGCTGCGCTCACTACACGGCAACGTCCCTGGCATCCAACGGCTGTCCGTGGGCGCCAATTTTACCGATCGTGCCCAAGGCTATACCCACGCCGTTGCCGTGGAACTGACCGACCGCGCAGCCTTAAGCGCCTATGGGCCCCACCCCTATCACGCAACCATCGCCAGCGCGCTCAAGGCCGATGCAAAGGTGTTGGCCCTTGATTATGAATTTTAAGGACAAGGAGCTGTCAGACGAACGGCTTACAGACCGAGCAACACGGCAAGGTCGATGAGCGAGCGCACGTTGTGCGCCGAATGATGGCGCGTGGCATACCGAGCTAACACGGCCGCTCCCATCGCCAACGGCGCATAACTTGCGCTGCGCTCGAGTGGATTCACCCACACCAGCTCACGCGCACTGCGGCTTAAGCGCCGCACTGCCTCATCAAGCTCGGCCGGATCACCGCGCTCAAGCCCATCGGTGAGCAAAATCACGCCCGCACCGCGTGCCAACACCCGTCGTGACCACAGCGTATTAAACTCAGCCAAGCACGCACCGATCCGTGTACCCCCATCCCAATCACTCACCGCACGCGCGCTGTGCATAAGTGCGGTATCAGGGTCCAATGGTCGCAAGTGCCGCGTTAAGCGCGTCAAGCGCGTTGCGAACGCAAAAGCCTCGAGTGGCCGCAAGCGCCGCGCCACCACGTGCGCAAAGTGCAAAAACATCCGCGTGTACACGGCCATCGATCCGGAGATATCCATCAGTAACACCCACTCGCGGGGTTTCATGCGCGGGCTTAACCAGTGCAGCGGCTGTACGCGTCCCGAGGCACTCGCGCGCAAGAGGTGGCGCACATCGAGCCTCGATCCGTGAGTCGCCCGCGCGTAACGCCGCGTACGCCGCAACGCCGATGACCGCGATGGCATCGCGAGCAAGCGCCGCGCCGCATCTAGCTCTGCACTACTCATTTGCTCAAAATCTTTGGTCACCAACACATCGGTTGCCGCAAAGGTGCCACGGGCATCGGGGCGCTGCTCATCGGGACGGGTCAGCGTGTTGACAGGCCCCGCCGCACGCAAGGCCTCTGCCAATCGACGCAGTGCCGGCGGGGATAGCGATTCAGGGGATTGCGGGATCACCCACTCAGCTCCGGGTGGCACCCGCAGTGAGGACGGATACAGCACATCAAATAACTGATCAAAGAGCTCAAAATCGGCCGGGTCATTAATCAACGTGGCACGCAACCCCGCTTTGGTGTCCCCACGGTGGCTGATGTTGATCACCGCCAGCGCCTCGGCGGCGCTGATCAGGCGATCAGTGCCTAAACGCACACCACCGGCGCGCAATGCCTGTGCGAGCGTCATCAAACCTAGGCTACGCACTTCCTCACCCGTGGCGGGTGTGAGCGTGTCTATCACGCACCAAGCCCTTGGGATGTCATCGCAGTCATGAGCGCCGGCAGTTCGTTGCGCACACCATGTAAGTCTTCTTCGTACTTCAAAAGCACGCCCAAGGTCTCATCCACCACAGTCACCGACAAGGCATGCTCGCCGAGCGCCACCACCGCACGCGCCCATTCCAAACTCTCTGCAATACCGGGTGCTTTAAAGAGCTTGCGCTCGCGCAGCAACTGCACGAAGCGCACAATCTCACGTGCTAAAGCCTCACTCGCTTCAGGTGCACGCGCCCGCACAATCGCCAGCTCGCGCGCTGCATCCGGATACCCCAACCAGTGATACAAACAGCGACGCTTCAAGGCATCGTGCACTTCACGCGTCCGGTTGGAGGTTAAGATCACAATCGGTGGCTCAAGCGCACGTACCGTGCCGAGTTCCGGAATGGACACCTGAAAATCCGCCAACATCTCGAGCAAAAACGCCTCAAAGGGCTCATCCGCTCGATCGATCTCATCGATCAACAGCACCGGCGGCCCCTCGGCATGTGGCTCGAGTGCCTGCAGTAAGGGACGCTTGATTAAAAACCGCGGATCAAACACCTCAGACGTGAGGGCTGCGCGCGTGTCTGTGTCGTTGGATGCTTCGGCTAAGCGCACTTCAAGCACTTGGCGTAAATAATTCCACTCATACACAGCCGAGGAGACATCGAGTCCCTCATAACATTGCAGCCGAATCAAGCGTCGCCCCAGCGCGCGACTCAATACATTGGCCACTTCTGTTTTGCCAACGCCCGCATCCCCTTCTAAAAACAAAGGGCGACCGAGTTTTAAACTCAAAAAAAGCACTACCGCCAAGTTGCGGTCGGCCAGATAGTGCTCACCCGCTAACAATGCGCGCGTGGCGTCCACCGACGCCGGTGCCGCGATGCGTGTCATCTGCGGGCCTGTACCGCCGCAACCGCACGCCGTGTCATTACCGAAATTAAGTTTGCACGGTATTCTGGGGTGCCGAATAGATCCTGATTCAAGCCCTCCGCCGACACCACAATGCCATCGATCGCCTGTGGCGCAAAATTCTGATCAAGCGCTTTCTCAAACGCTTCCTGGCGAAACACGCAAGGCCCTGCGCCCGTCACCGCCACGCGCACGCCCTTGCCGGTGTCCACCACCATGACCCCCACCATCGCGTAGCGCGATGCGGGACTGGGGAACTTGGCATAGGCCGCACGCTTGATCATGGGGAACTTGATTCGCGTCACTAATTCACCCGCCTGCAAGGCGGTGGTAAAAAGCCCGGTAAAAAAGCTGCTCGCTGGAATCTCGCGCCGATCGGTCACAATCGTCGCATCCAAGGCAACCGCTGCCGCCGGATAATCCGCGGACGGATCACTGTTCGCGATCGAACCACCAATCGTGCCGCGATTGCGCACCAAAGGATCACCAATCCCCCCCGCGAGCTCAGCCAACGCCGGCAAGACCCGCTGAATATCGGCAGAACTTGCCACATCACTGTGACGCGTCATCGCGCCAATGCACAGGCGATCCCCTTCGATCGTGATACCCGTTAATTCGGCAATGCCCGCGAGATCCACCAGCGTTTCGGGACGTGCGAGGCGCATTTTCAGCGACGGCAACAACGTCATACCACCGGACAAAAAGTTCCCACCATTGAGCGCTTTGACTGCCTCGGCCACCGAACTCGGACGCACATAGTTAAATGAATACATCGAAAACTCCTAAGCGGCAGCCGTTGCTTGCAACACCTTCGCGGCCGATGCAATCGCTTTGACAATGTTGTGATAGCCCGTGCAACGGCAGATATTGCCCTCAAGGCCCTCACGAATCTGATGCTCGCTTGGATTCGGATTGCGCTTTAACAGCTCCACGGCCGTCATGATCATGCCCGGCGTGCAGTAGCCGCACTGCAAACCATGACAGTTACGAAACGCTTCCTGCACCGCATGCAATTGTGTCCCGCTGCCAAGACCTTCAATGGTCGTGACTGCGCTGCCCGCGGCTTGCACTGCCAGCATCGTGCAACTTTTGATGGCGCGCCCGTCCACATGTACCACACAGGCGCCACACTGACTGGTGTCGCAGCCCACATGCGTGCCCGTGAGTCGCAAATCGCGACGCAGAAATTCCACCAACAACGTGCGCTCATCCACCTCGGCGGTGACGTTGCGACCATTGACGACCATCGCGACTGCTATACCCATCAGGCGCACTCCCGTGCTCTTGTTCAGTTGATCACTGCACTTTAGTTAAACGTTCACGCTCAGCGCCAATACCAATAGGCCGCCGCAACGCCCGCCGCAAGACCCACGATCGCAGGCCACCAGCCGACGTTAAAGTGTCGCGCACCCGGCGCCGTAGCGCCAGCACTCTCGATGGCTGGGGTGCGTGTGGCGTTGGCATCCATGTGCTTGGCGAAGGCATCAAAAAACTGATCAGCCAGCTGGCGCGTCGCCGCTTCGACCAAACGCGAGCCCACTTGAGCCAGTTTGCCGCCCAACGACAAGGTAGCGGTGTAGCTTAAGACCGTGACAGCCCCGTCCTCCACCAGACTCACGCTCGCACTGCCCTTGCCAAAACCCACCGGGCCCTTCCCTTCCCCAGTCAAGGTGTAGCCAGCCGGCGGATTGAGATCCGACAACACAATTTTGGTCGCAAACACCGACTTAATTGGGCCTAACTGCGCCATCACGCGGGCCTCGATCTCGGTCGGTGACAGCATGGTTAAGGATTCGCAGCCAGGGACGCAGGCTTTTAGCACCGCAGGATCATTCAGCGCCTGCCACACGCTTTGCCGCGGTGCAGCAATTCGGTATTCACCCTGTATCGCCATGCTCATCTCGCCTCGACCGTGGAACTCCCACGGTGCGAAGCGTACCTGATCGCGCGTGCCAGTGGCGGCCGGCGATTGCAAAGTGGACCGCGCCTACACCACCGTGAGTGCTATCCTTTTGCCATCTAAGTATACCTTCAGGCGGGAGTCACGATGGGCAGCGGAATTGGTGCATCGGTCCTACGGGTCGAAGATCAGCGTTTCATTACCGGCACGGGAACTTACACCGACGACATCCAGCGCCCCGGGCAAAGCCACGCCTACATCGTGCGCGCCACCACGGCGCACGGCATCATCAAAAAAGTCGACGTCTCACACGCACTCAGCGCTCCTGGCGTCATTGCCGCCTACAACGGCGCGGATTTACAAGCCGATAAAATTGGCATCCTGCCCTGCGGCTGGATGACGATGAACATCGACGGCACGCCCATGTTCTCCCCCACCATGCCGGTTGTTGCGCACGACCGTGTGCGCTACGTGGGCGAACCCATCGCTGTCGTCATCGCCGAATCGGTACACCAAGCCAAAGATGCCGCCGAACTCATTGAGATTGAGATCGATGATTTGCCAGCAGTGGCCTCCATTGAACGCGCCATCGCACCGGGCGCGCCAATCGTGTGGGACGGCGCCAAGGGCAATGTGGGTTTTCACTGGCACATCGGCGCAGAAGCGCCTGTCACCGCCGCTTTTGCACGCGCGGCACACATCGCCAAGATGGACCTCGTCAATAGCCGCATTATTTGTAATTCCATGGAACCGCGCGCCGTGTGCGCGGAGTTTGATGTCGGCAAGGGTGAGTTCACTCTGTATCTTTCGTCACAAAATCCACACGTGCAACGCATTTTGCTTGCCACCGCCTCACTCGGTTTTCCAGAGCACAAGATCCGCGTGATCTCACCCGACGTCGGTGGTGGCTTTGGTATCAAAGCCATGCACTATCACGAAGAAGTCATCGCCTGCTGGGCCGCACGCAAACTCGGCCGACCGGTGCGCTGGACGTCTGAGCGTAGCGAAGCCTTTATCAGTGACCGCCACGGTCGTGATCACCAAACCCATGTGGAACTGGCTCTCGATAAAGACGCGAAGTTCATTGGCCTTCGCGTGAGCACGCACGCCAACATGGGCGGCTATTACTCCACCTTCGGGCCCGCGATCCCCACGTTCTTCTACGCGACCTTGTTGTCGGGTACTTATCCCATTCCTGCCATTTACTGTGACGTGACCGGTGTGCTCACCAACACAGTTCCCGTGGATGCATATCGTGGCGCCGGGCGACCGGAAGCCACCTACGTCATTGAACGCATCGTGGATCGGGCAGCGGATGATCTGGGGATGGATCCGGCCGAGCTGCGTCGTCGCAATCTCATTCCAGTGGATGCGTTTCCCTACAAAACGCCCATGGGCTCTGAGTACGACTCAGGTCAATACGAGCTCGCCCTCGACAAAGCGTTGGCGCTCAGCGACTACAAGGGCTTTGAGGCGCGCCGCGCCGAAGCCAAAACACGTGGCAAATTGCGCGGCATTGGGCTGTCGAGTTACATCGAGGCCTGCGGCGCGGCGCCGTCCAAAATTGTGATGGCCAACGGCGGTGGTAGCGGCATGTTTGAATCCGCCACCGTGCGTGTCAATCCCACCGGTGGCGTGATCGTGATGACCGGAACTCATTCGCATGGCCAAGGGCACGAGACCACGTTTGCACAAGTCGTGTCTGACAAGCTCTCGATCCCGATGGAGCAGATTGAGATTGTGCACGGCGATACCGCGCGCACACCCTTTGGACTCGGCACCAACGGGTCGCGCTCACTTGCGCTTGGTGGCACCGCGATTATTAAAGCACTCGACAAAATCATCGCGAAGGGTAAAAAAATTACCTCCCACGTACTGGAAGCCGCGGAAGCCGACATCATTTTTGAGAATGGCCGCTTCTCGGTGGTAGGCACCGACAAAGGCTTGGCCTTCGGCGAACTCGCCTTCACCGCACACGCACCGGCGCGCTTCCCCACTGATGAAATCGAACCAGGCCTTGAAGAAACCGCGTTCTTTGATCCGGTGAACTTCACCTTCCCGGCAGGTGTGCATGTGTGCGAACTGGAGATTGATCCTGACACCGGCACCACCGACATCGTCGCCTACTCGGTGGTCGATGACTTCGGCAATATCGTGAACCCCATGATCGTGGACGGTCAGGTGCATGGCGGCACGGTGCAAGGCATTGGACAGGCGTTGCTTGAGAACTGCGTGTACGACGAGGACAGCGCGCAGTTGTTATCCGGCTCGCTGATGGATTATTGCCTGCCACGCGCCGATGACGTACCCAACTTCAAGCTCGACTACATCGTCACCCCATCCCCTCACAATGCCTTAGGGGTCAAAGGCTGCGGTGAGGCAGGCGCGATCGCAGCCACACCGGCCGTCATGAACGCGGTCGTAGATGCTCTGCAACCGGCGGGTGTGCAGGACATCTCCATGCCAGCAACACCACTTAAAATATGGAACGCCCTGCAAGCTGCGAAGGCTGCTGCATAAGGCTGCTGCAGCACGCGTAAACTCACTCCCCTTCACGGAAGCACACGTATGGCCAATGGAACATCCGCCCCCGCACCAACCGGCACGCACTATGACGCCATTGTCGTCGGCGCCGGTTTTTCGGGACTGTATCTGATCTACCAGTTGCGCAAACTCGGCATGTCGGTGCATGTCATTGAAGCGGGTGCAGGGGTGGGCGGGACCTGGTATTGGAACCGCTATCCCGGTGCACGCTGCGACGTGGAGAGCATGGAATATTGCTACTCGTTCGACGATGCCTTGCAACAAGAATGGCAGTGGACGGAGCGCTATCCGCAACAAGCCGAAATCTTAACCTATCTCAATCACGTGGCTGATCGCTTTCAGTTGCGCTCCGCGATTGAGTTAAACACGCGTGTCACCGCGGCCCATTACCAAGAGTCCAGCAAGACCTGGAAGGTCCGCACGGATAAGGGCACCGAGTACACATCCACCTTCTGTATTATGGCGAGTGGCTGTCTGTCGACTGTGCGCGTACCGCCATTTCCGGGTATTGAACGCTTTAAGGGCACCTGGCACCACACGGCACGGTGGCCGCACACACCGGTCGATTTCACAGGCCAGCGCGTGGGCGTCATTGGTACCGGTTCCACCGGTATCCAAGTCATCCCGCAAGTTGCCGCACAAGCCAAGCACTTGCACGTGTTTCAGCGCACCCCCAACTTCAGTGTACCGGCCCACAACGGGCCGCTCGATCGTGACTATGAGCGCGACCTCAAAGCCCGCTATGCCGCACACCGTCAAGCGGGACGTGAGTCCATGTTCGGCATCCCCTGCGATATGCCGACCCTCATGGTAAATCAAGCGAGTGCCGAGGAACGCGAGGCCAAGTTTGAAGCCGCTTGGGCCTATGGTGGCGCCACTCGTCTATTACTCGCCTACATGGATCTATTGGTCACGGACGAGGCCAACGACACGGTCGCGAACTTTGTGCGCAATAAAATTCGCGCCGTTGTTAAAGACCCCCAAGTCGCAGACCTGCTGTGCCCTACCGATCATCCGCTCGGCACCAAGCGCATTTGTGTGGACTCAAATTATTACGCCACCTACAACCGCCCCAACGTGACTTTGGTCGATGTGCGCTCCTCACCCATTGAGGAGATCACTGCAACCGGCTTAAAAACCCGCGATGCCAATTACGATCTTGACGTCTTAGTCTTTGCCACAGGCTTTGATGCCATGACCGGCTCACTCAATGCCATCGACATTCAAGGCCGCGGTGGCGTCAAGCTCAAAGCACAGTGGGAAGATGGCCCTAAAACCTACTTAGGTCTCATGGTCAGCGGATTTCCGAACCTGTTCACCGTGACAGGCCCGGGGAGTCCTTCGGTGCTCAGTAACGTCGTGGTCTCGATCGAGCAGCATATCGAATGGATCACCAACTGCATCGCACACTTGCGTGCCCAGGGACTCAATACGATTGAGGCGAGCGCTGAGGCCCAAGAGAAGTGGGTACAGCACGTCACCGATGTGGGCAACACCACGCTCTTTCCCAAAGCCAACTCGTGGTACACCGGCGCCAACATACCAGGCAAAAAGAAAATCTTTATGCCGTACGTGGGCGGCGTGGGCCCCTATGCACAGATCTGCAGCGACGTGGCACAAAAAAACTACGAGGGGTTTGTGCTCTCGGCATAACGATCAATCGCGCGCGGCGGGGTAATGATCCCCGCCGCGTATCCTTAACGACCACCGGCCGCACGTTTAAGTCAGCGCCTATTTACTGCGCCGTGTAACCCCCATCGATCACTAATTCGCTACCCGTCATGAAGGCCGACTCATCGCTCGCCAGATACACAACGGCCGCGGCAACATCGGTAGGCAAGCCTAAGCGACCAATCGGATGCAAGCTTTGCAACACTTGGTGCGCCGTGTCGGTGTTCGGGAAGAACCCGCGTTGCACCATAGACGACAACCCTGCACTTAGCATCGGTGTTTCGATAAAGCCTGGGTGAATTGAGTTCACACGGATCGGATAGCGACTCTGACTACACTCCAGTGCCGCCGCTTTGGTGAGTAAGCGCACCGCCCCTTTCGCCGCCACATAATCAGGCGCGCGGGTCGTGCCCACAATGCCATAGACCGACGAGACGTTAATAATGCTGCCAGCGCTCGCGGTATTGGCCTTCATAGCGCGGATGCCATGCTTCACACCTAAAAAAACGCCATCCAAATTCACAGCCAAAGTGCGGCGCCAATCGCTTAATTTTAAATCCTCAATTAAATCCGCAGTCGGCGCGATGCCTGCATTGTTCAACAGCACTGTGAGCGCCCCAAACGTCCCCAGCGTCTCTTGGATGCGGGCCTCCCACTCGCTCTCATCGGTGACATCCAAGTGCCAGCCCACTGCCTGACCACCGGCCGCTGTAATCTGTGCAGCAACTGCTACGGCAGCGGCGGCATCGAGATCGGTCACGACCACCCGGGCCCCGTGCGCGGCGAGGCTCAGTGCAGATGCCGCTCCAATCCCCGCGCCACCCCCAGTCACAAACGCCGTCTTACCAAGCAATCGACCCTGTGTCATAGCCGCCCCCGTGCGATTGATCACAAATCCACACCGTCATCACTGAAATCGACGCGATACAACGCATTGAGCGCGTGACGCGCGCCAGTACTTACGCGACCGGATAACAGGCCTGCCAGCTCGCTAAAGCCTCTGGCCAATCTGCCGGTTGTGGCGTACCACCGGTGCGTTTGCGTAAGCTGTCACGAAATGCACCCACATAGTCACTCACCGGCAAATGATAGAAAAAACTCAAGCGCCGATGCGCAAACCGCCACTGGCCGTGCTCGCGTTGGTAGCGATCCAAATAACGAATCGCCGCCAACATGGGCACGCCATTGCGTACGGCTTCCGAATGCGCCGTCACGACCGCGCGTGCCTGATCGGGATCGTGCGAATCGAGCGTGACTAAGTGATCGTGCGTGTAATGAAAGGTGGGCCCCAAAATCGCAAACCGCGCCTGATAAAACGCCACGATTGCCTCACGGCCGGAGGCCGCGATCGTCCCATCCACGGAGTCAAGCACCCCGTCGTCAGTGAATAACCCGGCGAGTAGATCCGTATCCCGATCATCAATCGCAAACCCATAGCGTGTCACGAGCGTGCGCAGTGCCTCTCGATCCTCTATTCGGCGCAAGCGCGCCTGCGTCTCATCACCCATGCATACACTCCTAGTCTGTCGTGCTCTCAATCAAGACCGCCATACCCTGACCGGATCCTAAACACATCGCCATCACCGCCCGCCCGCCACCGATGGAGCGCAAATGCTGAATCGCCGTGTGCGTCATCCGAATTCCTGTCACACCAGGCGGATGTCCAATCGAGATCGCGCCTCCGTATAAATTCGTGCGCTGCCGCGAAACGCCGAGCTGCTGCTCGACATGCAAAGTCACCGCCGCAAAGGCTTCATTGATTTCCCAGTAATCGATGTCCCCAACCGTCAAACCATGGCGCTGCAACAGCTTTTGGATGGCCGGGACCGGCCCGTGACCCATCAAGCGCGGCTCGACCCCAATGGTCGCCCAACCGAGCAGCTGCGCGTGCGCGACCCCACCGGCTGCACGCAACGCGCTGCGCTCAGCCACCACCATAAAGCCCGCGCCATCCGACACGGGCGATGCATTACCCGCCGTCACCGTCCCATCCGCCGAGAACGAGGGCTTCAAGGCCGCAAGCGTCGCGTGCGTGATCCCACGCCGAATACTCTCATCGCGTTCGATCTGCTTGGCGCCCACCATTACAGGCGCAATTTGCTGACCTAAAAATCCTGACTCCTCAGCGGCCACTGCACGGGATTGACTCATCACCGCCCAATCATCCATCGCGACGCGCGTGTAGCCGTGCTGGGCTGCCAAATATTCTGCCGTCTCGCCCATATACAGCGCCGTGGTCGGACACCGATACGCCCAATCAAGCATGTCCTCTAACTGCTGTGTGCCACGCTTTTGTCCCCAGCGCGCGGTGGTCAGCACATGCGGGACACGGCTGAAAATTTCTGCACCACCAGCAAGTGCAATGTGACTTGAGCCATCGAGCACCTGATGCGCCGCCGACACAATCGCCTGCAACCCAGAGCCACAGGCGCGTATCACACCAAGCGCACTGGTCTCCATCGGAAAACCTGTCGCGACACAAATTGCCCGATGCGCAAACAACGAATCGCGATCGGTCGGAATGGTCGTCGCAAACACAAAATGATCTACCTGTGGGAGCGTCAGCCCAGCCGCCGTCACGGCAGCACGCGCCGTGTGCGCAGACAAATCCGTCAAGGAAATTCCAGCAAGTCCACCTCCAAACTTACCCAACGGCGAGCGCTTACCCAGTGAAAGGACGATATCGGCAGCCTGTAACGGACTAATCGGCATGGAAGGTTCCTGTCAGCGGTAAAGTAAGCAAACTCCGCGTCATCACGCTCTGAGTGTACGTTAGTTGCGTGACCGGAATCGCAAGCGTAAGGCGCGCGAATCGGTGGCTAATCACATCAAGCGCCACCTCGAGCTCACGCCGCGCGAGCGGTGCTCCCACACAATGGTGCAGCCCAAGGCCAAAACTCAAATGCGCAGCGCTTTGCGTGGACTCTGCAAGCCCATACGTCTCGGCAAAGCGCGCAGGATCCCGATTCGCGGCCCCCAAACGCAGACTCACCACCGCGCGTGTGGGCAGTGGGATGTCGCCCAAGACAGTTGCAGCAGTCGTCACCCGAAAAAGTCCCTGCACAGGCGCATGCAAACGCAGCACATCCTCGACCAAGCGCCGCTGGTGCAGCGGCGCACCCCGTACACGTGCCAATAAAGACGGGTCCTCGGCCAACACGCAAAGGAGCGATGCCAAGGTTGAGGTCGTCGTCTCGTGCCCCGCAATCATTAACTGATGCAAAAGCGAGAGCTGTTCGGCCAGGGTAAATGGCGCAGCCGGGTCGGCCGCGGCATCGGCGATGAGCGCCACCAGTGAGCCTGCGGGACGCTGATGATGATCCGCCAAGATAGGCACAAAATAGCGCTGAAACTCCACCGCACAATGCGCCGCGTGTACGTGCTGCTCGCGCGTCGCGCCCAAACCAATGGCATGGATCGCCGCATCCGACCACCGCTTGAAGTCCCAAAAATCTGCCGCCCGCACACCGAGTTGCTCGCTGATGATGCGTAGTGGCAAAGGCACGGCCCAACGCGCAACCGCATCAAAGGTCTCCCCCGCAGCGACTGACCAGACGAGATCCTCCACCGTGGCCCGAATACCACGATCAAGATCCTCCACCCGTCGAAAATTAAACACTTTTTCAACGAGCACCCGAAAGCGCTTGTGATCGGGAGGATCATTCGTCTGCAGGGTGCGCGTCCAAACCACACCCCCCGCCCGAAAGATCGCAGCCACTTCCTCCGCCGGAAAAGCCGCATCCAGCAACGACAAGGACACCTTGCTCGAGTACAGGCTTGGCTTGGCAAGTACCTCTTTCACAAGTGCGTAACTTTCCACCACATACATACCCGTCTCAGGGCATTGCCAAACAGGATGATTCTGATACGCACCAGGATGCGATGGCCCTGCCTGTGTCGCAAACACGGATAGCGACCGCGGACTGTGATCCGCACTCACTTGAACTGAGCCGGATCGAGTTTGCGCGTCGTGTCGACACGCTCGCTTAATTTGAATTTTTGGATTTTCGTGGCACTCATCGGCCACTCGGTCACACACTGCACATAGCGTGGCACTTTGAAGCTCGCGATGCGTCCTACACAATACCGCACCAGTTCCTCCCCCGTGAGCTCACAACCATCCTTGAGCTCGACAAAGGCCGCAGCCACTTCCTGCAAGCGCTCATCCGGCACGGCGATCACTTGCGCCACCTTCACAGCCGGGTGCGTGCACAGGAAGCCCTCGATTTCAAGTGCCGCCACATTCTCACCACCCACCTTCAACATATCCTTCAAGCGACCCAAGTACCGAATCCGCCCCTCAGGGGTGAGCGCCCCTAAATCACCGCTGCGGACCCATTCGCGGTTTAAGTACACGACCTCGGTGCGGGGCGCATCGTTGTAATAGCCACTGAACATCGATGGCCCCCGAATGAGGATCTCGCCCGGCATCCCAAGCGGTCGTGCCTCCAAGGTGTCTGGATCGACGATCTTGACATCGATCCCATCAAACGGTCGGCCACTGGTCTCGGTCAGCTGCTCTGGCGTATCGCTCAATTCATTAAATGCAATGACGCCGCCAGCCTCAGTCAGCCCATAGGCCGTCACATGCACCGCGTGCGGCAACTGTGCCGCAAAGCGGCGCAGTAAATCGGGTGGGCCCACGTTATTCACCAAGCGCACGCGCTGCAGCGCCTCGCGGCTAAAGTCTGGATGCCCATAGAGCGCCGCAGTTAACGTCGGGAAAGAAGGAAACAGTACTGTTGCGCGCTCGTTCACAATTTCAGCCAGCGACGCGCTTGCCTCAAAATGCTCTTGTGCAATAAAGGTCGCGCCACTCGCCCGACATGCTGCCATCGGCAACATGGTCGACATATGAAAAAACGGTAGTGGATCCCAAAACCGGTCCTCCACCGTCATCTCAAAACGCTTCGCGAGCGCCCGTCCCGCGTACTCCAGCGCCCGGTGCGAGAGCAAACAGGCTTTAGGGTTTGCGGTGGTCCCCGAGGTGTACATGATCAATGCGATCTGCTCAGGATCCGTGTTCTCACTGTGCACGGACGCAGCATCTCCCACCAACTGCTGCTCACTGCCCCACTGATGCGGCTCTGTCGCATGCAAGTAATACACCGCCCGCAACAGTGGCGCCTCAACAAGCTGTAACGGCTGACCGATCCGCCAATCCGTCAAAGCAGGATACAATTCGCGCAGCATCGCTGCGTAATCCGCAAACTCGCGCTGCTTGGCTGAGGTGATTAAGATCCGCATATCAGAGTCTTGGATCACATATTTTAAATCCGCGCTTTTATAACGCGCATTCAAATGCACTGGCCGTAGACCCACCAGTGCGCAGGCATAAAAAAGCAGCACGTACTCAACGCAGTTGGGCATCAAAATGCCCACATGATCCCCCGCCTGCAAACCCATGCGCTGCAAGGCATTGGCATACTGACATGCCGCGGCAAGCACTTGCGCATAGGTGTAGCGCTGCGATCCCATCACCAACGCTTCGTGGTCCGCATAGCGCGCGGCAATCGCACGCAGCGTGTGCCCAACGGTCAGCGTGCGATCCACTGTCATAGACAAACACCCATCAATAAGTACTCAGTGACGCACATCACCAGACACCTCATGTCAGTCCCACGGCACAGCGTGCCAGAAAAGGACCGATCATCTCGGCCACCCGCGCGCCATCATCCCCGCCCACCAGATGATCCGCTCCTGCAAGTGTCAACACCTCGAGCTGCGGCACACACTCGGCTAAGCGCGCAACCGCTGCATCTGTCACGAGCACGCTCTCACTGGATCGAATCAGCAAATACGGCACCGAGACGCGTCGCGCACAGGCATGCAGCATCTCCTCGTGCGGTAAGGCAACGGAATTGAGTTCCCCATTCACCACCCGCACATCCCACGGCCAGGTGTAGCGCCCATTCGGCAGCCGCGTTAAGTTCGATTCCATCGCGGCAGGACTGACGACGCGCGCCGGAAAATAACGCGCTAAGTGCGCAACAGCCGCCTCAACCGAGGCAAAGCCCTGCTCAGAGCCCGACAAAAACTCCACGAGTCGCAGGATCTCAACAGCATTTAATTGCGGCGCCGTGTCAATCACCACGATCCCACGGATTTCCGGTACGCCATCGGCCGCGCTCATCAATGCCGTGAGGCCGCCTAAGGACGCCCCCACGATCACGCTAGGGCGGCCCCAAGCGCGCAAGACCTGATTCAGGTCCTCCTTAAAGGCATCGAGCCGATAATCACCATTCGCAATCCAATCGCTCTGGCCATGGCCGCGCTTATCAAACGTCAGTGCCGCAAACCCTGCAGCCTGCACACGCCGCGCCGCACGCCGCCACGCACGCCCCGTCTGCCCACCGCCGTGCGCAAAGACCACCGACAACGGCGAGGCGGCCTCATAAGCTTCCCAGGCGAGGCGATTGCCAGCGGCACCAAACCACAATCCGCGTCGGGTCGTGTCATCCACCGCCGTCACGTGTACTCCGCACGTCGCATCGCTTACTTCTTCGATACCGCATTCACAAGCGCCGAATCAAAGTAGTACGGCGTGAGTTCCACCACGCGTCCATTTTTGAAGCGCAAGATCTCCACTACTTTGAGCGCGACATCTTTACCTGCGTGCTCCACAATAATTTCAAGCTGCGCGCACACAAGATCCGGCCCGCTCAACATGGGTAGAAATTTCAAATTCTTCGCGCTGATCGATTCTGCAAACTTGGCAAACAAGGCTTTTAAACCCTCAAGTCCTTGGTAGGTGCCAGCAAAGGGCAAGGCACTGGCCTCAACAATCACGCACTCCGGCGCAATAATCTCGCCCGCCGTCTTCCAGTCCCCAGTTAAAGCGGCGCCATACAAGCGCTGTGCGATGGCCATCAAATCCTGAGCTTGCTCTGACATAACAACTCCTAGTAAAAATGATCTGTGGGTTACAACGGTGGCTTAAGTGGGAGCGTAGAGTGCGGCAGCTAAATCACTGCCCATATCGGCCAATGCCCGACCCGCCACTTCCGTCACCTGCGGGAATGACACAAAACCATGAATCATCCCCAAATAACGCCGGCTCGTGACATTCACGCCCGCTTCGCGCAAGGCATCCGCATAGGCTTCGCCTTCATCGCGCAACACGTCGTACTCGCACGTACTAATGCTCGCCGGGGGTAAGCCCGCCAAGTTTTTCTCCCGCAGTGGCGCGGCCAAAGGATTACTCGCGTCTTGAGGGCTTGCCAAATAGCATTCCCAGAACCACAGCATAATATCGCGCGAGAGCATATAACCCTCACCAAGGCTCGTATACGAGGCGCTCGTGCAGCTTGCATCTGTCACGGGCCACATAAGCGCCTGAAAACAAATCGCCGGTCCCTTGCGCTCGCGCGCCAGTAACACAAGCGCTGCTGCCAAATTCGCACCCGCACTGTCGCCACACACTGCAACCCGACTCGCATCCAGCCCTAAGCTGCTCGCTTGCGCCACCAACTGGGTGAGCGCCGCATAACAATCCTCGAGCGGACCTGGGAATTTCGCTTCCGGTGCCAAACGGTAGTCCACCGCAGCGATCACCGAGCCCGATGCGAGCGCGAGTGCACGGCACAGATTGTCATGGCTGTCTAAATCGCACAGCACCCAACCACCGCCGTGCGCAAACACAGTCAACGGTAGCGGTCGCACACTCGTGGGGTAATACAACCGCACGGCGATCTGCCCCGCTGGGCCTTTGATCGACATATTTTTGACCTCATGCACAGGCGGCGGTGGCAAAGGCGAGGCCAATGCTTTGACGCCCTCGCGCATCATTGCGGGTGTTACCTCGACTGGCGGGCGGCCCAATTGCATCCCAGGCAGCGCCAGTAGCGCACGAAATTTCGGATCGAGTGCCATCGGAAACTCCTCAATAAAAAATGTTCCTCTACGGGTGAGGAACGAGAATAACAGATCAAAACGAGGCCGCCAGAATCGACCAGAACCGACCGCTTGCCTACTTGCGACTCCAGCGCTGGCGCGCAGCCCAATCGCTAAAGCGGGTCAAAGACACTGGCAATTCACGCAAGACAGGCGCCATATCCACCAAAAAAGGCCGCTCGGCGCCGGTGTTGTACCACCGATAAATCGTGCCAAGTTCCTCAATCATGCGGGCGCGCTCAGCACCTAAGCGTGTCCGCATGAGCACTTCCATGGCCGCACAAAACGCATCCACCGACTGCGACTCAAAACGAATGGGGCGCCCGGCTGCCACACTTAAAGCCGCCGCCACATCGGCCCCCCGCAGCGCCTCAGGGCCGCCCACTGCATAACACCGCCCCGCAAGCTCTGGCCGCTCCACCGCACACACCATTAGTGCCGCCAGATCCTCCTGACAGATCCACGACACATCCAAAGACTCCCCGTGCGGATACACAAACCGATTCTCATCCGCAATGTGTGGAAAAGCCCAACCACGCAGCAAGTTGTTCATAAAAACAACCGGCTGTAGACAAATGAGCGGCACTCCCGCAGCAGCAAGGGCATGACGCATCGTTAAGCGCACATCGTGCGCCGCATACCCACGTGGCTCACTCATCACCGGCAAGCTTGTATTAAAAATGAGTCGCTGCACGCCCGCCGCACGCGCAGCGCGCCCCGTCAACTCGGCCGCGGCAATTAACGGCTCGGCCGCATTAAAAGAACTTGAAGGATAATTGGCGAGCACCACATCCACGTCTTGCATCGCACGCGCTACGGTCTCAGGCAATGCGTAATCAACCGCCACCCACTCAGCCGCGCTTCCTGCACACTGCGCTGAGGCACGCACAGGATCACGCGCCGCGGCGCGTACTGTGTGCCCGGCTGCAGCGGCTGCCGCGACTTGCGGCTGCCCCTGATCGCCACTGGCTCCCAAAATCAGTAATCGCACAGCCAACTCCCATTGTGAAACGCGCGGCGATAACCCCACACCGACGCTGAAGCACCTGGCCTCACTTACAGAGGCATCACCGACAGGTTGACATGCTTATTTTCTTTGTACATCTGTGCAATGTTGTCTTCATTAAAGACATCAAATGCAATGGTAATGCGCGGCGTACTAAAACGCTCCAGTACCATCACTTTGTGCATCTGCCCGCTAGGCGCGATATACACATTGCCGATCTCGTTGAGGATTTCATAAGACTCAAAGAGCGTCTTTGTTTGGTGCGGCTCAATACTGATGTAGCCGTGCACAATGGAATTGCGGTGCCGATGCCAATCCAGGACTTCATTCTCGGAATGAAAATTCAGCCAGCTTTGAAACCACAGTGGCCCATCGATCTTAGTGAACTGCCGAATCACCGTGCATAGCTCATGATAGAGCTGATAAAAAATAACAGAACCCGCTGTCATCGCAAAGGTGTTGTAGGATCCAAATGTCCAAGTGGATGACTTATCACCAAAGATTCGCTTGAACTTATCAACGGCGTAATGACACCGCTCCACAAAGGCGGCGTGATGCGTCACGATCAGATCCGAGCGATACAACTCGTAGCCATGAACCGGATCGTGCTGCAACAAGCGCATGTGTGCTTAAACCACCCGTGTCATGTGTCGTGCGAAGCGCACTGGATGCGCATCCATTGTAAGCCACCGAGAGTAAAAAAAACGGGGGCCAAAGGCCCCCGTTTCCTATCACTCAAGCGAGTAACCGCTTAGAACTTCACTTGCGCCGACACACCGTAAGTGCGTGGCGGATTGATCGTTCCAAAGGTCCACAACGTGCTGAACGGCACTGGCACTGGCTGGTTATTTGGGCCGGACGAGTACTCGGTACCCACATCAAGCACGTGCAAGAAATGGCGCTCATCGGTCAGGTTCTTACCCCAGATCGAGACCTTCCACTTCTCCGCATCGTACGCAATGGAGGCATCGAGGTCCCCATACGCTTTGATGTGCCCAGGATTGCTATTAAAGCCACCCTGTGGCGACACATCATAGGGCGAGAGTGTGTTGGC
The DNA here is from genome assembly GCA_903832085.1 of uncultured Pseudomonadota bacterium. GTDB lineage: Bacteria > Pseudomonadota > Gammaproteobacteria > Steroidobacterales > Steroidobacteraceae > CAIKZZ01. Next base: position 66,641 of record CAIKZZ010000009.1, on the reverse strand, counting down.
AACGACGTAGTAATCACTCTTGTAGGAGTAATTGGTGCCATAGACCAACGCATGGCCGTTGGCCAGTGGCTGCTCGTACTGCACATTCACGCCCGCGGTGAACTTCGGCGCACGACGTAGCTTAAAGCCGCTCTTATCAACCAGCGGACCTGTGGGGTTCGTAGGATCCACCACGTTCCATTGATCGTACTTCGCATCCAGCAACCCGATGTTCAGGCTGGTGGTGAGTCCCCGTGTTGGAATCGCCGTCAACTCCAACTCAGCGCCATTAATCGTCGCAGATGCGGCGTTTTGCACGAGTGTCACCGTACTGCCCGCATTGGCTGGATCCGGGAACACCACGTCTTCTTGCTTGTTCTCGTATTTGCTATGGAAAATAGTCGCGTTTAAGCGCAGGCGATTATCCAGCCACTGCGTCTTTGACCCCAACTCCACCGTCTTTAACTGCTCTGGCTGGTAAGGGCCCAAGGTCGAGGCACCGGTGGAGCGTCCATTGAAGCCGCCTGAACGGAAGCCTTCCGAATAGGTCAGGTACACCATCTTGTCCTGATCAATACGGTAGGTAATGCCCACGCGCGGTGTGAACTTCGACCACGTGGCTTTACCGTCGTTGATCACCGTCTTGCCCGTCGATGGATCCACGTAACTGCCCTCATAGCCGCCGAGGTTGCAGTCACCAAAACTCACAAACGGATTGGCTGCCGAGGTCACGCTGCCGCAGACCTGTTTCTTTTCATTCGAGTAACGACCACCCAAGCTCAAACTCCAGTCGGTCGCAAAGTCCCAATCCAACTGACCGAAAGCGGCCTCAGAGGTGGTCTGCTGATTGAAATCCGGGCTGTTGTTAAAGGCCCCAAAAATATACGTGCTCTGGGTGATGTGGTAACCACTGTCAAAGTAATACAGACCAAAGGTGGAGCGCACCTGCTTGCTCCAGTCTGACTCCAAGCGCAGCTCCTCACTGAACTGATGGCTGCTGGTTGGGCGCGACGTCACAAACACCGGGGTCGCTGCCGGTAGCACCGAGGCTCCATCAAACTCCTGTATCGCACCTTCATCGATATCCCGATAGCCGAGCACCGACACGACGCGCTGCGTATCGCTCGCCTGCCACTTCGCATTCAAGGTCACAGCCTTGGTGGTCAGATAGGCAGGCTGTGCAACAACCGTATGCGACTGACTGTGGTACGCGGTATCGCCCGCGGGGGCGCCGCAGTTGGCACCGTAGACACCGCAAAACACTTCCAGCGGGCCTGTGATTGAGGTCACCGGCCGCGTGGCGGTCTTGTCATCAAAGTAATCCAGCAACAGACCAAAATCGAGGGTATCGGTTGCCTTTAAGGTGCTCGACCACGACACGCCGGTGAAGTCCGTATCACCTTCGCGTTTGCCATGCTGCGGTCCATCGGACACGTTCGTAAAGTAGCCGCCGCCTGACTGACGCACGACCGAGAACTTGGTCTTCAAACGGCCATCTAAGGCCGACGGCAAGTTCAACACACCCACCGCGTCCACTTCATCAAAGCGGCCATAGGTGACCGACACTTTGCCGCCGAGCTCGCCGGTGGGCAGCGCGCGACGAATATTGATCAAACCGCCGATGGTGTTGCGACCAAAGAGCGTGCCTTGCGGACCGCGCAGCACTTCCACTTCAGCAGCATCCGAAATTTGCAGCAATGCGCCGGTGTTGTTCGCAAGATACACACCGTCCAAATACACGGCCACTGCCGGATCGAAGGACTTTTCAACGTCATTCAGCTGCACACCACGGATGGCGATGGAGGCTGTACCGTTACCCAGGGTCGGATCCACAATCAGGTTCGGCGCGAGTTGCGCCACGCCTTGAATGTCACGCGAGTACGAGCGCTCAAGCGCTGCCGCATCCAACGCCGTCACGGCGATGGGCACTTTCTGCATGCTTTCTTCGCGCTTTTGCGCCGTCACAACAATGTCAGCCAATTGACCGGATGCGTCTTCCGCAAACCCGGTGCTTGCAACCGACGCGGCTGCCAAAGCGAGTACGGTGCGTACGGCCATGCGTGGCGTGAATACCTTCATCGTGAACCCCCTAAAAATTCAACTCTATTATTCAGACGTTCGGGCAATGGTGGCCTTTGGTGACATACCACCAAGCGCTTGAATCACCCCCCGTTCCTCGACCTTACGACATTTATGGTCCAAAAAACAAATGTGGCGCGCGCTGCCGCGCTTTGTTATCTTTTATTGTTGCTTTTATACAACACTCTTATCGCCCCCCCCCCCCAAGTGCTGCAGGTCGGTCGGATCCGCTAAGAAGTCGGCCAAAATATCGCTTTGAATCGCACCGTGATGCTGCATCAGCGCATAGGCCGCATCCCCATCGTTTTTTAAGATGGCCTCCAAAATCTCATCGTGCGCACGCTGATTTGCCTCCAGTCGTCCAAAACCCATGGTCTGCAAACGCCGGTACGGCACCAGACGCACACGCACGCGCGCCGCCAAATCACGCAAGACCTCATTGTGTGCGGCCTCCGCAATCAGCTCGTGAAAGCGCACGCCCAATATGACATAGCGATCAATATCACCGGCTTTTAATACGCTCGCGGCTTGCACATGGTTTTTCTTCAGGGCAGCTTTTTCCGCGGCCGTCCCGCGCCGTGCGCAATACCGAGCACTTAAGGCCTCTAAGTCCGCCAGCGTCTCAAACGACAGGATCAAGCGCTTTAAATCCAGTCCCACCACTTCAGAGCGCTTACGCGAACGCCGCTCGATGAGGCCCGCTTCCACGAGTTTCATCACCGCTTCACGGACCGGCGTGCGCGAGACCTTAAAGCGCGCGGCGAGTGCTGCCTCATCGATCGCCGTATTCGGTGCAAGCTTACCGATTAAGATTTCAGCCTCTATCGCACGGCGCACCATCACCGCATGCGTCACCCCCCGCGGCTCACCCACCGCCGCAGACGGTGCGCGCCGACGCGCCGCACCTTTATTTTGTAGTCGAGACACCTTCCCCCTCCTGCACGCACGCGAGTCCTGTTTTGAGTGATGGCACCCGAGGACCCGTGCCATCCGCTATGATGGATTGCGCATTTTATTATTGGGTGACTGCAACACATGACAGCACACGTTGGCAAGGTCCTTGTGACCGGTGCAGGCTCCGGTATCGGCGCAGGTATCGCCAGTGTCTTGGCGAGTCGCGGCTGGCGCGTCGCCGTGAACGACCTCGATACGGATCTTGCGCAGGCCCTTGCCGCGCGCATCGGTGGTATTGCCATCGCGGGCGATGTGGGCACGCACGCCGCCGACATCGTCACGCGCGCCGCACAGAAACTTGAAGGCCTCACGGGACTTGTAAATAACGCCGGCATTCATCGGCGTGCGCCACTCGCAAGTGTCACCGAAGCCCAACTAAACGATGTGTACCGCGTCAATTTGCAAGCGGCTATCTTGGGATCACAAGCGGCATTGGCATTTTTCGCGAGCGGAGGCGCGATCGTGAATACCGCCTCGATCGCCGCCTACACGCCTCAAATGCAGACCGGTCTTTACAGTGCTGCCAAAGCCGGTATTGTGGCCTTCACCGCACAAGCCGCGGTCGAGTGGGGACCTTTGAACGTGCGCGTCAATGCGGTTGCCCCGGGCATGGTGCGCACTGCCATGGCCGAGTCGGTCTATGCGGACGCAACACTGCATGCCGCACGTGTCGCGATGGTGCCCTTGCGACGCATCGGCACGCCGGAGGACATCGGCAATGCGGTTGCATTCTTATTGTCGGCCGATGCCTCCTATATCACCGGACAAACAGTCATCATCGATGGCGGGTTTACCCACACCGTGATTGATCACTTGCCGCATCCGATGATCGCCGCCGGGAACAACTAACCATGCACTCAAAAACGGAAATCCAGCACGGCTGGCTGCTGATCCTCGCTTCCTGCGCGGGCGTCGTGTGTAGCTCGGTGGTCTTGCCGTTTTACTCACTCGGCGCGCTAGTTAAACCACTCACCGCCGAGTTTCACTGGACGCGCGCCGCGATCCAGTCAGCCGTCGCCTTTAGTTCCGGCTTAGGCGCCATCAGCGCGCCCATCATAGGCGCGCTAATTGACCGCTATGGGGCGCGCTACATTGGACTATTTGGACTTCTAGGCTTAAGTCTTGCCTTTGTCTTTGCCACCCAAATGGATGGGCATATTTGGCTGTTATATGCGGCCTACACCGCCATGGCTGTACTCGGTGCCGGCACTGTGCCGGTGACCTGGACGCGTGCCATTGCCACCAGCTTTTTTGAGCAACGCGGCTTAGCATTAGGACTCACCCTCGCCGGCACCGGCTTAAGCGCCATGCTCGCACCGATCTATGCCGTGTGGTTGGTGGAGCACGTCGGCTGGCGCGGCGCGTACATGGGTCTTGCACTATTGCCCATCGTGCTTGCCGGACCCTTGGTGTACATCGGCTTTCGACCTGTAGAGCCACTCAAAGCCATCGCTGTCGCAGCTGACAGCACCGTGCCCACGGTCGTGGGGCACTCGTTACTGGAGGCGATGCGTACACGACAATTTTGGATATTGCTGTGCTCGGTGCTCGCCATTTATCTTGCCGTGTCCGGAATCGTGCCAAACTTAATTCCACTCCTAACTGATAGTGGTATGCCCGCGGCACGTGCCGCGCAAGTGCAAAGTTTTTATGGCGTTGCGATCATTGTGGGACGTGTCTTGGTCGGCTATCTGATCGATCGCTATTGGGCGCCGGGTGTTGCTGCCATCGCTTTATCGCTGCCCGTGATTGGTGCGCTGATCCTTGCAGGTCCCGTCACGATGGTCACCGCCGCCCTTGCCGCCACGCTCGTGGGACTTGCGGCGGGGGCAGAACTTGATCTGATGAGCTACTTAGCGGCGCGCTATTTTGGTATGCGACATTACGCCAAAATCTACGCGGTGCTATATGCCGCACTCGCGGTTGCTGCGGGAGCCGCGCCTTTTTGCTTTGCGCGAATCTACGACACCACCAAAAGCTATCGACTGGCGTTTCTCGCCGCCAGCGGCTTCTTTTTGGTGGGCGCGCTGATCTTGCTCACCATGGGACCTTATCCCACCTTGACACCCAACCCGCGCGCTCACGCAAAGGCCTAATGATGCACCCTCCCATCCGACTGCCCACCGATCGCACGCTCTTTCAGCAAGCGTGGGTGGTACCGAATGCCGAGGCCGCTGCAACGCGCTGGTCCCGTTTATTCGACATCGGACCTTTCTATGTAGCCGAGTACACGCCCGAACGCTTCACCGACGTCAGCTACCGCGGTAACCCAAGTCACTTGAGTATGCGTACCGCCATCGCCTATGCGGGGGACATCCAGATCGAGTTTATTGAACCCACCATGACGGGCCCTAACTGCTACCACGACTCAGTGGCGCCCGCGACTGAGGGCTTTCACCACATTTGTTTTTGGACCACCGATCTGGCAGCAGACATCGCACATTACGTCGCGGCAGGCTGCACGGTAGCTACTCAGGCGCGCGTGATCAAAGGCCCATCCTTTGCCTATATTGATGCGCGCGCGCAGTGCGGCTGCATGGTGGAGTTGCTTGAGTACATGGCGCCCATCGAAACGCTGTTTCATGGCTGGCGCGAGTCGGCAAAAACCTGGCAGCGCGATCGAGATCCACTTTTTATTCGGCGATAGGCGCTGCTGCCAGTCCATGGCGTGGCAAGGTCTCAGGCAACCACAGGAGCCCAATGGCCACGCTGCCCAACGCCGCCACAATGGGGTACCACAAGCCTCCATAGATATCGCCAGACTGCGCCACCAACATAAACGCAATGGCCGGTAAAAAGCCACCAAACCACCCAAAGCCTAGATGATACGGCAAGGACATCGCGCTATACCGAATCCGTGCTGGGAACAGTTCCACCAGCCACGCCGCGAGAGGCCCATAAACGATCGCCACATAGCTCATGAGCAGCGTCAGTAAGCCCAACAGCGCCCAATGATTCACATCCTGTGGGACTGCACGCAGCGGGTAACCCGCCTCCCCCAATAGATGCGTCAGATCCGACCGAAAGGCTGCATTCCTGCGATCAAAGTCGACCACACGCAAGGCGCTGCCCTCAAAGACCGATAGGTCGCGCTCACCAACCCGGATGCGCGCGCTCTGTCCTGCTGGTAAATCAATATTGGTGTATGGAATGCCACCACGTGCCAACGCACTTTTTACAACATCGCACGACGTTGTGAAACGCGCTTTCCCTATCGGATCAAACTGCATACTGCAACGATGCGGATCAGCCCACACCACCACTGGCGCATGCAAAATGGCGGATTCCAAGGCAGGATTCGCATAGTGTGTCAGCGCTTTAAAGATCGGCATGAACGTGACGGCTGCCAAAAAACAGCCCACCAAAATCACTGTCTTGCGCCCAATCCGATCCGCCAAGTATCCCGCCACCCATGTCAATGGGGTGCCGATCGCGAGTGCCGCGACGAGTAGCTCATTGACTGTGGACGCATCGACCTTAAGACTCACCGTCAAAAAGTACAACACGTAAATCTCACCGGTGTACGTCACCATCGCCTGTCCCACAGCGAGTCCAAACAACGCACACAACACCACGCGCACATAACGCCAATGGCCAAAAGCCTCGCTCAATGGCGCTTGCGAGGTTTTGCCCGCCGCTTTCATCGCCAAAAATACCGGCGACTCCTGCAACTGCAATCGCACATAGACCGACACGCACAGCAACAGTGCAGAGAATAAAAACGGGATGCGCCAACCCCACACATCAAACGCCTCTCCAAGTTGGTAGCGACACAATAAAATGACACTCAAAGACAACATCAGGCCGAACGACCCCGTCATCTGAATCCAACTAGTGGCCGCGGCACGACGCTCCGGCGGCACATGCTCTGCCACATAGGTTGCAGCACCACCATACTCGCCACCGAGAGCCAACCCCTGCACCATGCGTAACACCACCAGCGCAATCGGCGCATAGACGCCAGCTGTTGCATAATTTGGTAACAAGCCGACCAAAAAGGTCGCGACACCCATCATCATGAGCGTAATCAAAAATGTGTATTTACGGCCGGCGCGGTCACCGAGTCGTCCAAACACCAATGCGCCAAAGGGTCGCACGACAAAACCCGCAGCAAAGGCCAGCAAGGTCAAAATAAAGGCGCTGCTCGGCTCCAGCCCTGAAAAGAATTGTTTTGCGAGAACGGTCGCGAGCGAGCCATACAAATAAAAGTCATACCACTCAAACAAGGCTCCTAATGACGCAGCGATTACGACCCGCGGCAGCAAGTGTCGTTGCTGCTCTGGCATTACGGGCGTCACCAGGGCTTAACCGCTTTTAAGTGAGTGGGTCGCAATTCGCCACGCTGCACGACTAGCACCAGCTGCCGCCAGTTCGCTACAAAGTGCTCGGCTTTCTCACGCCCTAGCCGTGCAACCATCAACGGATATAAAGGACCTGCAATCGATGCGAGTTCCTGCTCAGCAAGCGTCTGATACCACGCATGTCGATCTTGTATCTGTACCTGAGTAAAGCCGGCGCCGTTTAGCGCTGCCGTACTTTCACGACTCGATGCCATATTGTAAGCAATCCCTTCAAGCCGAAAGTACTCCAGCATCTCAGCACTGTATGCGCCTTCACCACCACGCAACCAATCGCTCGCCAAAAACCGGCCCCCCGGTTTTAACACCCGCAACACCTCACAAAAGATAGCGGGCTTATCCGGAATTTGGACCAAAGAGTCTTTGGAAAACACCACATCAAACGAGTGATCGGCAAACGGCAAAGGCCCCGGCACCACGCACTGCGAACGAATGCGATCGGTCAGCCCCGCACGCGCAATGCGCACATCCATTTGAGCGAGCAATGCCGGGTCCACGTCGATCCCCACCACAGAGCCCGCCCCATGCACACTCACGAGTAACTGATCCACCGCTCCCAACCCGGCACCAATATCGAGCACCTGCGCCCCTTGAATGGACTCACCAAACAATAGGAGTGCGACTTCTTCCGCGCCACCGGGCGATAAGAACCCATCGCCCCACAGTAACTGCAGGAGCGTCTGTATCCCCTCGTCGTATTCGCCCACCACGCTCGGCTGATCAATTTTGATAGTGGGCAAACGATCCGTCATGCCAATCTCCCCCGCCACGCTATCCGCGCGCCAATCCTTCGATCAATGGCCGGTAGCTCGCCAAGCTCGCTGTGTGCAAACCCGCCACCTTGCCGCGATCGTCACACAAACGGACTCGCACCGCCTCACGATAGGAGGGTTCCGCCTCAAAAGCCGCAACCTCAGCCACACTCATCGGCCCACCTTGTAATTTCAGGGTGATCACGGACGCCGAGCTTAACTGTGAAAGATAGGTGGAATCGGTCGCACACAGATAACGCTTCGCCGGCACATGCAACCGCACCGGATCACTGACTCCCTCACCAAAGCGTCGCGCAAGCCACGCGCCACCCACGGTCTCGTGATGCGCATCCTCCGTCCACTGCGCGATATCATCCGGCACATCCTCAAGCAAGTGCCCCACATCGTGTAGCAATGCCGCCACGATCAGCTGCGGCGGCGCGCCATCTTCGCGCGCAAAGTGCGCAGCCTGCAAGGCATGCTCCAGCATCGACACGGACTCGCCATAGTAAGCCCCCGCGCCATGACGCGAGAACAATGTAAACACTTCGTTGACCACGCTCATAAACAACTCCTAGCACGCTGTCCTGTACTCACGATTCAGCACCGCCGCAGTACTCAATACGCTATCGCGACTCAAGTAGCAGCCTTGCAGATGCCGCGCTTCGCGCATCGAGGCAAAGGCCGTGCGTCCATGCAATATGCGCTGATTGTCAAACACCACCAGATCCCCAGGCCGCAAGCGCAAATGCATCTGCAAGCGTGGCTCACGCAGTAAGAGCGCAAAACGTTGGTACGCATGATAAAAGCGCTGCAAGTGCGCGTGTTCGAGTTGTAACGGCGCAATCGAGCGGTTGTTGTAATGGACCGCACACACGACGCCGCGTGCCGTCAGCTGTATCAACGGTCTTTCGGCACGAAGCTCAGCCCCCGCGCTGCGATAGTAAAATGGCACCGGCGTGGTCGTGAGCGTTGCAAAACTCTCCGGATCCGTCGCCCGCAAGTGCTCAGCCACCGCCCAGCCATCCGCAAACAAGCTGTCACCGCCCTCAGTGGAGGCGAGCAAACACTGCAAGGCCTGAAAACCAGGCACTGGATCGCGGTATGGATTGTCCGTGTGCAACCCTAAGCCTCGATCGGTATAAGCAAGGTTCTCGGCAACCGCCACCGCACGCACATCAAACAACCGCCCATAATTGGTATCAATCACATGACCCATGGGCGCAACCGCCGCTAAAATGGCGCCCTCATGGGTAGGTACAGCACTTAAAAAAGCGATCCCCTCGGTCACCAACCGACGCAGCCATGTCGCCGTTTGTGCCGCATCGTTGCCGTAGGCGCTGTGACTCAACCACGCACAGTCCTCAAATGCGTTTCGCTGCGCCCCGTCTAGCCAATAGTGCACATCACTCGCCGCTCGTGCGCGGTGCTGATGTAACCACTCCACACTCACTCGTGTGGTGACGTGCGAGTCAGACCATTCAATCAGGACATCACCGCCATCCACACGGGCAGCATGTATGGTGCGCGCGAGCGGCAAGTCAGCCACATCGACGAGGCGCTGACCACTGTACGCATCACGGTGTTGTGGGTCATTATCGATCAACCACACACTTAAAAATTCACCCCTACTCCCGTCGCTAAAGTGTAGTGTCAGGACGGTCGGCGTGTACTGCAACTGGCACGTCGTGCTCATAACGACACCGATGCCACAGCACTGACTGCGCGCTGCGTGCGGTACAAACACACCGCCGCGATCGCCGACACGCCGGCGACCACAGCCAGTGCCACAAAAACGCCCTGCCAACCAAATGCCACTGACACACGCGCCACACTATCTCCCGCAAGTACGCCACCAAAGTAGCCAACCCCATCAATGATGCCAGAGGAGGCGGCCCCCGCGCGCCGTCCACCAAAATCAAGCGCAAAGGCACCACCCAAATAGGAATACGGGCCCAGAAGAGCAAAGGCGACTAACCCGATCAGCATCAGTGGCGCAAAGGTCGCCCCCGTGGATGCCGGCACACCGGTTAACGCCATTAAGGCAAGCGCCGTCACGACCAACCCCACCGTGAGTAGTAAGGCACGACCATGCAGACCCATGCGATCACTCAGCCAGCCAGCCAGTAGTACCGAGATCGCACCCACCGCCGGGAAGATCGCGCTGAATCGTGCTGCAGACCCCGTGGTGTACCCTAGATGCCCCTGCAGATACATTGGTGTCCACGTATTAAACGACTCGCGCACCACGGTGCAGCCAAATGACAGCGCACACACCAACAAAAACGCGCGGCTGCGCAACAAGGGAAGCACAAGAGTACGCAGACTTAAGGCATGGGTCTCGTGACTCGCGTACAAATTCGTCGGATTCACGACAGGCTCACTAAAGCCCAGCAAGGCACGCGACTCGCGTAGCCACACAGCGTTTGCAATAAAACACACCCCAACTACAGCCGCTGCACAACAAAACAAGCTGCGCCAGCCATAGCCTGCATCGATGAGCATCCCCATCCCTTGGCGTGCGCAGGCATCGCCAACTAAGTAACTTAAGCTCAACACACCCAAGACCATTCCATAGGACGAGTAATCAAACCATCGGCCCGACACTTTCAGTAAGCCTGCCCAACCCACCGACTGCGTGAGGCGATTGCCGATCCAGGCAAAAGTAAATAGCGGCAGCGCACCACTGGCAGCAAACAGCAAGGTAAACCCCATCGCGCCTCCAAGACCGATTAAGAACCCCCGCTTACCGCCCCACAGATCACTAAAGCCACCTAAGAAAAACTTCCCCAAGGCATACGCCAATATCCCGGCGGACGAGATCGCGCCCACACGAATCAATGCCGTATCCGCACTCATGCCATGCTGCTGCAGCTCCAAGACCAGCAGCGGTGTCGCAACAGACAGATCCGCACGACAAAAATAATAGGCGGCGTAACCGACAAATAGCAGCACCATGACTGAGAGCTGCCGCCGCCGCAATGACAATGCGGGCATCACGGATGCGCGCGCCTACAGCCCATCGCCATACACCAGACACTGTGCCCCTGCGTCGTCATGCGGCTAACTCCACGTGTCAGGGTGTGCCCAAAGATGGCAGTGTAGTCCCTGCCGGTGAAGAAGACATGACGGTTCTCACGGATGACTGAACTCACGTATATTGGCCTCTTTACAGCCGCTCACACCAGTCTCGCCCTATGCCCGAAGCACCCACACTACAGCCCAACGACGGACTATGGGCTGCTATCGCAACACGCCTGCGACAGGTGGGGGATCGGACCGTCATCGAGCAGGACGGCCATCCCTTGTCAGGCCATGCGCTATTACAGGCGGTGCAGCAGCATGCCAACGCGCTGCATGCGCTCGGCGTGTGTCTAGGCGACCGCATCGCGGTGCACGCCGACAAATCCGTGACGCAGTGCGTGCTGTATTTGGCAACCTTGCAAGTCGGGGCCGTGTACGTGCCCTTAAACACCGGCTACGTCGCCGCCGAACTTGCATACTTCTTAAACGATGCCACGCCGGCTCTATTGGTATGTGGTAGCAGCCAGGTGTCTGAACTGACGTCTATTGCACAGGCCGCAGGCGCGCGCCTATACACGCTCGATGCCGACGGCAGCGGCAGCTGGAGTGCGTTCGCAGCCCAACCCCACACCCCAGCGGCTAAAGTGCGGGTCACGGCGAGCGATCTTGCGGCCATTATCTATACCTCCGGCACCACGGGTCGCTCCAAAGGCGCCATGATCACGCACGGCAATTTAACGTCCAATGCAAACGATCTGATTCACGCATGGCAGATCACCCACGCGGACGTGTTGCTACACGCGCTGCCGCTGTATCACATACACGGCTTGTTTGTGGCACTGAACACTCTCCTGCTTGCGGGTGGGCGTATTCAGCTACTGACGGCTTTTGATAGCACACGCGTTGTACAAGACCTCGCCCACGCCACACTCTTCATGGGTGTACCAACCTACTACACAAGGCTCCTGACAGAACCGTCTTTATCAAAAGACAGTACGCGCCACATCCGCTTGTTCGTCTGTGGATCCGCGCCACTGTTAGCACAGACCTTTATTGAGTTCGAGTCGCGTACGGGCCATCGCGTGCTTGAACGCTATGGCATGTCAGAATGCGGCATCATTAGCACGAACCCCTACACGGGCGATCGCGTCGCAGGCTCCGTCGGAATACCACTACCGCTCACCGAATGCCGCGTAGTCGATTCCAATGGCACGCCGGTACCCACGGGAGACGCCGGCGGGATTGAAGTGCGTGGGCCGAGCGTGTCTGCCGGCTACTGGCGCAATCCCGAAAAGACGGCCACCGAATGGCGAGAGAATGGCTTTTTTATCACGGGCGATCTCGGCACGTTTGATGCACGCGGGTATCTGACCATTGTAGGCCGCGCCAAAGATCTCATCATCTCTGGCGGTTTGAATGTCTATCCGAAAGAGATCGAGTGCGTGCTCGATACGCTTCCCGGAGTGGATGAAAGTGCGGTCTTTGGCGTCCCACATCCGGATTTTGGGGAAGCGGTCATCGCTGCAATCTCGGTGCGCGCGGGCATGACGCCGGATCCTGCGGCACTGATTGCGGCCGCGCGCGCGCAGTTAGCGGCCTTTAAAACCCCGAAAGCGATTTTTATACTGAACACCCTACCACGCAATACCATGGGCAAGGTCCAAAAAGCGCTCTTGCGCGAGCGCTACGCGGCCACATTCACTCAACCATCGTAATGCAGACTAAGAAGGCACCGACTATGACACTGACCCCAGACACCCTCGTTGGCGCATGGACACTCGTCGACTGGCACATCGAGATGGCGGATGGCCGTAAAACCTACCCGTTCGGACGCGATGCCACGGGGCTGATCGTGTATACGGCATCAGGTTGGATGAGCGCCACGCTCTCGCAGCACACCCGCACACCGTTATCAGCGGCAAGTGTCCGCCAAGCAGATCTTGCATCTCGCGCACACGCCATGAGCGAGTACCTCGCCTATACCGCTCGTTGGGAATTGGATGGAAATAACGTGGTGCACACGGTCATTTTATCGCTCAATGCCGCGCTCATTGGCACCCGCCAAGTGCGAGTCGCCTCGTTTGCAGGTCCACACTTGTTACTTGCCGCTGAGGAGTCCGATGGGGTCACACGTCGCGTACACCGCATTACGTGGCAGCGCGCCTAGCTCTCAGACGGATTGCGATCCCACCAGTGGCACACCCTCGCCCACAGTAGCTAGAAGCAACGCATGTAAGGCCTGCCGATCGATCTTCTGCATACCGCCCGCAGTGCGCGGGAATTGCGCAATACCCTCAAAATGTATCCTGTGCAGATGCAACTTCTGCATCAACCAATCTTTAAGCGCCCGCAACTGCTCGGCCGTCACCGGCATCAAGGTCTCGATCGCAACCATCAACTGATCGTTCCCACTCGCATCCAAGCGCGAAAATACACTCACTGGGTTACCACCAACGATCTCAGCCGCTTCCTGCTCAAGTGGACCGAGTAAAAACTTAACCCCTTTCACATTCAACACTTCCTCCGTCCGACCAAGAACCCGAATGCGTCCATCCGGCAAGCGAGTCCCAAGATCACCCGGATAGAACCCACCACCCTTGAAATACCTCGCGCTGCCGTCAGGATCATCCAAGTAACCGCGTATATCGGCCTGCTCCAATGCAATCCATAGCATTCCCATGACCTCGGGCGGACACTCCCGGCCCGCATCATCCACCACATGCACTCGACGCCCCGGGCGCACATCAAATGTATCGAGATCCTCGCGTGTCCGGTAGGTCGACGTCAGCACCACGGGTTTATCGCCTGTCAGTTCCGTACTGCCATACGCGAGGCGCAAGGTCGCGCCCGTTTTTGCGATGAGAGCCCGCGCGGCGGTATCGGAAAACCGTCCGCCCCCGACCAACATGGTTAACTGCCCGGGTTTGGGTCGAGCCGATGGTGTTTGATTAAATGCTTCTGCAACGCTCGGCGACATGAAGCACAACGTAATCGGATAATCCAGCAGATGCTCTAGTGCATTTGGACGCTGGTCATAGACCACCGTACCACCGCACCACCACACTGTGTCGGGCAATCGATAGCCACCTAACATAGACATGGGATAGACCACGTTATGCAGCCACGTTGTGTCGTCAATACCAAATTCTTGGGCTTTGCTCATATTGCGAGCAGCATCAAACTCAGCACTGATCCGAATCTTTTTAATGCGTCCCGTGGTACCCGAGGACAGTAAAATCACATCCCCAGTCTGAGTATGTTCCACCGCACTTGGAATCACGCATGCCGATGCCTCAGGGGGCATGGTCGTGTCGGCCGCCACAAGAATGGGGGTTCCGGCAAATGCACTTAACGCTGAATGGTTCTGATCGCCTTCTTTGACCACCACGCATGCCACGTCTTTTAACTGCAAGCGGCCTGCCAGTGGTATCGAGGTCTCAACCAGAGTCGTGAGCCCGAGTGAACGTAGTGCATACAGTACGCACCACGCGTGCACACGATGATCAATCAGTACAAGCGCCAGCTTGCCAACGGGCAGCGCCTGACCCATAAAAAAGATGCGCTGCAGTTCAATCGCCCGCGCAAACGCGGCATACGACCAAACGACGTCGTTATGAATGATTGCGGTTTTGTCAGGTTGGGTGTGGGCCCACTCATAGATCCGATTTAATTGCTGCATAGGCTACTCATCGAGCGGAACGTTACATGGCATCGTGCGTCGTACCACTTAAGAAGACTGCGATCCTACCGGCTGCGCGGTCGCACCAGCCAGAACCATCACTCGTAAGGCCTGCCGATCGATCTTCTGCATACCGCCCGCGGTACGCGGAAAGCGAGCCACGCCCTCGACATGGATCGTATGAAACTGCAAGGTCTTTACCAACCAACCGTTCAGTGCCTGCAACTGATCCTGCGTCACCGGTCCTAAGGTCTCTATTGCGACCATCAACTGATCATTGCCATGTGCATCAAGGCGCGAAAACAAACACACCGCATTACCACCGACAAACGCAGCTGCTTCTCGCTCGAGTGGATCAAGTAAAAACTTGCCTCCTTTCGCATTGAGTACATCTGCGCTGCGCCCCAGCACGCGAATACGCCCATCCGGCAGACGCATTCCTGCATCCCCTGGATAAAACCCACCGCCTTTGAAGTGCTGTGCGCTGCCCTCAGGATCGTCCATATATTCGCGTGCATCGGCCTGCTCCAGCGCAATCCACAGCATTCCCGTGACCTCGGGCGGACACTCCCGACCCGCATCGTCCACCACGTGCACGCGGCGCCCAACACACACGTCAAAGGTGTGCAAATCGTCATGGGACCGGTACGTCGACATCAGCGCCAATGTCCGACTGCCTGCCAACTCTGTACTCCCATACACCAACTGCAAGATCGCGCCCGTTTTTGCAATGAGAGCCCTCGCGGCGCTATCGGACAATCGTCCGCCGCCCACCAAAATCGTTAACTGTCCGGCGCTGGGACGAACCGCTGGCGCACGGTTAAAGGCCTCGGCAACGCTCGGCGACATAAAGCACAGCGTGATCGGCTGGGCAAATAAATGTTCAAAGACGTCGACTCGCTGATCAAACACCACCGTTCCACCGCACCACCACACAGCACTTGGCAACGTGTATCCACCTGCCATTGACAGCGGGTAGTTCAACGCATGCAACCATGTGCGCTCATCGATGCCGTACATCGTTACGGTGTTGCGCATACGCTCCACATCATACTGAGCACCCAGCCGAAGTTTTTTGATGCGTCCCGTGGTACCCGAGGACAGTAAAATCACATCCCCCGTCAGAGTATTTTCCACCGCACTAGGAATCACGCATACCGATGCCTCAGGGGGCATGGTCGTGTCGATCGCCACAAGAATGGGGATGCCGGCAAACGCCCTTAACTCTGGATGCTGCTGATCGCCTTCTTTCACGACCACGCACGCCACATCGTTCAGCTGCAGCTGAGCGGCCACTGTCATCGAGGTCTCAACCACGGTCGTAAGTCCCAGTGAACGCAGCGCATGCAGCACACACCATGCATGCACGCGATGATCAATCACCACCACCGCTATCTTTCCCACGGGCAGCGCCTGACGCATAAAAAAGATGCGCTGCAGTTCAATCGCCCGCGCAAACGCGGCATACGACCAAACGACGTCGTTATGAACGAGTGCCGTTTTTTCAGGACGCGTTCGAGCCCACTCATAGATACGATTCAGTTGCTGCATGTTACTTCTCGTCCATCCACATCAAGAGGGATCCTGACTGTTTTCGGGCCCCGAGATACCACCACCGCCATCCAAGACCAAGGTCTGCCCCGTCATCCAATCACTCGCACGCGAGGCCAAGAAGACTGCGGCTCCTGCCACATCGCGCGGCTCACCGATGCGCTGCAACGGATACTGCTGAATCAAGCGTTGGTGTAATTTAGGATCAGCCCACAGTGCACGTGCAAACTCGGTACGCACTACACCAGGGGCAATGCAGTTGATGCGCACATTGTGGGGCCCCCACTCCACCGCAAGATTGCGCGTGAGTTGCATGGTCGCGGCCTTTGAGATGCCATAGACGCCGATCTTACTGTTGCCAGCCAAGCCTGCGACCGAGCCCAATAAAATAATCGTGCCATCACGTCGGTCCGCCATCTGCGGCAAGACCATGTTGCACAACCAAAAGGCGCTACGCACATTGGTCTGCATGATCTTGTCAAAACTCTCGTCACTGATGTCGAGCGAGGGCCCAAAATGGGTATTCACTGCGGCATTGCACACCAAAGTATCAATGCGCCCAAAATGTTGCAGCGTGGTATCGACCAAGGATTGCAGCTGCGCTTTGTCCCCGACATGGCACGCCACCGCCAGCGCCTCGCCACCCTCATTCTCAATCTCCTCAACCACCGCTTCGCACGCAGCCAATTTGCGACTCGAGACCACCACCTTGGCGCCATGCCGAGCCATTTCAATAGCAATCGCACGACCAATACCGCGGCTTGCGCCAGTGATCAGCGCCACTTGGCCCGTCAAATCAAACAGTGATGTCATGCAAATCTCCCTAACAGCACTCCGATCAGCGCAGTGCTACTTCAAGTTCTGCTGCTTCAGCTCCAGATGCGCAATTGTCCGACGATGTACATCGTCAGGGCCATCAGCAAAACGCAAAGTCCGCACATGTGCATACAGTGCAGCCAGACGCGGCTCGGCCGATAAGCCTGCCGCCCCGAAGCCTTGCATTGCCTCATCCAAAATTTTAAGTGCCATCAGTGGTGCTTTCACTTTAATCATCGCGATCAACGCACGCGCACTTTTGTTGCCTGCAGTGTCCATCATCCACGCCGCTTTGAGTGTCAGCAAGCGCGCACACTCGATTTCAATACGCGCATCTGCAATACGCTCCTCCCACACCGAATGCTCCACAATGCGCTTACCAAAGGCCGTACGGCTGCTAATCCGTTGGCATAAAAGCGCAAGCGCCCGCTCCGCAATACCAATGGTGCGCATGCAATGATGAATACGACCCGGTCCTAAGCGCCCTTGCGCAATCTCAAAACCACGTCCTTCACCGAGAATCATGTGATCGACCGGCACCTTCACGTTCTCAAAGACCATCTCGGCATGACCGTGCGGCGCATCGTCATAACCAAATACCGACAACATACGCACAATCCGGATCCCGGGCGTGTTCGCCGGTATCAAAATCTGTGACTGCTGTTGATGTGTCGCAGCCGTAGGATCGGTTTTCCCCATGAGGATATAAATCTCGCAGCGCGGATCCCCCACACCGGACGACCACCACTTGCGACCATTGATCACGTAAACGTCGCCCTCGCGCCGAATACTGGTCTGCACATTGGTCGCATCAGAGGACGCCACATCGGGTTCGGTCATCAAAAACGCCGACCGAATGGAGCCATCCAGCAGCGGGCGCAACCAGCGTTCTTTTTGAGCCTCAGTGGCATAACGCTCAAGTAATTCCATATTGCCGGTGTCAGGGGCTGAGCAGTTAAAGACCTCCGGTGCCCACGGAATCTGCCCCATCACCTCGCACAGCGGCGCGTAATCCAGGTTCGACAAACCCGCACCGGCACTCGACTCCGGCAAAAACAGATTCCAAAGCCCGGCCGCGCGGGCTTTGACTTTCAGCTCTTCCACAATCGGCAGCACTTGCCAACGATTGACGCCGAAACCCGCCAACTGCTCATCGTAAATTGCCTCCGCCGGATACACATGTTCATCCATGAACGCATGCAGTCGCTTTAGTAACTCCTGGGCTTTCGTACTCGTCGCAAAATCCATGGCGATATCCTGTAAATACTATGGCGGCGTTTAGGCGCGCACACTGTGGCAAATGGTAGCAATGTGCTCAGGCCCAATGCCGCAGCAACCCCCCACGATACGTGCACCCAACTCAATCCACTCACGCACCCAACGCAAGTAGCCCTCGGGCGTGAGGTCGGCCCGAATCGTGGTCAGATCACTATTGGCCTCGGCATCGGCGCGTTGCGGCATGAATGCGTTCGCATACACTCCGATCTCAATGGCAGCGTCTTTACCCAGTGCTTGCAGCGTCGTAAGACTCACGCGCACCGCATCGCTCATCACTTCGGGCTGACTGCAATTAAAAAGTACGGCGGATGCCTGTAAGTCCACTGCTGCCCTTACGGCCGCACTAACAGACTCACCACTGCGCAGCACGGCAGTCCCGGGGACGGATGGCGTGTCGGTGAGCGTAAAGGATAACCACAGCGGACTGGTGGTGTGCCCGAGCACCTCACGCACGAGGCGTGCCTCGGCAATCGTGCTTAACGTTTCGGCTTGCCAGTGATCAATAAAAGGCGTCAGGCCCGCGACCAAGGTCGCAAGAATGGGCCGCGCAAACTCTGCATCAAACCAATCCGCGCGATACGAGCCGCAGATGGGCGGCAAGGAACCCGCAACACGCACCAGGCGATCACAACGGTTAGCCGCCTCACGCGCTAAGCGCCCCGCCAACTCGGCCAACTCCAGACCCCGCAGCGCAAAGCGCGCAGCTCCAATATGAAAGGGCACTAGCGCATAACTGTTGGTAGTAATGACATCGGCACCTGCCGCGAGGTAACTAGCATGGACCTGAGCCACAAACTGCGGCCCCTCCAAGAGTGCCAGCGCCGACCACTCGGGCTGCCGAAAAGGAGCCCCAATCCGCTTCAGCTCACGCCCTGTGCCACCATCCAATACTGTCAGCGCATGACCCATAAACACACCCTCAGGCGTCCATCGTGCAAGGACACACCAACCAGCCGACACGCACACTGCACTTTGCGGCGAAAGTGCTGATGATAAGCCCAGACGTCCACCCCTGCTGCACAGAACGCGCACTCTACGGTAGTCTGCACCCCTGCGCCGCGGATCACTGCGGGCAAGCCCCACCAATGGTCACTAAAAACGACCAGACAGATCGACCGGAGCCCCCATGACCAGTACGACCCCAAATGCACCCTTAAGCACCCCCCGCCCACCACTACCGCCCTTCACACACGCCACAGCCACCCAAAAGGTCCGCGCGGCTGAGGACGGCTGGAATCATCGCAATCCAGAGAAAGTCGCGCTTGCGTACACACCCGACAGCGTCTGGCGCAATCGATCCGAGTTTTTCCAAGGCCGTGTCCAGATCGTTGAGTTTTTAACGCGTAAGTGGGCACGTGAACACGAGTACCGGCTCATCAAAGAACTGTGGGCCTACACCGACAACCGCATCGCAGTGCGCTTTGCCTACGAGTGGCACGACGCCAGCGGGCAGTGGTATCGCAGCTACGGCAACGAAAACTGGGAGTTTGATGCAGACGGCTACATGCAACGGCGCATCGCCTCCATCAATGATTTAAGTATTAATGAGGCTGACCGACTCTTTCATTGGGCAGCCCCCGGAACTCGACCACTCGATCATCCATCATTGAGTGATTTAGGATTGTGAGGCGCATAGGTCCACCGCGTCTTTCGACACGCGAGTGGCGGACACTGCTACCGCGGGTCCACAGCATGCTCGCGGCGAGTGATGCAATTGTGCTTAAACATTTTCGCCGTGCCCAAATCCACCACAAAGCCGATGGCAGCGAAGTGACAGTGGCCGATCGCGGTGCGGAGCGCGTTTTGCGGCGTCATCTGGCACAGCATTTTCCACAGGATGCCGTGCTTGGCGAGGAGTACGGCGGGACGCTCACCCGCAGTGGGCGCTGCTGGCTCATGGATCCGATTGATGGCACCGCCTCCTATGTACTCGGCTTGCCGCACTTCGGCACCTTACTGTCCTTGATCGAGGATGGCGAGCCGGTGTTCGGCGTGATTCATCTACCCGCGTTAAGCGAGACCACCTATGCCGCCAACGGTCACGGCTGCTGGCTGAGTCGCCCAAACAAAAAGCCCACGCGCGTCTCGGTGGCGCAAGCCACGCCACTCGCGCGCGCCCAAGTGGGGCTCACCAGTTTTAAAGCAAGCGACATGGCGCGCAAGCGCGGACCCTGGCGCTTGTCGCGCTTGCCTGCACAGATTGACCGACTGCGTCCCATTGGGGATTGCGTGCAATACGCCGTCGTGTGTCGCGGCCTACTGGATGCCGCTATTGATCCTTTGATGCATCCATGGGATATCGGTGCGCTCGTCCCGTGCGTACGCGAAGCCGGTGGCTCGGTGAGTGACCTTGCCGGACACACGACTCACCTGATTGAGCGCTCCTCGTTTGTGGCCGCAAGCACAGAGACGCTGCGCCGCGCCATCGTCAACCAGGTCAAACCACGCGCACAGTCTACAAAAAACCAATGACGCGAATGCCGAGCCAATCACCCAATCACATTGAGTTCTCGCAGTGGCACGCCAGTGACCAAGCGTTCCACCGATAAATCACTCACATCCACCGACTCGTAGCGCCCACCCAACATGAGCTCTGCCATCGCTTGGGCAATAATCGGCGCTTGCTGAATGCCGTGACCGGAAAAGCCATTCATAAAAATAAAATTATCCAGCGCCGGATGTAAGCCCACCAGCCCGTTTTGATCAAAGGTGTTGTACTCGTAGTAGCCCGCCCAAGCTCGCACCAAGCGCGCCGCCTCAAAGGCTGGGATCCGTCTCGACAGTGCGGGCCAAAAATCCCGCTCAAATCCGTCCCAGTCAGGCGTCAAAGGCCCAGCATCGCAGTCCACTGACGGCACGACGCCACCAATAAAATACTGCCCTTCGGGCCGCAACCAAAACCCGGACGTGTCGATCACCAGTGGACAGCGAGGAATGGGTGTTGGGCAACTCACCACATACACCGTGCGTGGCCGCGCCACCACCGGCACGTGAAGACCAGCGAACCCCGCGAGCTGTTGCGCCCAAGGACCTGCCGCATTCACGGCCCACGCACAGGACAGCATCGTGCCATCACTTAAGCGCACGCCGCGCACGGCATGCGCTGCCTGCTCTATACCCACCACATTCCCCACCCGAAACTGCACGCCGTGCGCTTTGGCCTTCGCAATCAATGCCTGCAACAGACTCTGTCCATCGAACCATCCCTCACCCGATACACCCAATGAGCCCGCAGCCAGTGAGTGTGTGCTAAGCCACGGAAACCGACGATTCAAGTCCGCCACCTCAAGCAGCAGCACATCCGCGCCCGCGGCCCGCTGCAGCGCATGAGCCTGCTGTAGATTTGCGCGCTGCGACTCATTGGCTAAGTACAGATAGCCTTGCTCCGTCAGTCCGATCTGTGGCTGTACACCGTTAATCGCGAGCAACTCGGGGGCCGCGCGCAAAAACTCGATTGCGGCTTGTGCGATCGCGATATTCACAGCGGTGCTGAACTGTTGGCGAACGCCAGCTGCGGATAGCACCGACGAGGCCTCGGCATAGGTCGGGTCGCGCTCGATCACCAAGACCCGTACCGTGGGATCCAAGCGCGTCAACTGATAGGCAAGCGCCGCCCCCATCACGCCCCCGCCCACGATCAGGACATCGGTTGTGGGTATGGCACCGCGGTATGGACCCCGTTTCATGGCGCGCATGGTACCGGATTTAAGCCGCCACCCCTTCAATAAGGTCCCCGATGCGCACTATCCTCCAACCCAAATGGAGCGGTACCATGGGGCATGATTCATGCAACTGCCATCATCGAAGACGGCGCCCAGCTCGGGCCCGACTGCATCGTCCACGCCCATGCCATCGTGACGCGCCATTGCATCATCGGCGAACGGGTGGAGATTCACCCCTTTGCGGTCATTGGGGGTGATCCACAGGACTTAAGTTTTCAACGCAGCACCGTCTCGGGCGTCACGATTGGCGCACGCACCGTGCTACGCGAACACGTGACCGTCAATCGCGCCACTACCGCACAAGGGGCCACCGTCATTGGCAGCGACTGCTTTTTGATGTCAGCAAGTCACGTCGCGCACGATTGTCAGGTGGGCACTCACGTGATTCTCGCCAATGCCGCTTTACTCGCAGGCCATGTGCACGTCGGGGATCGGGTGTTCTTTGGTGGTGGTGCCGCTGTACATCAGTTCAGTCGCATCGGTGAGGGCGCCATGGTCGCGGGACTGGCGCGCATTACGCGCGATGTGGCGCCCTTTACGATGGCAGCCGAACGCGATGAAGTGATTGGCTTAAATGTCGTTGGCCTGCGCCGACGCGGCTGTGACGCCATCGTCTTGGCGGAACTGAAGCGCGCCTATCGCGATGTATACACCGGCACCGGTAATTTACGGACCCAAGCCGCCGCTGCGCTGGCATCGGCTCACTACCAAAGCGCGGAGGCCACGCGCTTTTTACAGTTCTTTGCGGGCGGCAAGCGCGGGTTTATCCGCCCACTAACCGCCACCGCTGATTAGCGACATTCATTCGAGCAATGCATTGACGCACTCAATTCAAGGCTACGCGCCACCCACACGTGCACTAGGCGCGCATACGGTTTAAGCCACCCACCCCTGACGCCACAGCGCGGTTTCGGTGAGCGTGCGCCACGCCAGCACACGCTGGCGCTTGGTGAGTACCGCTTCCAAGACCACGTCCACGATCGGGCCATCCTCCGTGACCGGCGCGATGACCTGTGTCACTAAAAAATGCTTCTCACGCCCGACCGGTTGCACCGCCGTCCACTTGCTGTGCAACAGTTTCCGCGGATTAAGACGTGTCTTAGTGACCAGAACCCGCTCCCGCAGACACCACACCGCCTTTCATCACAAACACAGGGTGTGCTAACTCGGCAACATCCTTCAGTGGATTGCCCTGCACAGCCATCAGATCCGCATACGCCCCCGGCGCCACGACGCCTAACTCGCCTGTCATCCCAAGTAACTCAGCGGCTTTGCCCGTGGCTGACTGAATCGCCTGCATCGGCGTCATGCCGAGCTCAACCTCGCGCACAAACTCCTGCGCGATCGGCTGATTCCATGGGATACCACCCATATCGGTTCCAAACGCGATTTTAATACCTGCTTTCAGCGCCTTCGCAAAAGACACTGCGTGCAGTGCCGCGCGCTTGCGATCGCGCTGCCCAGAGGGCGTCTGCGCTGGATCCCAATCCATGTAATACACCGCCAAAGTCGGCACGTACCACGTGCCCTGGCGCAGCATCTGACTGATCTGAGCATCGGTCATCTCAAGCCCATGCTCTAGGCTATCGCAAGCGCCATCGAGTGCGCGCTGCAACCCAATGCCATTATAGGCATGGCAGGCCACGTGCCGGCCCCAGCCGTGGGCCTCATCGACAATGGCTTTGAGCTCCTCCACGGTGAGCGTGGGTTGCGACACGAGATTGCCACGCCGATCAAGCCACGAGCGGTGTGTCATGTAGACCTTGAGCCAATCCGCACCTTTATCTAATTGCTCACGTGCCGCCTTGCGGGCCTCAATGGGTCCGTCGATCAATTGCGCGCCTTTCGGTACCGTGATCTCTGGTGCATATCCTTCGAGCGGATACCCACCCGTCGTTGAGATCGACACGGTCGACACAAAAAGACGCGGCCCTGGAATGATGCCATCCTCAATCGCCTGCTTGATCCCGACATCCCCAAAGCCCGCGCCCTCGGTCTCCACATCACGCAGCGTAGTGAAGCCCTGCTCCAGCGCACGGCGGCTTGCGACCACTGCGCGCGCCACCCGGTAAGCAAGCGGATGCTTCAGCAACTGAATGTCATAGCCGCCCTCTTCAGGGACTTCCCCTTGTAAAAAAATATGCGTGTGCGTATCGATGAGTCCGGGCAGTAAGGTCGCATCCCCTAAATCAATCCGCGGCACTGTGGCAGGTAAATCGAGCGCCGCACGGTCTTTGACCGCGACAATCCGCTCGCCCGTGATCACCACCGCCACATCTAAGCGCACCTCAGCACTCACGCCATCAATCAACCGCGCCGCATACACCACCCGCGTTGGGAGTTCAGGCGGTGTGCTACCAGCCACACATGGGGCCCACACACCAGCGGCGCCGAGACCGAATACACAACACCAGATCACCGTTTTTTTGACGTGCATCGCGAGCCTCACAGTAAAGCCGAGGATGGCGCCACCATGGGTGGCCATTCTTGAGACACGCCCTCGTACAGACTCACGGTTTTCTCGCGCCGTGGCCGACCATCGTGCACGGCAATCGCATGCGGTTGATCCGGCTCGTAGCCTGTCCACATGGACACGCCCGCGTAGGCGCCATCCTTGCGCAAAATGTAATAGGTCATATCAAGATACTTAATGCGGTTCATATCGCCATTGTAGTTACGCACGATGCGCTTTAACGCATCCATGCCCGCCTCCAGCGGACTCATGCCGTGGCGCATGTTCTCAATGATCGTGTGCGCACCGGCCACTTTGATATTTTCCTCGCCACTACCGGTCGCGCCAGCTGAGCCCACATCCTGATCGGTGTAACAGCCTGCGCCAATAATGGGCGAGTCCCCACAACGCCCCGGCAGCTTCCAGGCAAGACCACTCGTGGTCGTGACGCCCGACATCTCGCCCTTGGCATTGAGTGCCGAGCAATGAATGGTCCCGGTCGGCGGAAAGAGCACATGGTGTATGGCGGCTTGGCGCAGTTCCGGTTCAATACCGAGATCTTCCGCCACTTGCTGTAATTGCTGGTAATACTGCAAGCGCCGATCCGTGTGCAGCCGCTGCTGCTCGCGCTCTTTCCAGGCCGGATCCGCCAAACCCGCTCCCCACCAATCGGCATGGGTTTCTTTCCACAAGAGCCACACTTTGCGCGAGGCATCGGTGAGTAAGTTCTCGCGCACAAAACCGCGCGCCACCGCAAACCGCTCAGCGCCTTCGCCGACCAACATCACGTGACCCGTGTGCTGCATCACCTCGCGCGCTAAACGCGCCACGTTTTTAATGTTGCGCACCCCGCCCACGGCGCCTGCACGGCGCGTGGGCCCGTGCATGCAACACGCATCGAGTTCCACCACACCTTCTTCATTTGGTAGCCCGCCCAAACCCACGCTGTCGTCATTGGGATCATCCTCAGGGCCTTGCACCACCCGCAGTGCGGCATCGAGTGTGTCACCCCCCTCAAGGAGATGCTGATAGCCTGCACCGATGTACGGAATCCCATTACCAGCCGAGATGATGATCGGCAGCTTGGCCGCGCGCATGGGCTGGCGTGCCTCGACGCCGCCCGTGACGGCAGCATCGGCGAGTCCCGCCCCCACCGTCCCCATCGCAATGCTTGAAACAAAATCCCGTCGTGTCAGCGCCATCAGCCCTCTCCTTGCGTGCAACTCAGCCGCGATTCGATCAGGCACTGTAAACGACCCCACAGCGAGGCGCATCCCAAACCCACTGCGCACGAATCCGAGTGCAGGCGCCCACCGCTTGCGCTACCGTGCACACAGGTCACCCCATAATTGTGCATCGCAGCAATATGTCTACCACTGCATCCCCCACCGCTGAGCGATTGATTGCGCTCGCGCGCTATATACAGACGCATGCGTCGAGCACGCTCACCTTAAAAATCTTGGCAGCGCGTGTGCATCTGTCGCCGAGTCACCTGCAACGGCGCTTTACCACGCTGTTTGGTGTGTCCCCGAAGGCCTATCAAACAGCGATCCGCTTAACGCGTCTCAAATCGTCGCTGCGCGCCGGCACACCCGTACTCGCCGCGGGACTGAACTCAGGACTGCACTCCACCAGCCAATTACACACCCGCACTGTACAAGGTCTCGGCATGACGCCTTCCGACTACCGTCGGGGTGCTCACACGCTCGCCATCCGTTACGTTGTGCGCCAGACCCCCCTCGGTTGGCTCCTGATGGCCGCCACCGACCGGGGCGTGTGCGCTGCACAATTCGGGGGCAGCAAACGCGCACTCGTGCAGCAGCTACGCGACGAATTTCCAAACGCCACCGTCAGCTCAGCGGCCGCACACAATCCGTCGCTTGACGCGTGGTGCGCGGCGCTGATCAAGCATCTGGCTGGTGGGCCGCGCCCAACCGTGCCACTTGATTTACGCGGCACCGCGTTTCAGATGCGGGTGTGGCAATTTTTAACCCGCATCCCGCGTGGTCAGACCATCACCTATCAAGCGCTTGCCCGCGGCATCGGCAAGCCCGCGGCGGTGCGCGCCGCGGCTTCCGCCTGCGGCGCCAACAGCATCGCCATCCTCGTGCCCTGCCACCGCGTCATCCGCGGTGATGGCAGCCTCGGCGGCTACCGCTGGGGACTGGATAAAAAACGCCTGCTCTTGGCGCAAGAGCGCCCGCCTCAGCCCAAAGTGCGGCAAGATAGTCGTTAGGAACTCCCCTCACGGAAACGACGCATGTCCACTGCCCGCCCACCGGCCACCGCCTTCGTACACACCAGCCGCCGTGCGTTTATACGCGCCTCGTTACTCACCGGCGGTGGCTGTTTACTTGGTGTGCCACTCATCACAGGCACAGCCAACGCAGGCCACACCGATGAAACCTCACACGTACATGCGCTCAACGCTTACATCCGGATTCCGAGCATAGGCTCCATCGTGCTCGTGATGCCGAAAGTCGACATGGGTCAAGGCACGCACACCGCACTCAGCATGCTGATTGCTGAGGAACTCGAGATTGCCTTGCAGGACATCCGCCTCGAGTCCGCGCCAGCGGCTCCTGCGATCTACGGTTTTGAAGGCGATCAATCCACCGGCGGGTCTACTTCCGTTATGCAATGCTGGGAACCGCTACGCACAGCAGGCGCTACCGCACGCACCATGCTCATTGCTGCAGGCGCGCGTCACTGGCACGTGCCCGTCGACACCTGTCATGCCAGTGCCGGTGACGTGGTGCATGCGCCAAGCAATCGCCGCCTGTCGTATCAAACACTCGCCACCGCCGCGGCACGCGAGCCCGTCCCCACCAATGTGGCACTCAAAAAATCGAGCCAATGGACACTCATTGGCCGCACACAACCGAAACTTGATACGCCTGCAAAAACCAATGGCAGCGCCGTGTTTGGTATCGACATCAAGCTGCCCCACTTGCACTACGCGGTCCTTGCGCGCGCGCCCGTCCAAGGGAGCACCGTGCGCACCATCAACTCTGCAGAGGCACTACGCATCCACGGCGTGCGCCACATTGTGAACGAGGGCGAGTTTGTGGCGGTCATTGCCGATCACACCTGGGCGGCCATGCTAGGCTTGCGTGCCTTAGCGCCCACGTGGAACTTAAGCCACAATGCGCACGTGCAGCAGGCGGATCTGGTTGAGTCCTTAGCGACAGCCTCCTTGCAGCCAGGCGTCATTGCATCCACACGTGGTGACCCTGCCGCCACTCTCGCAACAAGTACACACGTGTACAGCGCGTTGTATCAGCAACCACTCCTTGCTCACGCCGCCCTGGAACCCATGAATGCCACCGTGCATTGGCACGATGGCCTGTGCGAGGTCTGGGCCGGCACGCAAGCGATCGACCGCGCTCAGGCCAAACTTGTGTTGCTGGGCCTAAAGCCTGAGCAGATCACGATTCACAATCAGCTCATCGGTGGTGGCTTCGGACGCCGCCTCGAAGTCGATGGCATCGAATACGCCGCGCGCATTGCGCGCCACGTCCCTTACCCCGTGCACGTGTTATGGACGCGCAGCGAAGACCTCCAACAGGATCGCTACCGTCCTTTGTATGCCGATCGCTTGCAAGCGAGTCTTGATGCCGCAGGCTTACCAAACGCGTGGACACACACGGTTGCAGGCTCCGCCGTCAGTCAAGTGTGGGATGGCAATCCACTCAAAAATGGTATCGATGACGATGCAGTGCAAAGCTCCGCCAATCTGCCGTATCAAATCCGAAACCTCGCTGTACGCTTTGTGCAGCATGAGCCAATCGGTGTCACCACCTCATGGTGGCGCGGTGTGGGTCCCACACGAGGCGTTTTTGTGGTGGAAAGCTTTATTGATGAGCTTGCCCACGCTGCCCGACAAGATCCAATCCGTTACCGACGTGCCTTGATCAGTGCCCCACGCTTGCTTGCAGTACTCGATCGCGTCGCACACGAGTCCCACTGGAACGAGCCACTGCCGGCAGGGCACGGCCGGGGAGTCTCGATTCAAGCAGAGTTTGGTAGCTTCATGGCGCAGGTCGCAGACGTGTCCGTCAGTGGCAGTGAGGTGCGTGTGGAGCGCATCACCTGCGTGCTTGATTGCGGGCAGGTGGTTAACCCCGACACCGTGCACGCCCAAATGGAAGGTGGCATCGTGTTTGGCTTAAGCGCCATCTTAAAAGGCGAGATCACTATCAAAGACGGTCGCGTGGAGCAAAGTAATTTTAACGACTATCCGGTACTGCGTTTCAGTGAGTCACCTCGCATCGACACCTACCTCATGACGAGTGACGAGCCCCCCGGTGGCGTCGGTGAGGCAGGCACCGCCTGCGTGGGCGCGGCGCTGTGCAATGCCATATACGTGGCGAGCGGCAAGCGTATTCGGACGCTCCCTGTAGTGCGCGGTCTTGCAAGCTAACACCGCTTATTTCTTGAATCATAGGCTTTAAGTCACACCATGCACCACACCCCCGCTGTCGCCTCCCTCCTACGCCGCTTGATCTGCCTCAGCGTGTGTCTTATTAGTCATCTGTGTCTAGCGCACACAAGTCCAATCAGCACGCCGCATAACACCGTCAGCCCGGCCGATCAGGTGTACTTGCATGGCGTCATTTACACAGCCAATGCACACGACTCGCTCGCGCACGCGCTCGCCATCAAAGACGGCCGTTTGGTGTATGTGGGCAACGATGCCGGTGCGCAGGCCTATGTGGGACCGACCACCAAAACCACCGATCTGCATGGGCAGTTTGTGATGCCAGGACTCATTGATGGACATATGCACCCGCTCGAGGCTGGCAATGGACTCCTCAAGTGCAGCCTGCATTACGAGGCACTCACAGTGCCCGAGATGCAGCAGCGCATTCAAGCATGCCTTGATACCGCACCAGCACGTGACGCGACCAGTTGGCTTGAAGTGGTGAGTTGGTTTCAAGAAAGCATGTTGCCTGTAGGGATCACGACCAGTCGCGCCACGCTCGATGCACTGCACACCACACGTCCCATCCTCGTGCGCTCCTCCTTCGGTCACACGGCACTGGCGAATACACGCGCCTTAGCCCTCGCTAAGATTGATGCCACCACCACCGATCCCTTGGGTGGCAAGATTTGGCGGGATGAGTACGGCAATCCCACCGGTCTACTGGAAGATGCTGCCTTTGAGATTTTTAGCACACTGATTCCGCAGCCGACAGCGCAAGAGAATATCGACGCTGCACGTGCGGCACTGATCGCCATGAACCGACAAGGCGTCACCAGTTTTTTGGATGCCGATACCACTGCCGACGGGCTGGCCGCCTTTAGCGCCGTACAAAAAGCTGGCGCTCTGACTGCACGCGCCCATTTTGCACCGCACATTGATCCCACCGAAGCGAACACGCCCGACGCTGCCATCGCGCGCGTCCTTGGCTACAAAGCCACCTTTGATCAACCATCCAGTCCCACACCAGGGCTCACGGTCCGCAACGCCAAGATGTACATTGATGGTGTGATTGCCGCCCCCGCACTGACCGGAACGGTCGTAGAGCCGTATCGCGTCAACCGCGGCACCGCCGACCACCCTGAGTGGGTGGCGGGAACCAGCACCGGACCTGCGCCCTATTTTTCTGACACCGCACTCGCCACACTGCTGACTCTGCTTGCCCAAGCAGGAATTGATCCGCACATGCATGCCGATGGAGACGGCGCGGTACGCGCGGCCTTAAATGGTATCGCCGCTATGCGTAGCCGTGTACCGCGCGCTGATATTCGCCCCAGCATCGCCCACGATGAACTCGTGAGCCCTGCCGACTTTCATCGCTACCACCTCTTAAATGCGATTCCCGTCCTATCCTTTCAGTGGGAAAAACCCGCCGGTGATACCGTTGGCTTAGCCGACTATTTAGGACCTGAGCGCATGAAATTGTTGGAGCCCGCGGGCTTTCTCAAACAAGCCGGTGCACGGGTCGCCTTTGGCAGTGACTGGCCGGTGGATGCATTGAACGAATGGTCTGCACTCAAAGTCGCCGTCACGCGCACAAACGACCCCGCTGCGGGAGCTGCCTATCAGGGCCGCCTAGGGGACGACCCGGGACTGACCATCACACACGCACTGCGCGCCATTACGATTGATGCAGCCTATGAGCTGCACATGGACACCGTGACAGGCTCACTCGAAACAGGTAAGTACGCGGATTTTATCGTGCTGGATCGCAACCCCCTCACAGTAACACCTGAGAGTATCGCATCCACTGTCGTGCTTGAGACCCACGTCGGCGGCGTACGCGTCGACTCACCCTGATGAGGCGACGACAGTTCGGGCACACCAGCCCGGTGAAAACTCCTTAGAGCCGCTTTCCAAAAGCCATCCAAAGGATTTGCTAACGGTCAACCTCTACACCATTGATCGATCAACTGCACATTGGTAGTTGCTATCGCTTGGAGCCGCGCTGAATCGTTTTGTAGCTTCAGGGTCTCTGCCGTGGGCTCGACATAGCTAGCAAAGCGACGCTGACTGGCGCGCCATCCCGAGACTCTTCTCCGGGCAGCATCCTGTGCGGACTGCACACTCGCTCTATAAAGCTGCACACGAGCCATGTCGGCTGCCGTCACAGCAGTGCGCTCCATCTCGTCTACGAAGTCATCGCCGATGCGTACCCACTGCAGCGGATTCCATCGATCGGTATGCCGCAGATGAAAGACAAAAGGCGTACGTAGAGCAACACATCGCAGTCCTCGCATGATCATTGCGAGCGGCAGATAGTGATCCCACCAAGGCATGCCTAAGGCAAACGACCGCGGCCTCAACACCTTTAAATCCTCCGAATGAAAGGCGAAAAAGTCGTACCCGTCAGAGTAGGCGGTTGCCTGCTGCGTACTGAGACTGTCGATATCATACCGTTTCGATACAAAACCCCAACCCGGCTTTAAGTCTGTCAACAGCGCATGATCAGCGGGTTGCAGCTTAAGTTCAATATCGGCGTTCGTGATCGCGATCGGACCCCGTGCGTGTTTGCAAATTGTTTCCAGAAAATCGCAAAGATAGGGGACAGGCTTACCGCACTCGCCACGGCCATCTCGATCGATTCGAATTGACGTGATGCCGGACACCCCTATTACTTCCGATATGTCTTCATCAACCGCGTTGATTGACACGGGCACAAAACCGCTGGCGCGCCATGAGCCAACACAGTGCAGCGCGTATTCATTCCCGATGTCTCGCCCCTCGGGTGTCTCACGCATCATCCGTGGGGGGATGGAAGTAAAGATGGGAATCAATCAGTGGCTCCCTGTAATCATCGGTCGTTGTTCATCACTTACTTAGAGTACCCGCTCGATGGGCAAGCCGCT
Source organism: uncultured Pseudomonadota bacterium (assembly GCA_903832085.1). Taxonomy (GTDB): domain Bacteria; phylum Pseudomonadota; class Gammaproteobacteria; order Steroidobacterales; family Steroidobacteraceae; genus CAIKZZ01. Next base: position 34,665 of record CAIKZZ010000009.1, on the reverse strand, counting down.
ATATCGTTTTTTCTAGCTGATTTATATACTACCACGCATGCGCTCGCGCCTATCTATCATTATCCCCTCCCGCCATCAGCCCCAGCAGCTAGGATTCTTGACCCGTGCGATTACGTCGATCCGTGCGCAGACCATCGCTCAGACCCTTGATGTTGAAATACTGATTGCGATTGACCACGACACTGTTCCACCATCTCTCACGGATACCAATGGCGTGCAATTTATTGAGGCGCCTCTCCGTGGCCAAGCAGTAGCAATGAACGCAGGGGCTGCGGCAGCGACTGGCGACTACTTAGCCTTTCTGGAGGACGACGACCGGTGGCATCCAGCCCGTCTCCAGCTTGCGCTGCCACTACTTGCAAGGATGGATTTTACGTCAAGCAATCAGCAGGAGGTCGACACACATGATGCATTCGTCAGAATCAATGACTTCCCCACGCCGTCAGGATGGCTAATGCGGCATAGCACTTGGAGCACGGTAGGCCCCTTCAATATAGACTTTCGCTGGCATCTGGATCATGAGTGGCTTGGTCGCCTGAGCAGATCGAATCTAACTCGCGCACACCTGGTGGACTCTACTGCGCCAAAGGACTTACAAAGCTTAAAAACCAAGCGCCCTTGGCTCCACAATTGTCTACTATATGGGGGGCCAAACCTCTCGCTCTCCTTTCACAACTCTGCCACCCCCATTGTTACTCGCATGGTCCATTCAAACTCTGGAATGGCTCAGATCAACTCCCATCCCGAGGCCAAGGCAACATCATCACTGGAATATCAACGCCTCGTTCGGCAATTCGGCTACCTGCCCTGGTAAGAGCACTGCCCGTTTCAACAACTGTGAGATTCCGATGCTGATGTATAACACCGTGTGCTACTTACAGAACCACAAAACGGGATCAACTTTTGTCGATGCATTCCTACTCGAGCATTGTAAAGAACCACTACGTCCATACCACAAGCATTCCGTAGTGATCACGCATGAACCCAAGGTCTTCTATTTCACCAATGTGCGCGAGCCCGTGGCCCTATATCGCTCGCTCTATGCGTACGGTGTCGATGGCCGCGGCGAAGTGTACGAACGCTTATGCGCGCATGGCCGAGCAGACTTATATACAGCCACCCCCGATGGCTTTACTCGATGGCTGACTTTTATCTTGGCACCGCAAAACGCTCCCTACTTGCATCCTGCCTACACACCGGCTCTTGCCTCTATGCTGGGATTTATGTCTTGGCGATTTCTACGCCTCGCCTGCCTCCATTTTCAAAAGAATGCGCTGTCAATTAGCAGCGGCGCGCAGCTGGCAACGCTCATTCGCACTACGTATTTTATGAGCACTGTCTTACGCCAGGAAACGCTGCGCGCTGACCTCGCAGCACTCGTCACACATCAGCTAAAACACGCCATTCGGGATGTGCCTGCCGCCTTAGCGTGGATTACTCACACTGCTAACGTGAACACGTCCAGTGCCTCAGAACGGCCGACCAGTGACTTTGACACGGCCGCAACGCGCGAGCTTATTGCCGCTCGCGAAGTGTTTTTATATGAAACGTTTTACAACACACCGTCCAATGAGACCGTCACGACCACTGAACCCTAACCACACCGAGCATACCGGTGGCAGCGCTTTCTTTCACACACCTTAATACTGTTTCCACAACTCAGTGGTGATCCGCTGCCCGAACCGTTGTTCTATAAATGCATACACCGGCTTGTAGAACTCGTAGACCTCGTGCCGTAGCGACTGTTCAATCACGTGACTGGTACGGGACACGTTAAACTCTTTAGTAAAATCCGGTTCATGCAACGGAATATCGAAAAAGAGGCACAGTTCCTCGATCATCGAGCGATTAAAAAACTCCTCATAAAAACAATATTTAATCTCACTGGGCTCAAATACTTTCTCTAGATTGGTAATCGTTCGGTCATAACGCGCCCTGATTTGATACGCCATACTTGCATAATAAGTACGCAGCCATTCATTCTCAATTTCAGCAGTTGTCGGCTCTCCCCGGGTACGCAAGCGCATGCGCACGCCTGATATCGCCCGCTCCACCGGATCACGCATCAAAAAAACCACCCGCACCTGAAAACCACGTGCGATGAGCTCGGAGCGGATGTACTTAAAATGAAGACTATCAAGCGCGCTATAGGACGGAGTAATGTCCCCGGTCAGCTGCAATGATGCGCTTGATCGAGCCAAATGCTCAAAAAAATCAAAATAATTGGTAGGCGCTCGATAAAAATCCAGCAGCTTAAACACATAGTTGCTCTTATCTTGCAGTGTGGGGTCTTTTTGTAGCGACGTCAGCGCTGTCTGTACGTAGGTATTGAGCCAATGGCGACACTCAGGAACATAGAGCGTATCGAAAATATGGTACTCCTTCATGAAGCCCAAATCGGCGTTGGGATGCCCATGCAGGTACTCATAAAGCCAAGTTGTTCCAGCTTTTTGGGCGCCCACACCAAGTAAAAACGTTTTCTTCATGACAGTGATCCTAATTTCTTTCTAAAACCATCCACTCTGAACCGACCGCATGCCGCTTTGTTCCTACAGTCGAGGCACTGATTATGTTTTATTCGCATGCGGCATCGCTGTGACCAGGTCTGCTGGCAACCCGAGAAAGTTGATGATTTTGTGCGTGTCGCTTTCGGTTGTTAAGTCAATCACCAATAAATCTTGCGGCCTTTCTGAAAAGTGACGAATAATGTCCTGATTGCGTTGCTGATATTGAGCAATACAATACTTCTCATCAAACATGCGTGCAAAACTCCGAGTGAGCTGCAACTGCGCATCAATATCAATAAACCAGTCAATCTCATTCATCCGATACATGTAGCCTGCCTGTACGTGCATGCGTTCTTTTAAAGCGCTCTCGGTGATCTTAGCCACATCATCAACACCGTAATTGCGTCTTGCAAAGTTACAACGGGATGCGAACCACTGTTTCGGATCACGGTAAGTCAATATAAATTTGCTCTTCGGAAATAACGCATCCATTTGAGCATAGTAGGACTTCATCGAAAATGGTCGATCCTGAAAGGCGTCATAAGCGTGCATAAAGCTCACTAAATCATTTAGTTCGCCATGATGAATCCCTAGGCTATTCAATTCAGTCAACGCTTGAGGCGCCACGTTAAGCCCAATCAGGTGTAGCACTGCCCCTAACGTCGTGGTGGCAGTCTTATTTGCACCAATACCGAACACCTTGTTAAAGCGTCTGGCTGATTGACACAACGGCAGAGCGTAAGCTCGGAATTCATCAAGTGTCATTTTAGTGCTACGCAGTTACTGAGGCGGGTGCGACGTGCGTGGCGGATGCGCTGGCACATCCAGTGATTTTTCTACAGATGAACTAGTCGGGCGACGCAGGATATCAAGCGCGCTCGGAGTGTACGGCAGTCCTAGAAAACCCGCGAGTGCCTTCACAGTTTTTTCTGGCTCCGCCAATAGAGCCGGATAACTCAACCCATGCACCGGTTGCGTGGGGTTCTTCAGGTACGCTTCCATGAGTGGGTATATGCGCCGGGCCCCGTCCGCACCCAAATGCGCATACCACTGACGACGGTGTCCGGTGGCCTCAATGTCTTTCAGCGGCCGGCTCACAAAGATGTAGCGTATGTCAAACACAGCGTTCAACTCAGCGAACATCGTGGCCATCAGTGCGTGTTTTAGGGCGACTGGCTGCTGCTGCGCGCCGAGTGCCGTTTTTAATATCTGTCTAAACGCCAGCAGACTAGGGCGTATTGCTTCTGGACGGGTAATAGTGACGGTTGGTTCATCCACACAGCTGTGTAGCAGCTTGACGAATGCCAATGTCTCAAGGCTGTTGGGAGTGCGCGGATCGTTGGTTATAAAACAAGGTCCAGGGACGAGCACGCCCAGTCGCACGAGCACCTGCATCACCACCGTTGTGCCGCTTCCCCACGGCCCCACCACCGCAATCAGTGGCATACGGGCAGCCACTTCGGCTTCACCATTAGATCCAACCGCAGCACCTGAAAGAAACATCGTCATGCGGTTATTCTACAAAAAATAGGGCCGAATCACTAGGTTAAGCGTGCTGTCAAGCTCGCCTCAATGCTGGTCACAGCCCTGTCAAAATGCTAGATTTAGAGCTCGAATTGCTTAGTAGCATCCCCCCCTAGCAGCGGCTAGGCGTCGCCACGTTTACAGACATCTGTCCCCTATATTAAAGCCATGACGAGCCAAACACCTCCTTCCAGTCCGGCGCCTCGCACCACCACCGGACTGCCGCCTACCATCGTCAAAGAGCTGCGCAAAGCCGTCTCCCAGCAAGGGATGGGCCGAATTGCTGACGCACGGGCCATCTACCGACACGCACTGCGTGCGTATCCTTCGCATCCGGAAATTCTGCATGCCCTAGGGATCCTTGAGCATCAAGCAAACAACAATGTACTCGCGCTGCAGTTGATCGGTAAAGCGCTCGACAACAACCCTCACGCGCCTTCATTGCAGGTGAATTACGCCAGCGTACTACACGCGCTCGGTCGTAGCGCCGAGGCGCTTGCCGCCTTCGATCGTGTCCTTGATCAAACGCCATCTAACGTTGACGCCCTACGTAATCGCGGCCTCGTGCTACATGCGCTTGAGCGCTACAAAGAGGCGTACGACAGTTTCTCGCAGGCGCTGGCCATCAATCCATCCTCCGCAGAGGTCCTATCCGAGCGCGCCGCCACCTTGATCGATGATGGACAACCCTTTGCCGCACTGGATGATTTACATGCCTCGCTGCAATTAAAACCAAGCCTTGCACTGACACACCTACGCCTAGGCTTAGCCCTGGCAAATCTCAAACGATACTCAGAAGCTCTTGCGAGCTACGACGACGCGATCCGACTACAGCCACGCTTGGCCGAGGCCTTTCACAACAAGGGGCACGTCTATCATTTGTTACGCGATTATCCGCGCGCACTGTCCTTGATCGACCAATCCCTCGCGTTAAATCCAAAGTCCGCGCTGGCTCACTATTGTCGCGGCAATGCGCTCATGGAGCTCGGCGAGCATTTGCAAGCTTGCATCAGCTTCGACAAAGCAATCGGAATACGGCAGAACTATTTTGAAGCGTACTGCAATATGGCCATCTGCCTCGCCGCATTAAAAGAGTATCCGGCGTCGCTCGTCGCATACCAGCGCGCCTTTGCGCTGGATCCCACTCACCCCTATCTGCGAGGGGAAGTGGTTTTTGCCGCCATCGTCATGTGCCAATGGTCCTCGTATGCGCAAGACGTTGCGGATCTTGAAGAACGCTTACTGCGCAAGGAAACCGTCGCACAGCCGTTCATGGTGTGTGCGCTAACGCACTCACCGGAAGTCGCCCTGCAAGGGGCACTGCGCTGGACTGAATCACGGACGCCCGAAAATCTCTCTCTCGGACCGATCGCCAAACACGTGCCGAAACCGCGCCTGCGTATTGGCTACTACTCGGCAGATTTTTTTGCTCATGCCACCATGTTTCTCATCGCCGGACTTTTGGCCGAGCATCATCGAGAGCACTTCGACATTATCGCGTTTTCCTATGGTCCATCCCCGAATGATGAGGTCCGCCTCCAAGCAATCCAGAGCGTCGATACATTTGTTGATGTGCGTGACAAAACAGACGCGGAGGTGGCGGATCTATCCCGACAAATGGGCATCGATATTGCGGTTGATCTCAAAGGGATCACAGAACACAACCGCGTCGGCATTTTTTCCTACCACGCAGCGCCCGTGCAAGTGAGCTATCTAGGCTATCCGGGGACACTCGGTGCTGCGTACTTTGACTACATTCTGGCGGATAAAATCGTTATCAAGTCAGGTACCGAAGCGCTCTACACAGAAAAAATTGTCTACTTACCGCATAGCTATCAAGTCAATGATCGGGATCGCGTCGTATCAAACGTCCCCTCATCACGTGCACATCACGGACTCCCCGAAGACGCCATGGTGTATGTGTGCTTCAATAATCACCATAAGATTAACCCCGAGACGTTTAGCAGCTGGATGCGTATCTTAGCGCGCGTCCCGGGAAGTGTGCTGTGGCTGCTGCAGCCAAACGACTTTTCCATCAAAAATCTTAAGGATGAAGCCGAAGCACGTGGCATTAGCCGCGATCGTCTGGTCTTTGCACCGCGCTGTGCACAGGGCGAACATTTAGGACGACATCGCTTTGCGGACCTTGCGCTTGATACGCTGCCTTATAATGCACACACCACATCCAGCGATGCGCTGTGGAGCGGCGTGCCGGTACTCACCTTGCTCGGGAATGCCTTTCCGGGCCGCGTAGCAGCAAGCTTACTGACCGCTGTTGGATTGCCGGAACTGATCACCGAATCACGCACAGGGTACGAGGACCTTGCGGTTTCGCTCGGGCAGGACCCCACCAAATTGCACGCGCTTAAAGAGAAGCTGGCGCGAAACCGACTCACCACACCGCTGTTCGACACCGTACTCTTTACGCGCCATTTAGAGTCTGCCTACCGCACCATGTGGGATCGCTATCAAGCAGATCAACCGCCAGAGGCTTTTACAGTTCCCGATCTATCAAACACCCCCACTTAAATCTCAGGAGAGGCGCTCCCTAGCGCATTGGGGCGGGGGTCACTTTACGGCGCGGCGGATCGTAAGACGGCCCAGCAAGTACCGTGCACTCCACATTAGTCCGATTCCATTTGAGCTCTTTTTGATAGTAAATTTCGGCCCACAGTGGCGTCCCCACCGCACCGTGCGGCATGGCAACGCTAGCGAGTGCAATACTCGCCTTCGACATCGGCGACCAGACGGCAGAGGTCACCGTCCCAACCACCCGGCGCTTGGCATCGTAAACATACGCATCAGTCGCAGGCTTATTGCCCGCCACATCCAGCCGCACCAATCGGTAGCGCGAACCGCGGGATTGTTCTGCAAGTAATGCACGCCGCCCCGTAAAGTGCGGCTTACTAAAATCCACCAGCCACGCCAAATCCAACTCAAATGGTGAGCGCGTTCGATCGGCACGAATCGCATGATCCGCAGGCAGGAAATCCACCCCTGCTTGGATGTAGCCTGCCTCAATGCGCGCAATATCAAGCGCATGAGTCCCTAGTGGACGAATACCATATAAATTACCGGCCTCGAATAACGCATCCCACAGCGCTTCCGCATGGGCAGGATCGATCCACAGCTCATAGCCTAAATCACCCGTAAACCCAGTACGCGACACGAGTAGCTCCGCCTCACCAAAGGCAAAGGTGCGCATCCCAAACGGCGTCAAGGTCTCAATGCCAGTTAAGCCGAGCGCACACAAGGTCGCACAACTAGTGGGTCCTTGCAGACTTAAAGCCGCCACATCCTCAGTCTCTTCGACCACCGTCACATCAAAGCCTAAGCGCGCTGTATGCAACCAATCTAGCTGACGCTCCTGCGAACACAATCGATAAACACCAGGACTTAAATGAAAAATCGTGCCGTCGTCCACCACCTGTCCTTGCTCGTCACACCACACGGCATACCCCACGCGACCGGGTTTGATTTTTGCGACATCGCGCGTCACCAGTCGATTCATAAAGGCAAGTGCATCAGGACCCGTGATCCGGTGCTTGGTCATCGGCGAGATATCAAACACCGCACAGGTATTGCGTAGCGCCGTGTACTCGAGCGAGACATCAAAATACGCATCCGCAACCGAATAATCCCGCCAGCGATGCCAGAGGTTTAACTCGTTCGCCGCTACCGTACGGGAGTGAAAGGGCGTGTATTTCACCACTAGGCGAAAATGCTCGCGTGGCGTTCTCATGACACGCCTCCTTGCAACACGACCCGCGCCGCATTGCGACCGGCACGTCCCATGACGCCACCACCCGGATGACACCCGGCCCCGCACAGATACAGCGCCTGCACCGGCGTCGCGTAATGCCCAAGACCTGGAACGGGGCGCAAGGTTAGATACTGATCGAGCGTCAGTTCACCGTGGTGCCAATGCCCCCCTCGCAAACCAAACTGTGTCTCCAGATCCGCGGGCGTGAGTAATTCGGTCGCCACAATGTGGCTCCCGAACCCCGGCGCATACCGCTCAAGCACTGCCAGCACCCGCGCCTCAAAGGCCGCACGCTGTGCCTCCCATCCGCCATTCAGGTGGGCTGGTGCGTACTGGACGATGGCCGATAACACGTGATGCCCTGCTGGCGCCAACGTGGGATCTGCAATCGATGGAATCGAAATCTCAACAATCGGGTCGGTCGAGTACTCACCGTATTTGGCAGGATTAAAGGCTTCATCCACATACAGCGCACTCGGCGCAATGAGCAAGCGCTCACCCACGAGCGCCGCGTCAACACCTTTAAACTGTGGCAGTGCACGCAGCGCCACATGCAACTTCGCCGCCGTGCCCTCACACCGCATATGATGGATGCGCCGCGCCAGCTCCGCTTCCAAATATTGCAGTCCCACTAAGCGCTCAAAGGTCGTCTTCGGATCCGCCCCCGACACCACCGTGGACGCGGCAATCACCTCGCCCGATGCCAAGGTCACGCCCGTCGCCCGACCACTCTCAATGTTAATCGCCGCCACGCGCGCACCAAGCCGAATCTGCACGCCCGCCGCCCGCGCCGCACTCGCCAGCGACTCGCTCACAGCCCCCATCCCACCCACCGGCACACGCGGCGCACTCGCGCCGGTGTAGCGATGCAAAAAATTCAATACCGTATTGCCAGAACGAGGCCCAAGTTTCGTGCCCAAAACCGCATCCACCGCCAAAGCACCTTTTAATAGATCGCCTGCAAAGGATTCCTCCAACACATCGTGCATGGGCATGGTGATCATGCGCAGTAATTCCCGCATGTCCGCACGCCCAAGCAAACGCATCTGTAGCGCCAAACGCACCAATGGCCACGCATCGCGCCAAGACGCCCACGTCAGTTGTGGCGGCGTCCGCCCGTGCTGACGCTTAAGCAGCGCGGCCAAGCGGCGCATCTTGTGCATAAAGTCCGTAAACGCCTGCCGATCCTCGGCGTGACTTAAACCACTGACTACCTCGCGGCCATCGTGCACGAGTGGTGCACCGTCTGGATTTAACGCCACCGTCAACACGCGCGACTTGGCATCCGTGAAGCCGTGCTGACGCAACTGCAGTTCGCGTTCAATCGCAGGGTCAAAGCCATACAACAAATGCGCCACTGCGGGGACTTGATAGCCCGGCGCAAAGGTGCGCGTCACGGCCGCACCACCCACCTGGGCATTGGCCTCTAGCACCAAGACCTCGCGCCCCGCGCGCGCCAGATACGCCGCGCACACAAGGCCGTTGTGGCCAGCTCCCACGATGATAATGCGCTTAGTCATCGCTCCACCCATTGGGTACGGTATTGCCACGCTTTAAATCCAGCAGCACTTCACGCGCCGCATTCGCACCGGGAGCTGCCATCACGCCACCGCCTGGATGGGTGCCCGAGCCGCACATGTACATGCCTTTCACGGGACCTCGGTACTGCGCAAAACCCGGAAACGGCCGATTAAACAGCAGCTGATCAAAGGTAAGTTCACCTTGAAAAATATTGCCTTCCGTCAAACCCACTTCGGCCTCGAGTTCCCGCGGAGTCCGCACTTCAGCGTGCAAGACCAGGCTCTCAAAATCCGGGCTGTAGCGTGAGATTTGTTGGAATACGGTTTTTTTGAAGGCCTCGCGATCCGCATCGGTCCAGTCCTGACCTTTGACTTTCACCGGCACGTATTGCACGAACACCGACATAAAATGCTTGCCCGGCGGCGCCATGGTCGGATCGGTCAGCGACGGAATTAATAAATCGAGATACGGATCGCGTGACCACATCCCGCGCTTCCAATCATCATAAGCGCGCTCATAACGCTCCAGCGAATCCAAAAAATGCATATCCCCTGCCGCCAAGGGATTATTTTTCCCTAACGCCGGAAAGGTAGGCAATCCATCGAGTGCAATATTTAATTTGCCCGACGAGCCGCGGATCTTAAAATCCCGCGCGCGCTTGGCAATCGCCGGATCCAAATCACCACTCGCCAGCAACCCTAAAAATGTGCGCTTAGGATCTAACCCGGAGATGACGACCGGCGCGCTGTACTCATCGCCATTGTCGAGCGCCACCCCACGCACCCGACCCCCACGCACCACAATCTGCGCCACTGGCGCATCCACTTTGATGGTGCCGCCGAAGGACGTCAGCGCACTGGCCAAGGCCTGGCTGACCGCACCCATCCCGCCGCGCGCAAAGCCCCACGCGCCCATCTGGCCATCCACATCGCCCATATAATGATGCAACAACACATACGCCGTCCCTGGCGATTGCACACCGAGCGCTGTACCAATAATGCCGCTGCCTGCGAGATTGGCTTTCACCACATCGGACTCAAAATACTCATTCAAATAATCCGCAATACTCATCGTATGAAAGCGGATCGTGTCTGCCAACACCGCAGGCCCAAGAGCCGCGAACTCGCGACCGATGTGGCGCATTTCCGTTAAGTCCCGCCAACGCCAGGAGGTGGGATCCGGTGGCGTGCGCATCAGCAGTGAGCGCACCAAGCGACACTGGCGCATCACGTCGCGGCTGTAGCGCAAGTACGCATCCCCATCACGCGCGCTGTAACGCATGATCTCGCGGCGTTTCACTTCCTCGTCCACGTAGTTACCCAGAATATCGCCATCGCGGGTAAAAGTGACGCCACCACCATAGGGGACGACATGCAGTCCGTGCTTGCCGAGTTCGAGCTCCCGAAAGATTTCCGGGCGCAATAAACTGCAGACATACGAGCAGTTGGAGTAAATCCAATCTTTGTGCAAAGACCGACTGACGGCGGCCCCGCCAATCCAAGGGTTTTTTTCAAGCACTAGGACTTTGAGGCCCGCTTTGGCCAAAAAAGCCGCGCTCGTCAGGCCATTATGACCTGCGCCCACAACGATCACGTCCGCCTTGTTCACACGCGTCCCCACGCACTTGAGTGTGCCACCCCGCAAATCAAACGGCGGGTACGCCGAGCCGGCGCTTGACTATATGACCATATAGTACGGGCTATAGTATTGTTTAGCCAGACGCCGCAGGATACCGATGGCGTCGCCACCACAGACTCAACCAGCGCAGCGGGGGCACGCGACCGAGCGCATAGCGCAGCGCCAAACTCCGCTGGCCACCCACTATGTGTGTCGCTAAAGACCACAGACTGAGTGATTCTTTCGCGGCAATGCGTGCGAGCAACTGGTGACTGCGCCGATGCGCATTGGTTAAGCACACTGCATGCTTGTGCGCATACTGCGCCGTTCCGATCGCTGCCTGGGAAGAACCCGTAATACGCCCCGTGCTCACATCCTCACGGGACACATAACTGACCGCCCGACTACGCCGCGCCGGCCCAAAGCGGGCAACCAAGCGCGTCCACAAATCCCAATCCTGACACGCCACAAAATGCTCATCAAAGCCCCCCACGGCGCGCACGCGCTCGGTGGCCATCAACGCTTGGCTCCCGACCCAGTTGTAATGCAACAACGCATCGAGCGCAATGTGCTCGGCACGATGCACGATGGGGCGTCGCCAGCCGTCACGCTCTTGATAAAACCCCGCACACACCAACGCATCCTCGTCGCGGTACGCCGCGAGTAACCCCGAGACATGCGCCGGCAGCATCAGATCATCGTCATCGATGCCAGTGATCCATGCCCCTTGAGCCACACGAATGGCCGCATTGCGCGCGCGTGCCGCACCGTGTGGAGTGGCAAGCCGCAGATACTTGATGCGCGCATCAGCGCGCATGAGAGCTGCCACGCGCTCAGGAGTCGTATCGCTAGAGGCATCGTCCACCACCAGTAACTCAAAATCCGCATGGTCCTGCTGCTGTACAGAGCGGATTGCTTCCACCAAGCGATCCGCACGATTGCGGGTCGGCAAATAAATTGAGACGCACGGCATACCTTAGGACACGCTCTTTGCAAGAATCGTAAAAACACGCTCCCACAGCGCATCCACTTGTAACGCCATCTGCCGGCACAAGGCAAGCGCTTGGGTATTCACACCCCGAAACTCCAAGAGCGGCTCAAGTATCTGCAGTGCATAACTCACATCCGGTGTCGTCAACAACAAAGAACTCACCTCAAAATCCGCAAATAACGCCTCATATTTATGGCTCCACGACGTGCCGATACAGGGAACCCCCTGTGATAACGCATGCACGCAGCCGTGATAGCGTGACGAGATCACAAGCCCAGCCGCACCAATCACGCCTTTCACCGCTGCCGGGTCCGCCTCCCGTATCACTCGGCTATCCTGCACTGACGCGGCAAGTGCAGCACACAAGGCAGTGTCCTGCGCACCCCCGTGATTCAGGATGCGTACCGAATGCCCACGCGCTGTGATCGTCTTAATCAGACGCAAGAGCATTGGCACATAATCGGTCTGCCAAGTCCCCGTCGTAGCTGGATACCGTTGACTCGGGCGATCCAACAAGCGTGCGTTGGGAATCACCAAGACCGTGCGCGCAGTCACGCCAGAGGCTGCGAGCGCACTGTTATTCGCTGCCATGCCAATCGTGATGTCCGGCGCACGCAGTAGCACAGAGGATGCACCACACAGCAACTGTTCGACGTGATCCTGTGAAACGCTATCACGTGGGCAGATCAATGCCGCACGCCGCAAGGCAGCACCAAAGGCCTGAAAACGAGGTGATGTAAAAGGACCAAAGGCTTGCGGCATAAAAATATACGGTCGACCACGCGCGTGCATACGCACGAGCTGCGCAGCGGTTTGTGATGCACTCACCACACCCCACCGATCGCCATACGCGTAACCGGACACATCAAGCACCGCGGACAGGCCAGGCTCACACACCCTGTGACGGCGCAGTAGCCAACGATGCAGCGCGCGCGGCAAGTGATAGGCGAGCGGCGTTAAATCGAATTGACGCCGATGCAAGCGTATCCGGTTTACGGCAGGCACCGTGCTAAGTTCTGCAGGACTTGCATTAGGCCCTGTGCTCATCGCAAAGAGTGCCTGCGGAAACCGCGCGCTTAAGCGCTGCAGACTCGCTGCCAACATCAGGCGCGCACCTTGATTGCCGAACTGCGCCCCTTTGATCTCAATCAGCACACGAATGCGCTCGATGGTGCAAGAATCACTGCATTAACTCGCGTAGTCATTGTGCGTACGCAGCAGCGAGTGACTTGATTTTTTTGCCGAGTACGGGACACCACCCATCGGATCGGCATACCCGATCGCAAGCAACATCACCGGCCGTATGTGCTTTGGTAACTCCAGTGCCCGATCCATTTGCTGCTCGAGCACTTCGATGTCTGGCCAGTTGATTGGACAACTCGACAGGCCTAACGTTTCGAGCGCCAACATCAGCTGCATCGCCACGAGGGCCCCATCGATGTAAATTAAGTGGCGATCCCGCGCCGACTCAAACGCGCTTAAATCACCTAACACGATCATTAAGGCCGGAATGTTGTGCGCGTAGCCGGCGGTTCCCATGGCAATACTTGCCACACGGGCCGCCTCTGGCTGATCATCAATATAACGAAAGAACAGCGGCTGTCGGTTACACGCCGAGGGCGCCTCTAGCGCCGCACTCAAGGCCTGGTCGATTAAATCTCGTGGCACTGACTCACGCGTAAACCAGCGTACCGACCGCCGCTGCCGACAAAGAGCATGAAACTCGGCAAAACTCACCTCTGCCTTCGGGATACTCTGTTGGGCGCGCGGCACTGGCGCTGTGTGGGCGGCCTGTACCGATGCCAGAGCCCGGTACTCCTCGCGCAGCGATGCGAGTGTGGGGACATTGGCGAGCGCCGCAAAATAGGCGGCCAACACTGCGCCGGCCCATTGCAGCTCTGCTGAATCAAAGTCCGGCACGCGCAGCGCCTGCTCATACGCGCGGACAGTCTCGTGAATGTAATCCTCCGCAAACACAGCCTTGCGAGGCTGCATCACAAGCCCCTTCTCAAGTCGATGAATATTCCGCCGTAACAAAGGACTGGTACGTGTCAGGCCGCGCGTCAGACGATACTGCGCAAGCCCTGCTGCCACTGCAGTGCGCTCACGCGCATAGGTCGCCCGAGTGATGAGCCGTCGCAGCACTGTCCCTACGACGCTGTGACGCAAGTAACTCAGTGGTGTCAGCACATAAGCCGAAAACAATCGGGTCATGGCACGTCTTACTCTATGGTGGGGTGAACCGCTCGGGCGTACACCATACAACGCGACTGTGGAAACAGTCTAACGACGCTTGCAACACTGACAAACAGCTCAACGCACCGCAAGCAATCACACAAACAGCACACCAAAAAAAACGGCGGGGCACTGCCCCGCCGTCGTTAACACTCGACTCAACCTGCTGGATTACAGCGTGTTGTTGTTCGATGTGTTGTTCGATGTGTTGATCACGATATAGCGCTGACCATTCTGCACATACGCGCTGTAGATCTGCGAGCCGTTCTGGTTCGGGAACTCTGCAGACACTGACACCCAGACCTTGCCGTTTGCAGGCAACGTTGGGAAGCAGCTATTCACTGCCGCATCAACGGCACCTGACAACTGCGTGACACCACCCTTGACGGCTGTGACAACATCCCTATCTGTGCAAGCCGTACCCTCGGCACCGACCGTCACAGATACTTTGCCGTCCTTGCCAGTTGCGTTCGTGACGTAAATCACGCGCGACAACGTGCCTTCCGCGTCATACGGCATGTACGGGATAAACGCCGTGAAGCCGTCTGTCGTCCATACGCCGGCAGGACCTGCCGAGAGGGGTTCAGACTTGTAGATGTTCGCAACAGGTGACCACGTCACTGACGTCTGCTCAGTGAATGCTCCTGGCACCAGCGGGAGGCAGGTTGCGCTATCTCCACAGCTATACACCTCGAGGTGCTCGCTGTCGCCCATTGCAAGCGAACCGAGACCCACCGCACCGCAACCGGCCTTAATGGACGCGTTGTCGCCGGTGAAATCAAGCTGCTCGTTCTGGTTTGTGGAGACCGTTGCGTCCGATGCCGCTGCTGCATCATTGCAGCCCGTTGCGCCGTTATCCAAGAAACTGAAGTTTCCTGAAACCACCGTATTCAAGAAAGGATTCTCACCACCGGTTACACCAACCACGCAATCACCAATATTGACGCTTGCGCTCTCGCAATAGTTGCGTGAGTTAACCGTCAAAGTACTGGTTTGTGGCGTTGTAAAATTCACGCTGCCGCTTTCCAACTGGATCACACCATTAATGTTTGAACCCGCCTCGACTGCCCCGTGGAACTGCTTGACCACTGCCGCCAATGGGTAAGATCCCCCTCCCTTTGCGGTGTCAATCACGATACCAGCAAGCGCTGTTTGCTTGAAATTGTTGGTGAGCTTGGCGCCGAGGCCAGCGGCCTTCAGGTTCGCGTTCGTCGTCGTGACACCGGTCACTAAGCAGCAGCCAGCCGGAATGTTGCCACCGCTGTTGTTCACGTACTGATAGGTGCCTGGCGTGTTCGTCACGCCAGCAACCAAGTACGTGCCGTTGTTGCAGTTAACGACTGGAGCCGATGCATTGGTCAGCGCAATGCCGCTGAACGTCAGAGTGACCACGTCGGTCGTTGAAATCTCGAGTGCGTGATAGATCTCGAACGGCAAATTAAGGGGAGGAGCGGACGCTGGTGCATCGCCCAACCCTTCGAGAGTCGCGACGTTACCGTAGTGACCTGAGCCCCCCTCCCACTTTGTGGGTCCGTTCCAGACATACGAACTTGCTGCGCTTGCGGCTACACTGAATCCGAGAGCCGCTGAAACTGCAGCAGCGAGTCCCATCTTTTGTTTGAACGTCATGTGTGACATTGCTCCATTAAACTGATTGATGATGAGCCTCGAATTCGGCCCTGATGCCTAACCAAAAAATCCCTAAACCTGAAAACAAGACCAGTTGTACTCACCGAGTGAATCCAACTAGTTGAACGGTATTTTAGAGCCGTCACACTAGATGTCAACACCTAATGCAGTAATCGCCGCAATTTGTCGGCGCGCATCACACTGCAGCGGCTCATTAGTGTCGTTTTTACGCCACATTAAGGGTGCGACTCGCTTGCCGGTGCGCTCGGGCCGGGGAGGGTGATGTATTGCAGTGCTTTTTGCACGCCGCCCTTAACCGACTCCCAATCGTCCGATGATTCGAGTACTCGCGGAGTGATCAAGAGCACCAGTTCTGTTTTTGCGTGGTTTTTTGAGACGGAATTAAACAGCCAACCCAATCCGGGAATACTGCCTAAGCCCGGTACGCGCGTCGAGGTCACCGAATTATCCATGGAAATCAGCCCCGCGAGCAGCACCGTCTGCCCTGATTTTGCTACCACTTCCGTCCGCACCGAGCGATCAAAAAATTCAGGCGCCCCCGCAACGCTCGACGCACCAGGCACTGTGTCCGAGATCGTTTGATCGATACGCAAGACCACCGTGCCTTCGGCATTGATCGTGGGACTAATCGACAAGGTCAAACCCGTGCGTCGATACAGCACGCTGGTGACAGTTAAGCTCGAGGTTGTGGGGCTCGACGTGGTGGCCCCCAAGGTGGGCACATCATTCCCCACGGTAATAGATGCTTCAGCGCCGTCGCGCACGATCAAAAACGGATTCGACAGAATATTCACCTGCGAATCGTTTTGCGTCAGCGTCGCCTTCACGCTATTTGTGATGCTAGAAATGTAATTCAGCGCTATGCCACCGCTCGGCAAGCCCAACTGCCCCACCGTACTCGCCCCAGCTTTACCAGACGACGATTTCAACGCAAATTCCACGCCATGCGCGAAGGCGCCGGTCATGTCCACTTCGGCCAACGTCGCTTCAATCAAGATTTGCCGTGGTGCGATATCCAAGCGACGAACCATCGGCAGCAACGCTTCATAACGCGGCCCCGTGGTATAAAAAATCAGTGAGTTCGAACGCGGATCCACCGACACAGTCACGCCATCACCGCGAATGGAAATGGACTGCTCACCGCGATTGCCACCGCCAGCACTGCCAGCCTCGCGCCGCTGCAGCGTGCCCGATGAGCCAGATGCACCTCTGCCGCCGCCCGCACCATCGACCCCTGAGAGCCCCTCTCCACTCGCTGTGTTCCCGAGGGCCGAACGCGTATCGCGCGCAGAATTGCCTCCCTCGGCAGTACCGGTCCCACCGGGGGGACTAATCAAGGCACGTAGTGATAAGCCTAAATCCAACGCACGCGCGTACTTTGGGTGATACACAAAATACTGATCTGCAGTGCCCTTACCTGGCCGGTCTATTTGCCGCGTCCAATATTCCGCACGCGCCAGTAACTCTTCACTGGTCGCAAAGACAACCACAGACCCTAAGCGCTCCAGCGGCACTAAAACCAGCGTTTTCCCATCACCACCGCGCCCAAGACCGACCGGCACACCTTCATTCTCCATCAGCGTCATGAGTTGATCGGTATAGTCTTTGGTACCAATGTAAGTCAGATTCACGACCGCGAGCGCGCTCGCTCGCGTGGCCGGTTGGTCGAGGAGTCGCACCACATCCAGCACCTTCAACACCGCATCGCGCTCACCTGTCACAAACAGCGCCGAGCGACTGTTATCAGAGACGACTTGCGCATCGACGAGGTCCTTCAAGGTCCGCTCGATGTTGGCATTGGCGCCGTAGCGCAGTGGCACAATTTGTAAAATCTTGCTCGGCGCATCTGGCACATCCTCCGCTTTCGCGCCAAGGCCAATCACCACATTGTCCTTGCCCTTGCCATCCGCAGGCACCACAAAATACACATCGTCCTTAAAACTCACGGCGATATGTCGCGGTGTCAAAATGTCAGCAACCAACTTGTAAATGGCGCGACTACTCACGGGAGCTTGTACATTCAAGGTAATGGGCTGCTCAAGACCCGGAATCCCCTCAGCGATCACATAACTGACTTGCAGCAAATCGCCAAACACATAATGCAAAAAGTCCTTCATCGGCATTGCATCCGATGCCGCAGTCAACTTGTTATCGGCCGGGAAATTGTCCGATAAATCCTGCTTCATGTGCTCCGCACCCACGCGAGCAGCGGCATTTAAGTGCAGGACTCCTGCATTCAATTGCGGTTGTGGCTGTGACATCGCATCGGTGCTTTGCTCACCATTCGCCTCGTGCGGACCCAATGCCGCCATCGACGACAGCGAAAATCGCGAAGGCCCCGCGCAACTCGCGAGCACAGCGGTAACCACAACCAATAGCATACGACCGTTCATGTAGAGCCTCTCGTCGCGCGGCGTCGTGCGCGCTGTAATCCAAACCGAAACCTTCCTCAGAGCGGCTGTTGGCAACGAACGATGCCAAAGCACCGCCATTATTTCGCTCGCCCACCCCGCGGTCCCGCCCCGTTGGCACCTTGACCGCGGCCTAAGTTCCCCTTGCCTACGCCGTCACGTTGCTTGCCCTCGCCGCGCCCTGGACGCTCCTGTCTAGACGGCGCTTCGCGCCGCGGCCGGTCGGCCTGCTCACGCCGGTGCTTCGGGCCCGTGGTCGACACAATTGGGCTCTCCACAACGGGGAGTGCAGCCCCTGGCGGATGCGACTGCCCGATCTTAAACAATCCCAATTCACGTGTCTCAGCAGCGTAAACTAATGTGGCGGCACGCGCCGATAAGCCGCTCACCTTCCAGTCGTGCACCGTGTCGCCTGCAACAACGTGCTGATACTCGGCCGTTAAGTTGCCGGGTAACCACGCCGCAATGACACCACTGAACGCGTCGCGGTTCATGAACATTCCCACCAGCGCAAACTGCCAGCTCTGCGGATCTGGTGGTCCCGTTAGCTGCTCGGTAGGACCTTTGAGTACCGGAAACCACGCGTGCATCGTGGTTTGCATCTGCGCCAGTGTCTCACCACCACGCAGCGCCACAGGCACCTCAGTCGTGACAGTATGCAGCGACGCATTACGCCCCACATACAAGCGGCGCCCAAAATCACTGCCCGCGAGCAGCAGTGCCAACACCACGAGCGATACCACTTGTAGACGTGGGCTCATGGTGCTGGCTGCACACGATAAAATAAATCGCCCACCAATGTCAGCGTACCGAGCGTACGACTCAGTTCCGCCGTCTCCACTTTGCTGCTCACTTGCACTTCACGCACTGTGAATGACGGCAGCGTGCCTTCAATCAACGTGTGCAGTGCCGCAAGATCAGCCAAAGGCCCATCCACCTGCATGCGAATGCGACCATAGCTCAATCCCGCATCTTTGACAGCGCCATCCAAGATCCAATCAAACAGCGTCAGTTTCAAATTCGCGCTCGCCACAATCTGACCGATTTGTTGCTGCATGACCAAGCGATACGCCTCGGCACTCGGGGTACTTGGAAACTGTGCCTGCGCCTCGGTGGTGGTGGCCTTCAGCGCCGCTTCCGCCCCTAAAATCGCGCTCTGGTGTTGTTTGACTCCCACCGATCGGTCCAGATGTTTAGTCAGGACCTGCAGCCGCTCGTGCCACGCGCTTTGAGTTTGCAGCGCGGGCACCAACGCAAAACGCAGTAGCGCAAGCGCCACCAACGCACCAATCAACAGGCCCTTGCGTGATGTGCTGATACTAGCCATGTGGCACCGCCACGAATCGAAAGGTAATCGTAAAATCCTGCCGCACTCCTTGACGCACAGGGGACGCAAAGCGCGCCCCACTGACCGCCGGATCAGCTGCCACCGCCGCCAACACATCGGTCGCTACCGGCGCACTGCCATTCAAGGTGGCTTTCCCATCCACAATCGATATGTTGCGCAACATCCCGCCCTTCTGCCACGCAATGAGCGCCACATGCCACAGGGGATAGCTCGGTTGACGATCATTAATCACTTGCGCCAGCGCGTGCTGTGTACGCGCCATCCCCTCCATGTGATGCTGGCTTTCAATCAGTGCCGACACCTCAGGCCCCAAGGCTTTGAGTTCAACGTCGCGACGCCATTGCGTGATCGATAAATACCCAAAGCCCAGCGCGAGGTAGGCAACAAAAATCACCGCGAAGGTGATCGCGAGCGGCTGCCACGCGATGCCAGCGCCCACCCGCATGCCGGGCTTCAAAAAGCGCAACCAAATATCCGCACGTAACTGACTCAGCCCTTGTCGCACACGCTCAGCCGACTCGGCGCGATCGATGTGCTCAGCATCCTGATCCGGATCGAGCCCCGTGGCCATCGCAAACACCGAGGCGACACGTACTGCGCCGCCTGCAATCTGACTGATCCCAGAGGCCGCCAAAAAATACTCGAGCCCATTGCCAGACACGATCGCAACCCGCTGTGCCGGCAGCGTCTGCGCCAACACCAAGCTCTCAGGGATTACCCACACCGTGGCATCGAGTTGCTCAAGCACACCAGGCAGCAGCTCGAAAAACGCCACGTCATGCCGCTCGTTGAGCCAAGGCCCAATCAAGGTCAAGGTCGGTGGACGCCCCTGTAACTCTTGTGCCAACACCCGCCGCAAGTCTCGCAAACTACGAATGGGGTAGGCCTTGCGGCGCTCTGCATAATGTTCGCGCCCAAGCACTGTTAAGAGCGCACGGCCTTGCATCGGCTCACCGAGTACGCTGCGGCGCGCATCGGTCAGCCACACGACGCGCCGCGCCAACGCCGCAGCAAGCCACTGCTTGAGTCTTAGCAACACGCCATTACCTGCACGATTTCATCCTCACGTCTGCAAATCCTTTGTGGCGGTACCCGACAAGGCGCGGTGTGACCAGACACTGAGCGCTTCTTTATCGTAGGGCTTTAACACCACCACCGTGTCACGGCGCACCGTCACGCCATGGTACTCCAAGGTGAACCCCAAGCGGATGCCAGGACCTGGATAAAACGTCGTGGATTCGTTCGCCGACAAGCCCGTCAAGGCATTGACTGCGCTCTGGTTGAGCCCACCGGCAAGACGCATGTCGATTAATCCTTGGGCCGCGCTCGGGGTTTGGGTGGCGCGCAACAGAATCGCCGGTGCAGTCAACGGATTAAAACCCAGCGTCGGGTACAGCGTGAGTAACGGCTCGAGTTGACTGTACAAGGCCTCGTCCATGGCCTGCAGATTCCGCAGTTCCTCCAAGGCCTGCAGCGGTGTGGACGTCACCGGCATCGGACTTGCCGTTGGCCCACTGCTGCTAGCACCCATCGCGGAATCACCGCTGTCCATGCCGGTGAAGTCCGGCCGACGCAAGCCACCCAAAACGCCTTGATAGGCGAGCAGTTGCTCGCGTACCACGCTCGCACGCGTGGGCTCCACACCCAAGAGCCCCAGCAAAGCCAGGAGTTGCGCACTGTTATCCGTCGGCACGGGGAGTAACCCGGACATGTCCTGCAACTGAAACGTAATGGAGTCGACCGTGAACGGCTCGCCATAAAAATTCCAGGCCGCTGCATACGGATTCATCACCGGAGGTGCAGTGGACCCCGCCACGGGCGCTAGCACAGACGTCGTCGTAGGCTTGAGCCACGGTTCCGTCAACAAGGTGTATTCCATGGCCACTTCACGCGACTCGGCACGCAACTCAGCCTCACTGCGATCCGCCAAGACTTGAGCGCGGTGTACCTGCTCACGGGCCGTCAGTCCCATTTGCAACATCAATAGCCCCAAGATGACGCTAAGCATCAGGACCAAAATCAGAGCAGTGCCGCGCTGGTGCTTCATTCTGGCGGCACGTATTTCAAAAGCGAGGAGTCCGCCCGCGACGGGACGAAAAACACGGCATGCATCTGACCGAGTTCGATCGCAATCCGCTCGGGATGCTGACGGCGCTGTATGCCATCGTAATCCGTATACCACTGAGGCCCTTGCCCCCCGGCCACGCCGGGCGCCGTATCACCTTGATTGCGCGCCAACAAATTCTCCCAACCGTAGTACCGAAACACGGGCTCCGGAATATCGTACGCCACTACCATCCGATGACTGAATGGCAGAATCTGTGCCGCATAGAGCAGTCGCACGGCCGTCAACGGTGCTTCTTCATAAACCAAATTCCACGTGCCCGTTGCGGTGGCTTCCCGGAAGACGCGCACCACCGCCATCGCATGCGGAGTAAATACAGGGCTGCCCGTCACCAAGGTCAAGCCCTCATCGCGGCCTAAAAAATAAAACCCCAACTGCCCCGTCTCATCGCGCACCACCCAAGGAATCGCATCCTCAAGCGCCGTCGTCACCAGATCCAGCCGCTGCAGCCGCGCCTCCGTGCGATCAAAACCGCCGCGCCAACCCGACCACTGCTTGCTGTAGAGCGAATAACTCAAGGTCGCAAGTCCCACGACCATTCCAAAGATCGCCACCGCGATCAAAAGTTCAATCAGTGTAAAGCCGCCGGACGCCCGAATCGCCCGACCTCCCCTGTGGCGGCCCCGGTTTATACAGGTAGCCATGCCAACTCCTGATAGACATAGACCCGTGTTTGACCGTGGAATCGTAAGGTCAAGGTCACGTCATACAGCCGAAACCGTGGCGGGTAATCAGAAAACCCTTGTTTGGTCGGATCAAAACGCTTGGGCGGTGAACCAAAGCGCGCCGTGGTGGCCGCGTACTCGTAATTCACCCCCATCAGTATGCCGCTGCCCTCACGGGCCTCTAGCGGCTCATTGCGCAAGCTGTTGCGTATATCCGCCCTAATGAGAGGAATGGGCGCAAGCATCCCCACCACCGACTCCGCCCGCCGGGTCGCGAGCAACGCGCCACGGTAGGTTTCTGCGGTAATGGCAATGACCACAAACAGAAGCGTCGCTGCAATCAGCACCTCAATCAGCGTAAAGCCGGCCGTCTGATGGCCTCCCGCATGCTTCATTTCGCGTCCGTCAGCCATCGGTTCAAGGTGATCGTGCGCGGGCGTCCGGCTTGATTCAGTGTCAACGTGTCAGGACTCGCCAGTCCATGCGCATCGATATGAATCATTTGCTTCGGCGAAAAAAAAAGCTGCTGTAGCGCCAAGGTTTTCGGCGCATCGGTCCCTATACGCCATTCGATGCCGGCGCCATCCGCCGTCAGGTCCACCTCACGCCCCTGCGCAAAGGCCCGAAACGCCAACCCCTCCACCGTGCGCTCGAGCATGAGCCACTCGGACTGCGAGCGCGCCTTCTCGACTTGATGAATACCAAACGGCGCCACTAAGGCCCCTAAAAAACCAATAATCGTAAACACGATTAAAAGCTCAATCAGCGTAAAGCCTCGCGCGCACTGGCGTGCGCCACGCAGCGCCCTTGCCCCACAGCGATCAAGCGCATGCATGGCCTAGAACTTCAAATCCGTGACGGAGGTGATGCTCAGCATCATGATCACCACCACACTGCCCACAATGAGGCCCATAAAGAGAATCAACAGCGGCTCAAGCAACGTCGTCAACCGTTGCGTCCAACTGGAGAACGCGTCCCGACTGCGGCGCGCCACCTCGTTAAAGACCCGTGCGAGCTCGCCACTTTCCTCACCCACTTCCAGAAGCGACGCGTAAAAGTCTGGAAATAAGCGTGTTTGGCGCAACACTGTGGATAACTGCTCGCCACGCCGTACTTTGTCCACTGCGATGGCAATCTCGCGCCGCAGCATCCCGTGGCGAATATTTCCCGTTGCCAGCGTCAATGCCCGATCCACCGGCAAACCTGCATCCAGCATGAGCCCTAAACCACTGGCAAAGCGGATCCGCTCCACCATGGCAAGCGCATCGCGCAAGCCCGGTGCGCGGATGAGCACACGATCCTTCAAATCCAGTACCGTCGAGCTCGTACGCGCGTACCACAAATAACCACCCAACACGCCCATGCCTAAGAGCACGAACCATTGGTAATGGCGCATGAACGCACTCGAGTTCAAGAGCATCGTCGTGTACCACGGCAGTTCCTTGGCATCAGCGAATAAGGCCGTGAGGTTTGGCACCACAAAGTTAAAAATAAACACGAGCGCCATCACGCACACGCCCAGAACCACCAAAGGATAGGCTGCGGCCTGCACAATTTTTTGGCGCATGTCGCGACGAAATTTTAAATCCTCTGCCAATCCCCGAAACACGTCCGGCAACTTACCGCTCGCCTCACCTAACGCAATCAAATTCACATACAGCGCATCAAAGACTTTGGGGTGCTGAGCCACGGCTTCAGACAGCTGCTTGCCTTGCTTCAAGTCCTCGGTCAGGGCGCTGAGTAATTGCGCGACTGCGCCACTTTTGCCCGCACGCTTTAAAATGCCGATGGCCCGGTCGATGCGCACCCCGCTTTCGAGCAATAAACTGAGCTCTGCAGTTAAGAACTCGAGATCACTCAATCCCACTGTTTCCGCACCAAGCCCGAGAGCGACCCGCCAATCGCGCGCCGTATCCACCGCCACAAGTTCACTTAAGAGCATGCTGCGCGAGCTCAGGTCCAAGCGTGCCTGCTCGAGACTTTCGGCATCCACGGTCCCGGCGACCCGGCCACCCGACTCATCAAATCCCGTGTACCGAAACTGCTGCATCAACCTGCCACTCGCAGCACTTCTTCAACCGTGGTCACGCCGTTTAAGGCCTTCGCAAAACCATCCTGCAAGAGCGTGCGCCAGCCTTGGCCTTGCGCATACCCACGCACACCGCTTAAAAAATCGCCGTCTTTTTTCAAGGCCCGCACATGCGCATCGCAGCGCAAATACTCAGCCACCGCCACCCGCCCCTTGTAGCCCGTGTGCGAGCACGCATCACAGCCCTTGGCCTGCATCAGACGCGGCGCGGATAACTGCAAGCGTTCAGCGAGCGGCGCTAGCTGCAAGTCCTGCATTAAACGATTCGCCTCAGGGTGAGGCGCGGCACACTGCGGGCACAAGCGCCGCGCCAAGCGCTGGGCAATCACACTGCGCAGTGCTGCATTCAGCAAAAACTCCTCGACCCCTAAATCAAGCAGGCGGGTATAAGCGCTTGCCGCATCATTTGTGTGCACCGTGGAGAACACCAAATGTCCCGTGAGCGCCGATTGCATCGCGATCGATGCAGTTTCTCGATCGCGAATTTCGCCGATCATGATGATGTCTGGGTCTTGACGCACAATGCTACGCAAACCGGTGGCAAAATCAAAACCAATCGCTGGCTGCACTTGGACTTGATTGATACCACGCAGCTGATATTCCACGGGATCTTCGAGCGTGACAATTTTGACTTGCTCGCTGTTTAGGCGACTTAAAAACGTGTAAAGCGTTGTGGTCTTACCGGATCCGGTGGGACCGGTGAGTAACACCACACCGGAGGTGATCGCCAAATCCTCGAGTACCAAGGTCTCGATGTCATTCGACAGCCCTAACACTTTCATGTCATACACGAGCGCCGACTTGCGTAAAAAGCGCATCACCGCACTCTCGCCATCAGTCACTGGCAGCGCCGAACAGCGGATATCAATATCCTCGCCCGCCACACGAATTTCGATCTTGCCGTCTTGCGGCCGGCGTCGCTCGCCGATGTCCATGCCTGCTAAAATCTTCAAGCGCGTAATGATCGGCAACACCATGGCCGACGGAATGGTGTCCACATCGTGCAGCACGCCGTCGATCCGATACCGCACTCGCGCGTGCCCGCCTTGCGGCTCCACGTGCATATCAGAGGCATTTTGCCTAAGCGCCCGCGTCATCAAGGAATTGAGTAAATTCACCGTCGGCGCTTCGGAAGCGAGCTCACGCAGGCGGCCTTCTTCCACGGAACCGAGCAGTGTCCCTGCCACCGCATCTGCCGACCGGCCCAAGCGACCTTTTAAAATACCGAAGGCTTCTTCGGCCACCAGTAGCAACGTGAACTCAAAGCCTTTCGCCCGCAGCCAGTCATTCACTTCCAAATCAAGCGGCGCTTTGGTCACAAAGGTCCACGCCGTGTCACTGCTTTGGGCGTATGGAATCCAGCCGCGCGGTATGAGGAAATCCAGTGGCAGCGTTTCCAGCGTATCAGGTGGCGCCCAACTCGCAGCGGCCGTCACGCTGAGCGTCTGCGCCCCCAGTAAGCGGGCATAAATATCGGGTAGGGCGTCTGAAGCGAGTCCACCCATGTTGACCAGAATCTGCTCAATGCGGCCGCCGTACTTGTGTTGATACTGGCGTGCCTTCTCTAAATCCTCCGCCTGGACTCCAAAATCAGCAAACAAGGTAGCGAGTTGACTCATTGCAGTGTGATGTCCGCATCGTCGCCCTCGCCACCGGGACGCCCGTCCTTGCCGTAGGACAAAATTGCATAGGGCTTACCGTCCTCACCCGGGACGGTGTAGACGTAGGGATTCCCCCACGGGTCCAGTGGCACATCCCGCGGCAAATACGGCCCGTCCCAACCCTTCTTGGTGCTGTGGCGCAGCTCATCCAATGTGGCCGGGTACTCGCCCAAATCCAGTCGATACGTGTCAAGCGAGGTGGTAATCATCTGCATCTGCGCAAGCGCCGTCTTGCGTTGCGAGGAACTCACTTTGGAAAACATCGCAGGCGCCACCAACGACAACAGCAAGCCCAAAATCACGATAACAATCAACAGCTCAATGAGCGTAAAGCCAAAGTGACGGCGGGCAGACGGGCAAGTCGACTTCAGACGCATGGTGGCTCCATGGCAGCAAGATAGTGGGCGCAGTATAGCCTAAGTCTCTGAAATTCTTAACGATGAATCCAACCCTGGCGCTGACTACCCACCGCACGAGGCCCCGACGTCATCCGTGTACAGACGGACGTTACGACCCTGAAAATCCCAGCGAGTTCCCCTCACGCGCTCGCCCGATGTGCGCGATACCAGGCCACCGTCTCTTGTAAGCCTGCCTTGAGTGCAATCGTCGGCCGCCAACCGAGTGTCTGCAAGCGCGACACATCCAGCAGCTTGCGTGGTGTGCCATCCGGCTTTGTCGCATCAAAGACGATCTCGCCTCGAAAGCCGGTGGCTGCCTTGACCTGCACTGCCAACTCAGCGATCGACACATCCGTACCCCAACCCACATTGATCGGAGCGGCCTCACTGTAGTGCTCCATCAAAAAAATCAGCGCGGATGCCAGATCATCCACATGCAAAAATTCGCGTCGCGGCGTACCACTGCCCCAGACAGTCACCTGGGATGCCCCACTCGCCTCGGCCTCACAAAACTTACGCACCAACGCCGGCAGTACATGCGAACTCGTCAGACTAAAATTATCGTTTGGACCATACAAGTTGGTGGGCATCGCGCTAATCGCGTCAAAGCCATGCTGACGACGCAATGCCTGACACAATTTAAGGCCCGCGATTTTTGCAATCGCATACCACTCGTTGGTGGGCTCCAGTGCCCCGGTCAGCAAATACTCTTCTTTCATTGGCTGCGGGCAAAGGCGCGGATAAATACAGCTCGAGCCTAAAAATAAAAGCTTATGCACCCCACAGCGATACGCCGACTCAATCACATGCGACTGAATCAACACATTGTCACGCAGAAAATCAAATGGCGCCGTGTCATTGGCCAAAATACCGCCGACTTTGGCAGCGGCTAAAAACACATACTGGGGTCGCTCAGTTTTAAAAAAATCACTCACCGCAGCTTGGCAGGTTAAATCAAGCTCCGCTCGTGTACGGGTTATGAGCCCAGTGTAGCCAGCGGCCGTCAGATGCCTCAGCACCGCGCTACCAACCAAGCCCCGATGACCTGCAACAAAAATGCGCGCCGTTTTATCCATGGGCTGCATCGAACTGAAAACCACGCTCCTTCAGATGCGCCTCACGCCGCGCGAGTGCCACATCGGCATCGGCCATTTCACGCACGAGCGCATCAAAGCCGATCTCGGGTGTCCACTGTAGCTCGCGACGCGCTTTACTCGCATCTCCGAGTAACGTTTCCACCTCAGCGGGACGAAAGTAGGTCGGATCAACGCGCACCACCGTTTTGCCACTCGCACAATCAATACCCACTTCATCAACACCCGTGCCATGCCAGCGCAACTCCATCCCGATGTAGAGAGCTGCTTTGGTTGCAAACTCGCGAACCGAATATTGCTCACCCGTGGCGATTACATAGTCCTGTGGAACAGCTTGCTGCAGCATCAACCACTGCGCCCGCACATAATCCTTCGCATGCCCCCAATCGCGTTTTGCATCCAGATTGCCAAGATACAAGATCTGTTCCAGTCCCACCTGAATGCGCGCCAAGCCACGTGTAATTTTACGCGTCACAAAAGTCTCACCACGCCGCGGAGACTCGTGGTTAAACAAAATCCCACTGCAGGCATACAAACCATAGGCCTCACGATAATTCACGGTGATCCAGTGCGCATACAACTTCGCAGCCCCATAGGGCGAGCGTGGATAAAATGGTGTCGTCTCGCGCTGGGGATTTTCCTGAACCTGACCGAACATTTCAGACGTTGAGGCTTGATAAAAACGCGTCTTTGTTTGCAAGCCCAAAATGCGTATGGCTTCGAGTAACCGCAGTGTCCCTATACCGTCCGCGTTTGCCGTGTACTCGGGTGTTTCAAATGACACCGCGACATGGCTTTGGGCTGCTAAGTTGTAAATCTCATCTGGCTGAACGTTCTGGACAATACGAATCAGATTGGTGGCATCGGTCAGATCACCATAATGCAAGTGCAGCCGTGCATCGGCCACATGCCGATCTTGATACAAATGATCAATGCGTCCGGTGTTAAGCGACGAGGCGCGGCGTTTCAAACCGTGCACCTGATATCCCTTGGCGAGCAAGAGCTCCGCAAGATAGGCGCCGTCCTGCCCGGTGATGCCCGTAATCAACGCAATCCGACTCATGTACTGTCCTTCCTCTGATTCCTGTCATCGGCACTGCTCTCAGGGGTCCCGGCCCCTAACAGCCACGCGGCACTCGCCATCATCAAAATGACAGCCGCCGTCATAAGCCCCGCTCGTGCCGGACACTGCACAGAATACCAAGCTATCGGTAAAATGACGCAGACGTTCACGGCCATTAAAAGCGCCGTCACTTTGGCATGACTGCCCAACCGGCGAGCGAGGTGCTGATAGGCATGACTGCGATGGGCAACGTTCCACCGCTCCTGGCGCGCCACCCGTCGTGCCAACGTCACCGTGGCATCTGCAAAAAACGGTGCTGTCAAAATAATTGCCGTCCATAAAGACAGCCCCGACAGGTGGCCTGACACCACCAATAACACCGCAATCACATACCCTAAAAAGCCGCTACCCACATCTCCCATGAACAGCCGTGCCGGCGCCCAATTAAACGGCAAAAAGCCTAGACTCGCGCCACCCACCAGCACCCACGTCCACGTCAAAGCCGGCGGTGCACCAGTACACGCCGTCAGCCACGCCGCACTCAATGACACAAACACCGCTTCACTTGCCGCGATGCCATCAATGCCATCCATAAAGTTGTAAAGATTCACAAACCAAATCAATGCGGGCCACGCCAGCACATGCCCAAGCCAGCCGTAGTCCACTGTACCTTCGCCTACCGGCACCGGTGCCAAACCGCCAATCGCCGTTAAGGCACACGCCGTCGTGAGCGCCTGCAAACGCAAACGCCAACTCGCCGTCAGACCGCGACGATCATCCACGAGCCCCAGTAGCGCAATCGCTGCTCCACCAAGTAAGACGGTAACACCCACGACAGGACTCAACCGTCCACCGAGCCCCGCAGACAGCATCAGAAAGCCAGTCCCACCTAGAGTCACCAACACAATCGCAACCCCACCACCACGCGGCGTCGGAGCCACGTGCGAGCTACGCGCATTGGGATGATCAAACCATCCCCAGTGAATAATCAAACGCCGCGCAAAAAAGGTTGCCACCATCGCACACACCCACACCACAATCGCAAAGCGCCACACGCTCATTGCACGCCACTGTGGCTATCACGGTACGCACGTACCATTGCAAGGAGCTGTGCACGTGGGTCACTCGGCGCTTGAAAGCGCAATAGCTCCGCGGCAAGCGCCGTGTTCACTTCCAAGCTGCCCGTGAGGCGCTGTAATGCACGACGCCGACCCAACAGCGTCGCGGCTACTTGCAGTATCCACACCGGGCAGCGCACGAGCGGCGAGGGTTTACCGAGCGCCTCAGCAAGTGCCTCAATCAACGCTGGTGTCGACAATGGCTCCAGATCTGCCATTAGCCACGCATGACCTACCGCCGCCGGGTGCACCAGCAAGCACTCAATGAACGCGCAGGCAGTCTCAAGGCCTAAAAAACTGCGGCGATTCGTAATAGAACCAAAGGGAAGTGGCCAACCTCGATCCACTACGCGCATGAGCGCTGCAAAATTCGCTTTCACGTGCGGCCCATAGACCAACGGCAAGCGCACCACAGCGCCTTCTAAGCGCGAGCGTGCGCAGGCGCTCCACAGGGCCTGTTCGGCCGCAAGCTTCGAACGCGCATAATGATCCTCGGGCTGCGGTACATCGTCGCGCCCAAACGCCACACCGTGTGTGGCCTCGCCATGCACTTTGACGCTACTTAAGAGCACCATGCGACGCACTCCCGCAGCACTTGCCTGCGCGGCCAAGCGCTCAGTCCCTTGCACGTTGACAATTACGCAACGCTGTTCATCACCCGCGCGTCGCGTATGAGCAAGGCCTGCTGCATGCACGACATGCGAGACATTGGTAAGCGCCTGCGACCAGTCGGTGTAAGGACCAATCTCGCCAACCACCACGCGCTCCACTGCTATTTCATCAGGAGTCGCAGCAGTGTCTGACACAGCCACGCGACTCGCCGCACGGACTCGCCAACCGTGTGAGCGCAACTGCGCGACCACTGCGCTCCCAATAAACCCTGTTGCACCGGTGACGAGCACTCGCGGTGGCGCGCTCATGCTTACATCAAGACTCATGAGGCGTCTCCGGCACGTTGCTTAAATTCAAATGCTTTTCTGGGCAACCGCGTCAGCAGCCGCGGAAAACTCGTTAACACGCCGTGGGCCTTGCAGGCACGGCGCATCTCGCGCGTGATGATCCAGGCAGAACGCAGCCCTTGATTACTTAAGCCGCCGCGTGGCATTCGCGTCAGCACCATGGGCAGATGCACAAAGCGTGCGCGCGCCCCCACAAATAGGCGCACGCACCATTCAAAATCGCCAGCAATTTGATAGCTGGTATCGTACTCACCCACCACCTCAATCGCCCGACGCCGCACAAAGAGCGCCGGATGCGGTGGCATATACCCATCGGCAAACCGTGTGGGTTGAAAGGCGTGCGCGCGATAATGACGAATCGCACCGCGACCGCCATCGTCTGGCACAATATTTACATCACCAAACACAGCATCAAGCGCCGGGTCCGCAAACGCCGCCATCACTGTGCCGATGACGGCCGAGTGCATGTACTCATCACCAGCATTTAAAAACGCAATAATCTGACCGGTGGCTACGCGCAGCCCCTTATTAAATGCATCATAAACTCCACTATCAGGCTCCGACACTAGCGTTTCCACGTGCGGGCCCTCGCGGCGCACCACAGCCACTGTGTCATCGCTTGAGGCCCCATCCACCACGATGTGCTCAATGTTGGCGTAACTCTGGGTAGCGACCGAGGCGAGCGTCACCGGGATTGCTAGGGCCCCATTGCGTACCGCGGTGATGATCGAGACTTTCATGACTCAGGCAGCCACTTGCGCACTACGGTTTTTATTAAGCGCACGCTCATAAATGGCAAGCAGCATGGCAAGATTACGATCCGGCGTGTACTCGCTCTCAAAGCGCTCGCGTGCGCGCAGGCGCATGCGCGCACGCAAAGTGGGGTCCTCCCACAAGCGCCGCACCTCACGACTCAGCGACTCTGCATTCCCAACTTCAAAGTGCAGACCCGTCTCCCCCGGCACCACCAATTTACCGAGACTGCCAATGTGTGAGGCAATCACTGGCGTGCCACGCGCGTAAGACTCCACCAACACGAGCGGAAATCCTTCAAAGCATTCGGAGGCAATCACCTGCAATTCCGCATCACCAATGATCTTGAGCACCTCGTCGCGGCGTTGAAGTCCTACAAACTCTACGGGCAACTGTTCAGCGACAGCTTGCGCTTTCATCGCCTCAAGTAACGGGCCATCACCCACGACCTTTAACGGGATATCACGCAAGCCCCGCCACGCTTTGAGCAGCGTAAAGACACCTTTTTCGTCAGACAAGCGCGCGGCGAACACCGCATAACCGCCTCCACCGGGACTGACCGGCCCCGTCGAATTCACAAAATTGGGCTTGATCTCAATGCGTGCGCGCTCAATTCCTTCGGCTGCAAACCGCTCAGCCGCAAAACTACTGAGCGCAATATACACATCAATCAAATCCTGATAGGTGCGCCGCTGCCAGTTGCGATGCAGCATCCAGGCAACTGCCATCGAACCTGCAAGTGAGCCACGATAGCAACGGTGTCGCACACCTGCCCAAGGCGAACCTGCCGTGCAGCTCTCGCATACTTTGCCCTCACGAAAAAACGTCCCTGCCACGCAAATCATGCGGTAGTTGTGCAGGGTCTGCACCACTGGCAGACCGGCATCTTTGACTGCTTGATAGGCACTCGGGGTAATCAGCGGGAAGGTGTTGTGAAAATGGGCCAGCGCCGGTCGCTCCCGTCGCAGTAATGCTGTCAGCTCATCGTATGTTTTTTGTGACCACGACATAGCGGCTGCTGTACGAACAACTTGACCGCGATCGTGCTCGTTCACATCGTCATTGCTTTTGGTATAACACACCACCTCAATGCCAGCCGCTTCGAGCATAGCGCGTTCTTGCCGAAACACATTGTCTTCGCCACCGGGGG
This sequence comes from uncultured Pseudomonadota bacterium, assembly GCA_903832085.1. Taxonomy (GTDB): domain Bacteria; phylum Pseudomonadota; class Gammaproteobacteria; order Steroidobacterales; family Steroidobacteraceae; genus CAIKZZ01. Next base: position 2,023 of record CAIKZZ010000009.1, on the reverse strand, counting down.
TCACGGAGCGGTAAAAATTATGCACTAGTAGCACTTTCATGCGCGCAGGTGCCACTACACTCACAGCAGGTGTGGCCAAAGGAACAGCCGTGCGAGTGCTCACAATGCGCGCACGTCGCTGCGTTTCACGGGCAGTCTCCGCAGCATTGGCAAACGCAAAGGCAAAATCCCGAATACGTGCAGCCGCACTCTCGGCAGCCACTGCATGCCGCTCGCGAACAGTGGTCGGTGGCGTACGTTCCCACGCCGTCATCAACGCCTCGGCCGTACTTGCCGGCGAGTGCGCATCAAAATAAATTGCGCTCTCCCCTGCTTGCTCGCGGTGCACATTAATCCCTGATAAGACCAAGGGGGCACCTAAGGACTTCGCTTCCTCCACCGTCGTGCTCCACCCTTCAAAGAAGGACGGGTTCACCAGCGCATGCGACAGCGACGTGAGCCCCACCACATCGGTGTAGGGCAGCATCCCCAGAAAACGAAAATCGCTAGCCACCCCGAGTGCTGTCACACGTTCAATTAACTTGCGGTAGTGCCCGACATGGCGTGTGTCATTGGGATTGCCAGATGCAGCAACCACGATGGGCGAGCGCCGTTGACGCAATAAAGCCAGCGCCTCAATCACCACTGCGTGGTTTTTGTGTTTCCAAAACTGATTTGGCAAATACACAAACTGCTCGGGCAGCGCGTATTTGGCAAGCAGCTCTGGGCCTGGTGGGGCGGGCAAGGGAGGTGGTTGTACAGCAAAGCGCACCACCACCGTACGACCAGCGCTGCCTGGATAAAAGCGCTCGGAGTCGGCCCGCGCATCTTCGCTGCTTAACATCAAAATACGCCCACCGGCGACTTGAGCACGATATCCAATCTCACGCCGCACCCACTGGTGCCGCGAGAACATGTTTGGCAAGTGCCGATGCTGAAAATCTGGCGTCCAAGCAAGCGTCGCCACAGGGAAGCGCCAGCCATAAAACTGTGCCGCCTCAAACACCACATCAATACCCGCTCGCTGAAACTCTGCCGTGGCCGCCGGCACATCGCCGAGCGTGCAGGCGCGTGCAAGATTGCGGTTGGACAACTCGCGATCGAACACCACTGATCGCACTGGAGCTTGGCTTAAAAACGGCAAGAACTCAGCAACTTGCTCATCTGTAACATCGGCGCCCACAAAAAGAACGGGTACAACCCCGCAATCGGGATGCCGGTGCAACACGCGGATGAGATTTAACAAGTAGTTATATCCACCCGTCCAATCGCGACCACCGATCAGTGTAAATCCGACCCGCATCGTATTAACGTCCCCGCGCCTGACGGAACCACTCAATATATTGAGCGATTCCTTGCTGTAATGAGACCCGCGGGATGAAACCGAGCCGGTGGAGTTTGGTCACATCCGCCACGAGCTGCACCGGATCGCCTATGCGCGAAGCCCCGGTAAAATGCAACGGCACCTCACTACCCCACGTGCTGACGACCGCGCGTGCAAACTCCGCCACGCGATACCCATGCCCTGTGCCACCGTTCACCACCGGCGCATCGACACCCGGCAAAACGTCAGCCACGTGCAGCAGTAGTTGCGCCACATCGGTCGCTTCCACCCAATCGCGACGCTCCTCGCCCGTGCCATCCAAGACCAACGGCGACGTCCCGGTGGCGAGGCGATTGCACAAATCCCACAACAGTTGTTTGCGCAACCCAGGACCAAAAGCGGAGAACACCCGCACAATGGCGGTGCGTAGACCAAAATTCTGACCATAGGAACGGCACAAGCCCTCCATCAAGCGCTTGTGATGGCCGTATGGGGAATAAGGATTTAAAGGCGCATCCTCATCAATTGGTCGGTGATGCCCCGCGCCATACACTGCGGCACTGGAGACCGCGACAATGCGCGCCTCGGGCGCATTCCGCCGTACCCAATCGAGCAATCGGGCAGAGCTAGCAACCGTCCGCTCAAAATCCTCTAAAGGATTGGCAAACGATGGTCCTACCACCGAACCCCCCGCCAAATGATAAATCGTGGTCGGCGTTC